>NZ_JRGL01000009.1 GCF_000764655.1 Aeromonas aquatica
TCAGGACTAGACACGCATTAAAGTGAAAAGATGATTTTGACCGGTTCGGCCCGATGTTTCCTCGCGGCTTCCCCCTTCTGGCCACTGCCTTGATGGTATAGGAGTGGAGCCGATGGGGGGCAGGGTGCTACCTTGTGCCACTGGAGCGTCGGCGGTGGGCTGCAAGCCGTCATGTGAGCGGCATTGACGGAGGATGGACGGATGGATCGATTAGGGGCGATGGAGGTCTTCGTGCTGGCGGTGGAGACGGGATCCTTCTCGGCGGTGGCCCGCCGGCTGAGCCTGGGTCAGCCTGCGGTGTCCAAGCAGATAGCCCAGCTGGAGGCGCAGCTTGGCAGCCGGCTCTTGCTGCGCTCGACCCGTGGCCTGACCCCGACCGAGGCAGGAGAAGCCTACTATCAGCGCGCCAGGCAGATCCTCGATGACATCAGGGAGGCGGATGCCATGGTGGCGCAGTGCCGCGGTGAGCTGAGCGGTCGCCTGCGGGTGAGTGCCCCTGTCACCTTCGCCCGTTTGCACATCATCCCCCATCTGACCGCATTTATGGGCGCTCATCCCGGGCTCGAGATCGAGATCCTGCTGGACGATGGCAACGTCGATCTCATCTCGGCCGGGATCGACGTCGCCCTGCGGCTCGGGGAGCAGGCGGACTCGGCGCTGGTTGCCCGCCGCTTGTCCCACTGCGCGCGGCGGGTTCTGGGCACGCCGGCCTATCTGGCGGCCAGGGGTATGCCGACGTCACCCCAGGATCTGCAGGAGCATGACTTGGTGATCTACAGCCCCAAACCCGGTCTGGGCCAGCAGTGGTTGTTCTGTCGGGGGGAGGAGCAGATCGCATTTGCCGGGCGCGGACGACTGACGGTCTCCGCCGCCGAGGGCATGCGCGCCGCCGTGCTGGCGGGCATGGGGCTGGCCGTCAGCTCCGAGTGGATGTTTGCTCCAGAGCTGGCCAGGGGGGAGGTCGTGCCCATCCTTGCCGACTGGCAGTTGCCCCGGCTCGAGCTGTGGGCCCTGTTTCCCGCCGGTCGCCAGCTCAGTGCCAAGTCCCGCGCCTTCGTGGCGTTCGTGGCCAGCCTGCCCGATCTACAGCTGGCAGCCCATTCCCCTCTGGAATAGCTGTTATCGCGCCGGGCCTGCTACCGCCGTGCCCCGCTCATGTTTAGGCTGTGCTCATCCAGACCGTGCCTGGCACGGCGTTCAATCAGCCATGAGGATAACCACATGAGTGCATCTGTATCCACCCAGCCAACCAGGGCGTCAGCAACCTTGCTCAGCCCCGGGCTTGTCTTCGCCATGGCGCTGTCGTGTGGCGTGGCGGTGGCCAACATCTACTACAACCAGCCCATGCTGGCGGTGATGGCGCAGGATTTTCCCGGCCAGTCCGCCATTCCCATGATCGCCATGCTGACCCAGCTCGGCTATGCCGCCGGCCTGTTGTTGCTGGTGCCGCTCGGGGATGTGCTGGTGCGTCGCTGGCTCATCGTGGGGCAGTTTGTGCTGATCGCGCTGGCCTCCCTGCTGGCGGCCATGGCCACCGGCCCCGGCATGCTGATGTTGGCCTCTGTGCTGCTTGGCATAGGCGCCACGGCGGCCCAGCAGATAGTGCCGGTGGCGGCGACCCTGGCAACACCCGCCAGACGGGGTGCTGTGGTCGGCAGCGTGATGAGTGGGTTGCTCGGCGGGATCCTGCTCAGTCGTACCCTGGCGGGCGTCATCACGGCCTATGGCAGCTGGCGCGCCATGTTCTGGCTCGGGGTGCCATTGGCCCTGTTGGGGGCGCTGTTGATGGCCAGAACGATCCCCCTTGGCTTGCCGCGCGCCAACCTGAGTTATGCCAGGCTGCTGCGCTCGCTCGTCGGCTTGTGGCGTGAGGAGCCCAGCCTGCGCCGGGCGACCCTGACCCAGGCCCTGCTGTTTGCCTCCTTCAGCGCCTTCTGGACTGTGCTGGCTTTCTACCTCGCGGCTCCCGAATACCGGCTCGGGGCCGAGGTCGCAGGCCTGTTCGGGGTGATCGGGGTCGCAGGGGTCGTGGCCGCGCCGCTGGCCGGGCGGATGGCCGACCGGCGGGGGGCGAGATCAGTGGTGCTGGTCGGAGCCTTGCTGGTGGTGCTGGCCTGGATCTGCTTCGAGGCATGGCACTCCCTGCTCGGGTTGGCTCTGGGGGTCATATTGCTGGATCTGGGGGTACAGAGTGCCCTCATCGCCCATCAACAACTGATCTACGGCCTGCGGGAGGAGGCGAGGGGGCGGGTGAACACCCTATTCATGACGGGCATGTTCCTCGGGGGCACGCTCGGCTCGAGCCTCGCCATGCTGGCCTGGCAACAGGGGAGCTGGGTCGGAGTGGGGGGCGTCGGGTTGGTGCTGGCCTTGCTCGCGCTGCTCCTTGGGGTGGTCAGCAAGGGGGCAGGCCCGATTGCCTCATGAGGTGGCACGATACTTCAGAGACACAGAGACGAGAAAGGCGACCCTGAGGTCGCCTTTTGCATGCAGTGACTGTCGCCGACTCAGAGCACCATGGCGGCAATCCAGCCGAAGATGATGAGCGGGATGTTGTAGTGGATGAAGGTGGGCACCACGCTGTCCCAGATATGATCGTGCTGACCGTCGGCATTGAGGCCCGAGGTGGGGCCCAGGGTCGAGTCGGAGGCGGGGGAGCCCGCATCCCCCAGTGCGCCGGCGGTTCCCACCAGGGCGATGGTCGCCAGGGGGGAGAAACCGAGGTGGATGCACAGCGGCACATAGATGGTGGCGATGATGGGCACGGTGGAGAAGGAGGAGCCTATCCCCATGGTGATGAGCAGGCCCACCAGCAGCATCAGGAAGGCGGCCAGGCCCTTCTGATCGCCGATCACCCCGGAGACGGCCTGTACCAGGCTCTCCACCCCGTGGGTCTCTTTCATCACGGCGGCGAAGCCGGCGGCGGAGATCATGATGAAGCCGATGAGGGACATCATACGCACGCCCTGGGTGAAGGCATCCTGGCTCTCGCGAAACTTGATGACGCCGCCACAGGTGAAGATGACGAAGCCCGCCAGCGCACCCAGTACGATGCTGTTGGTCATCAACTGCAGCCCCAGTGCCACGGCGATGGCCAGCAGGGCCACCCAGATGTGGTTGAGGTTGAGCTCCACCGTCTCCGGCTCGGCGGCCAGGATCTTATCCAGATCATATTGGCGCGGCTTGCGATAGCTGAAGAAGACCGCGATCAGCAGGCCGATGAACATGCCGAGCACCGGAATGGCCATGGCCAGCGGCAGCTGGCTGTGCTCCACCGGCACGCCGTTGTCGATCAGGTTCTTGGCCAGGATGTTGTTGAGGAAGATGCCACCAAAGCCGACCGGCAACAGCATGTAGGTCGCGGTCAGGCCGAAGGTGATGACGCAGGCCACCTGACGGCGATCGATCTGCATCTGGGCCATGACGTGCAACAGCGGCGGGATCAGGATGGGGATGAAGGCGATGTGCACCGGGATCAGGTTCTGGGAGGAGATTGATACCCCCAGTACCGAGGTGAGCAGCAGGCTCTTGACCCAGAGGATGCGCGAGCTGCTGGCATCTTTCCCCAGCTGGCTTATCACCTTGCGGGCCAGCAGATCGGTGATCCCGGAGCGGGAGATGGCGACCGCGAAGGCCCCCAGCATGGCGTAGGAGAGGGCGATCTCGGCACCACCACCCAGGCCACCGGTGAAGGTGCTGAGGGTATGCTCCAGTGAGAGCCCGCCGATCAGGCCGCCGACGATGGCGCCGATGGCGAGGGAGACCACCACATTGATCCGCAGCAGGCTGAGCACCAGCATCAGCGCCACCGCGATAACAACAGGATTCATTTGTTTTCCTTATAGTTTCTATTGCTGTCTGTCTTCTGAAAGGCAGCTAGTTTGCGAAAAACGTGACAAATGTCTAGTAAAAAATCAGGCAAAAAGGCTATCGGGCAGCATCTTGTGGCACAAAGTTGATCGGCGCCGGGATTTGGTCTGCCAGCCGCGCCAATACTGGCTTCTGGTCAAACCAGCCTGGTCGCCACAGCCTCTCTTTTTTGCCCCGATAGACAGCAAACAGGCTGCCATGGGGCAGCCTGTTTGGGCGGGGTCTGGATGCCCTCAGGCATCCGCCTCCTCTGCGGGCATCTCATCCGGGTTGGCCGGCGGCCAGCCACCCAGGCTTTTCCAGCGATTGACGATGTGACAGAACAGCTCGGTGGTGCGTTCGGTGTCATAGAGGGCGGAGTGCGCCTCTTTATTGTCAAACGGAATGCGGGCGCTCTGGCACGCCTTGGCCAGCACCGTCTGCCCCAACGCCAGGCCCGAGAGGGCGGCGGTATCGAAGGTGGCGAAGGGGTGGAACGGATTGCGCTTGAGGCCGGCACGCTCGGCGGCGGCGGTCACGAAACCGTGATCGAAGGTGGCGTTGTGGGCGACGATGATGGCCCGGCCGCAATCCTGCTCCTTCATGCCCTTGCGCACCCCCTTGAAGATCTCGGTCAGCGCCTCTTTCTCGCTGACGGCGCCGCGCAGCGGGTTGAAGGGGTCGATGCCGGTGAATTCCAGCGCGGCCTTCTCCAGGTTGGCACCTTCGAATGGCTCCACATGAAAGTGGAAGATCTGATCGGGCATGAGCCAGCCCTGCTCATCCATCTTGAGGGTATAGGCGGCGATCTCCAGCAAGGCGTCGGTGCTGGCATTGAACCCGGCGGTTTCAACATCGATGACGACGGGGTAAAAGCCACGAAAGCGGCCCTTGAGGGTGTGAACGGCGTCGGTCATGGTATCTCGGTCGGCATAAAGTAAGGCGCGCATTATGGCAAAAAAGCACGGCCTTGTCCCACCCGCGCGATGAGGCGGTTCATTCCAGCGTCATGCCGCCGGCCCGCACCATGGGTCTTGGGACCCCGCGATGGGCCCGATGCGGCCATGCCCGACTTTCCCCGCTTTGTTGCTAAAGCTTGCCATCCCCCTGCCGATAGTTAATCCGAGATCGTATGGAGGGCAAGCCGTTGAATGCTTGGGTGTTAGGGTTGGTCAGCATATCCGTGAGTATGCAATTGCAGGCGGGGGTCACCGAATTTGGTGCCGGCCTGGATCAATCCGTCTGGCGGTTGACCTCGGACAGCCAGATCGAATGTCGCCTCGAGCACCCCATTCCCCGCTGGGGAACCGGGGCCTTCGTCAGCCGCGCCGGTCGCAAGATCAACCTGGACTTCGAATTGAAGGGGCAGCGCCCCCAGGCACGCACCCAGCGGGTGAGCCTCGGCATCATGCCGCCCATCTGGCGACCGGGCGTGGCGGGCCGGGAGATCAGCCAGCTGCAGCTATACCAGCAGTTTGATGGTCTGGTGGCCGGACAGACCGCCTGGACCATGCTGGACGAGCTGGAGGGGGGGCGCATGCCGACCTTCCAGTACCGCGACTGGTATCGCCAGGACAGGCCGGTGCGGGTGTCCCTCTCCTCGGTTAATTTCAGGGTCAAATACCAGGCCTTCATGGATTGCCTGAGCGGTCTGCTGCCCTACAGCTTCAACGACATCGCCTTCAGCGTGCTCTCCTACGACAAGAACAGCGATGCCCTGTCACCGGCCTCCAAGCGGCGGCTGGCGATGATCGGTGACTACGTGAAGGCGGACAAGAGTATCGACGTGGTGGTGATCGACGCCTACAGCGACAGCTACGGCGGGCGCTGGCCCAACCAGAAACTGTCCGAGAAGCGCGCCGATGCCATCAAGCAGGTGTTCGTGGACCTAGGGATAGAGGAGGGCAAGATCTCGGTGGAGGGGCACGGCGAGAAGCAGCACGTGGCCTCCAACGAGACGGAAGGCGGCCGTGCCAAGAACCGGCGAGTGGTGATCAACATGGGCCGCAACGGCACCATCTAATAGGCAGCGAACCCTGCTGCCTTGTCACGTTTTAGTATCGTCTTATGTTGTAAAACATTTCGGTGGTGACATATTGCACTGCATTCCAGGGGCCATCTCCCGCATCTCCTGCCATAGTGGTCGTCCCTCCTCCCTGATTTACGGGTATAAAAAATGCCAGTCGGCTGGGCCGACTGGCATTTTTTTCACGATAACGCGGGCTTATCTGGTCAGTTATTTAGCCAACGATTCCGGCAGGTTCTCGCGGATCTTGCCGAGCATCTCTTTGAGGACGCGCGGGTTGGCGACCACGATGTTGCCGGAGTTCTCGTAGTTGTGACCACCCACGAAGTCGGTGACGATGGCGCCGGCTTCCTTGGCCAGCAGCTCACCGGCTGCGCTTTCCCAGGGCTTCAGGCCGATTTCCCAGTAGCCGTCGATGCGACCGGCGGCCACATAGGCCAGATCCAGCGCAGGGGCACCGGCACGGCGGATGTCGGCACACTCGATGAACATGCTCTGGAACATCTTCAGGTAAGGTTCGATGTGGTGCTTCTGCTTGAACGGGAAACCGGTCGCCAGCACGGTGCCGGCCATCTCTTTGGCCTTGCCCACACGGATGCGGTAGCCGTTCAGCTGGGCGCCATTACCACGGGTAGAGGTAAACAGCTCATCGCGGATCGGGTCGTAGACGACGGCTTGTTCGGTCTTGCCCTTGACGCGCAGGGCGATGGAGACGGCAAAGTGCGGAATGCCTTTGACCAGGTTGGTCGTGCCATCCAGTGGGTCGATGATCCATTGGTAATCCGGATTGGTACCGGCGATCTCACCAGACTCTTCAGCCACGATGCTGTGTTCCGGGTAAGATTTTTTGATGGTATGAATGATGGCCGCTTCGGCTTCACGGTCAACGTTGGTCACGAAGTCATGGCTGCCTTTCTGGATAGCCTCGATGTTCTCAGGCTGGGAGAAGGCTTTTACTACAACTTGACCGGCGTTGCGCGCAGCGCGCACGGCGATATTCAGCATCGGATGCATAGGTTCACCACTGGATGTTAAAGAACGGGGGATAAAAGGACGCGGTATCTTACCAAGATATTCCGGAATGGCAACCGTTATCCGCATGGCAGCACCGGGGGCGACTGCCAGATCTGACGGCTCCAATAAAGACTCTTTTTGGTCTAGTCTTACTGCGGCAGTCGAATAACAGGCTGCGGTGAGCATAGGGATATGAACCATGAATCTGTCATTAGTCAGTCAAAAACCGTCAGCCGCGACGACCCTGGGTGTGCTGGCTGCGCTGCGAGCCTCCAGCGGATATGGGGACTATTTCAGCGAGGTGCGGGTCGCGCAGCCAGGCCAATGGCAACCGTCGAAGGAAGAGGCGGCCATCTTGTTGCTGGAAGGGGATGATGACACTTGGCCCGAGTTGGCCTGGTCAGCCAGCGGCGATCCCCTGGGATTACCCGTATTGCCGCTGCTGGTGCACCGCCTGGATGACAGTCTTCCTCAGGGGCCGGACGTCAGGGATCCGCGTTTCTACTTTGTTTCCAATGGTATAGTACTGGATGAGGCGGCGCTGGCGGATCCCGCCTGCAGCCACATCCTGCAGAGCAAGCTTGAGTCCTATTTTCCGCTCCTCTCCCGTCTCACCCTGCTGCGACAGCGCCAACCTCTGGGTCTGCGCAACTAACCTCTGGGTCTGCGCAACTAACCTCTGTTCCTGATGCTGGACTATTCAAACGGCGCAATATTTGTCATAACAGACCGATATTGCGCCGTCCTGATCGCGTCCATGCCCGAGATTTTGCACGATGATGACAAACGAACGCCCTGTCCACGGAGAATGAGATGAAGGTGTATGAGTTGAGACGTGCCCCCAACGCCCGCCGGGTCAGGATGTTTCTGGCGGAGAAGGGGGTCGAGATGGCCTACCAGCAAGTGGATCTGGGAGCCGGCGAGAATCTGAGTCCAGCGTTTCTGGCCAAGAATCCGGCGGGACGCATCCCGGTGCTTGAGCTCGATGACGGCACCCATATCAGCGAGACTCTGGCCATCTGTCGTTATTTTGAAGAGCTTCATCCCACACCGAATCTGTTTGGCAGCACACCGCTGGAGCGGGCAACCATAGAGATGTGGAGCCGCTTCATCGAGTTCAATCTCTGGCTGCCCACCGGCATGGCGTTTCGCCACATCACGGGGTTTTACAAGGACAGGGAGACCACCTTCCCCGAGTGGGGCGAGGAGTGCAAAAGGAACGCCCAGACGTGGTTTGACAAGCTGGACGCCCGCCTCGCAAAGGTCCCCTATATCGCTGGTGAGCGCTTCACCATCGCCGACATTCTGGCCCTGTGCACCATCGACTTTGGCAAGGTCGTAGACTTGCGCATAGCCCCGACCCAGTTTCATTTGCAGGCCTGGCACGAGCGGGTCAGTGCCCGTCCCAGCGCCAAGGCCTGAATCACAAGGAGTCCATCATGATCGATCTCTACACCGCCGCCACCCCTAATGGCTTCAAGGTCACCATTGCCCTCGAAGAGCTGGGACTGCCCTACCGGGTGATCCCCCTCGATCTGTCGGCGCTGGATCAGAAGAAACCCGATTTCCTGGCGATCAACCCGAACGGCCGCATTCCGGCCATCGTCGATCGGGATAACGGTAACTTCGCCGTGTTCGAGTCCGGTGCCATCCTGCTCTATCTGGCAGAGAAGGCGGGCAAATTGCTGCCGCAAGATCCCAAGCGCCGCTCCCAGGCGATCCAGTGGCTGATGTTCCAGATGGGGGGGGTGGGTCCCATGATGGGGCAGGCCAACGTCTTCTATCGCTACTTCCCCGAGAAGATCCCGGCGGCCATCGAGCGCTACCAGAAGGAGGGGCGTCGCCTGTTCGAGGTGCTCGACAGTCACCTGGCTCATCACGAGTATCTGGCGGACGAGTACAGCATCGCCGACATCGCCACCTGGCCCTGGGTGCGGATCTATGACTGGAGCGGCATCTCCATCGAGGGGCTGACTCATCTGCAGGCCTGGATGGCCAGACTGGATGCGCGCCCTGCTTGCCAGAAGGGCATCACCATCCCGCCGCGCAAGGAAGAGACGCCGGAAGAGGCGGCCAAACGGGTGCAGCAGATGATGACCCGCTGAGTGAAAGAAGGCCCCGAGAAGGGGCCTTTTTATTGCTTTTTGTTCTGATTGTCACAGCAAAAAATCTACTTTCCCACACGGCGAATGCCCCTTGTGATTGGTCATGCTGGCCTCTGTGATCGCCTTTTGCTCCCCACATCCATATCAATCGAAGACAAGAAAATAGTTCCATCGGATTTATTTGTTATGTTATAACAAATGATGTTCGTTGTTGGTAATGATTTTCGTTTGGATGGACGGGATGACAAAGAAATACAGCTATGCAGGATGGATATCGCTGGCTCTGGTGGTCGGGATGAATGCGGCCCATGGCAAGCCGCTCACCATGGTGGGGCCCTGAGAGGACCACAGCCTGGATCCGGCCAGCAACGGGGTCTTCTTTACCCGCTTGCAGGTCGCCGAGACCCTGGTGGAGGCCGATGACAAGGGCCAGCTTCAACCCGGGCTGGCCACTGTCTGGTCCCACTCCGACGATGGCGTGATCTGGCAATTCAGGCTGCGCCTCCAGGCCCATTTTCACGATGGCAGCGAGGTGAGTGCCGGGCAGGTCGCGTTTGCCTTGCAGCAGGCCTGGCGCAAGCCGGGTGTGCTGCAAAGCGCGCCTATCAGAGCGATTGAGGCAAAAGAGGGGGCATTGCTCGTCACCCTGACCCGGCCATTCCCCTCAGCCAGCAGCTGACCATGGCCTGCCTGCTGGAAGAGCTCGGCGAGATCGGCTGCGCCCTGCTGCTGGTGACCCACGACGAGGCCCTGGCCGACAAGGTCGGCGATCGCTGCCTGCGGCTGGGGAGGACGTTGGCGAGCCAGGATGAGGGGCAGGGGATGGCCAGAGTGCGGCGGGCGGGATGATGAGGTGGCCGGACGGGTGGGTGAGGATGCCCCTTGCGCCGGCCCCTTGGCGGGGCAGGCGACCCCGCCATTTCCAATGAACCAGAGCCGCATATGGCAGAGCAATATTCTTAAAGATCAACATCAATCACTGATATTTAATTGATAAATAGCGTGATGCCCTGCCACTGGCAGGGGTGTCCCGCGATGAAAAGGGGATGAGGATGTATAAGCGCAAGCGGGTGCAACAGCGGGAACAACAGATAACGGCAAGCCGGACGGCGCCGGCTGAATGGCGCCGTCCGGCTTGTCTGTCGAGGCGCTTCCCTCATGGCGGTGTCAGGGGGAGAGCGGCTGCCAACGTCCGTCAGCGGCGTGACTGGCCAGGCTGGCTTCGATGAAGCGCATCCCCGCCACCCCGTCCTCGACCGTGGTGAGGGTCAGGCTCTCGGGGGGCGGCGCCTCCCCGGCCGCCAGAGCGTGGATCTGCAGGGCCGCGTCCGTGTAGAGCTGGGCGAAGGCCTCCAGATAGCCCTCGGGGTGGCCGGCGGGCACCCGGCTGGCGTGGCGCGCCGCAAGGCTATCCACCCGGCCCCGGGTCAGCCGCTGGCTGGCGCCGCCAAAGGGGGTCAGCCAGAGCTGATTCGGCTCCTCCTGGCGAAAGACCAGACTGGCCTTGCTGCCATAGAGGCGGATCTGCAGCCGGTTCTCCTCGCCGCTGGCGACCTGGCTGGCGTTGAGCGATCCGCGCATCCCGTTGGGGTAGCGCAACCAGATCTGCAGATGGTCGTCCACCAGCCGCCCCGGCACGAAGCTGTGCAGCAGGGCGGCGAGCTCGCTCGGCAACTGCCCTGTGATGAAGGCCGCCAGCTGGTAGGCGTGGGTGCCGATGTCGCCGAGGCAACCCGCCCGCCCGGCGCGGGCCGGATCGGCCCGCCAGTCCGCCTGCTTGTTCTGACCGGGGGGGATGGGGTTGGCGAGCCAGTCCTGCAGGTACTCCACCTGCACGTAGCGCAGCTCGCCGAGCTCACCGGCGGCGACCAGCTCGCGGGCGTGGCGCACCATGGGGTAGCCCGAATAGGTGTGGGTGAGGGCAAACAGCCGCCGCTGCTGGCGGGCGAGCCGGGCGAGCTCCTCCCCCTCGGCCAGGGTCAGCGCCAGCGGCTTGTCGCAGATCACGTGGATGCCGGCTTCGAGAAAGGCACGCGCCACCGGGGCGTGCAGGTGGTTGGGGGTGGTGATGGCCACCACCTCTATGCCGTCGGGCCGGGCCGCCTCCGCCTGGGCCATCTTGGCGTAATCCTCGTAGGCGCGGGCCGGGTCCAGCCCGAGGGCGAGGGCGCTTGAGCGGGCGTTGGCGGGATCGGCGGAGAGGGCCGCGGCGAGCAGCTCATAGTGATCGTCCATGCGGGCGGCCAGCCGGTGTACGGCGCCGATGAAGGCCCCCTGGCCGCCGCCGACCATGCCCAGACGCAGTCGTCTCTTCATTTATTCTCTCCCATCTGGCCGCCCGAACTGCCGCTCAAGCTATCGCCGAGGCCGAGCAGGCTTCTGACCGCCTCCCGCGCCAGGCCGCTGCCGGCGAAGTCATCGAAGGGGCGCTCGGCGACCCGGATAATATGATTGCGAATGAAGTCGGCCCCCTCGGCGGCACCGTCCTGCGGGTGCTTGAGGGCGCACTCCCACTCCAGCACGGCCCAACCGGGGTAGTCGTACTGGGCGAGCTTGCTGAAGATGGCGCCAAAGTCGATCTGGCCATCCCCCAGGGAGCGAAAGCGCCCCGCCCGCCCGAGCCAGGGGGCATAGCCCCCATAGACCCCCTGGCGCCCCGAGGGCCTGAACTCGGCATCCTTCACGTGAAAGGCGCGCACCCGTTCGTGATAGTGGTCGAGGAAGGCGAGGTAATCGAGCTGCTGCAACAGCATGTGGCTGGGGTCGTAGAGCACGTTGACCCTGGGGTGTTCGCCGGTCGCCTCGAGGAAGCGCTCCAGCGTGGCGCCATCGAACAGGTCCTCCCCCGGGTGCAGCTCGTAGCAGACATCCACCCCGGCCTCGTCAAAGGCCTGCAGCAGGGGGAGCCAGCGCCGGGCCAGCTCGGCGAAGGCCTCCTCAATGAGTCCGGCGGGCCGCTGGGGCCAGGGATAGAGATAGGGCCAGGCGAGGGCGCCGGAGAAGGTGACGTGGGCGCTGAGCCCGAGCCGGCGGGAGGCGAGGGCGGCCGCCTTGAGCTGGTCGGCGGCCCATTGGGTGCGGGCGGCAGGCTTGCCGCGCAGCGCCGCCGGGGCGAAGCCATCGAACAGGCTGTCATAGGCGGGGTGGACGGCCAGCAGCTGGCCCTGCAGATGGGTGGAGAGCTCGGTGATGACCAAGCCCCGCTCGGCCAGCAGGCCGCTTATCTCGTCGCAATAATCCTGGCTGTTGGCCGCCAGGGTTAGATCGAACAGGCGCGGGTCCGTCGGCAGTTGCAGGCCGCGAAAGCCGAGGCCGGCGGCCCAGTCCGCCAGGCCGGTGAGCGTATCGAATGGCGGCTGATCCCCCATGAACTGGGCGAGGAAGATGGCCGGTCCCTTGATGGTCTTCATGGGCACTCCTGAATAAGAAGAGGGATGAGTCTCAGGACGACAGGCTGGCGACCGGAGCCTCCGGTCGCCAGCCTCCCCCTTAGAACGGGGAGTCGGGGAAGTAGAACTCCTTGGCCGTCTGCGGGGTGATCAGCACCGAGGGGATGATGGTGTTGGCCGGCAGGCGCTCGCCCTTGAGGCGGGCCTCTGCGGTCAGCATGATGGCGTCATACATGAACTTGGGGGAGTAGGAGACGTTGGCCTGGATGCGAGGATCGCTGCCGTCCATCAGGGTCTTGATCGCCCCCTTGGCCCCGGCACCGCCAAACACCAGCTTGATGTCGGTGCGCTTGGCCTGATCGATGGCCTTGAGCACCCCCACCGCCATGTCGTCATCGGCGGCCCAGACCGCATCGATGTGCTTGAAGCGAGTCAGGAAGTCCTGCATCACCTTGAAGGCATCATCGCGATTCCAGTTGCCGTATTTGGCATCGAGGATCTTGATGTCCCCATGCTGCTTCATCACGCCGGTGAAGGCATCGAAGCGCTCGTTGTCCAGGGTGGTGGGAATGCCGCGCAGGGCGACTATGTCTCCCTTGCCGTTGAGGGTCTTGGCGATGAACTCGGCGGGCAGCTTGCCGAAGGCGGTGTTATCCCCGGCCACGTAGGCATCCTGGGCGCTGGTGTCGGTCAGCCCCCGATCGACCACGGTGACATAGACCCCCTTCTGCTTGACCTGGGCCACCGGCTTGGTCAGGGAGGCTGACTCGAACGGGAAGATGACCAGCGTATCCATCTTGTTGACCGTCAGCAGATCCTGCAGCTGGTTGGCCTGTTCAGGGGCATTGGCGGCGGTCTTGACGATCACCTTGAGATCGGGGTGGGCCTTCTCCAGATCCTCCTTGGCCTTGTTGGCCCACCAGACGATGCCGGCGGTGAAGCTGTGGGTCGCGGTCGGGATGGAGACCCCCAGGGTCATCTTCTCGGCTGCCGAGGCGCTGCCGGCAGCGATCATCAGGGCGCAGGCGCCCAAGGTGTGTAGCGTTAAGTTGTGTAGCATCTTGTTCATCTTGATAGCCTCTGACTGTTGGGCTTGCGCCCGTTCCTTGTCCGGCGAGGGGAGCCCTCGCCACTCGTCTTACTGCTGCTTCCACCACAAGCTCAACGTCGGCGCTGCATGAAGGCGACCATGATGATCACGACGCCCTGCACGGCCGCATTGAGGTAAACACTGATGATGCTGGTCAGATTGAGGATGTTGCTGATGACCGACAGCAGTATGGCGCCCACCAGGGTGCCGAAGATGCGCCCCTCGCCCCCCTTGAGGGAGGTGCCGCCCACCACCACGGCGGCGATGGCCTCCAGCTCCCACAAGAGCCCGGTGGTGGGGGTGGCTGAGCCCAGACGCGGCACATAGAGCAGGGTGGCGATGCCGACGCAGAGCCCGAGCAGCGCATAGCTGAGCAGCTTGACCAGATCGACCCGTATGGTGGCGTAGCGCGCCACCTGCTCGTTGGAGCCGATGGCCTGCACATGGCGACCGAAGGCGGTGCGGTTGAGCAGCAAGCCCCCGGCCAGCGCCACCAGCAGGAAGACCCAGACCGGAATGGGGATCCCCAGCAGGCTGCCGTAATAGACGGGGCTGTAGATGTCGCCGAGGGCATCGTCCAGGGTCAGGGCGCCGCCGTCGGCCAGATAGGTCAGCACGGCCCGGAAGATGCCGAGGGTGCCGAGGGTAACGATGAAGGGCTCAATCTTGCCGCTGGTGATGAGCAGGCCGTGACCGGCCCCGAACAGCAGGCCGAGCAGCAGGGCCAGCACGATGCCGATGATCACCACCAGCAGGGGAGACTCCGCCAGTGGCCCCGCGCCGAGTCGGTTCATGATGAGGATCATGGCCCCGGCGATCAGGGCCGCCATGGCGCCGACCGAGAGATCGATGCCGCCGGACATGATAACGAAGGTCATGCCCACCGCTATGATGCCGATGAAGGCGGTGCGGGTCAGCACGTTGAGCAGGTTGTCCAGGGTGGCGAAGTCGGGGTTGAGCAGGGCGCCGAGCAGGCACAGCAGGATCAGCCCCAGCAGCGGGCCCGTCTCCGCTAGCAGGGAGAGCAACCGCTCTTTGCGGGTATCAGTGGGTACCGGTTGCATAGGCGATCAACTCCTCTTCGGTCAGATGATGGGCGGGCAGCACCGCCTGGAGGCGGCCGGCTCGCAGCACGGCGACTCTGTGGCACAGGCCGATCAGTTCAATAAGCTCGCTCGAGATGACGATGACGGCGCGCCCCTCGGCGGCCAGTCGCTGGATCAGGAAATAGATGTCACGCTTGGCACCGACATCCACCCCCCGGGTGGGCTCGTCGAGTACGATGACCCTGGGGTCCGGGTGCAGGAACTTGGCGAGGGCCAATTTTTGCTGATTGCCCCCCGACATCATGCGGGCGCGGATAGTGTGGGAGCTGGCCTTGATGCCGAAATCGGTGATGGCGCGGTCGAGGGCCGCCCGCTCGGCCCCCTTGTCCAGCCAGGGGTGGGCATAGCGCGCCAGCGTCATCAGGGTGAGGTTCTCGGTCAGCCCGAGCTGGGTATGCAGCCCCTTGCCCTTGCGATCCTCCGGCAGATAGGTGAGCCCCTGGCGCATGGCGGCGAGCGGGCTGTCGATGCGCACGGCCTTGCCGGCCAGCTCTATGCTGCCAGCCTGGCGCTCACGCAGACCCAGGATGGCCTCGAACGCCTCGGTGCGACCAGCCCCCACCAGCCCGGCGAAGCCGTAGATCTCGCCGCTGCGCACCTCGAAATCGAGGCTCTCCACCCAGCCAGTGACGTGCAGCCCCCTCACCGCGAGGGCGATCTCCGTGCCTTCCGGGGGCGGGAGCCTGGGGGGGAACATGTCCGACATCTCGCGCCCCACCATGAGGTTGGCCATCTGCTGGCGGCTGAAGGCCGCCGTCTCCCCCCGGCTGACGAAGCGACCATCGCGCATGACCACCACCTCGTCGGTGATCTGCTTGACCTCGTCCAGCTTGTGGGAGATGTAGATGATGGTGGTGCCCTGGGCCTTGAGCCTGGCGATGAGGGCGAACAGCCGCGCCGTCTCCCCCGGGGTCAGGGTGGCGGTCGGCTCATCCATGATCAGCAGGCGGGCCTGGCGTGACAGCGCCTTGGCGATCTCCACCAGCTGCTTCTCCGCGACGATAAGCTGCCGCACCCGGGTGGCAGGGGCCCGTTGCAGCCCGACCAGCTCCAGATAGTGCTGGGCCCGGGTCGCCATGGTGCGCTCGTCCAGCAGGCCGCCCCTGGTCAGCTCATGGCCGAGGAAGAGGTTCTGGGTCAGGGTCAGGTGCTCGGCCAGGTTGAGCTCTTGATGGATCAGCACTATGCCTGCCTGCTCCGCCTCGCGGGAGGAGGTCCAGCGGCGCTCCTCGCCATCGATGCGGATCTCCCCGGCGCTGATCGACTCGTAACCGGCGAGGATCTTCATCAGGGTGGATTTGCCCGCGCCATTCTCCCCCAGCAGGCCGTAGACGCGCCCCGCGGCCAGATCAAAATCGACCCCGTGCAGCACCCGGATGGGGCCGAAGTCCTTGCAGACGCCGCTAAATTCGACACTGAGACTCATGAGGTTCTCCGGTTGTGCCCGGCACTGTCGGGCGGCTGGCAAAGGGGGGTGAGCGGCATCAGGCGCTCCCTCTGCTGACGAGCCGATGGGGGAGCAGGCGGCCGATCAGCGGGGTGTCGGGGGCGTTCAAGCGCTGCAGCAGCAGACGGGTCGCCTCGGCACCGAGCTCGTCCATGGGTTGCGCCATGGTGGTGAGGGGCGGGTTGAGCTGGGCGCTCATGGCGATGTCATCAAAGCCCATGATGGCGATGTCGTCCGGGATGCGCAGGCCCGCCTCTTGCAAGCTGTGCATCAGGCCGATGGCCAGGGCATCGGCGACGGCGAAGATGGCGGTCGGGCGGTGCGGGCAACGGAGCAGTTGCTTTGCCGCCTCGGCCCCGGCCAGGAAGCTGAAGCTGGTGACCCGGATGTTCCACTCCTCCGCCAGGAGCAGTCCGGCCTCTGCCAGGGCCTGGCGCACCCCGGCCTCACGCTGGCGGGCGTAGAGGTAGGCGGGATCTGCGCCTATCAGCGCGATGCGGCGATGGCCCCGGCTCAGCAGATAGCGGATCGCTTCCGCCGCCGCCGCCTGGTTATCTATGCCCACGTAGGGAACCGGCATAGCGGGGTCAAACTCACAGCAGGCGACCCAGGGCAGCGCGTTGATCTCCTGGCTCAGCCCCTGCTGGATGGAGTCGGGATCCAGACAGATGGCACCGTCGGCTCTGTGGGTACGCAACAGCTCGAAGGCCGAGCGCTCCCGCCCCGGATCGGCGCCGGTGTCGCACAGCAGCACGAAGTAGCCGTGCTGGCGGGCCACCCGGTCTATGCCGCGCACGACCTCGATATAGAAGGGATTGGTGAGGTCGGGCACCATGATGAGCAGCAGCCAGCTCTTGGCGGTGCGCAGGCTGGTGGCCAGATGATTGACTCTGTAGCCGAGCGCGTGGACGGCCTGGTCGACCTTGGCCCTGGTCTTGGCGGTGACGCCCTCCTGCTGATTGAGCACCCGGGAGACGGTGGCGACCGACACCCCGGCCTGCTCCGCCACGGCGGCCATGGAGACGGGATTGATGGGGGAGGGGGCTCGGCTCATTCAGCGACCTGTGGGTGAAATGTAATCGATTACATTTTTAGGTTAGGCCAGCCGAGTTCGCAAGGCGACAGCAACAAAAAAATAACAATATGTTATCTCGTTGATTCTATTGGCCTGTTGAAGGCCGCATGGTAGTGAGAGGTGGCGTTATTTGCCGACGACACTGTCTTCAGGCTGACTCCTTGCTTGCACAGATGATGGACAGATTGCCCTTGAACGGGTGCAAGAGGCGGTGCCCTTGCCGGTGAGCCTGTTGAGGCGCTGGCCGACCAGATGGTGACGTGTTGCCCTGAACCTGGGAGAGCAGGGCCGGATCTCTACGGTGCACAAGCGGAGGCGTTGGCCGATAAAAAAAGGGGGTCTTGCCTGGATCTGGTCGAGAAATGGCGGGCCTTGGGCGATGGAAGAGGGATAGCCTTTGCTCTACCGGTCCCATCAGCGGGATCAGGCAGGGGAGTGACTGGCAATAACCGCCTGATTCTCATCCGAAACGAGGCAGTTTTTTCGTCACATTAGAAAAACTTGGGAAAGCAGATTATAAAGATTCGTTCGTTTTTTGTGACATGAATCACTAATATTACCGCAGCCAAGAGAGCGTCCTGCTTTCGGCTGGTGCGGGTCCTCCGCCTTGTTTTTACCCTTCAGTGACCCTTGTTTGGATCCCCTGCAGATGCCTGTCAGGGGCGTGGCAGCTTTTTGATGATTTGCGGGACAACAGCTATGACTCGGCACAGTTTCTATCCTCTGTTTTTTCTGACCATCCTGATGGTCGCCGTGGGCCAGATGACCCAGACCCTGTATGTGCCCTCCATTCCCATGATGGCGGGGGACTTCAACGTGGCCTCCGGCCAGTTGCAGGCGGTGATGGCCTGTTACCTCATTCCCTACGGGCTCTCCCAGTTCGTCTATGGCCCGCTGTCGGACAGGGTTGGTCGTCGTCCGGTGCTGCTCATCGGCATGATGGTGTTCCTGGTCGGGACCCTGACCATCCAGCTGATCCCGCACTTCAGCGCCCTGCTGGCCGGCAGCTTCATCCAGGGGCTGGGCACCGGGGCCGGTGGCGCCATGAGCCGGACCGTGATGCGGGATCGCTACAACGGCGCCGAGCTGAACCGGGCCAACAGCCTGGTGAGCATGGGGGTGATCTTCTCCCCGCTGCTGGCCCCGGTGCTGGGTGGTTGGCTGACCGAGCTGTTTAACTGGCGCGCCGGTTACTGGTTCCTGTTCGGCTTCGGCGCCCTGACCACCCTGGCGCTGCTGGCCTGGTTTGGCGAGACCCTGCCCGAGGCCGCGCGTCAGCAGCCGCTGCGGGTCGGTGCCGCCTATCGCCACGTGCTCGGCAACCCGCGTTTTCAGGGCAACCTGCTCTGCCTGATGGCGACCTTCGCGGGCCTGGCGGTGTTCGAGGCGGCGGCCGGGGTGCTGCTCGGCGATGTGCTCAAACTCAGCGCCCGTACCGTCAGCGTCCTGTTCGTGCTGCCGCTGCCCGGCTACCTGTTCGGTGCCTGGCTCTCGGCCCGCCTGAGTTTTCGCCTGAGTCAGGGCAAGCTGATGCGCCTTGGCATCGCCTTCCTGGCGCTGGGCTCCCTCATCATACTGGTGCCCGGGCTGTTCGGGCTGGTGAGTGCGGCGTCCCTGGTGGGCGGCGCGGCTGTCTACTTCATCGGTAGCGGCATCCTCTACCCGACCGCCACCTCCTGCGCCATCGAGCCCTTCCCGGGTCAGGCGGGCACCGCCGGTGCCATCCTGGGTGGCATGCAGAACCTGGGGGCCGGCGTGGTCACCCTGCTGGCGGCCAGCTTCCCGATGCAGGGTCAGCTGACCCTGGGCGCCATCATGACGGTGATGGTGGTGCTGGTGGCCATGAGCTTCGCCGGGCTGCGCCACCACGGCTCGCCCCACGAGCAGATGGCCGTCTGACGCGCACAACAAGAGAAAAGCCCGCCACCCTGGCGGGCTTTTTGTTTTCTGGGGGCGACCTGTGCCGAAAGAGAAGGATAGGGGATGTGTGTCAGAGGAAACCACTGCATGTAATCAAGATAAAAGTGGTAGTCGACTGGTAGAGTGAGAATAAGCGGTGTTATCTACCACCCAGATAAAGAAAAAGCCCGTCAGATGCTGACGGGCTTTTTGCTGTTGGTACCCCGGAATGCCGTTGCCGGTTTGGGCCCTTGAACCGTGAGTTCAAGGCGGAAATCTAAACTGGCCGCAGGCTTCTCGGTCGGGCCGAGCATGCGCAATAGTCAGAAGATAGATCTCCTGTTGGGTATGATTATCGGCTCGGGGACTTGAACCGGCTGACAAACATCCCAGGGAATTTTAAAACTCGGTGCGCTTAGGGCTTGGGGCCCTCTTCGCCGGAATCGCCATATTGTCCGTGCTCGATCAGTGCCGCTTCTATGGTGCGCTGCAGCATCTTGATCCGCTTGTCCATGGTCTCAGAGTATTGATGGTTTTTCTCTTTTTCAAGGCAGAGCTCATGACAGAAATTGAGCGCCGCCATGACGGCAAGCTGTTCGTTGCTGGAGACCTTGGAGCGTTGACGCAACTCGATGAGCTTGTCGGTCAGCTGGTCGGCGGCCTGGCGCAGGGCGTCCTGTTGTCCCAGGGGACAGGATACCTTGTAGGGACGTCCCAGAATGACGATTTCTACGGCCTCTATGCTCATGCCTTCCTCAATACGGCGGGGCTGATTTCCGCCTTTATCCACGTGGACAACTGGGCGGGACTATATAGCGCAGATGCAGAAGTTTCAAGGCCTTGCTGGCTCTGGAAGGGGGAGAATGCTAGGATCCTGACCATAAATTTTGCATATTTGCCTGAACTTTGAGCGGATCTTAGATGAGCAAAACAAACCCCCTGAAATACGCGGCCGTGGCCGACCTGATGGAGCGACATGAGCTGATGGCAACGGCTGTCGAGGCCCATGGCGTGATCTGCGGCCTGGTCTGCGGTGGTGTGGTACTGGACGACAAGAGCTGGCTGCCTCCCTTCAACGATCTGGTCAACGACGGTTTCGGCCTGCCGGCACCGGTGCGCCAGGTGATGACCGATCTCTATCAGGGCGTCATCGAGGGTCTGATGGCGCAAAAAGGCGTCGAACTGATGCTGCCCAGCGATGAGGCGCCGCTCGATGAGCGTATCGACGCCCTTGTTGACTGGTCCCAGGCCTTCCTCGCCGGCTTTGGCGTGGTGCAGCAGGAGCTGTCCAGGGCCTCGGAAGAGCTGCAGGAGATGATCCAGGACATCGCCAGCATCACCCAGGTCTCCGCCGAGTTCGATCAGGAAGATGACGAGAACGAGGCCTCCTTCCTGGTGCTCTACGAACACGTGCGGCTCGGGGTCATGATGGCCTTCGAGGAGTTTGGCAAGCGTCCCGATGCCCCGATCGCGCCGCCGACCCTGCACTGATCCCCGCAAGCGGGAGACTGTCAGTTCCTATTAAAGAGAGCGCCCCGGTGGCGCTCTCTTGCATCGAGGGCAATGAGCGCCGGCGGATGATGGGCCGGCTGGCGGAGGGCTCCAATCGGTTTTTGCCCGTGGGGTCGCATCCCGGTGAGCGGCTTTGTGGTAGCATCTCTCCCATGTTTTCAGCTTCTTCCCCTCATCTCATGTCTCAATCCTCTCTGGTTCACGTCGATGTGGCTATCGTCGGCGGTGGTATGAGTGGCGCCGTGCTGGCGCTCTCCCTCGCGGCCCTGCGCGGGCCGAGCGGTGCGCCCCTGCAGATCCTGCTGCTGGAGGCGAGCGCCCCGGAACTCAATGCTCATCCCGGCTTCGATGCCCGTGCCATCGCCCTCTCGGCGGGCACCTGCGAGGCCCTGGCCCGCCACGGCCTCTGGTCCCGTCTCGCCCCGCACTGTGCCCCCATCACCGACATCCACGTCTCGGATCGGGGCCATCCCGGTCAGGCTCGCCTGTCGGCGGTGGAATACGGCCTGCCTGCGCTCGGTCAGGTGATCGAGCTGTCGGCGGCGGGCATCGAGTTGCAGCAGGGGATCGCCGCCTGCCCGCAGATCCAGCTGCGCTGCCCTGCCCAGCTGTCGACGATCGCACCGCTGGAGGAGGGGGTGCAGCTGACCCTGGCCAGCGGTGAGCGCTACCAGACCCGGTTGCTGGTGGCGGCCGATGGGGGCAACTCCTTCGTGCGTCAGCACTTCAAGATGTCGGTCAGCCGCCACGACTACGAGCAGAGCGCCATCATCGCCACCGTCAAGACGGCCAAGGCGCCGGATGGCCGGGCCTTCGAGCGCTTCACCGAGGGCGGCCCCCTGGCACTCTTGCCGATGCAGGACGAGCTCTCCTCCCTGGTGTGGAGTGTCAGACGGGATCAGGCAGACGAGCTGATGGCACTGGATGACGTCGCCTTCCTCGCCCGCCTGCAACAGGCCTTCGGCTGGCGACTCGGGCGCTTTGAGCGTACCGGTGCGCGCCATCGCTATCCGCTGGTGCTGACCGCCGCCGACTACCCCCTGGCCCAGCGCACCGTGCTGGTGGGTAACGCCGCCCACCTGCTGCACCCCATCGCCGGGCAGGGCTTCAACCTCGGCATGCGCGATCTCGACCTGCTCACTCAGGCGGTCTCTCGGGCACTCACGGCGGGGGAGGATATCGGCAGCTTCGAGGTGCTCAGCAGTTACTGGCGCCAGCGCCGGGACGATCAGGACCACACCATCTGGCTGACCTCTTCTCTTGCCCAGCTCTTCTCCAACGGCCACGGCCCCCTGGTGGCGGGTCGCAACCTGGCACTCTCCCTGATGGGGCGATTTGCCTGCCTCAAGGGGCCGCTGGCGGCCCAGACCCTGGGCTTCGTCAGCCAGACGACGAGATGAGTGTGGCGCGGCCAACGGGCAGGCTCCCCTGCTAACCGATTGATGATGCCGGTGGCCAAGGCGGCCGGCCAGCGAAGGAACTAAAGAATGCAAATGCAGACGGTGGATCTGGTGATAGTAGGGGGCGGCATGGTGGGTCTCGGGCTCGCCGCCGCCCTTAAAAACAGTGCGCTGAGCGTGGCCGTGGTGGAGGGACAGTTGCCCGAGCCCGTGCTCGGGGAGGCGCCGGACAACCGAGTCAGTGCCCTGAGCCTCGCCAGCCAGCATATATTGCAGGGGGTCGGTGCCTGGGCCGGGGTCGAAGGGCGACGCCTGCAGCCCTACGACAAGATGGCGGTGTGGGAGCAAGACAGCTTCGGCCACATCGATTTCGACGCCGCCAGCCTGCGCCAGAGCGCCCTTGGTCATATCGTCGAGAATCGGGTCATCCAGCTGGCGCTGCTCGATGCTCTGAAAGGAGCAAACAATATCCAGCTGCTCACCCCGGCGCGGGCCCGGAGCCTGCAATGCGGCGAGGCGGGAGCCGTCTTGCTGCTGGAGGATGGTCGCGCCCTCTCGGCCAAACTGGTGGTGGCCGCCGACGGTGCCCACTCCTGGGTGCGCCGTCAGGCGGACATCCCGCTCACCAGCTGGGACTACGGCCATCACGCCCTGGTGGCGACGGTGCGCACCGGCGAGCCCCACGAAGGAGTGGCGCGCCAGATCTTCACCCCCGAGGGTCCGCTCGCCTTCCTGCCCCTGTGGGATCCCAACCTCTGCTCCATCGTCTGGTCGGTGCCCGCGGCGCGGGCCGAGGCGCTGTGCGCCTGCGATGACGAAGGCTTCAACCGTCGGCTCACCGCGGCGTTCGACGCCCGGCTCGGGCTGTGCAAGGTGGAAGGGGCGCGCAGCGCCATCCCGCTCACCGCCCGCTATGCCCGCGACTTTGCCCGCGAGCGGCTGGTGCTGGTGGGAGATGCGGCTCACACCATACACCCGCTGGCGGGGCAGGGGGTGAACCTCGGTCTGCTGGATGCGGCGGCCTTGGCCGAGCAACTGCTCAAGAGCCAGCGCACCGGCGCCGACATCGGTCTGCTCGCGAACCTGCGCGGTTACGAGCGCTGGCGCAAGAGCGAGGCGGCCCGCATGCTGGCGGCGATGGAGGGGCTCAAGCGGCTGTTCGGTGGCAGCAACCCGCTCAAGAAGCTGGTGCGCGGGGTGGGGCTGCGGGCTTTCGATGCCCTGACGCCGCTCAAAACCCAGGTGATCCGGGCCGCCATGGGGCTGGATGGCGAGCTGCCGGCCCTAGCCAAGGGTGAGAAAATCTAATATTATTCGCGGTTTTTCACAATAAAACTAATCTGATGAGGCGAAATGCCCCTCCGAGGCACTAGCCTTTAATGTTGGCGAGAGGCGAAACGTTTTTCTTTAAATTGTGACGAAACGGTGAAAATCAACATTAAATCCCGCAAAAGCCGGTTATCCACTGTTTTTATCACTGTTTTTGCCTTAGTGTCTGGTGTCAGTTTTACGGGGGTGGATTAGTTTTTTTTGAGCGGTAGCATGTCGCTCTTGTCATATAATCCGCTCCGTTCAAGGAATCACTCTTGCCCGGCAAGGGCAGGAACGAGCACAGACCTTGTGATCCTGTCTCTCTTCCCGAGAGGTAAGCGAGATGGAGGGGTCGCGAGTGTTGTCGCTAACGCTTTAGGGCTCTTTGCTAAGGAAAGAATGCGATGATCCAGACTACTGTACTGCATCCCAAGCACCTGGAAGCCGGCGCCAAGATGGTGGACTTCCACGGGTGGGAGATGCCCATCAATTACGGCTCCCAGCTCGAAGAGCACCACAGCGTGCGCAGCGATGCGGGCATGTTCGATGTCTCCCACATGACCATCGTCGACTTGACCGGCGAACGCGTCAAAGCCTTCCTGCAACATCTGCTGGCCAACGACGTGGCCAAGCTCACCGTCCCCGGCAAGGCCCTCTACAGCGGCATGCTCAACCCGGAAGGCGGCGTCATCGATGACCTCATCACCTATTATCTCGGCGATACCTTCTACCGCCTGGTGGTGAACTCCGCCACCCGCGAGAAAGATCTGGCCTGGATCCGTCACCACGCCATCGACTTTGCCGTGAGCGTCACCGAGCGCCCCGAGCTCGCCATGATCGCGGTGCAGGGCCCGCAGGCCAAGGCCAAGGCAGCCAAGGTGTTCAGCGCCGAGCAAAACGCGGCCGTCACCGGCATGAAGCCCTTCTTCGGCGTGCAGGCGGGGGATCTGTTCATCGCCACCACCGGCTACACCGGCGAAGACGGATACGAAATAGTGGTGCCCGAGCCCCAAGCCTGTGCCCTCTGGCAGGCGCTGCTGGACAACGGCGTGGCCCCCTGTGGCCTGGGTGCCCGCGACACCCTGCGCCTGGAAGCCGGCATGAACCTCTACGGTCAGGACATGGATGAGTCGGTTTCTCCGCTCGCCGCCAACATGGCCTGGACCCTGGCCTGGGAGCCCGCCGATCGCCAGTTCATCGGCCGCGCCGCGCTGGAGGCCCAGAAGGCCGCCGGTACTAGCCCTAAGCTGGTTGGTCTGGTGATGGAAGAGAAAGGGGTGCTGCGTGCCGGCATGCCGATCACCTTCACCAGCGCCAGCGGCGAGCCGCGCGAAGGGGTGATCACCTCCGGCTCCTTCTCGCCGACCCTGGGCTACAGCATCGCCCTGGCGCGGGTGCCCCGTGACATCGGCAGCGAGGCTCAGGTCGAGATCCGCAAGAAGCTGGTCACCGTGAAGGTCACCAAGCCGGCCTTCGTGCGTAACGGCCAGCCACTGGTGTAACAATCTATTGCGGCGCAGGGAGTCACCCTTCGCCGATTCTTTTTGTCGAAGCGATTCAAGAGCATAAAGGAAGCACAAATGAGCCATATCCCGAGCGAACTGAAATATGCCACCTCCCATGAGTGGGTCCGTGTTGAAGCCAACGGTGAGGCCGTGGTCGGTATCACCGAGCACGCCCAGGACTTGCTGGGAGACATGGTGTTTGTCGATCTGCCGGAAGTGGGCAAGCAAATCGGTGCCGGTGAAGACTGCGCCGTGGCCGAGTCGGTGAAAGCCGCCTCCGACATCTATAGCCCGGTGAGCGGCGAAATCATCGCCATCAACGAAGAGCTGGAAGGCAGCCCCGAGCTGGTCAACTCCGACCCCTACGGCGCCGGCTGGCTGTTCCGCATCAAGCTGGACGACGCCGGCGAGCTCGCCAACCTGCTGGATGCCGATGGCTACCAGAACGTGGTGGACGAAGCGTAATCCTGTTGGGCCCTGCAATCTTTGCAGGGCCTTTTTGTATGGCCGCCAGCGACATGACGTCGTGTGGCGGTCGGGTGAAGTCGCCCGCGCCAGCCCGTCCGATCCCGTTGGATGAGACGGGCAGGCCGCCAGAACCGCGACCCCCACGGATGCGCCAGGCGCATCCCGTGTCCGCACATGGTGCCAGCGACACATAGAACATGAGTGGAGTCGGCGCCGCCGGCTCGGGAATATCTATCAGGACTTATTTAGCAGGAATAGGGAAATGACCCAGTCACTGTTTGAACTCGAACAAAAAACCGATTTCATCCGCCGCCACATAGGCCCGGGTGAGGAAGAGCTGCGTGCCCTGCTGGCGGAAGTCGGCGCCGAGAGCCTGGACGATCTCATCGATCAGACGGTGCCCGCCGCCATCCGCCGCCCCGGCCCCCTCGGCATCGGCGCCCCCATGACCGAGGTCGAGGCGCTGGCCAAGCTCAGGGGCTACGCCGCCCAGAACCGGATCGCCAAGAGTTACATCGGCATGGGTTATCACGACACCCACGTGCCCCACGTCATCTTGCGCAACGTGCTGGAAAACCCGGGCTGGTACACTGCCTACACCCCCTATCAGCCCGAGCTGGCCCAGGGCCGTCTCGAGGCGCTGCTCAACTTCCAGCAGCTCACCCTGGATCTCACGGGTATGGACTTGGCCAGCGCCTCCCTGCTGGATGAGGCCACCGCCGCTGCCGAAGCCATGGCGCTCGCGAAACGCATGGCCAAGTCCAAGTCCAACCTCTTCTTCGTGGCCGACGACGTGCACCCCCAGGTGATCGACGTGGTCAAGGAGCGCGCTGTGCACTTCGGTTTCGAGGTCGCCGTCGGTCCCGCCTCCGAGGCGGTGAGCGAGGAGGTGTTCGGTGCCATGTTCCAGTACCCCGGCACCACCGGCAATGTGACCGATCTGCGCGCCTTGATCGCCGCGGTCCAGGCCCAGAAGGGGCTGGCCTGCGTCGGTACCGACATGCTCTCCCTGCTGCTGCTCAAATCCCCGGGTGAGCTGGGGGCTGACGTGGTGTTCGGCTCCGCCCAGCGCTTCGGCGTGCCCATGGGCTACGGTGGCCCGCACGCCGCCTTCTTCGCCACCCGCGACGCCTACAAGCGCTCCATGCCGGGCCGCATCATCGGTGTCTCCAGGGATGCCCGTGGCAAATCTGCGCTGCGCATGGCGATGCAGACCCGTGAACAGCATATCCGTCGCGAGAAGGCGAACTCCAACATCTGTACCGCTCAGGTGCTGCTGGCCAACATGGCGAGCTTCTACGCCGTCTACCACGGCCCGGTGGGGCTGAAAACCATCGCCTCCCGCGTGCACCGTCTGACCAGCATCCTGGCGCTGGGGCTCAAGACCAAGGGGCTGAGCCTCAAGCACGACAGCTGGTTCGATACCCTCACCGTGTTGACCGCGGGCAAATCCGAGCTGATCGCCAAGGCCGAAGGGCTGGGCATCAACCTGCGTGCCGATCTGGATGGCGCTGTGGGCGTGTCCCTGTCCGAAACCACCACCCGCGAGGACGTGGCCGAGCTGTTTGATCTCTTCCTCGGCCTGGGTCATGGCCTGGATGTCGCCGCTCTGGATGCCAAGGCACAGGCGCACCACGCCATCGCGCCGGATCTGCTGCGTACCGACGCCGTGCTGACCCACGAGGTGTTCAACAAGTACCACTCCGAGACCGAGATGTTGCGCTACATCCACCGTCTCGAGGCCAAGGATCTGGCCCTCAACTACGCCATGATCTCCCTGGGCTCCTGCACCATGAAGCTCAACGCCACCGCCGAGATGATCCCGGTGACCTGGCCCGAGTTTGGCAAGTTGCACCCCTTCGCGCCGCTGGCCCAGACCCAGGGTTACCAGCTGCTGCTGGCAGATCTGGAAGACTGGCTGGTGAAGGTGACAGGTTATGACGCCGTCTGCATGCAGCCGAACTCCGGCGCTCAGGGCGAATACGCCGGTCTGCTTGCCATCAAGAAGTATCACGAGTCCCGCGGCGAAGGGCATCGCGACGTCTGTCTCATCCCGGCATCGGCCCACGGTACCAACCCGGCCTCCGCCCAGATGGCGGGCCTCAAGGTCATAGTCACCGCCTGCGACAAGTTCGGTAACGTGGATCTCGACGATCTGCGCGCCAAGGCCGCCGAGGTGGGGGATCAGCTCTCCTGCCTGATGGTGACCTACCCCTCCACCCACGGGGTGTACGAGGAGACCATCAAGGAGGTGTGCGACATCGTTCACCAATATGGCGGTCAGGTGTATCTGGACGGCGCCAATATGAACGCGCAAGTAGGTTTGACGGCGCCAGGCTTTATCGGCGCGGACGTGTCGCACCTCAACCTGCACAAGACCTTCGCCATTCCCCATGGCGGTGGCGGCCCGGGCATGGGCCCCATCGGCGTCAAGCAGCATCTGGCGCCGTTCGTGGCCGGTCATGCCGTAGTGAAGACCGACAAGGAGAGCCGCAACAACGGCGCCGTCTCTGCGGCACCGTTCGGTTCGGCCAGCATACTGCCCATCAGCTGGATGTACATCGCCATGCTGGGTGACGAGGGGCTGAAAAAATCCACCCAGGTGGCCATCCTCAACGCCAACTACCTGGCCAAGAAGCTGGGGGAATCCTTCCCCGTGCTCTACACCGGTCGCAACAACCGCGTGGCCCACGAGTGCATCCTGGACATCCGTCCGCTCAAGGAAGCCTCCGGCATCAGCGAGATGGACGTGGCCAAGCGGCTGATGGACTACGGCTTCCACGCGCCGACCATGAGCTTCCCGGTGGCGGGTACCCTGATGGTCGAGCCGACCGAATCCGAATCCAAGCGCGAGCTGGATCGCTTCGTCGAGGCCATGACCCGCATCCGCGCCGAGATCGGCAAGGTGCAGGACGGCCACTGGAGTCTGACAGACAACCCGTTGGTCAACGCACCCCACACCCAGGATGATGTGATGGACGAGCAGTGGGCACGCGGTTACAGCCGTGCCGAGGCGGTCTTCCCCTCCGACGCCGTGCGGGCCAGCAAGCTGTGGCCCTCGGTCAACCGCATCGACGATGTGTACGGGGATCGCAACCTGTTCTGCTCCTGCATCCCGACCGAGGATTACGCCAAGTAATAGCGGTGGTGATTAGGGAAAAGTAAGTTGGAAACAAGAAGGCCTTGCATCAGCAAGGCCTTTTTTGTCTGCCATGGGACGATACTGTGAGAGGTGGGGCACCCTTGGGGTGTTCGCGGCGAGGGTAGCCGACGAACTCCTGCACCAAGTCGGGTCTAGGCTCAAAAAACGGTTATGTGCTGCATATTTGACGGATATTGATAGATGAGTAATTATGCCCGCTTGGTGGTAGTACATACGAGGCAATCCACCCCGTAGCGCACCCAAGCGACGCCGGTCAGAGCGGCCGGATAGACTGACAGATGCTGTACCCAGCAAGGAGGATTGGGAACGCATTGAACAAACAGGACGTTAGGAAGTCGATGAAAAAGCCATTATCCATGCTCGCCATCCTGGTGGCTGTCAGCCCCCTCGCGCAGGCGTCACAGTCTCCTTTCTTCACCATCGTCGATGATGAGATCCAGGGTTATGCCACCGGGATCAGCGAGGATGGCAGCCAGCTCGTCGGGATCAACACCAAAAACAATCAGGCCGACTACTTCTCCACGGTGCCCTTTGCCGACTTCCTGGTCGACCGGTTCCGGTTTGATGACAAGTGCATGCTCTCCGACAACGCCTGTGACGCCTTCTGGGGGGAGACTGAGCCCGGCTTTGCACATCAATGGCGCACCGACTTTCTGGATGACATCGATCAACGCAGCAACGTGGGAGGCGAGGGCGGTAGCGAGTCCGATGGCCTGATCACCGCACTGGGCGAAACCGCATCCACGCGGGTGGGCTACCAGATCCAAGAAAAGACCTCAGGCAAGGTGACTGGCATGAAACTGCGCACCGCCTTTGCCGTCATCGACAATGGTGCCCCCGTTTTCCTCTTCGATGAGGCCAGCGATGAGAACCATGAACCGCATAGTCTGAGCGTGGCGACCGGCATCAAGCGGCTGGATGACGATGAGCTCCTGGTGTTTGGCACCTCGGCCACGGGCCGAAACAAATCGCACTCGGTGGATGACGAGCCCTATGAATTTTGTTTCGCTGGACTCGATGACAAGGAGGAGGACGAGAACGCATTCAGGGAACTCAGCGAATACCGCTATTGCCCGGGGGTCGATACCCAGGCCAGCTTCTGGTGGCTGAAAAATGACGGCAGCCTCAAGGAGCTGCTGCTGCCCGAGCAGTATGCCTCCGGCGACAACCAGAGCGAGGCGCTGCAGACGGCTTCCGTCCTGGGCGTCGCCGAGGTATTCGATGGTAGAGACTGGTTTGGTGTGGGTTACAGCACAGTCGTTACAGGAAATGAGGAGCAGGTAGCCCTGCGGGGGCGTAACCTCGCGACCTACTGGCAACTGGATCTGGAGGGGACTGGCAAGGTGCACGAGACCACCGTCATTCCGTTGCCCGCCGGGGAGCCGGGGGGCGATCTGCGCCACACCTGGGCGGTCGGCATCAATGAGAATGGTTATGTGATAGGTAACCAGCGCCAGGCAACCGCGAAGGGGGAAAATCGCCCGGTGGAGATGTTTGTCTTCAACCTGGCCACCCCCGAGGTGGCAGCCGTCGTTCCCCTGCAAGACGACCCCATCGTCGGTGCCGGCTCCGAGGCGGCGGCGATCAACGACCACGACATGGTGGTGGGTTGGCGGGATGCCCGTGGCCAGGATGACAACGTCGTCGATGGCGCTGCCAATCGCCTGCAGGAGGCCTTCCTGCTCGATGCCCCGACCGGCAATAACTGGTACATCAACGACCTTATCTGCGGATTGGACGACGATGGCGAGAAGCTGTGCCAGCAGAACGGTTTCTACTATCACATCGCCAATGCCGTCGACATCAGCAGCGATGGCACCGTCGCCGCCACGGCCTATCGCTACAGCAGTGAGAGCGATCTCAACGAACGCATCAACGAGACGGTCGTCAGCGTCAGGCTGGTGCCGGTCGAGAAAGATTACGAGGGTGACACACCCGAAGATTATGAGGTCAGCGAGGACGGTGGCGGCAGCGCGTTCTGGCTGATGTTGTTGATGCTGCCCTTCGTCTGGTGGCGCCGTTACCAGCGGTAACAGTGAACCTGACAGAGGGTGGTGTGCAGTGCTGCCATGAGTGACATCGCCCCTCATTTCTGTGCCATCGTTAGGGTCGACGGCTCAACCTTCACCCGCCGTGGGTATCAATCCGGCATCGACCGGTGTTTCTACATAAAGGGAGACTTTTCCATGTTCAAGCCTTATCTACTTCCACTCTTGCTGCTCGGTGGCATGGCTGCTGCGGCGACCCCTCCGGCGTCCGACGAGCCTATGATCAAGGGCGACATCACCAAGGCCCAGTTTATGGACAGGGCAGAGAAGCGTTTCGTCAGGCGGGACACGAATGGTGATGGCATTCTGCAGGTGGCCGAGAAGGAGGCGGCCATGGCGAAGATGCATGAGATGATGAAACAGGCGGGCAAGATCCCCTCCGACAAGATGGCCAAGATGAAACCCATGAATGACACGACCAAGGCACAATTCATGGTGCGGCAGGAGAAGATATTCAGCCATCTCGACAAGAATGGTGACGGCGTCATCAGCGAAGCAGAAAGAAGTGCGATGAAGGAAAAGATGCAGCAGCACCGGCAGGATATGGACGATCCAGCCATGTGATGGCGAGGGAGCCAAGTCTTGCTTGAGTACTGCACAGCAAGCAGGCCATGGCTTCCAACATTGGGGTCGCCAAGTCAGCGACTGGCATTATCCGCCAGCCCAACAGGCTGGTTTGTTCACCGACAATCGAGTGGGAAATCGGAGGCCCTGCATCAGCAGGGCTTTTTTATTGCGATGAACGCTTCAGCCTCGCCGCCTCTATGGCCGCGATGTCGATCTTGCTCATCTGCATCATCGCCTGAATGGGTGCCTGGCGCCTGGCTGCGGCGAGATCGGGGTCGGCAATCGCTTGGGTCAGGGCGATCGGGGTGACCTGCCATGACAAGCCCCATTTGTCACTGCACCAGCCACACTCGTTCACCTGGTCGCCGTTGTCGATGATGGCGTGCCAGTCGCGACTCGTCTCGGCCTGGGAGGGTGAATAAGCCATAAGCCCTGTGTAAAAGCCTCCGTTTTTTAGAGCTCGGTTTGTATCGGGTCTCGGTGACAAGTGGTTTCCAGCCGGTTTGTTGCGTCAGAAGCTGTGTTCGGGGTCAGGGAAGGATCCCGCCTCGACATCGGTAGCGTAGTTGCACGCCGCCTGGTGCAGCAGGGGGCGCATGTCGGCGTACTGCTTGACGAATCGTGGCAGACGCCCGGTTCGCAATCCCGCCATATCTTGCCAGACCAGCATCTGGGCATCGCAGTGGACTCGGGTGCCTATGCCTACGGTGGGGATGGCGACCGCCGCCGTGATCTTCTCGGCCACCTCGACCGGTACCATCTCTATGAGCAGGGCAAAGGCACCGGCGGCTTCGAAGGCGAGGGCGCGCCCTCGAAGAGACGGGAGTGATCAGGGGCTATCGCGCGCAGCTCGATCCCGGCAACCTCGGCCTTAACTTCTCCGCCATCGTGTTTGTCACCCTGAGGGAGGGGGATCGCCAGGCCGTCGCCACTTTCGAACAAGCCCTCGTGGCGATCCCTCAGGTCATCCAGGCGCAGCGGTTGTTTGGCGATCCCGATTACTTGCTAAACGTCATTACCCGGGATCTTCCCGCCTTCCAGCGTTTGTATGATGCGCAGTTGTCGGCCCTGCCCAGTGTCCAGCGTCTCACCTCTACCCTCGTCATGAAGAGCGTCGTGCAAGACAGGCCTCTGCCGTTATGAAGGGGAGAGGAAACGTTCCGTGATGATGCCAGTCATCTGCCGATATGCAGGTTCATGGGCGGGCAGCTGCCTGTTGTTTAGCTTCACGCCAGTAAAAAGCCCCCGTCAATTGACGGGGGCTTTGCATTTTCGCAGAGTGCGGGTCAGTGCATGGGGCATACAACGACGATGGAGGCCTCAGCCACGCCGCGCTGCCTCTATGGTGGCGATATCGATCTTGCTCATCTGCATCATGGCCTCGAACGCGCGCCTGGCGGCGGCGAGGTCGGGGTCGGCAATCGCCTGGGTCAGGGCGAGGGGCGTGATCTGCCATGACAGGCCCCATTTGTCCTGGCACCAGCCGCACTCGCTCGCCTGGCCGCCGTTGTCGATGATGGCATGCCAGTAGCGATCCGTCTCGGCCTGGGTCTCGGTGGCTATCTGAAACGAGAACGCCCAGCTGTGCTTGACTCCTGGTCCGCCATTGAGGCCGAGGCAGGGTATGCCCATCAGGGTGAATTCGACCGTCAGCAGATCCCCCCGTTTGCCCGACGGATAGTCTGCCGGGGCGCGACACAGTGCGCCGACGGACGAGTCGGGAAAGGTGCTGGCATAAAACCGCGCCGCCTCTTCGGCATCATGGTCGTACCAGAGGCAAATTCTGTTCTTCGCTGATTGCATCATCTCAATTTCTCCGTTGATAAACCGCCTTTCGCCGCCGTCAAGGAGCGAACACTGCGCTGCAGATCACCATCTCTCATCGGCCATCTGCTGGCGCCTTGCCAGCTCCCTCTCGCTCGGCTCGTTACCCGGGAAGGTGCCGGGCTGGATGTGGCCGTCCAGCACATAGGTGCTCATCACCACGCCGGTGTTTGATACCAAAGAGCGGACGAGCCGCAGCGCCGAGGGGCTGGCGCGCTCGCCGAACAGGCGCTTGCCTCGTCCAAGCACCAGGGGGAAGGTCCACAGGTTGTATTCGTCGATCAGGGACGCGGCCTGGAGCGTCTGGATCAGCTGGCTGCTGCCAATCGTCTGAAGATCGGGGCCGGGCTGGGCCTTGAGCGCGGCGATGGCCGAGACGACATCCCCCTGCAGCAGGCTCGAATTGTGCCAATGAAGGTGCGTCAGGGTGCGCGAGGCGACGTGTTTCCTGGCCGCATTGAGGGTCCTGGCGATCGGGTGTTCCGCCGACTGATAAGGCCAGTAGGCCTCGAAGATCTGATAAGTCCGGCGGCCGAGCACCAGCTCGCGATCCTTGCCGTCAAAGCCCGCGGCCGAGATGTCCATGCCGGGATCTGCATAGCCGACCATCCAGCCGCCGAGGCCAAAGCCACCGGTGGGATCTTCTGCTGGTCCGCCGGGGGCCTGCATGATGCCGTCGAGGGAGACGAAGGCAGAGACGATGAGTCTTCTCATCAGGATGCTCCTGTGGTGCGAGTGGGCCTGGTGCCGGGCTCAAACCGACGGCGGCTGAGCCTGTAGTACATGAGCAAGTGCCATGCTGCCCGCTACTGGGGGGTGGTCGCCGAGGCTGCCGTCTCGGTACTTTGCATGGCGGCGCTCAGCTCCAGCTTGAATTGATCCAGCTGCGCCTTGGCCTGTTGGGCCTGCTCTGCCTGGAGCTTCCCCGTGGTGGCCGCGGTGCCGGCCAGCTCGGGGCCGCAGCCGCCGAGCAGCAGGGCGATGAGGGGCAACAGGTATCTGGATATCGACATGGGTTCTCCCGTCTGTCTCGTGGTGCCATCATCTGCGCCCTGCTCTTGTGGGGTCGCCCAAGGTTTGAGTGTAGCGGCAGCCTGACGCAGGCCACCGGTTCGGCGAGGTGTTGGTAGCGATACGCCAGGCGGATCCGAAGTGCAGGGTCTTCTTTGCCGTTCTTTGAGGCAACTTATCCAAGTCGGGGAGGGGAGTTGCCCCATCCAGGTGCCGGGGCCTGATCTGACCGAGCGTCTGTTGAAGGGGTTGTCAGCGGGTTGTTCCTGTGACCGAACCCGGATGCCCGGCAATAAAAACGCCGATCACAGGATCGGCGTCTTGTTGGTCGGCGCTGGCGCTATGCCCGCGGGACAGGGCCGGTGGCCCGCCAGCGGCTGTGCCACAGGGCCAGCTGATCGCGCGGCATGGGGTGCCCCACGTAATAGCCCTGGCACTCGTCGCACCCAAGGCGAGCCAGCTGATCCCAGGTTCCCTCGTCCTCCACCCCCTCGGCGACTGACTTGAGGCCTATCTTGTGCGCCAGGATCAGGGTCGACTCTATGATGGCGAGCCGCACCGGATCCTCATGGCAGCGATCGACGAAGCTGCGATCCAGCTTGAGCTCGGTGAAGGGCAGCTGGTTGAGCTGCTGCATCGAGGAGTAGCCGGTGCCAAAGTCATCGATGGAGAGGCCAAAGCCGTGCATCCGCAGCCGGCTTAGTCGCTCGAGGGATTGGCCGAGATCCTTGACGAAGGCGCTCTCTGTTACCTCCAGGGTGATGAGCTCGGGAGCGATCCCCCTCGATTCGCACAACGCGAGCAAGCGATCGCACAGATCCCCCTCGACCAGGCTGACGCTGGAGAGATTCATCGACAGCCTGATGGTCGAGCTGGCCGCCAGCCAGCCCTCCAGATCCCTCAGGCCTTGCTCGATGAGGTGCTCGGTCAAGGGGTCGATGAGGCCACTCTCCTCGGCCAAGGGGATGAAACGAGCGGGCGCTATGATGCCAAGGGTCGGGTGCTGCCAGCGGGCCAGCGCCTCCACCCCCAGCCACTCGCCGGTGGCGAGGCTCACTTTGGGCTGATACCAGGGCACTATTTCCCCCAGCGCCAGCGCCCTGGCGAGATCGGCTGCCTCGATGAGCGGACCTGTACCCGCCTGCTGCCGGCTGTCATCCGGCGCCCAGCTGGCGAGCAGCTCGGCGAGTCGCCCCAGGCTGGCGGGCTTATCCAGCCGGCCGAGCACCCGCAGGCCGTAGGCGTCGCTCATCCGTCGCACCGCCTCGACCACGTCCTCCTCGAGGGCGCTCACCAGTATGATGCCACCGCGAAACCCGTTCAGGGAGAGGCGGCGCAGCAGTGCCATGCCATCCATACCGGGCATGCGCAGATCGCAGAGGAGGATATCTACCTGCTGCTGTTGGCACAGGGCCAGCGCTGCCTCGCCATCTGCGGCCTCCAGCGGTACCCGGTAACCCAGGGCCTGGATCTGGTGCATCAGTACCTTGCGCTGAAAGGCGTTGTCTTCCACCACCAGAAGGGAAATGTCAGAGGGGAGGTTGTTCATTGAGCCATGCTCCTATCTCGCTGCCGATCGCCTGCATCCTGCCTTGCAGTCGACGCACCAGCTCGGCCAATGGCGCCGCTTGTTGCTGCTTGCAGCAGTGCTCCACGGCCTGTGCCAGCTCGGCCAGCTCGCTCTCGCCTGTCATCTGGGCCGCCCCCATGATGCTATGGGCCGCATTGAACAAGCGGTCCCACGCCAGCTCGGGTAGCGAGCCCTGCAGGCGCGCCAGATCGATACCGTTGCTGTTCACATATTCTGCCGCCAGGGTTCGGGCCACGGTTTCGCCGCCAAACAGGGCTATCCAGCGCTCCCTCATGGCGCTGCCTGCCGGCACTCCCGGGGCAAGCTCGGGTGCCGGCATCAGATACTCTCCCAGTATCCGACCGAGATCCTCCAGAGTGTAGGGCTTGTAGAGCATCTGGGTCATGCCAGCCCGGTCGCTCTGGCGACTCACCTCCCTGGAGGCATCCGCGGTCACGCCTATGATGGGTGCCGTCACCCCCAGATCACGCAGGGCCGCCGTCAGGCGGTAGCCATCGAGGGCGGGCATGTGGCAGTCGGTGAGCAGCAGATCGAAGTGGCCCTTCTGCCAGGCATCCAGCGCCAGCCTCCCGTTTTCACACAACTCGAACTCCACGCCAAGCAGGCTGAGCTGGCGTTGCAGCAGGGCACGGTTGATGGGGTGATCTTCGGCAACCAGCACCCGGCCTCTCAACCGCTGGATGGAGGGGGTTACCAGAGACTCGCTGCCGTGTGGTGCTGTCAGTTCGAGGCAACTCTCCAGCAGCAGATCGGGGTAGAGAGGTTGGCTGCCAAGACGCAAACAGTGGCGTTGATGCAGGCTGGTGCGCAGGCTCTCCTGCTCGGACAGGAAGATGATGCGATGGCCCTGCAGCTCGGGCGTATCGAACGCCCCCTCCCTGTTCAGACTTTGTGGCGGGCAGAGCCGGTACAGATCGGCCTCGTCGAGCAGCAGCAACCCGGGGGCGAGGGATCCGCCTTGCTCGCAAAGCCGCACCTCGGCCCCGAAGCTGCGCAGCAGGGCTGCGCCATCGTACAGGGACGCCGACACCTGCCAGCGGCTGCCCGCCAGCGGCTTCTCCTCCCAGCGTGGCTCGGGCAGTGGCAGCGACAGTATGGCCCGGGTGCCCTGGCCGGGATCACTCTCGAGGCTGAGCTGGCCCCCCATCCGCTCGGCCAGATTGCGGCTGATGGCCAGCCCCAGCCCGGATCCCCCGAAGCGGCGACTGATGCTGGTCTCGCCCTGCTCGAAGGGATTGAAGAGGCGGGCCAACCGCTCGGGGGGGATGCCGATGCCGGTGTCTTCCACCCGCAACCACAGTCGCTGGTCCTGATAGGCCAGGGTGAGGGTGATGCCACCGCGTTCAGTGAACTTGATGGCATTGTGTAGCAGGTTGGAGAAGATCTGCTCCAGCCGGTTGGGATCGAGCTCGGCCCGATCCGGCAGGGCCGGATCCCACAGCAGCTGGACCTGCAACCCCTTCTGGCGGGCGGTGGCCACGTTGCTGCGCACCACGGCGCACAGCACCTCGGCCAGGCGCACCGACCTTGGGTCCAGATGCAGCTGACCAGCCTCCATCTTGGAGTAGTCGAGGATGTCGTTGACCAGATAGAGCAGGTTGTTGGCGGAGCTGACCACGTTGCGCACCAGGTAGTGCTGATCCTCGCTGAGCTGACCTAATCGCAGCAACTCCAGCATGCCGTGCATGCCGGCGATGGGGGTACGCAGCTCGTGACTCATGGTGGCGAGGAACCGATCCCGGGCCTGGGTCGCCGCCTCGGCCTTCTGGCGCGCCTCCTCGAGCGCCCGCTGCTGGGCATTCATCGCCGTGATGTCCTGCACCATGCCATACAGCACAGCATGGCCATCGAGTTGGCGCGTGACGTTGCCACGCACCTGCAGGGTACGTGCCTGGCCGTTCACCAGACGGGACGGGAAGCTGAGATCGACCCGGTTCTCTTCATTGAGCTGGCGTTCCAGCTCGGTGAGCAGCAGCGAGCGCAATTGCTCGTCAAGATGGGGGAACAGATCGTGGTACTGGTTGGTGAGCAGTTCCTCACGGGTGCGCAGATCCATCTCCTGATAGCCGGCGCTGACGTACTGGAAGTGCCCCTGACCCTCGCCCAGATACTGGAACTGGAACACGAAACCGGGAATGCTGTTGGTGAGCCGCGCCAGGCGAGCCTCGGCCTCCTTGGCGCGGGCCTGGGCATGCAATTGTTCGGTCGTGTCGGTGAGGACGGTGAGTATCCCCGCCTTTTCCCCATCCGGGCCCCGAAACAGCCGCTTGTGGTAGGTGATGAGTCGTTCGCTGCCATCGGACTGCCAGGCTTCCTGAGAGTGGAGATCCTCCCCGCTTTCCCACACCCGTGCATCTTCTCCCTGGATCCGCAGTATGACCTCAAAGGGCAGTATGTCGGTGAGCAGCGCCGCATAATCTCCGTGGGTGTCTGCGCCACCGAGGTAGAACTGGCGATATGCTCGGTTGGTGATGGTGATTTCCAGGTGTTCGTTGGTGAGCACCACCATGTTGGGCAGAGTGTCGAGCAGGGTCTCCATCAGCTGCAACTGGTGCGAGAGCTGCGCCTCGGCCCGCTGGCGCTGGCGTACCTCGCGGCTCAAGGAGCGGTTCCACAGGTAGCCCAGCAACGCCACTAGCAGTATGCCGACGATCATCCCGAGCACGATCCGCAGCAACTGGGTGCGGTTGATGCCGGTCTCAATCTTCAGGTTGAACCACTTGTCCTGCAGCAGTTGCATCTCCTGCGGGCTGACAGAACCCAGGGCCTTGTTGAGGATGCTGGCCAGCATGGGGTTGTCCTTGGCCACCGCCATCGCCATGGGCACGTCCAGCTCGTTGCCGCTGTAGGCGATGTGAAGTTTCAGGTCTGACCCACGGCGCAAGAGCTGCTCGTTGATGCCCTCACTGGCGAGGATGTAGTCCACCTTGCCCGTGGCGAGGGCGGTCAGCTGTTCATCGAAGGAGAAAAAGGGCACGGGTTCGGCCTGCCAGGCGCTGATGATGGTGATGTCTGCCGAGGCGCTGCTCGCCGCCACCCTGGCACCCTTCAGCTCCTTGAGGGAACTGAGCTCCTCTCGCGTATTGTTGGAGATGAGCAGTCGTTTCAGGGTCAGATAATCGGAGGTGAAGAGCAGGTGCTGGCGCCGCGCTGGCAGGTTGACCACAGTGGGGGCCAGCGCCAGCTTGCCCTCTTCCACCATCACCAGGGAGTTTTGCCCCTGGGTGGGGTGCAGCGTGAAGCGCAGCCCGCTGCGCCGCTCGATCAGGGTCAGCAGGTCCGCCACCAGGCCGCTGAAGCGGCCGTTCTTGTCTATCTGGCCGAGACCGACCCAGGGGCCAGGGGCGAAACTCACCTCGGGGTGAGCGGCGATCCAGGCCGATTCCTCAGAGGTGAACAGGCTGGACTTTCGCGCCTTTTTCTTCGGCTTGTTATAGGCATCGGCCAGCCGGAGGAGGGCGTGTTTATCCTGGGGGGTGAGGCTGTCCACCGCCAGGCTCAGCAACTCCCCAAGACGCACATTGTTACCCGCCGTGGTCAGGGCCAGCTGGACGGGGTCTATCCAGGGGACCTCGACCAGAGAGCGGGCCTTGACGCCCTGATTGGGGAGGCTGCTCTCCAGGTAGGGGCGATCGGAGAGGTAGGCATCCGCCAGCCCGTATTTGACCATGAACAGGGCCTCGGTATTGACGTCCACCCGCGTGATCTTCTTGAAGCCGAGGTGCTCGAGCAGATCACAGCTGTCGTAGCCACGCTCGCAGACCCACTGCATCTGCGTGGCCTGTGCCAGGCTGGGGGATTTTCCGGGCTTGCCGAGCAGCACGGCGCGGGGGATCTCGATGAGCGGCGCGGTGAAATGCATCCAGGTCTGGCGTTGGGGGGTGATGGCCACCCCCGCCAGGGCATCCACCTCACCACTGCGCAAGGCGAGCTGGGCATCGTTGAAGGTGGGATAGGCGCGGTAGTGGAGACGGAGTCCGAGCCGCTGGCTGACGGTCTGCAGGTCGTCGTGCAGCAGCCCCTGATAGTGATCCTTGCCCGAGTAGTAACTGTAAGGTGCCCAGTTGGAAGCGGGCATGCCGACCACCAGGGTCTGCTTCTCGCGCAGCCACTCTTGTTGGCCGGGGTCGAGGCGCAGGGCATAGGGGGCGGGCACCTCGGCCTGAGCGCACCTAAGGGCCAGTAAAGTCAGCAAAATCAGTAGTCTTACAATCCCACGCAAGATGGATTTCCGGGTAATGTGATGGCGGTCACAGTGTAAGGGGCTGCTCCTCGCACTGTCTATTGATAAGGTTGGTATAGACAGCTCGAATTCAGCTCAAGTTCCAAAAGGAGTGAGGCATGGACAGTACCCAGCGATTCTCGGTCCGGGTTGAGGCCTATGTGAAATACCGACCCGGATACCCGACCGCCATGCTGGACTTTCTGGTCAGGGAACTCGGCATGGGGCCCCATGCCGTGGTCGCCGATATAGGGGCGGGCACCGGCATCCTGACCGCCTTGCTCGCCCCTCGGGTGAGCAAGCTGTGGGCGGTGGAGCCCAATGCCGAGATGCGCGGCGCCGCCGTGCGGTTGCTGGCGGGCGCCGACCATATCCACTGGCTGAGCGGCAGTGCGGAGCAGACCGGGGTGCCGACGGGGGCGCTGGATCTCGTCACCGTCGCCCAGGCCTTTCACTGGTTCGATCGGACTGCCTTCAAGGCGGAATGCCGGCGCCTGTTAAAACCGGGCGGACGGGTCGCCCTTATCTGGAACGACAGGTTGACCGATACCGAATTCCTCCAGGCTTATGAGGCGGGTCTGCGTGCCTATTCGGGGGACTATGAGGAGGTCAATCATCGCAATCTCGGTGAGGCCGACTTTGACGCCTTCTTCGAGGAATATCGGCTCGATCGCTTCGATAATTGCCAGCTGTTCGACCTCGACGGCGTGCTGGGACGGCTCAACTCCTCGTCCTATGCGCCCGTCATCGGCACGCCGGCCTATGAACGGCTGACGGCGCTGATCCGTCGCGAGTTCGAGCGTTGTGCGGTCAACGGCCAGATAGCATTCAATTATCAGACCCTGGTGTACAGCGGTCGGGTCTAGGTGCTGTCTCCAAAGTGAGCGCCATGGTGTCATGGCAGCAAAAAGCCCCCGCCAACTGGTGGGGGCTTTGCGTCTCAACCCGGTCACTCTCGACGGGGCGTCAGCCCTTGTCGATGCCAAGCAAGGTCATGGCCTTGGCCAGGGTGTCGACGGATTCCTGATGCTTGCCCGCCTTGTGCAGGGTTTCCCCTTCGGCCCGCAGCTGTTTCACCTCGGCCAGCTTCTCGGCGCTCAGGGCGGGGCCGGCGGCCAGGGCATCATCGATCTTCTTCATGTCCATGGGGCAGTGGAAGGCCAGTGCGCTGCCGGCGAAGAGCAGGCCGGCCAGCAAGAGTGCCGCTTTCATGTTCAGCTCCCTGTGTGGTGGATGCTTCTCAAGGATAGCGCTCGGGCAGGTGAGTGCGGCAAGCAGGGGGCAGCGCATATGAAAAAGCCGACTCCAGGGAGTCGGCTTTTTGCGGGGTCATGAGGCTATCAGGCGGTCACGGCATCGGCCTTGACGGCGACGGCTTCCGGCGCCGCATTGCGGATGAGGTAATCGAACGCACCCAGGGCGGCGGTGGCGCCGGCACCCATGGAGATGATGATCTGCTTGAACGGCACCGTAGTGGCGTCGCCCGCGGCATAGACGCCGGGCAGGGAAGTTGCGCCCTTGGCGTCGATCTCGATCTCGCCGAAGCGGGTCAGTGCTACTTCGCTCCCCTTGAGGAACTCGGTGTTCGGCACCAGGCCGATCTGCACGAAGATACCGGCCACCGCCAGGTGCTTGATCTCACCCGTGGTGCGATCCTCGTAATCCATCCCCACCACCTTGCTGCCATCCCCGATCACTTCCGTGGTGCGGGCGCTCATGATGATGTCGATGTTGCCCATGGAGCGAGCCTTCTTCTGCAGCACGTCGTCGGCGCGCAGGGTATCGGCGAACTCCACCACAGTCACATGCTCGACGATGCCAGCCAGATCGATGGCCGCTTCGATGCCGGAGTTACCGCCACCTATCACCGCAACCCGCTTGCCCTTGAAGAAGGGACCGTCGCAGTGGGGGCAGTAGGCCACGCCCTTGGTGCGGTATTCAACTTCGCCCGGCACGTTCAGATCGCGCCAGCGGGCACCGGTGGCCAGGATCACGGCGCGGCTCTTCAAGGTGGCACCGGAGGCGAGCGCCACGTTCACGTAGCCGTCCTTGCTGATGGCGGCGGCGCGCTGCTCGGTGATCACTTCCACGCCGTACTGCTTGACGTGTTGCTCAAGGCTCGCGGCCAGCTTGGGGCCTTCGGTGTAGGGCACAGAGATGAAGTTTTCGATGCCGACGGTGTCCATCACCTGACCACCGAAGCGCTCGGCGACGATGGCGGTGCGGATCCCTTTGCGGGCGGCGTAGATGGCCGCGGCCGCGCCAGCCGGGCCACCACCGACGACCAATACGTCGTAGGGGGCTTTCTCGCTGAGCTCGGCGGCCTTGCGATCGCTTGCGCCGGTATCGAGCTTGGCGACGATCTCTTCCAGCGAGGTGCGGCCCTGGCTGAACGGCTGACCGTTCAGGTAGACGTTCGGCACCGCCATGATCTGACGCTCGTTCACCTCATCCTGGAACAAGGCACCGTCGATCATGGTGTGGGTGATGCCGGGGTTCAGGGTGGCCATCAGGTTCAGGGCCTGCACCACGTCCGGGCAGTTGTGGCAGGAGAGGGAGATATAGGTCTCGAAATGGAACTCACCCTTCAGGTTCTTGACCTGCTCCAGCACGGCCGGATCGGCCTTGGAGGGGTGGCCGCCGCTTTGCAGCAGGGCGAGCACCAGGGAGGTGAATTCATGACCCATGGGGATGCCGGCAAAATGCACGCGCGGGGCCTGGCCCTTTGGCGCGATGCTCATGGAAGGCTTGCGAGCGTTACGGCCATCGGTCATGGAAATTTTGGGGGACATCTCGCTGATTTCTGTGGCCAGGGCCAGCAGCTCCGCGGATTTGTCGCTGTCATTGCCGGACACGCTGATCTCGATGGGATTGACGATGTACTGCAGGTAACCGTTGAGTTGTTGTTTGAGGTTGGTATCTAACATGGTCGAATTCCTTCTTAATGAATGCGGGTCGGCACTTTGTAGTCAGCCTGAGAGTCGCAGGCTTGGATATCGCGGGCCGGAAAGCAGACCGGCCCTGAAACGGGCCGGTCTTGGAGAGCAGGAGGCTTAGATCTTGCCTACCAGATCCAGGGACGGGGCCAGGGTGGCATCGCCTTCTTGCCACTTGGCCGGGCACACTTCACCCGGGTGAGCGGCAACGTACTGGGCAGCTTTGACCTTGCGCAGCAGTTCCAGAGCGTCACGGCCGATGCCGCCGGCGTTGATTTCAACGATCTGGATGACTCCTTGCGGGTCGATCACGAAGGTACCGCGGTCAGCCAGACCAGCTTCTTCGATCATCACGCCGAAGTTGCGGGTGATGGCACCGGTCGGGTCGCCGATCATCGGGTACTGGATCTTCTTGATGGTGTCAGAAGTGTCGTGCCAGGCCTTGTGAGTGAAGTGGGTGTCGGTAGAGACGGCGTAGATCTCGACGCCCAGCTTCTTGAAGGAGGCATAGTTGTCTGCCAGGTCGCCCAGTTCGGTCGGGCATACGAAGGTGAAGTCAGCCGGGTAGAAGAACACCACGGACCACTTGCCTTTCAGGTCAGCGTCAGACACCTGAACGAATTTGCCATTGTGGTAGGCGGTAGCGTTGAACGGCTTGATTTCAGTGTTGATATAGGTAGACATGTATTTGCTCCTTGGTGATGTACATATGCCCGTCCGGTAGTGAAGAGTCTTGCCAGACGAGGCGCTTAACTTTCGATGGGGTCATCATAGGGCCTTTCGCTAATCGGTTAAAGCCACAATTTTGAATCACTTAAATCTACTTATTAGATAGCCCATCGCAACTGTACCTAACATGAATATCTCAGGCCTTCAGAGATAACTCATTGTCGAAGTTCAATTTCTGTCCTGCAGGTCACATTTTCAAGGCCCGGATGGGATCTTGTTTTATACGGCGAGGCAGGAAGAGGGTGGCAAAGCGCCCGGGGAGGAGAGAAGAGGGCAGGGAAGCGGATAAAAAAATCCCGGCGCCATCGCACAGACAGGGCCGGGTCATCAAACAAGGAATGGCGATATAAAAATGCTTTACAGCAAAGACTCACTACGGGGTGTGCAAACTTGCAGACATATGAAGAGAAGACATCGGGTGCACAATCCCTCATCTCCCCTTCGGCAAACATTGCATGGCGGGCATCATAGTGTGACGACGATCACAAATCAAGTGTGTGGTGTAATTTTTCAATCAAAATGAAAGGCTTTCAGATTAATGGCCGATTTTTTCGGCTGAAAACGCTTTTATTGTAATTTAATTACAGTTTTTGGCGATCAGAATTCTGAGGGTGGCTCCTGCTCTTCCATCAATTCCAGCAGATTGATGGCCACCGCGATGAAATCCGACTCCGTGACTATGCCCACCAGTTTGTGGCCCCGGATGACCGGCAGGCAGCCGTATTTGTGGCGCTGCAGGTAGAGGGCGGCCTCCTTGATGCCCGCATGGGGATCCACGCTCGCCACCTGGCGGGTCATGATCTCGTCGAGCTGGACGCTGTCGGTGAACTCCGCTTCCCGCTCCGGGTTGATGAGCAGCAGCTTGGACTCGCGGGTGGCCAGGATGTCGGTGAGGGTGACCAGACCCAGCAGGTGATGGTGGTCGTCGACGATGGGAATGTGGCGGATCCGCTCCTGCTGCATCAGGTCCATCGCCTGCTTGACGCTGTTCTGCGGACCCAAAGTGAAGGGATGTTCGGTCATGATTTCAGACAGGGTCATCATGGTGGGCCTCCTTGTGTCTCTCTCTTCACCCTAGCCCAGCCTCAGGTGCCAGAACATGATCAGGGTCAATACAGACCGTTAAAGAATCATTAACCGGATGAGTGTCTCAATATTGCTCGCTATCCCTTGCCTGCCTTGGGTTTTTGGTCTTTTGGGTTGCCTTGCAAGGAGGGGATAACTAGACTAGCCGCCGATTCCCCCGAGGTGAAAGATGCAAGTATCCGATTTTCATTTTGATCTGCCAGACGAGCTGATTGCCCGCTATCCCATGACGGAACGTACCGCCAGTCGTCTGTTGCAGCTCGATGGTCAAAGCGGCGCCCTGCGCCACGGTCAATTTGTGGATGTGCTGGACCAGCTCAATCCCGGCGATCTGCTGGTGTTCAACAACACTCGCGTCATTCCGGCGCGCATGTTTGGCCAGAAGGCCAGCGGTGGCAAGCTGGAGGTGCTGGTGGAGCGCATCCTGGACGAGCACAGCGTGCTGGCCCATGTGCGCTCTTCCAAGTCGCCCAAGCCGGGCACCCGTCTCATTCTGGATGGTAGGCCCGACGGTGAGAAAGTCGAAGCCGAGATGCGCGCCCGCCACGACGCCCTGTTCGAGATCCACTTCCTCGACCCCCGTCCCGTGCTGGAGATCCTGGAGGCCATCGGCCACATGCCGCTGCCCCCCTATATCGACCGCCCCGACGAGGATGCCGACAAGGAGCGCTACCAGACCGTCTACAACCAGAAGCCGGGCGCGGTGGCGGCACCGACCGCCGGCCTGCACTTCGATGAGCCGCTGCTCGAGCGGATCAAGGCCAAGGGCGTGGAGCTGGCCTTCGTTACCCTGCATGTGGGGGCGGGGACCTTCCAGCCGGTGCGGGTTGACAAGATTGAAGATCACCACATGCACTCGGAGTATGCCGAGGTGCCGCAGGAGGTGGTGGATGCCATCGCTGCGACCCGCGCCCGGGGTGGCCGCGTCATCGCCGTGGGTACTACCTCGGTGCGTTCCCTCGAGAGCGCCGCCAAGGTGACCCTGGCCCAGGGCAAACCCCTGGCGCCCTTTTTCAGCGACACCGACATCTTCATCTTCCCGGGCTACGAGTTCCAGATCGTCGATGCCATGGTCACCAACTTTCACCTGCCGGAATCGACCCTGATCATGCTGATCAGCGCCTTCGCCGGCTATGACCATGTGATGGCGGCCTATCAGGCGGCGGTGGCCGAGCAGTACCGTTTCTTCAGCTACGGGGATGCCATGTTCATCACCCGTCGCCGGGCAGAGGCTTGAGGCCTCGCTCTTCAGAACTTGTTCACGATCGTCGAGTAAGATCGCGCGCAGCTTCTTATATGGGTCCTCGCGGGCCCGCTGTTGTCAGACTGTTTCTCTGACTGAATCGAGGTAGCAATGAAATTTGAACTGAAAACCACCGACGGCCGTGCCCGTCGCGGCCAGCTGGTGTTCGAGCGTGGCGTGGTGCAGACCCCGGCCTTCATGCCGGTCGGCACCTACGGCACCGTCAAGGGGATGACTCCGGAAGAGGTGCGCGAGACCGGCGCCCAGATCCTGCTCGGCAACACCTTCCACCTCTGGCTGCGGCCGGGGCAGGCGGTGATGCGCGCCCACGGCGATCTGCACGACTTCATGAACTGGCAGGGCCCGATCCTGACCGACTCAGGTGGTTTCCAGGTGTTCAGCCTGGGTCACATTCGCAAGATCACCGAGGCGGGTGTGCATTTCCGTCACCCCATCAACGGCGAGAAGATCTTCCTCGACCCCGAGAAATCCATGGAGATCCAGTACGATCTGGGCTCCGACATCGTCATGATCTTCGATGAGTGCACCCCGTACCCCGCCACTTATGAAGAGGCGCGCAAGTCCATGGAGATGTCCCTGCGCTGGGGCAAGCGTTCCCGCGACAAGTTCGATGCGCTGGGCAACAAGAATGCCCTGTTCGGCATCATCCAGGGATCCGTGTATGAAGAGTTGCGGGATGTGTCGCTGAACGGCCTGCTGGACATCGGCTTCGACGGCTATGCGGTCGGTGGCCTCGCCGTGGGTGAGCCCAAGGAAGACATGCATCGGATCCTCGAGCACGTCTGTCCGAAGATCCCGGCCGACAAGCCCCGCTACCTGATGGGCGTGGGTAAGCCGGAGGATCTGGTGGAAGGGGTGCGCCGCGGCGTCGACATGTTCGACTGCGTGATGCCGACCCGCAACGCCCGCAACGGCCATCTGTTCACCACCGATGGGGTGGTCAAGATCCGCAATGCCAAGTATCGCGAAGACACCAGCACCCTGGATGCGGACTGCGATTGCTACACCTGCAAGAACTACACCCGCAGTTATCTGTACCATCTGGACAAGTGCAACGAGATCCTCGGCGCCCGTCTGAATACCATTCATAACCTGCGTTATTACCAGCGTGTCATGCAGGGTTTGCGGGACGCGATCGAGCAGGGTAAATTAGACGACTTTGTAACTGAGTTTTACCGTCGGCAAGGGAAGCCTGTGCCTCCATTAGCTGAAAACGACGCGCAATAACCGCCGCGTATCAGCTCGTTATCTTTGTGAATCTACATCAATCAAGAGGTTGTTAAATGAGCATTATCTCCAAGGCATATGCAGAAGGCGCGGTTCCGGGTGCACAGGGTGGTGGTATGGAAATGATCATCATGCTGGCCGTGTTCGGCCTTATCTTCTATTTCATGATCTATCGTCCCCAGGCCAAGCGTGCCAAGACTCACCGTGACCTGATGAGCTCTCTGGCCAAGGGTGACGAAGTGCTCACCTCCGGCGGTCTGGTTGGCAAGATCGCCAAGGTTTCCGCCGATAGCGAATACCTGGTGCTGGCCCTGAACGATCAGACTCAAGTCACCATCAAACGTGATTTCGTCTCTGCCGTTCTGCCCAAGGGTTCTATCCAGTCCCTTTAATCTCCCGAGGAGCACAGCGTGTTAAATCGCTATCCGCTGTGGAAATACCTGATGGTGGTCTTCGTGATCGCCATCGGTTTTCTATATGCAGCCCCCAATCTTTACGGCGAAGACCCGGCCCTGCAGGTATCTGCCAGCCGCGGCGCCGAAGTCAAACTAGAGACGCTGGATCTGGTGAAGGAGACGCTCGAGGCGGCTCAGATCCCGGTCAAGCATGCGGCGTTCGAACACGGCTTCATCCTGGTCCGTTTTAACAACACCGAAGATCAGCTCAAGGCGCGCGATGTCGTCGCCGGCAAGCTGGGCGACAACTTTATCACGGCCCTGAACCTGGCTCCGTCCACGCCTGCCTGGCTCGAAGCCATAGGTGCGGCGCCGCTCAAGCTGGGTCTGGACCTGCGCGGTGGTGTGCACTTCCTGATGGAAGTGGACATGGCCGAGGCGCTGACCAAGCAGCAAGAGCAGATGGTGCAGGATTTCCGCACCGAGCTGCGTACCCAGAAGATCCGTTACTCCGGCGTGCGCCGGGTGGGCGATCAGGTCCAGGTGGTGTTCCGCGAGGAAGAAGATCAGGTCAAGGCCGCCTCTTTCCTGCGCCGCCAGAATCCGGATCTCACCTTCACCACCGAGCAGAAGGGTGACGACTTCATCCTGCTGGCCGGCTTGAGTGACGCCAAGATCAAGGAAGTGAAGAAGTACGCCCTCGAGCAGAACATCACCATCATCCGTAACCGGGTGAATGAGCTGGGTGTGGCCGAGCCGCTGGTGCAGCAACAGGGTGCCGAGCGCATCGTGGTTGAGCTGCCCGGTATTCAGGACACCGCCCGTGCCAAGGAGATCCTGGGCGCAACCGCGACCCTGGAATTCCACATGGTCGATGAGAGCGCCGACATCCAGGCTGCCGCCGATGGTCGTGTACCGCCGAGCTCCAAGGTCTACAACGATCGCAACGGCCGTCCCGTGGTGCTGCAAAAGCGCATCATCCTGACCGGTGACCACATAGTGGGTGCCCAGTCCGGTTTCGACGAATACAGCCGTCCCCAGGTCAACATCAAGCTCGATGGCCAGGGTGGCAACAAGATGGCCAACTTTACCAAGGACAACGTTGGTAAGGGCATGGCGACCGTGTTCATCGAGTACAAGCCGGTGGGTCAGCCTGGTCCGGATGGCAAGCGCAAGTTCCGCAAGCAGGAAGAGGTGATCAACGTCGCGACCATACAGTCACGACTGGGTAGCCAGTTCCGCATCACCGGGATCGACAACGCCAACGAAGCCCACAACCTGGCGCTGCTGCTGCGTGCCGGTGCCCTGATCGCGCCCATCCAGATCGTGGAAGAGCGCACCATAGGCCCGAGCCTGGGTCAGCAGAACATCGACAGCGGGATGGAAGCCATCGGCTGGGCCATGCTGGTGATCGTGCTGTTCATGGGGATCTACTACCGTGCCTTCGGTTGGGTCGCCAACCTGGCGCTGACCATGAACCTGGTGCTGATCGTCGGTATCATGTCGATGATCCCGGGGGCCACCATGACCCTGCCGGGCATCGCCGGTATCGTCCTGACGCTGGGCATGGCGGTGGATGCGAACGTGCTGATCTACGAGCGTATTCGTGAAGAGATCCGCAACGGGCGCGGGGTGCAGCAAGCCATTCACATGGGCTTCGACCGTGCCTTCTCGACCATCGCCGACTCCAACGTTACCTCGCTCATCACCTGTGTGATCCTGTTCGGTATCGGCACCGGCGCCATCAAGGGCTTCGCCCTGACGCTGGGCATCGGTCTGACCGCCTCCATGTTTACGGCCATCACGGTATCCCGCGCCATTATCAATCTGGCCTGGGGTGGACGGCGCATCGACAAGCTGCCGATCTAAGGAAGAGACATGTTTCAGATTCTACATTTTGAAAAGCCGATCCCCTTCATGCGCTTCGCCAAGTCGGGAATGGTGTTCTCTGCCCTGCTGACGATGTTCGCCCTGTTCTGCCTGTTCGATCGCGGTCTGAACTGGGGGCTGGACTTCACCGGCGGCACCACCATAGAGGTGGGGTTCCAGCAGTCGGTGAGCCTGGACAAGATGCACGAGGCGCTGGATGAGCAGAAGATTGAAGGGGCGACCCTGCAATTCTTCGGCTCCAGCCGCGACGTGCTGGTGCGCATGACCCCGAAAGAGGGGGTCAAGGTGGAACAGCAGGGCAACGAGGTACTGGCGGCCGCCAGGCTGATCGATGAAGGTGCCGTGCTCAAACGCGTCGAGTTCGTCGGTCCTTCGGTGGGGGACGAGCTGGCGACAGACGGTGCCCTGGCCATGCTGGCCTCCATCCTCTGTATCCTGGCCTACGTGGCGGTGCGGTTCGAATGGCGTCTGGCCATGGGGGGTATCCTCTCCCTGGCGCACGACGTCATCATCACCCTCGGTATCTTCGCCTACTTCCAGTACGAGTTCGACTTGACCGTGCTGGCGGCGCTGATGACGCTGGTGGGCTACTCCCTGAACGACACCATAGTGGTGTTCGACCGCCTGCGGGAGAACTTCCGCAAGGTGCGCAAGGGGGATACCAGCGAAATCATGGATCTCTCCATGACCGAGACCCTGAGCCGGACCATCATCACCTCGGGGTTGACCTTCGTGGTGGTGGTGGCGCTGCTGCTCAAGGGCGGTCCGCTGATCCACGGTTTTGCCATCGCCATGGTGATCGGGGTGGCCTTCGGGACCTACTCCTCCATCTATGTGGCGAGCGCCTCTGCCATGTTCTTCGGGGTCAAGCGGGAGCACATGCTGCCGACCCAGGTGGAAAAAGAGGGCGCGGATCAGCAAGAGATCCTGCCGTAATCGACAAGGGCGCCACAAGGCGCCCTTTCTCTTATGGTCCAGCTGAGTCATTATGCTCATCATGGTGGGCAACATGCGCGAGAACAAGGAGCAAGTCATGCAACACAATCCCCGTTTTCTGGCCCTGGTAGAGGCCGTTCGCCCCCAGGTGCAGGAGACAGACGTACACCAGATAAAGCACTGGCAGGATGAGGGCCGCGCCTTTCATCTCATCGACGTGCGCGAAGAAAGCGAGTGGGCCAGGGGCCATCTGCCCGGGGCCGAATACCTGGGCCGTGGCGTGATAGAGCGGGACATCGAGACCCGTTACCCGGACCCAGCCACCGAGCTCTACCTCTATTGTGGTGGGGGCTTTCGCTCCATCCTGGTGGCGGCCAACCTGCAGAAGATGGGTTATAGCCGGGTTGTCAGCGTCGATGGAGGCTTTCGGGGTTGGCGTGACGCCGGATACCCTGTCGAATCCTGATTTATTTGAGGGATAGGGGTTGCGCCACATGACAAACTCTCGGTTGACCTTTACCATATGCCGGGTCAAGCGTAAGCGTCGGAGTGTTCATTGAACGTCAGGATAGGGATTGGGTACCTCACGGGTATCCTGTTGTTGCTCCCCATGTGGGGATGCAGCAGTAGCAGTCAGGTTGAAGCGCCTCAAGTTCCCAAGCCACAACCCGCTTCACTGGTATTGGCGACCCCTCTGCAGGTCTCTTACCAGAGCGAGTTGGCGCTGGCGCGACTCGGGCAGATGCTCAGTGAAATGGAATTGACGACGGAACAACGGGCCGAGCTGTTTTATGAGCGTGCCGTGGTATTTGACCGGGTCGGGTTGCGTTCCCTTGCCAGATTGGATTTCAACCGCGCCCTGCGGGAGAAACCCGATTTTGCCGAGGCCTACAACTTCATCGGCGTCTATCTGGTTCAGCAACAGAACTATGACGAAGCCTATGAGGCATTCGACTCCGCCCTCGAACTCGCCCCGGATTACGACTACGCCTACCTCAACCGTGGCATAGCGCTCTATTACGGCAACCGTCCAGAACTGGCGGTGGCCGACATGAAGCGCTTCTACGAGGCGCAGCCGGAAGATCCCTACCGGGTGCTCTGGCTCTATCTGGCCGAGCAGAAGCTCAATGCCCCTGCCGCCATGAGCCGGATGCGCGAGCGGTTAAACAAGTACGACGACGACGCCTGGAACTGGGATCTGGTTCGCCTCTACACCGGCGAGATCAACGCCACCCAGCTGATGGGCAACGTGGTGAAAGGGGTAAAGGATAACCGGGAGCTGGCCGAGCGCCTGTGTGAAACCTACTTCTACCTCGGCAAGTTTGAGCTGGCCAAGGGCAACCGCAAGGAAGCCATCAGCTACTTCAAACTGGCGCTCGCCAACAACGTCTATGACTTCATCGAGCACCGCTATGCCCTGCTCGAGCTGGAGCTGATGGCGCGTAAACCCCTGCCACCGGGTGCACAGGGCAAGAGTAGCAAAGCCTCCTGACAGACTTGTGCTGCCGGATGTAAAACAGGCCTCCTGATGAAGCCTGCGTATGTCATGTAAGATAATGAAATAAAAGAATTTATTTTAGTCAATGTCCATATGTTGACCACATCGAGAAAAAACCAAAGCCCCGCGTCGTCGGGGCTTTGTCTTAATTGCAGTTGAGCCTGTAGTGTGATCGGACCCATTTTATAAAAAGCCAATCTTCTCTCAAATGTGCAGGCCAATGCATATCGGCGGCAGCGGTATTTGTGGGACGGAAATCCAGTCTTATCCTAAGCGCCGCCTATTAACATAATCACATTATGTGCGGTCAGGGTTTATAGGGGTAAGAGTAAGGAGCCGGAGGCCCCTTGATTCTCATACAGGACTCTTGAGGCCTTGCAGCTCCGCTCCTATGCCTTTACGCTCTGTATCTCTACCAACATTTCGTCACAGCTCGTCATCTTGCGTAGCGAGGTGCGTCGGGCCAATGGACTCAGCCGTGGCTCCGCAGAGGCCCGGACGATAGCTGACATAGTGACCCAGTACGGTATTACTGAGCCGTTATCGCGCAGGTAAACTGATGAAAACGCTGGTGTTCGTCAGTAGCCAGCTCCCCGTGCACAAGTACCAACGCGCGCAGCAGGAGCATGTCAGCATCCCCAACCGGTTAGCGCGCCAGTTTGCGGTGACCAGACCGGATCAGGTGTGGTGTGGCGATATGATCTACATCTGGAGCGGCCAGCGTTGGGGCTATCTGGCGGTGGTGATGGAGTTTGCCAGAAAACCGGCGGGTTGGGCTTTTAGTCTGTCGCCGGACAGCGAACTGACAGCCAAGGTCTGACCATGGCCTTCGAGGCGCGTGGGCGGCCGACGGGAGTCATGTTTCACTCGGATCAAGGTAGCCATTACAGCAGCCGTCGGTACCGCCAGCAGCTGTGGTGATATCGGATAGAGCAGAGCATGAGTCGGCGGGGAAATTGTTGGGACAATGCGCCGATGGAGCGGCTGTTTCGCCGTTTGAAAAGTGAATGGGTACCAGCGACGGGATACAGGAATATGGCGGATGCCCAACAGTCGATAACCGAGTAGTTGATGGAGTATTACAGCGATATCAGACCCCATCAATACAAGGGGGGGTTAACCCCCAACGAATCTGAGCGCCTCTACAGGAATGCTGATAAAACCGTAGCCAGTTTTGCTTGACCACTACAGATGCAGGGCTGCCTGATGGCGTCATGTATACGGCGCCCTTCCCTGGCAATGCCAAGTGATCCTGCCCCCTATCTATCAGCCGCCGACTCAGATACCAAACAGCGCCTCCAACTCTCTGCACAAGCAATGAAAACAGGATTACAGTCTTATCTGAATTCAAGGAGAGTACTTGCCAATGCTGAAAGAGGAATCGAATGTGCAGAACAATCAAATTCAGCCCCCTGGCTGGTACCCCGGTTCGTACAGTGATGAGATCGACCTGAGCGAATTGATCATCGTGTTATGGCGCAAGAAGTTATTGATCTTGTTGATCACAGGTTTGTTTACTGCTGCAGGTATTGCTTATGCGTTGTTGGCACCACAAGTCTGGTCGGCCAAGGCCGTGATCAAGGCTCCTCTGCAGCAAGATCTGCTGCCTATGACGCGGATTGCCAACCAGGCCATGTTGTTGGGGCTCACCGGATTTCCTAGCAGCAAGGTGATTCATGATGATTTCATCCGTGAATTCAACTCCTATGATAATCAACGGGAGTATTTGCAAGAGAGCGAGCTCTTCAAGCGCCATATTGCAACAGCTAAGCCAGATGAACAG
>NZ_JRGL01000090.1 GCF_000764655.1 Aeromonas aquatica
TGGGACATAGCCTTTTTTAAGGGTCGACACCACTGTGTCAGCCCGATGACAGCCCTAGCCGGATGAAAGTTAACGACTATTGTCTCCCCCATCGACGCTAGCCCGCCCTCCTTCTGCCGCCACTGACATAAGTCACAGTAACCATCTGCCCCATCCCTCGCTAGGCTGTGCTGGCTCGTGAATGGCCAGTAGGCGCCGGGCTACCTTTTCGCACAGCACAAGGAGAGAGAGATGGGTAACAATCAGCAGTTGTTCAATGGCGGCGAGAGCGCCGGTACCTTCCAGCTCAATTTCAACAATAACCGTGCCTACGAGCTGTTTGGCCGGGAGTACCTCAGGTGCTACGCCAACCTGGCGGCCAAGGGCAAGATGAGCAAGCCGCTGCCCTCGGGCCCGCTCAGCTACAACGTCGACTTCGCCATGGATTGCGGCTGCAGCTCGGTGCTGATCGACTTCAACCTCGCCTACAAGAAGACCTTCGGTAACCAGGATCAGCTGCCGCAGTTGCGTGCATCCGACTACGAGGCCGAGCTGGTGCTCTGCCAGCTGGTGCGCGAAGCCCCCGCCAACCGCCTGAGCAACAAGGCGCAGTTCGCCGAGGCCGAGGCCTTCTTCAACGACGTGAATCTGCCCACCGTCAAGGCGGTGGGCAACGACCCCTACGCCGATAAAGACGGACTGGTGGAGTTCATCGTGGCCAACGAGCTGCTGGACGATCCCGCCGTCATGGCCAAGCTGGCCGAGCAGAAGGCCTATCTCATCGCCATCACCTCCGTGGTCACCGCCTACATCAACCGCTACGCCGAGGCCTACGGGGATCAGTACAAGACGGACGCGGATCTCTGGGCCAAGGCGCTGTCCAAGATCCCGCTGATGGGACCGAGCAAGATCGATCAGCAGAGCTACAGCCGCCACATCAAGGGGATCAGCATCGCCACCGACTTCATCAACTTCATCATGGATGTGGTGGTGAGTCAGGGGACCACGGCGCTGGCGAGCTTCAACAAGTTCCTGCAAAAGCAGGGGGATGCCATTCGTTTCGGGGTCGAGAACAACAAGGACTTCTACAAGACCATCACGGTGGGCATCACGGTCGAGGTGTTCAAGGTGGGCAGCGAGCTGGTCTATGTGCCCAAGATCAAGCAGTACCGCATCAACTTCGATCGCCAGAACAGCAAGTTCACCTCCGCCTGCGCCAGCAGCGAGTTCGTGGACATCTACTTCAACTACCTCTACGCGGCCAATGTGTTCGACTACGAGGCGCTCAAGGATCCGGAGATCAAGCGCGACTTCGACAACTTCATCCAGAAGCAGCGCAAGGCGCAGATCGAAGAGGCCGACACCTTCTTCAACGACGACTTCCCGCCCCTGCAACCCAAGCTGGTGACCCGCAGCAAGGCCACGGTCTGAGGTCTTGCCAAACAAAACAGCCGGCATCTGCCGGCTGTTTTTTTATCTGTGCTTCTTGTTTGCAAGAGGGCTCAGGCCCGCTTCTCTTCCAGCCAGGCGCCCTGGCTCTGCATCTCGAACAGCTGGGCATAGTGTGCCCCCAGCGCCATCAGCTCGCCGTGGGTGCCGCGCTCGTTGACCTGACCGCGGGAGAGCAGCAGGATCTCGTCCGCATCGACGATGGTGGAGAGCCGGTGGGCGATGGCGATGGTGGTGCGGCCACGGCGCGCCGCCGACAGCGCCTGGGAGAGCGCGAGCTCGGTCTGGGAATCCACGCTGGCGGTCGCCTCGTCCAGGATGAGGATGCGCGGATCCCCCACCAGCGCCCGGGCAAACGAAAGCAGCTGGCGCTGACCGGCGGAGAGGTTCTTGCCCCCCTCCTCCATCATGGTCTCGATCCCCTGGGGCAGGCTCTTCACAAAGGCCGCCAGTTGTACCTCTTCGAGCGCCTGCCAGAGCTGCGCATCAAGGATGCCGTCACGGCCGAGCCGCAGGTTCTCCGCCAGGGTCCCGACGAAGATGAAGGGATCTTGCTGCACCAGGCCGATGCTGAGGCGCACCGCCGCGAGTGACAGCGTCTCCAGGGGGTGATCATCGAAACGGATCTGCCCGCCGCCGATGGGATAGAAGCCCATCAGCAGGCTGATGATGGTGGACTTGCCACTGCCGGTGTGGCCCACCAGCGCCAGCATCTGGCCGGGGCGGGTACTGAAACTCAGCTCCCGCAGCACTTGTTGCTGGCCGTCATAGGAGAAGCTCACCCGCTCGAAGCTGACCCGCCCCTGCAGTGGCTGACTCTCCCCGGCGGTGCTCTCGCGGGCTTCGTCCAACAGGGCGAACACCCGCTCCCCCGCCACCATGGCCTGCTGCAGCTGGTTGAGCTGGTTGGTCATCTCGATGAGCGGCTCTATCATCCGCCCCAGATAGCTGATGAAGGCGTAGAGCACCCCCACCTGGATGGCGCCGCCGGCGCTCAGGCCCTCGTGGGCGAACAGGGCGAGCAGCCCGATCAGCACCATCATGTAGAAGAGATCGATGAGCGGGCGCAGCAGGATGCCGTTGATCTTCAGACTCTTGAGCCGCGCCGACCAGTGCTGCTGGTTCACCTCGGCAAAGGCCTTGGCGAAATGCCGCTCCTGTACCATGGCCTGGATCACCGGCATCCCCTGCAGGGATTCGTTGAGCCGGCTGTTGATGTCGGACAGCAGGCTACGGGTGGCCCGCACTACGGGCACGCTCAGTTTCTGGTAGAGCCACATCACGGCACCGACCGCCGGTAACAGGGTCGCGCACACCAGCATCAGCCGCAGATCCAGCAGCGCCATGGAGAGGAGGATGCCGCACAGCAGCACCACTTTTTGCACCAGCAGCCCGATCACCTGCACATAGAGGTTCATGATGGCCTCGGTGTCGTTGGTGATGCGGGAGATGAGCGAACCGGATCTGTGCTTGTCAAAATAGCGGGCCGGCAGCCGGATGGCGGTGGCGAATACCTGCTCGCGCAGGGTCTGCACCACCGCCTGGGCGATGCGGTTAAAGCGCAGGGATTGCAGGTAGAAACCGGCGGCCGACAGCAGTTGCAGACCGAGATAACCCGCTCCGAGCGCCACAATGGCCGGCCACACCAGCTGGCGCGGCGCCAGATAGTCATCGATGAACAGCTTGATCAGCAGCGGCCCCGCCACCTCGGCACCGGTCGCCAGCAGCAGGCAGATCCCCGCCTGGATGAGCCAGCGAGGATAGCGGGCACAGTAGGCCAGCAGGCGTTTGATAGTTGGATTCACAGGCTCTCCTCCACATCTTGCTCGAGGCGCTGATCACGGACCCTGCCGGCATACCCGCCCTGCGGATAAGGAGCACAAAGGGCGAGGCACCTTTTCATCATCGGATTCACAGGATCTCCTCCACGTCTTGCTCGAGGCGCTGATAGCGGACCCTGCCGGCATACCCGCCCTGCGGATAAGGAGCACAAAGGGCGAGGCACCTTTTCATCATCGGATTCACAGGCTCTCCTCCACGTCTTGCTCGAGGCGCTGATAGCGGACCATGTCCGCGTACCAGCCGTTGTGGGCCATCAGGGCGCCGTGGTGACCTCGCTCGCCGATCCGGCCCTGCTCCAGCACCAGGATCTCGTCGGCCTGCTCCACCGCCGTCATGCGATGGCTGACCAGGATGAGGGTCCGTCTGTGGGCCTTGAGCGCCAGCAGTATCTGCTGCTCTGTGTGGGCATCCACCGCCGACAGGGCGTCATCCAGCACCAGGATGGGCGCCGCCAACAGCAGGGCGCGGGCGATGGCGAGGCGCTGTTTCTGGCCGCCGGAGAGGGTCACCCCCTTCTCGCCCACCTCGGTCTCATAGCCCATGGGGAAGCGGCTGATGTCGTCGTGCACGCAGGCGATGCGCGCCGCCTTCTCTATCTCCTCCCGACTGGCGTCCGGCCGGCCGAGGGCAATGTTGGCGGCGATGGTAGTGGAGAACAAAAACGGCTCCTGGGGCACATAGGCAAACTGGCTGCGCAGCTCGGCCAGGGCCAGCCGGGCGATGGGCACGCCCCCCATGGTGATCTGGCCAGCACTGGGGTTGGCCAGGCGCATCAGCAGCTTGAGCAGGGAGCTCTTACCCGCCCCGGTGCGGCCCACCACTCCGAGCATGCCGCCGGCGGGCAGGGAAAAAGTGATGCCCGCCAGCAGGGTGCGCGACGCCAACCGGTAATCGACCCCCTGCATGACCAGCGGGAAGGGGCTCTCGAGCGGCTGTGGGGAGAGGGGATCGACGATGTCGCTGCGCTCGGCCAGCAGGCTCTCGATGCGCGAATAGGCGGCGCTGCCCCGCTCTATGATGTTGAACAGCCAGGCGATGGCGAACATGGGCCAGATGAGCTGACCCAGATACATGGTGAAACTGGTGAGCTCCCCCAGGGTCAGCTTGTCTTGCAACACCAGGGCGCTGCCGCCGGCCACCGCCAGGAAGTAGGAGCAGCCGATGCACAGGTAGATGACGGGATCGAACTTGGCATCGATGCGGGCCACCGCCATGTTGCACTCCCCCGCCTGACGGGTCAGCTCGGCAAAGCCCTTGTCTTCCAGGGACTCCACCGCATAGGACTTGAGCACCCGCACGCCGGAGAGGGCCTCCTGGGTCTTGTTGTTGAGGCGGGAGAAGGCCCCTTGCGCCGCCTTGAACTCCTTGTAGATCTGGGTACCGAAGCGATTCATGAAGAACGCCATCACCGGCAAGGGCAACAGGGAGAGCAAGGTCAGCTGCCAGGAGTACTGGCTGCACATGATGGAGAGCACCAGGATCCCGACGATGAAGGAGTCCACCAGGGTCAGCACCCCTTCCCCGGCCGTCATCTCCACCGCCTGAATGTCGTTGGTGGCGTGGGCCATCAGATCGCCGGTGCGATGGCGCTGATAGAAATCCGGGCTCATGCGGGTGAAGTGGCTGAACAGCCGGTTGCGCAGCACATAGGCGAGCCGATAGGACGCACCAAACAGCATGACCCTCCACACATAGCGCAGCAGGTAGATGACGATGCCAAGCCCCAGCAATCCCACCAGATAACGTACCAGGGTGCCGTTATCGAGATCCCCCTTGGCCACCCCATCCACTACCCAGCCCACCACCTTGGGAGGGATCACGGTCAGCAGCGCCACCATCATCAACAGGGAGATGGCGATGAGATAACGCCGCCACTGATCCTTGAAGAACCAGCCCAGCCGCAAAAATACGCTCACATTGTTGTCCTTGCTTGCGGCGCCGCAGCGGCCGCCATTGATCTTGAGAGAAGCTCAATACAATCGCCCCCGAGGTGGGGGCGATGAGAATCGGTCATCATAGCCTGAAGTGGCCGGCATGAGAACGGTTGCTATCTTCGCCGGCTCAGAACCGCTTGTCCCGCGGCTCGAACAGTGGCGCGACAGACTCTGGCTGCTCGCCGGTCAGCAGGAAGTGGGACACCTCCTCCCGGGTCTGATTGAACACCTGCTGAAGATGGATAAGCTCGGCCTCGGTCAACTCCTCCTGCTGCAACCGCAACCGCCACTCCAGCTCACCGGCCAGCAGTTGCAGGCGCGAGGCGGAGATGTTGGCCGACACCCCCTTGAGGGTATGCAACAGACGGCACGCCACCTCGGGTTGCTGACGGCGCAGGGCGGAGCGGATGTCCCACAGATCGTCCTTGTGTTCGGACAAGAACAGCTTGAACAGGATCTGCAGCGCCTCCCTGTCCTGCTCCAGCCGACGCAGCGCATCCTCCAGATCCAGCACCCCCATCAGATCCGGCGGCTTGACCTCGAGGGTGGCCCGTCGCTCGCCATTGGCCCCCCTCACCCACTGCAGCAGGTTATTGTAGAGATCCAGCTTGCTGACCGGCTTGGTGACATAGCCATTCATGCCGACCCCGAGGCAACGCTCCTTGTCACCGGGCATGGCGCTGGCGGTGAGCGCTATGATAGGCACATCGTGCTTGTCCACCATCTTGCGGATCTGGCGTGTCGCATCCAGTCCATCGAGCACCGGCATCTGCAAGTCCATCAGGATCACGTCAAAGGGCTGCTCCGCCACCCGTTCCACCGCCTCGCGGCCGTTGTCCACCACGGTGACCAGGGCCTCGACCCGGCGCAGGTACTCCATGATGAGCTGCTGGTTGACGCGATTGTCCTCCGCCAGCAGCACCCGGGTGCCGTGCAGCAGATCGCGAAAATGCTGTTGATCCCCTTGTGCCTCGGCCTGGCGCACGTTGCTGTCGTGAGAGCTGCCATTGAGCAACTCATCCGCCTTGGCCAGCAGGGCATTCTCGGTCATGGGTTTGGCCAGGAAATGGGTCAGTCCCATGCTCTCCATGCGACCGTGCAAGCCCTCCCTGGACCAGGCGCTGGTCATCAGGATGGGCAACCGTCGCCACTGGCTGTGTTGATACATCTCGAGCGCCAGATCCAGGCCGTCTTCCTGACCCATGCGCCAGTCGAGGATCGCCAGCCGGATATGGTGCCCATCTTCCTTCAGCGCCTGGCGGGCGCGGGAGATACTGTTGACCGTGAGCACGGTGGCGCCGGCCCGGCTCAGTATGTCCTTGGCGAGCTCCAGCACCAGCTCGTTGTCATCCATGATCAGGATGAGGGGCTGCTGCTCAAAGAAGACCCGGCGCCCGGACACGCCGTAGACCGCCTGGGACATGGGGATCTCGAACATGAAGGTGGACCCCACCCCAGGCTTGCTCTGTACCCTGATCTCCCCCCCCATCAGCCCCACCAGTCGCTGGGAGATGTTGAGCCCAAGCCCGGAGCCGCCGTATTTGCGGGTGTTGCCCGCCTCCAGCTGGGTGAAAGGCTGAAACAGCTGCACCTGCTTCTCTGGCGCTATGCCGATACCGGTATCGCGCACGCTGAAACACACCCGCATGGGGTGCTGACTGGCGAGGGTGATGGCCACCTCGACCTCCCCTCGCTCGGTAAACTTGATGGCGTTGTTGACCAGGTTGACCAACACCTGACCGAGGCGCAGGGGATCGCCGCGCAAAAAGTCGGGCACGGTAGGCGACTTGTTGATGATGACCTCGATCTGCTTGCGCTCCGCCAGATCGGCAAACATGGCCGCCAGGGAGTCAAGCTGCTCGCTGAGATCAAAGTCGATCTCCTCGAGTGTCAGCTTGCCGGACTCGACCTTGGTCAGATCCAGAATGTCGTTGATAAGCAGCAACAAGGTGTCTGACGAAGACTTGATCTTGCTGAGGTAATCCCGCTGCTGCTGATCCAGCTCGGTCTGCAACGCCAGGGTGCTAAAGCCGATGATCGCATTCATGGGGGTGCGGATCTCGTGGCTCATGTTGGCCAGAAAGTCACTCTTGGCCTGGGCCAGCAGTTCGGCGTGACGGGACAGCTCGCTCAGCTTCTGGTTGCGGCGCCACAGCGTCGCGGCCACCAGCGAGAAGCAGAGCAGGGCGCCGCCCAGCACCATCAGATAAAACTGACTCTTGAGGGATGAGGCCAGCTCCAGCTTGCTTTTCTTCCACAGGGGCAGCGATCCCAGCCCCTTCATCTCGATGATCTGGTTACGCAGGCGATGGTAGTCGATCACCTGGCGGTTGAGCTCCTGGCTGAGCTGTGTGACGGCCAGGATCGGGGGCTGCTGGGAATAGGTCTCGGTGAGGCGCTGTTGCAACGTCAGCAACTGGCGCTGCTCATTCATGTCCCAGCTGCGTCTGAGGTAGTGGCTCAGCCTGAGCAACTCGGTGAGATCGCGGTACTCCGCCGACTCGACCGCCACCTTGGCCATCAGCGACTTGAGCTGGCTCTGGAAGCGAGGCTCCAGATACTCGATGGTCATCTCCATGGTGTAGAGCTTGGCAAGATCCAGCAGATAGACATCGATGTCACGCTGCAGCGCCAGGGACTTGGGATCATCGGCTGAGCCCGGATCTTCACGCACCAGGCTCACGAACTTGTCGAGACTGTTTGACAACAGGCTCAGGCGCTGCTGCACGCTGCCGTCGCTCGCCTTTTCGCGCCCCAGCAGATAAACGGTGTCGGTGTTGATCCGGTTCAACACCAGTTCGGCGGCCCCGCTGAGCTCGGAGGCCCGTTGTTGCTGGCTGAGCAACTGCCAGCAATAGGTCGAAAACGCCAGCAGCGATACGATGATAAGGCTCAGGACAACACGATTGACGCGTGCAACACTCTTCATCCCGTCTCGATTCTCTTGTCATGGTCAGCCATCCGGTGACAGAACATCACGACAGATCGCCAACTGTGAAAATTAACTGACCGCTATGTTACCGTTAGTCTGCTCTACCAATGCAATAAAGATGTTGCCGAGCCATGAATTAAGGAAGCAATTATGTCACTTATCACTACCTATTGTAGCCAGTGCTTTACCCGCAATCGCCTGCCCAGTGAGAAAATGGATTCAAACGCGAGCTGCGGTCGTTGCCGCGCTCCCCTGTTCGGCAGCACCCCGGTGGTGGGGCGCATGGCTCACTTTGACACCTTGATCGGCTCCGACATTCCGGTCGTTGTCGACTTCTGGGCCAGCTGGTGCGGCCCCTGCCTGCAGTTCGCTCCTCTGTTTCAGGAGATGGCCCGAGAACTCGAGCCGCACCTCCGCTTCGTCAAGCTCGATACCGAGCAAGAGGCGGCCATTGCCAGCCGCTACGCCATTCGCAGCATCCCGACCCTGATGGTCTTCCAGCGCGGTCAGGTGCTGGCCCAACGCAGCGGCTCCCTGCCAAAGAGCCTGCTCAAGGAGTGGCTGCTTTCCGTCACGGCCCAGGCCAAATGAAACCAAAATGTTTAAATTCTGTTTAATATCAGATCCGTTTGCACTTTACTCTGTGAGTCGCCACATGCTTTGACCACTTCCCCCTGTTTCATACGGGGGGAGAAATGTAATCTCGGCAACACAACAACAACCATAAATTAACCGAGAAAACTACATGCATACATCTGCCCTACCCTCTGCCCCACCACGTTGGCTGGACATCAAGGCCGGGATCGTCATCCTGGACGTCCTGCTGCTCTGTGCCATGCTCGCCTGGCTCCCGTTTGATCCCATGATCAACAAGGGCCTCGGTATCCTGATCTTCATCGCCATCCTCTGGCTCACCGAAGCGGTCAACATCACCATCACGGCGATCGCCATCCCGGTGCTCGCCACCCTGCTCGGGGTGTTTGACATGAGCAAGTCGCTCACCGACTTCGCCAACCCCGTGTTGTTCCTCTTCTTCGGTGGCTTCGCACTGGCTGCCGCGCTCTCCAAGCAGGGGCTGGATACCCAGATCGCCGCCAAGGTGATGCAGCTCGCCAAGGGCCATCTCGGCTGGGCTGCCATCGTGCTCTTCACCATCACGGCCGCCCTCTCCATGTGGATCAGCAACACCGCCACCGCCGCCATGATGATGCCGCTGGCCCTCGGCATGCTCAAGGGACTGGACGTCCACAAGGAACGCCGCACCCTGGTCTTCGTCCTGCTGGGGGTCGCCTACAGCGCCAGCATCGGTGGCATAGGTACCCTGGTGGGCAGCCCCCCCAACGCCATCGCTGCCGCCCAGATGGGCATCGGCTTCACCGACTGGCTCAAATTCGGTATTCCGGTGGTGCTTATCTTCATGCCGGTCGGCATCGGCCTGCTCTATCTGGTGATGCGCCCCAATCTCTCCCACCAGGTCAGCACCGAACAGGTCACCATAGAGTGGACCGGCCAGCGCAAGGTGACCCTGCTCATCTTCCTCGCCACCGTGCTGCTGTGGATAGGCTCCCAGCCCATCGCCGCTGCGCTGGGGGGCATTCCCCAGTTCGACACCCTGATCGCCATGGGCGCCATCCTGGCCATCGCCGTCAGCCGGGTCGCCAGCTGGGATGACATCAACCTGAACACCGACTGGGGCGTGCTGCTGCTGTTCGGCGGTGGCCTGACCTTAAGTTCCATCCTCAAGCAGACCGGAGCCAATGCCTTCCTGGCGGAGCACCTCTCCAGCACCCTCGCCACCATGCCGGTCTTCGTCATACTGCTGTGTCTGGCCACCTTCGTGGTGTTCCTGACCGAGTTGGTCTCCAACACCGCCACCGCCGCCCTGCTGGTACCGCTGTTTGCCGGGGTGGCCGAGGCGCTGGGGGTCTCTCCCATTGTCATGTCGGTGCTGATCGCCGTCGGCGCCTCCTGCGCCTTCATGCTGCCGGTGGCCACGCCGCCCAATGCCATCGTCTTCGCCAGCGGCCACATCCAGCAGCGGGAGATGATGCGGGCCGGCCTGGTGCTGAACCTGGTGTTCACCGTCATCCTGACCCTGCTGGCCTATTGCTTCGGCGATATACTGCACTGATCCACTGGCTGGCGCATGAGCCTGTCAGTGCTGACAGGTCAAGCCCCTGACCCGTTGAAACACCAGAGCCCCGCATCGTCGGGGCTCTGCTTTTTCTTTCCCCTAGCATGTCACTCGCTCCCCTTGCCACGGGCCGTCCCCGTCCCGGTAAAGCACCTACCAGCGTCCTTCCTGCCCACACGCTCAGGACATTAACGCGGCCTTAAGAAAGTGCCTCCATGATGCGGGCAACGGCGCTACGGCAACAGGCGCATGGAAAGCCGGTATGAGGAAAAAATCATGGAGAAAGCGATGGAAAGCGGCAAGGCCATCAGGGTATGGGATCCCCTGATCAGGGTGTTTCACTGGGCCACAGTCCTGCTGTGCGTGCTCAACCTGTTCATCCTGGAAGAGGGGGAGCGCAATCACCGCTATGTCGGGTACGCTTTGACTGGATTGTTGGTGCTGCGCATCCTGTGGGGATTTGTCGGCTCTGACTACGCAAGGTTTGCCCAGTGGTTTCCGACCCCGGCCCGCATCACCCGCTACCTGCAGGCCACCTTGCAGGGGAAACATCCCTATTATGCCGGCCACAATCCGCTGGGCGCCTTGATGGTACTGCTGCTATTGACCTGTCTGGTGGGGACAGCCGTCACCGGGATCATGACAGAATATGAGTCACTGTTTGGTGAGGACCTCATGGAAGAACTGCACGAGTTCTTTGCCAAGGCGCTGCAGATGGCCATCTTCATCCATGTGCTGGCGGTCATCGTCCTCGATCGCCTGACCCGGGGCGATCTGATCAGGGCCATGATCACCGGCAGGAAGCGCGTGCCGGTCGGCACCGAGATCGTCGACAAGCGTTGAGCTCTCCAGGCTGGCTAGATGGCATAAAAAAACCCCCGCGATGCGGGGGTTTTGCTGGTCGGATTGCTATCAGCCGACGTTGCAGGCGTTCAGGTTCCAGATGTTGTCCACATAATCCTGGATGGAGCGGTCGGAGTTGAACTTGCCCATGGTGGCCGAGTTGATGATCGCCTTCTTGGCCCAGAGCGCCGGATCCCGGTACCAGGTATCGATCAACTTGTGCGCATCCGAGTAGGAGGCGAAGTCCGCCAGCGTCAGGTAAGGATCGCCCCCTTCCAGCAAGGAGCGCTTGATGGAGGAGAGCTCGCCCGGACGACCCGGTGTGAAGTAGTCAGTATCGAACCAGTCCAGCACCGCCTTGAGCTCGGAGTTGGCATAGTAGAAGTCATAGGGGTTGTAGCCCCGCGTCTTCAACGCCTTCACCTCGTCCACGTTCAGACCGAAGATGGCGCAGTTCTCGACGCCCGCCTCTTCCGCGATCTCGATGTTGGCCCCATCCAGCGTCCCTATGGTGATGGCGCCGTTCAGTGCCATCTTCATGTTGCCGGTACCGGACGCCTCGTAACCGGCGGTGGAGATCTGCTCGGACACATCGGCGGCCGGGATCAGCTTCTCGGCCAGGCTCACGCGGTAGTTCGGCATGAACACCACCTTCAGCTTGCCCTGGATGCGGGCGTCATTGTTGACCCGCTCGGCCAGCTTGTTGATGGCGTAGATGATGTCTTTGGCCAGGCGGTAACCGGGCGCCGCCTTGGAGCCGAAGATGAACACCCGCGGGTGCATGTCGTAGTCCGGGTTTGCCAGCAAGCGGCGGTAGAGCGCCATGATGTGGATGAGGTTCAGCTGCTGGCGCTTGTACTCGTGCAGGCGTTTGATCTGGATGTCGAAGATGGCTTCGGCGCTGACATCGACTCCGGTCTCGGCCTTGATCACCTTGACCAGCTTCTCCTTGTTGTGACGCTTGATGCGCATGAACTGCTGCTGGAACGCCTCGTCGTCGGCAAACTGGGTGACGGCGCGCAGCTTGTCCAGCTGCAACGGCCACTCCTTGCCCACCACTTCGTTGTAGAGCTCGGCGAGCTCGGGGTTGCAGGCCAGCAGCCAGCGGCGTGGGGTCACGCCGTTGGTGACGTTGCACATCTTTTCCGGCCAGAGCGCGGCGAACTCGGGGAACAGATCCTCTTTCACCAGCTTGGAGTGGATTTCGGCCACGCCGTTGACCTTGGAGGAACCGATCACGCACAGGTTGCCCATGCGCACCTTGCGCACAGCACCTTCCTCAATGATGGAGAGCTTGGCCTTGATGGCATCGTCCCCCGGCCACTTGGGCTCGACCAGCTTGTTCAGGAACTGGGCATTGATCTCATAAATGATTTCGAGGTGACGGGGCAGCACCTTCTCAAACAGGCTGACCGACCACTTCTCCAGCGCCTCTGGCAGCAGGGTGTGGTTGGTGTAGGAGAACACTCGATAGCAGATGGACCAGGCGGCGTCCCAGGTCAGATCCTCTTCATCCACCAGCACCCGCATCAGCTCGGGGATGGCCACTGTCGGGTGGGTATCGTTGAGCTGGATGGCGATCTGGGCGGCGAAGTTGGTGAAGTCGCTGCCATGGGCGCGCTTGTAGCGGCGCATGATGTCCTTGATGGAGCAGGCACAGAAGAAGTACTGCTGGATCAGGCGCAGCTCTTTGCCCGCATCGGTGTCATCGTTCGGGTAGAGCACCTTGGAGATGGTCTCGGCCTGGGCTTTTTCCGCCTGGGAGTCGATGTAACCGCCAGCGTTGAACACATCCCAGTCGAAGAACTCGGAGGCGCGGGATTCCCACAGCCGCAGTATGTTGACGGTATGGCCACCGAAGCCCACCACGGGGATATCCCAAGGCACCCCTTTGATCTTGCGACCGGCGTGCCACACCTTTTTCAGGCCGCCATTGTCGCCGAACACCGTCTCGACGTAGCCATAGAGCGGGATCTCCTGCACGGATTCCGGGCGGCAGATCTCCCAGGGGTTGCCATATTCACGCCAGGAATCCGGGCGCTCGATCTGGCGGCCATCCTGGATTTCCTGACGGAACAGGCCGTGTTCGTAGTGGATGCCGTAGCCGACCGCCGGGTAGTTCAGGGTGGCCAGGGAATCGATGAAGCAGGCTGCCAGGCGGCCCAGGCCACCGTTACCGAGCGCCATGTCGGGTTCTTGTTCACAGAGGTCGGTCAGTTCCAGACCGAGTTCACCCAGTGCCTCTTCGCAGGTCTTATACAAGGAGAGGTTGTGCAGGTTATTGGAGGTCAGGCGCCCCATCAGGAACTCGGCAGAGAGATAATGAATGGCACGGGTATCTTTCTTGAAATGCGTCTGCTGAGTGCGGGTCAGGCGTTCGTACACCTGTTCGTTGACGGCGGCGGCGGTCGCTTTCCACCACGCTTCTGGCGAGGCTTTCTGTTCGCTTGTCCCCAAGGTAGAACGCAGGTGACGCACGATACTCGCCTTGAGCTGATCTTTATCCAGTTGGAGATCCTGGTCTGTCTTCTTCTTGGTAGCCATAAACCATTTTCCTTCGTTACAAATAAAAATTGTTATCCCATTCGGGACCGGCGCTGTTGTTATCTCATAATATGTTCCGGCGTGGGCATACTAGCTAAAGCCGTTGGTTTAAAAGTTAACGTGAGTCACACTTTAACGCATAAAGATGACAGTTAAAGCATGAAAACCCTTTCCTTAAATTCACCTGAACGAAATAAAAATACAGATAAAAATCATGCAGTTAATAATTAATTGCCAAGATATTCTCATGAATAGGTTTTCAGTGATTGCACACGTCTGAAAATACGTGAAAATAACGCCGAGCACTGCGGGCGCTGAAACCGGTTTCAATGTTCGGGGCATCCGTCAGGCAATAAAAGGAAGGTGCCCCAGGTGGGGCACACTTCGTGAGCGAATTAACCATGGGCCTTGAACTGGTTGCTCATGGGATCATAGTGATAGCCAATCTGCTGCAGACGCGTGGCCAGCTGATCCTCTGTCATGTCGTAGTAGGCCAACAACTCTTCCAGACCATCGCACTCCAGCCGCAGCTTCTCGTTGATGATCCCGAGCAGAATATTGGCATCCAGCCGTTGCAAGGTGCTGACATCCATCTTGGTCTCTCCTCTTCCCATACAGACTGTATAACCATGAGCGCCTGCCCTCGCTTTGTCCATAGTGCAAAAAACACTCACCCTATGGTTGATATAAATGTCCTTTTTATTCAATCAACTAGCTCATGATCTTGTTAATCCGATCACATTTTTAACCACAAATGACTTGTCACCGGCCTGAGATATAACTACTGTATGCGCATACAGCATGGTTATTCATACAGGATACTAATATGAGCCAGCCCCTGAGTCACCTCCCCTCCTCTCCCTCTGTCGGCCTGATCAATCCTTGGCCTACCCGCCATCAGGGCAAGCTGGAGCATGAGCCTCGACTGGCAGGTGATCTTGATGAAGCGCCGCTGCTTGGCGAGCTGGGGCGGCTGAGCCAAGGCGATAGCGGCTGGATCCTGCTCATCGCACCGCCGGGGCTGCCCGTGGCCGAGCAGTGGCAGGCACAGGGGATCAACCCCGCCCGGATACTGGTGGTGCACGGCGCCAAGATCAAAAACTGGCAGCGGGTGCTAGAGCAGAGCCTGGGCAACGGCCACTGCGCCGCCGTGCTGACCTGGTTACCCGAGCAGATAGCGCTCGATCGCCTCAAGCTGGATACCCTGGGCCAACGCACCGGTGTGTTGACTCGCTTCTTCAACCCCAAAGATGCGCCTCTCCCTGTCCAGAGCGGCCCCCTCTGCTACGGCGGGCAGGACATCTACCTCAATCATTGAGCATTGCATTTGTTGCACTGCCTCGTATCGAAGAGGCGTTTTCTGAAGATGCCGTGATCACGTCCTCCCCTCTTCATCGATAGCGACTGAGCTTTCAGACACAAAACACGAGACATGAAAAAGAGGCGACCCTGAGGTCGCCTCTTTCGCCGCACTTGTCACCAGACAACACAGCGTTACTTCGTCATTCTGCCATCAAAACAGGATGGCTCCCACAATGGGGATCAGGAGAGCTTGACGTCCAGCTCGGCAATCTTGGCCGACCAGTAAGCCGGGCCCGTCTCGTGGATGTTGTTGCCAAGGGAGTCGACCGCTACCGTCACCGGCATGTCTTCCACCTCGAACTCATAGATGGCCTCCATCCCCAGATCAGCGAAGGCCACCACTCGCGCCTTCTTGATGGCCTTGGCCACCAGGTAGGCGGCGCCGCCGACTGCCATTAGGTAGACGGCCCTGTGCTCCTTGATGCTCTGCACCGTCTTGGGACCGCGCTCCGACTTGCCAATCATACCGATGAGGCCGGTCTCCCCCAGCATCATGTCGGTGAATTTGTCCATCCGGGTGGAGGTGGTGGGGCCAGCCGGGCCAACCACCTCGTCACGGACCGCATCGACCGGGCCCACGTAATAGATGAAGCGGTTGGTGAAGTCGACCCCTTCCGGCAACCCTTCCCCATTCTTGAGCATGTCGGCGATGCGCTTGTGGGCCGCGTCGCGACCGGTCAGGATCTTGCCGGAGAGCAGCACCGTATCGCCGCTCTTCCAGCTGGCGAGCTCAGCCTTGGTGATGCCGTCGACGTTGACACGGCGCACGTTGCCACCGGACTCGCGGGTGATCTCCGGCCAGTCTTCCAGTTTCGGCGGGATCAGCTCGGCCGGACCAGAGCCGTCCAGCTCGAAGTGAACGTGACGGGTGGCGGCGCAGTTGGGGATCATCACCACCGGCTTGGAGGCGGCGTGAGTCGGGGCAGACTTCACCTTCACGTCCAGTACCGTGGTGAGGCCGCCCAGGCCCTGGGCGCCTATCCCCAGCTTGTTGACCCTGTCGTAGAGCTCGACTCGCAGCTTCTCTTCGGTGGTCTCGGGACCCCTGGCGATCAGCTCCTGAATGTCGATGTGCTCCATCAGGGCTTCCTTGGCCAGCACGGCGGCCTTCTCGGCGGTACCGCCGATGCCGATCCCCAGCATGCCGGGCGGGCACCAGCCGGCCCCCATGGTCGGCACCGTCTTCAGCACCCACTCGACCACGTCGTCCGAGGGGTTGAGCATCACCATCTTGGACTTGTTCTCGGAGCCACCGCCCTTGGCGGCGATGCTCACCTCCACCTTGTCGCCTTGCACCATGTCGATGTGCACCACGGCCGGGGCGTTGTCCTTGGTGTTCTTGCGACTGCCGGCCGGATCGGCGAGCACCGAGGCGCGCAAGGGGTTGTCCGGGTTGGTGTAGGCGCGGCGTGTGCCCTCATCCACCATCTCCTGGACCGTCATGTCGCTGTCCCACTGCACCTTCATACCAATCTTGACGAAGCAGGTGACGATGCCGGTGTCCTGGCACAGGGGGCGATGACCCTCGGCGGACATGCGGGAGTTGATCAGGATCTGGGCCAGGGCATCCTTGGCGGCCGGGTTGATCTCACGGTCATAGGCGGCCTTGGCGGCCTGGACGAAATCGAGGGGGTGGTAGAAAGAGATATATTGTAGGGCGTCGGCAATGGAATCGATAAAGTCCTGTTTTTTAATGATGCTCATATCATCCTCACTGGTCCTCGTCTCGGTCAGGCCGAGCGAGGGCTTCCATATGAGCCGAGCCTTCGGCGGGCGGCGGGTGCGCACAGAGCCGGCAGACAACGGCGTGTTTTTATAACGGTGTTTTCTGAAAATGCCGGCCGCCATGATACGCTTGGGCACCCGTACCGGCTAGGGAGCTGGGTGCAAACTGTTGCCTGTGTAACAAAAAATGAAACCAAGACTGCATATCCACCATTTCGATCCACAAACATCGCTGCACGCCCTGTTTGCCCGGCTGCAACACCAACCCTGGGCCATGTTGCTGGAGTCAGCCGGCACCCAAGGGGCAGATAACCGCTTCGACATCCTCAGCGCCGATCCACTCGCCACCCTGGAAACCCGCGGTGCCAGCACCTGCCTGCGCCGTGGCAACACCGTCGAGCATCATGATGGCGATCCCCTCAGCCTGCTCGCCAGCACACAACAAGCCCTGCTGGGGCCGCTGGATCAGGAGCAGCGCGAGCTGCCCTTTATCGGCGGCGCGCTCGGCCTGTTTGGCTACGATCTGGGGCGGCGATTCGAACGGCTGCCCGCGCAGGCAGCGGCAGATATCCAGCTGCCGGACATGGCGGTGGGGATCTATGACTGGGCGCTGCTGCGGGAGATCGCCACCAACCGCTGGCAACTGGTACATTGGGGGGACGAGGCCGGGCTCACCCGTCGGTTACGCTGGCTCGAGGCGCACAGCGCCTCCCCGTCGACCTCTCAGATGCCGTTCTCGCTGACCGGCCCCTGGCAGAGCAACATGAGCCGGGCCGAATATGGCGACAAGTTTGCACGGATCCAGGCCTATCTGGCGGCGGGGGATTGTTATCAGATCAACCTGACCCAGCGCTTCAGCGCGCCCTATCAGGGGGATGAATGGGCGGCCTATCTCGCCCTCAGCGCGGCCAACAAGGCCCCCTTCTCGGCCTTTATTCGCCTGCCGGATAGCGCCATTTTGAGCCTTTCGCCTGAGCGTTTCCTGCTGCTCGATGGCCGCCACATCGAGACCAAGCCCATCAAGGGCACCCGCCCCCGTCACAGCGATCCCGTTATCGACCAAAAGAGAGCCGAGGAGCTGGCCGGCGCCGACAAGGACAGATCGGAGAATCTGATGATCGTGGATCTGTTGCGCAACGACATCGGCCGGGTGAGCCGTCCCGGCTCGGTCTGCGTGCCACATCTGTTTGCGGTGGAATCCTTCCCCGCCGTGCATCATCTGGTCTCCACCATACACGGCGAGCTGGATGCCCGTTGGCAGGGAGTGGATCTGCTGCGGGCCTGCTTCCCCGGCGGCTCCATCACCGGCGCCCCCAAGATCCGGGCAATGGAGATCATCGAGGAGCTGGAGCCGGTGCGGCGCAGCGCCTACTGCGGCAGCATCGGCTACCTGAGCCAGCACGGCCGGATGGATACCAGCATCTGCATCCGCACTCTGATAGCGGAAGCCGGCTGGCTGCACTGCTGGGCGGGGGGCGGCATCATCGCCGACTCGGAGGTGGACAGCGAATATCAGGAGACCTATGACAAGGTGGCTCGCATCCTGCCGCTGCTGGATGCGCTGGGCTCATGATGCCGATGCCCGCAGACCATAAGGAACCACGCCTCGAGATGGATATCGAGATAGACAGCGCCGATCTGCTGACCCGCTTCCTGCTGCAACGCCCGGCCCCGGCCCATCGACTGATGCTGGCCGGGCTCAAACCGGCGGCCGTCCTGCTTCCCCTGGTGGAGCGACCCGACGGGCTGCAGCTATTGCTGACCCGCCGCAGTGCACAGTTGCGCCACCATCCGGGGCAGATAAGCTTCCCGGGCGGGCGCCAGGATCCCGAGGATGAGAGTCTGATCCACACGGCGCTGCGGGAGACCCAGGAGGAGCTCGGGATCCCCGCCTCCCAGATCCATGTCATCGGCAGCCTCACCCCCCTCAACACCATCTCCCTCTACGATGTGTTGCCGGTGCTGGCCATGGTGGATGCCGATTATCAGCTCACCCTGAGCCCGGACGAGGTCGAGCAGGCCTTCGAGGTGCCCCTCAGTCATGTGCTCAATCCGGCCAACCACATCGCCCTGACCATTCCCAGAGCCGGCAAGCGCCACACCATCTACTGGATCCCCTGGCAACAATCCTTCATCTGGGGGGCCACCGCCAGCATGATCCGCCAGCTTGCCCAGCACCTGTCAAAATAACATACTGCTAACACCGCGAGTTGGAAAATCATTCAGTTAACACTCAACTAACATTGCATATGATAAAGAATTTTTGATTTTTTATTCTTTTGATCACATTTCCATAAGAAAATACGCGTTTTGCCATCACAAAGGTGAATCCGATCAACATTTTTGATTAAAAAAAAAGTATTCTTTCGCCGACTAATTAAAACCACTATTCGGGGTGAGAGACATGTCCAATACGGTCACTGGCGCACAGGAAGTTGCAGCCTCAAAAGAGCAGGGAATCGGCTCGGTCCAATCGCGCGGTTGGGGCAAACAAGACACTACCTGGGTGATCAGCCTGTTCGGCACCGCCGTCGGCGCCGGGATCCTGTTCCTGCCCATCAACGCCGGCATGGGCGGCTTCTGGCCGCTGGTGGTGATGGCGCTGCTGGTCGGCCCCATGACCTATCTGGCTCACCGTGGGCTGGCCCGCTTCGTGCTGTCCTCCAAGAATCCCAATGCCGACATCACCCAGGTGGTGGAAGAGCACTTCGGCATCGGCGCCGGTAAATTAATCACCCTGCTCTACTTCTTCGCCATCTACCCGATCGTGCTGATCTACGGGGTCGGCATCACCAACACGGTGGAAAGCTTCCTGGTCAACCAGCTGCAGATGACGGCGCCACCGCGCTGGATCCTCTCCATCGTGCTGATCATGGGCATGATGTCGGTCATGCTGGCCGGTGAAAAGCTGATGCTGAAGGTGACCGAGCTGCTGGTATATCCGCTCATCGCCATCCTGGCGGGCATCTCCCTCTATCTCATCCCGGACTGGACAGGTGCCGCCCTGGCTCAGGTGCCGTCCGCCAAGGACTTCACCGTCACCCTGTGGCTGACCATCCCGGTGCTGGTGTTCTCCTTCAACCACAGCCCAGCCATCTCCAGCTTCGCCCTGGCCCAGCGCCGCGATCACGGTGACAACGCCGTTGCCAAGTCCGATGCCATCCTCAAGCGCACCGCACTCATCCTGCTCGGCTTCGTGATGTTCTTCGTGTTCTCCTGCGTGATGAGCCTGACCCCGGCCCAGCTGGCGGAAGCCAAGTCCCAGAACATCGCCGTGCTCTCCTACCTGGCTAACCAGCACTCGAGCCCGATCATCTCCTACTTCGGTCCGCTGGTCGCCTTCGTCGCCATCGTCTCCTCCTTCTTCGGCCACTATCTGGGTGCCCGTGAAGGTCTGAAGGGCATGATCACCCAGCAGATGCGCAGCAGCGGCAAGCAGCCAAACAGCAAGAAGGTCGAGCTGTTCATCATCGCCTTCTTCATCCTGACCCTGTGGGCCGTGGCCATCATCAACCCCTCGATCCTCGGCATGATCGAATCCCTGGGCGGCCCCATCATCGCCACCATCCTGTTCCTGATGCCGATGTACGCCATCAAGCGTGTCCCCGCCATGGCGAAGTATCAGGGCCAGATCAGCAACGTCTTCGTGGCGACCATGGGGTTGATTGCCATCTCCGCCATCCTCTACCAACTGGTCGGTTAAACCCGCCGTCGATAGATAGCTAGAGATCAAAAATGCCAGTCGGGAAACCGGCTGGCATTTTTTATGGCGCTCACTTTTGGTTGGCGAAGTATCAGAGCACATCAGCAACGTCTTTGCGGCGATCATGGGGTTGATTACGATTTCCGCCATCCTCTGCCAGCTGGTCGGTTAAACCCGCCGTCGATAGATAGCTAGAGATCAAAAATGCCAGTCGGGAAACCGGCTGGCATTTTTTATGGCGTTCACCCTGTATGGCATTCGGGCAGGTACAGGAGTTCTTTCCCCTCACCTCCCCCACAGACTTGACCCGGCCCCGGATCACACTTCTCATCCCAATGCCGCTGCGTGCTGGTTGAGTACGGATGCCTGAGGGGCTAACACGCTGGCTTGAGGCGCTCTGTCACCCGCTACAACATCGGCTGTGCATTTTATACGGCAGTCTACCGCCCCAACAGCCACACATAAAAAAACGCCCTCCTGAGAGGGCGTTTTCGATGCCTTGATGGCCTGGCTATCAGGCTTCGCGAGAGAGCGGCGCTGCGCCCTGCAGGGCTTCGTCCTCGGCCATGCAGGCGGCCGCGGTGAACAGCACGTCGGTAGAGCTGTTGAGGGCCGTCTCGGCGGAGTCTTGCAGCACCCCGATGATGAAGCCAACCGCCACCACCTGCATGGCGATGTCGTTGCTGATGCCAAACAGGCTGCACGCCAGCGGGATCAGCAGCAGGGAACCACCTGCCACCCCGGAGGCACCACAGGCACTGATGGTGGCGACCACGGAGAGCAGCACGGCGGTCGCCAGATCCACTTCCATCCCCAAGGTATGCACCGCCGCCATGGAGAGCACAGTAATGGTGATGGCGGCACCGGCCATGTTGATGGTGGCACCGAGCGGGATAGAGACCGCATAAGTGTCTTCCGGCAGACGCAGCTTCTCACAGAGCGCCATGTTGACCGGAATGTTGGCGGCAGAGCTGCGAGTGAAGAAGGCGGTCACGCCGCTCTCGCGCAGGCAGGTCAGCACCAACGGATAAGGGTTGCGCTTGATCTTCCAGAACACGATGAGCGGGTTGACCACGAAGGCGATGAACAGCATGCAGCCGATCAGCACCATCAGCAGCTGGGCATAGCCAAACAGGGCATCGAAACCTGTCTCGGCCAGGGTCGAGGCGACCAGCCCGAAAATACCGAGGGGCGCACAGCGGATCACCGCCTTGACGATGGTGGAGACCCCGTGGGACAGGTCGGTGATCAGCGCCTTGGTGCTGTCACCCGCGTGACGCATGGCGATGCCAAGGCCGATGGCCCAGGCCAGGATGCCGATGTAGTTGGCATCCAGCAGCGCCTTGACCGGGTTGGTCACCACGTTGAACAGCAGGGTCTGCAGCACCTCGGTGATGCCACCCGGCGGGGTGATCTCGGCACTGCTGGCCACCAGATGCAGGTTGGTGGGGAACAGGAAGCTGGCCATCACCGCCACCACGGCTGCCAGGAAGGTCCCCAGCACATAGAGCAGCAAGATCGGCTTCATGTTGGTCTTCTGACCCTGCTTGTGACCGATGATCGCCGACATCACCAGCACGAAGACCAGCAGCGGGGCGACCGCCTTCAGGGCACCGACGAACAGGCTGCCAAGCAGACCCGCCGCCTTGGCCCATTCGGGCATGAACATGGCAAGGAGGATACCGAATACCAGACCGACCAGGATCTGGCTAACCAGACTGGTGCTGTTGACCAGTTTTATGAGGGGGTGTTGTTGTGTCATCAAATAGTCCCTGTGCACTTTCAAAGTGCGTGAATTATGAGTCCTGTTGGCAACCTGCCGCGCGCATTGGCACCGGCCTGTGGACGGTGGTGCCGTTGGCAAACCTTCTTCTGGATCTGTCCAGTACGCGTGGTGTTGCGGACAAGGAATATCCCATCTGCTACCGTTTTTTTCCACATAATCACTGAAAAATATCAGGGTTACCTCACAAAAAATCCGCAACAATGCGATAACACAATATCAACTGCGGTCAAATTGTCGCCATGTCGGTCCATTCCTCGGCAGAACGGGCAGCAGGAGTGGTATCATGCCGCTCTTTTGTCTGCGCTGGAGCCTTGCCATGATCCCCTCTCTGTTGACCCGCCACTTCGGCTTCGATCGGTTAAGACCCGGTCAGGAGGCGGTGATCAGCCGCCTGCTGGACGGCAAGAGTGCGGCGGCCATCTTCCCGACTGGGGCCGGCAAGTCCCTCTGCTATCAGTTGCCCGCCCTGGCTCTGCCTCACCTGACCCTGGTTATCTCCCCGCTCATCGCGCTGATGCACGATCAACTCGCCTTCCTGCAACGCAAGGGGATTGCCGCCGCCACCCTGGACTCCAGTCAAACGCCAGAGGAGAGTCGTCGGGTGATGCAACAGGCCAGCGACGGCCAGCTCAAGATCCTGATGATCTCGGTGGAGCGTCTCAAGAACGAGCGTTTTCGCCGCTTCATCGCCCAGATCCCGCTCTCGATGCTGGTAGTAGACGAAGCGCACTGCATCTCGGAATGGGGTCATAACTTTCGCCCAGACTACCTGAAGCTGCCGGCCCATCGCCGCGAACTGAATATCCCCCAGGTACTGCTGCTCACCGCCACCGCCACCCCGGCAGTCATGGCGGACATGCAGGCCAAGTTCGGCATCGATAAGGAGGATCTGGTGGTGACCGGCTTCTACCGCGCCAACCTAGATCTGGGCGTCATCTCGCTGGCCGGCAACGCCCGCGACCACTGGCTCAGTGACGAGCTGCGGCGCGATCCCGCGGCGCCCACCATCGTCTACGTCACCCTGCAGCACACGGCGCAGCAGTGTGCCGAGCTGCTGCAACGAGCAGGGATCCGCGCTTGCGCCTATCATGCCGGGCTGGATCCAGCCCTGCGCAGCCAGATCCAGCACGACTTCATGGCCGGCAAGCTGGACTGCATCGTCGCCACCATCGCCTTTGGCATGGGCATCGACAAGGCCGATATCCGCCGGGTCATCCACTACGACTTGCCCAAGTCCATCGAAAACTACAGCCAGGAGATTGGCCGCGCCGGACGCGACGGCCTCCCCTCACGCTGCACCGTGCTGGCCAGCCGTGCACAGTTGCCGGTGCTGGAGAACTTCGTCTACGGAGATACCCCGGACAGAGCCGCGATCCTGACCCTGCTCGAGATCCTGCGCCAAAGCGGCGCCGAGTGGGAATTCAGTTTGCTGCGCCTCTCCAATGACACCAACATCCGTCAGTTGCCGCTCAAGACCCTGCTGGTCTATCTGGAGATGGCGGGCATCATTGCCCCGGCCTACAGCTATTTTGCCGAATATCGCTTCAAGTTCGTGCTGGAAAAGCAAGAGATCCTGGCGCGTTTCAATCCGGATCGGCGCCAGTTCCTGGAGCAGTTGTTTGCCTGCGCCCCCCAGGCGCGCAGCTGGTGCGCCATGGACTTCGATGCGCTCTGGCAGGGGTATCAGGGAGAAAGGTCGCGGGCCGCCGCCGCACTGGATTATCTACAGCAGCAGGGTTGGATCGAGCTCGAAAGCAAGCAGATGACGGAGGTGTATCGGGTATTGCATCAGGATCTGGCCATAGCGCCGCTGGCGGATCGGCTGCACGCCCTGTTCGAGCAAAAAGAGCAGAGCGAGTTGGCCCGGCTACAGGCCTTGCTCAGCTTCTTTACTTCGACCACTTGTCTTAGCCATGAGCTGGCCAGCTACTTTGCCGATGAACAGGCACCGAGCCGCTGCGGGCACTGCTCCGTCTGTCGTGGTGAGATTGCCGTCCTGCCCCCGCTGCCAACACCAAGCTTGCCCAACGAACAGGGCTTGCGCGCCTGGTGCGATCCGCTGGTGTCGCTGTGCCACAGCCAGGAACCACGCATCCTGACCCGCTTCCTGTGCGGTATCTCCACCCCCTTGACCACCAGGGTCAAGGCAAAAAGCCTGGCAGGTTTTGGTCAGCTGGCCGCTCATCCCTTCGCCGAGGTGCTGGCGGCAGTATCACGGATCTATTCCGCGCGCCTTGACGATTCAACCTTGCCAAGTGCCGAAAAAAGAAGACCCCCGCGGATGCGAGGGTCAAGCCAACGGAAACGTGCTTAAACAGAGCTTAGTATCTGCACAGTAACCACTTTCTTGCTAAAGCGATGACTGCTCGACACAGGGCCAATCTAGAGCAGTCACAATGTAGCGTCAATGTAAAAATTAGAGCTTAAACACCAAACAAGAGGCGTTACGTTAACGTAAGCGTTACTACATTTATCCCCTTTCCTCTCCCGTCCTTGCGCCGCCTGTGTTGTCGCGTTCACCACACGGGAAACCCTCCCTTCCCGCATCTACCACACAAACATTTATTTTTTATGTCTTTGACATTTGCATCACTGTCATGGCAAAAATAATTTAACAGTCAGTAACATAGGTATGTCATTGACTGCACCTTCCCGCAAAAGGATCGGGAAGCTCCCGTGCAAACTTAAACCAATGATGGCGATGGATTACTGGGGGCTGTTGACTAGGCTTAAGAGGCAAACAGAACAAAAGTAGTGATCCACTCTTTTTCAGGGTAAGCGACTATAACGAGGGCTAAGTTATGGGCATCTTCGAGCACTATCAACAGCGGTATGAGAAAGCCAGAGAGGAGGAGTACAGCATTCAGGAGTTCCTGGATATGTGCAAACAGGACAAATCCTGCTACGCCTCCGCCGCCGAGCGACTGCTAGTTGCCATCGGCGAACCGGAAATGATCGATACCTCGGTCAATCCGCGCCTCAGCCGCCTGTTTTCCAATCGCGTCGTCGCACGCTATCCCGCTTTCAAAGATTTCTATGGTATGGAAGAGGCCATTGAGCAGATCGTCTCCTACCTCAAGCACTCCGCCCAGGGGCTGGAAGAGAAGAAACAGATCCTCTATCTGCTGGGCCCCGTCGGCGGCGGCAAGTCATCCCTCGCAGAGAAGCTCAAATCCTTGATGCAGAAGGTGCCTATCTATCGCATCAAGGGCTCGCCGGTCAACGATCACCCCTTCTGCCTGTTCGATATCGAGGAAGATGGCGAGATCCTGGAAAAAGAATACGGCATCCCGCACCGCTACCTGCGTCCCATCATGTCTCCTTGGGCGGCCAAACGCCTGCACGAGTTTGGCGGTGACATCACCAAATTCAAGGTGGAGAAGGTCAATCCCTCCATTCTGGATCAGATCCCCATCGCCAAGACGGAGCCCGGCGATGACAACAACCAGGATATCTCCTCCCTGGTCGGCAAGGTCGACATCCGCATGCTGGAGCATTACGCCCAAGATGATGCCGATGCCTACTCCTACTCAGGGGCGCTCTGTAAGGCGAACCAGGGGATGATGGAGTTCGTGGAGATGTTCAAGGCCCCCATCAAGGTGCTGCACCCTCTGCTGACGGCAACACAAGAGGGCAATTACAACGGTACCGAAGGGCTTTCCGCCCTGCCCTTCGACGGCATCTTGCTGGCTCACTCCAACGAATCCGAATGGCAGCAGTTCCGTAACAACAAGAACAACGAGGCCTTCCTCGACCGGGTCTATATCGTCAAGGTGCCCTACTGCCTGCGCGTCTCGGAAGAGGTGAAGATCTATGAGAAATTGCTGTTCAACAGCGAGCTGACCGACGCCAAGTGCGCGCCAGGGACCCTGGAGTTGCTGGGTCAGTTCTCCGTGCTCTCCCGCCTGAAAGAGCCGGAAAACTCCAGTCTCTACTCCAAGATGCGGGTCTACGATGGCGAGAGCCTGAAAGACACGGATCCCAAGGCCAAGAGCTATCAGGAGTATCGCGACTATGCTGGCGTGGATGAGGGCATGAACGGCCTGTCTACCCGCTTCGCGTTCAAGATCCTCTCCCGGGTGTTCAACTTCGATCACGCGGAAGTGGCCGCCAACCCGGTACACCTCTTCTACGTGCTGGAGCAGCAGATAGAACGCGAGCAGTTCCCGCAGGAGCTGCACGATCGCTATCTGGAGTTCATCAAGGGTATCTGACCCCGCGCTACGTAGAATTCATCGGCAAGGAGATCCAGACCGCCTACCTCGAATCCTATTCTGAGTACGGGCAGAACATCTTCGATCGTTACGTCACCTACGCCGACTTCTGGATCCAGGATCAGGAGTATCGCGACCCGGAGACCGGCCAGCTGTTCGATCGGGCATCACTCAACAGCGAGCTGGAGAAGATCGAAAAACCGGCCGGGATCAGCAACCCGAAAGATTTCCGCAACGAAATAGTCAACTTCGTGCTACGTGCACGGGCCAACAATGCAGGCCGTAACCCCAACTGGACCAGTTACGAGAAGCTGCGCACCGTGATCGAGAAGAAGATGTTCTCCAACACGGAAGAGCTGCTGCCGGTTATCTCCTTCAACAGCAAAACCTCGGCCGAGGAGCAGAAGAAGCACGATAACTTTGTCGAACGGATGATGGAGAAGGGCTACACCCGCAAACAGGTGCGCCTGCTCTCCGAATGGTACCTCAGGGTACGCAAGTCATCCTGACCCTGATCGGTTCAAGGGGGAGTTATGGCGCATTTTATCGACCGCAGGCTCAACGGCAAAAACAAAAGCGCTGTCAATCGGCAGCGCTTCATCCGCCGCTACAAGAAGCAGATCAAACAAGCGGTCTCGGATGCTGTCTCCAAGCGCAGCATTCAGGACGTGGACAAGGGCGAGAGCATCAGCATCCCGACCAAGGACATCGGCGAGCCCCATTTCCATCAGGGACAAGGGGGAAAACGGGAGATGGTCCACCCTGGTAACGATCAATTCGTCTCCGGCGACAAGATTGACCGCCCCAAGGGAGGGGGTGGCGGTCAGGGCGCCGGCGAGGGCCAGGCCTCGGATCAGGGGGAAGGGGCTGACGACTTCGTGTTTCAGATCTCCAAAGATGAGTATCTGGACTTGCTGTTCGAAGATCTGGAGCTGCCGCGGCTGCAGAAGACCCAGCTCAACCAGCTGATGGAAATGAAAACCTACCGGGCGGGCTACACCTCCAACGGGGTGCCGGCCAACATCAACGTGGTGCGTTCACTGCAAAATTCGCTGGCGCGCCGCATGGCGCTGCAAGCGGGCAAGAAACGTCTGCTGCGCGAGCTCGAAGAGCGGCTCGCCCTGCTCGCCAGTGAGCCAAACGATCACTTTGCCGAAATGGCACAACTCGAGAAGGAGATCCGTGAACTGAAACGGCGGATCGAGGCCGTGCCTTTCATCGATACCTTCGATCTCAAGTTCAACAACTTCGTCAAACGCCCTGTACCATCCAGCCAGGCGGTGATGTTCTGCCTGATGGACGTGTCGGGCTCCATGGATCAGGCGACCAAGGAGATGGCCAAGCGCTTCTATATCCTGCTCTACCTGTTCCTTAGCCGGACTTACAAAAACGTGGAAGTAGTCTACATTCGCCACCACACCCAGGCCAAGGAGGTGGACGAGCACGAGTTCTTCTACTCTCAGGAAACCGGCGGCACCATAGTCTCCAGCGCGCTCAAGATGATGAACGACATCATCAACGAACGTTACCCCGCCAATCAATGGAACATCTATGCGGCGCAAGCCTCAGATGGAGATAACTGGGCCGATGACTCGCCGCAATGTCGGGAAATTCTGATGCGCGACATCATGCCGAGGGTGCGTTACTACTCCTATATCGAGATCACCACCCGCGCCCACCAGACCCTGTGGCACGAATATGAGGCGGTGGCCGGTCAATTCCCCCACTTCGCGATGGAGCATATTCGCAAGGTAGAGGACATTTATCCGGTCTTCCGGGAGCTGTTCAAGAAGCAAGCGGCTTGAGGGACGTCATATGGTAGAAACCGCGAGAAAAAGAGCGCCGCTGGACGATGGTCCTGACTGGAACTTCGATCTGCTGGAAACCTATCACCAGGAGATTGCCAGGGTCGCCAGGTTTTACAAGCTGGATACCTACCCCAACCAGATCGAGGTGATCACCGCTGAGCAGATGATGGATGCCTACTCCAGCGTGGGCATGCCCATCGGCTATCAGCACTGGTCGTTTGGCAAACGCTTCATCCATACCGAGCGCAACTACAAACGCGGCCAGATGGGGCTGGCGTATGAGATCGTCATCAACTCGGAGCCCTGTATCGCCTATCTGATGGAAGAGAACACCATGCCAATGCAGGCTCTGGTGATGGCGCACGCCTGCTATGGCCACAACTCTTTTTTCAAGAATAATTACCTGTTCAAGGCCTGGAGCGACGCCTCCTCCATCATCGATTACCTGCTGTTTGCCAAAAACTACATCACCGAATGCGAGGAAAAACACGGCATCGATGCAGTCGAGCGGCTGCTCGACTCCTGCCACGCCCTGATGAACTTCGGGGTGGATCGCTACAAGCGCCCCCAGAAGATCTCGCTGGCAGAAGAGAAGCGGCGCCAGAAGGCGCGGGAAGACTATCTACAGACCCAGGTCAACGAGCTATGGCGCACTCTGCCAAAGCAGCACAAAGCCTCCGGCGTCGAGGACAGGCGCTACCCCCCTGAGCCACAGGAAAACATCCTCTACTTCATAGAGAAAAACGCGCCATTACTCGAACCTTGGCAGCGCGAGATAGTGCGGATAGTGCGCAAGATCAGCCAGTACTTCTATCCGCAGAAACAGACTCAGGTGATGAACGAGGGCTGGGCCACCTTCTGGCACTACAGCATCCTCAACCATCTGTATGACGAGGGGAAGATCAGCGATCGCTTCATGATAGAGGTGCTGCACAGCCACACCAACGTGGTCTATCAGCCCCCCTACAACAGCCGTTACTATTCCGGCATCAACCCCTATGCCCTGGGCTTTGCCATGTTCACCGATCTGCGCCGCATCTGTGAACACCCCACCGAGGAGGACAGATACTGGTTCCCCGACTATGCCGGTACCAACTGGGTCGAGACCCTGCACTTCGCCATGCAGAACTTCAAGGACGAGAGCTTCATCAGCCAGTTCCTGAGCCCCAAGGTGATGCGCGACATGAAGCTGTTCGCCATCGACGATGACGATCTGAAGAACTACCTCAAGGTGTCGGCCATCCATAACGAAGAAGGCTACCGGCTGGTGCGCAGCGCCCTGTCCGCCCAGTACAACCTGAGCAATCTGGAGCCCAATATTCAGGTCTATAACGTGGCGGTGAAGGGCGATCGCTCCCTCACTCTGCGCTAGGTCCCCCACAACCGGATCCCCCTTGGCGAGTCACGCCACGAGGTGCTCAAG
>NZ_JRGL01000091.1 GCF_000764655.1 Aeromonas aquatica
GAAAAGAGAGATGCCTGAAAACAAAAGACCCCGCGCCATGTCGGACGGGGTCTCTTGTACGAAAAGAGAGATGCCTGAAAACAAAAGACCCCGCGCCATGTCGGACGGGGTCTCTTGTACGAAAAGAGAGATGCCTGAAAACAAAAGACCCCGCGGCTTGGCGGGGTCTTTTCACGACAGCAGATACAGAGGCGGGGGATTAGCCGCGCTTGGCCTGCTTCTGAGCGATGGCGTCGGCGACGTCGGCCGGCTCCAGCACTATGCCTTCCTGATCCGGGGTCGGGAACACGGCGACGCAGAGCTCGTCTTGCTCCATGCCATCGACCCAGCGCTCCAGCCACACCTTGAGGGTGATGGATTGCGGCTTGCAGTCGGCCCACTCGCCTTCGGCCCAGGCCTTGGCATACTCAGGGTGCGGCCACACAGGGATGCAGTCTTCGTCTTCGGTGGTCAGCATCATGACGCCATGTTCGTCGGTCAGGACAAACAGCTCTTCGTGCTCGACCAGCTTGCTGATGAAGTGATCAAAGCGGTAGTCGGCGTTCAGTTGCAGCGCGGCATTGCGCTCGGTGTCGCTAAGTTCATAGCTCATTGGTCAAGTCTCTCGTTCAATAAAGGGCGACATGTTCACATCTTGCCGACGGCTTGTCCAGCATGAGCACGTTATCGTCTGGCGGGTTCAACCCAGCGTCGGGGCGATGAGGGTAATCCCGGGCGTCTCACTCAGACGCTGGCGCAGCCAGTAGGCGGACTCCACCTCCACGAAGCAGAGCTGATCCCGACCGGCCTGCACGCCTTGCATGATCTGCTCGAAGCGTGCCTGCTGCTGCTCCTGCCAGGCGCTCGCCAGCTTGCTACCGTGGGCCTCATCCACCACCTCACGGCGCAGCTCGAACAGGTTATCGGTGATCGGGCTGTTGATCTTGGCTGGATGGCTCCAATACATCAGCAGGTTGTCCATCATCTCGTCATCGTAACTTTCCAGCGCGTCCAGTTCGGGTGTCTTGCCCTCGTTGCCAGCCGCGAAATCGCACCATCCCGCTGCGAGCGACGCCAGTATCTGCGCACTCCCCCCCTTGGCATGCTGGCGCAGGCGCGTCATGTCTTCCCCTTTGATGCCAGGCAGCCAAAGATCCCCTCGATGTGCATCGAGCAGGGGCAGCAGCAGAGAGGGAGCATAAACAGGGAAACGGGGAGCAAGGGAGTGCAGCAGAGAGACCAGAGTCACAGTGATCATAAGAGGCGCCTTGAGCTGGAAGACCGGGATCGTACCTGGCCGAAAAGACAAAATAGAAGCTATTCTATCATGTTTACCGGCCCACGGATTGCGCCCGTCACGCTTACCCGGCCTGGGAACTGAGGCCAAAAAAGCAGCGTTCGCACTCAGCCAGTCCGTACAAAGCCCAATAGTTTGAGCCAGCGCGCACTAAAGTAAAATCGGGAATGCTAGTTTGCATACATCTTTAGCGTAAGGAGTGCATCCATGAGTGGGATCGACCAGGTTTCTGACGATTTTGTAAATGAGCTGAAAATACTGGCATGCTTTGATCCGGCCAACATGAGTCAGGGGATCAAATTACGCAGCGACATGTCTGAAGGGCTGTGCCAGGCGGCAGAGCGGATGCATCAACAGGGCCTCATCAGTGCCGCCGATGGTGGCTATCTGACCCCCTTCGGCATGACCATGCTCGAACATCTCCATCATCTGCTGGTAGCGCTCAAGCCGAGTTGATTTCCTGCGGCGCCCAGAGCGAGAAGTTGAGCAGTTCCCAGCGTTTACCTTGTCGCAGCAGACAAGCGAACAACAAAGGACCTTCGGGTCCTTTTATCTTGCCATCGATCAACCACTCCCCCGCCCGCTTTGCCACCGGCTGAGCCTTGATCTCATCAGGCAATTCCATCTTCCCCAGACGCACCTGCACGAACTGCTGACAGACGGTAACGGCCTGACTCGCCACGGGATCCGATGCGGGAGCGTCGGCAAGGCCGAGCAAGGATGCGGTCAACAGCAGTGATGAGATCATGAGGATTGGCGTGATGGATAAAAGAGGTTTAAGAATATGCCATAAACAAAAAGCCGTGGTACCAGAGGCACCACGGCTTTCTTAAATTCTGTAAGAATTACAGAGCAGTTACGTTCTCAGCCTGCGGGCCTTTCTGACCTTGGGTCACGGAGAACTGTACGCGCTGACCTTCAGCCAGGGTACGGAAGCCGTTACCGCCGATAGCGCTGAAGTGAACGAAAACGTCCGGGCCGTTTTCTTGCTGGATGAAGCCAAAACCTTTGGTTTCGTTGAAAAACTTAACGGTACCGGTGATCATGTTAGACATATCTTTAACCTGTATTCAAAAAAATTACTTATGCTTTTCAGCGGATAAAGCTCAAAAACGGGACTACTTATAGACAACAGGAGAAAATGTAGAACATCGTCTTCATTGACATAACTATCGCCCTTTCAAGCTGCCTAGGATTATACGTGCCTTTGTCGATTACGCAAACAAATTTGTGCCCTGCCAACCGCAGGGCACCGTCGTTTATACGTCCGCAGATTCCAGTGCCTGAACCAGGGCTTTGAGGAAGCGTGCGGCCTCCCCGCCGGTGCAGGCCCTGTGGTCAAAAGTCATCGACAATGGCAGGGCCCGTACTGGTCTCGCCTCCCCGTGGATGAACACCACTTTCTCGAACAACTTGCCCGCGCCAATAATGGCCACCTGAGGCGGCGTCACTATGGGGCTGGCGTAGCGGCCCGCGATGGCGCCGAAGTTGGTCAGCGTGATGGTCGCCCCTTGCAACATCTCCCGCGGCACGGCGCGGGCCTTCACGTCGGCGATCATCCGGTCCAGCCCCTGGCGGATATCCGCCCGCTCCCGCTCGGCCACGTTCTCCATCACCGGCACATAGAGGCCGTGTTTGGAGTCGACGGCGATGGCCACGTTGACCTCCTGGAATAGACGTCTTGAGAGAGTATCCCCGTCGAACCAGGCGTTCATGGAGGGCTCGGCGCGGCACGCCACTCCGATGGCCTTGATGAGACGCACGGTCACATCTTCATCGGCACGCCAGTGCCTCAGATCCACCTCGTCGGTCAGGCTGACCGGCACCACTGTCTTGTGAGACAGCTCCATCGCCTTGGCCATGGCACGGCGAGATCCCTTGAGAAACTCGTTGCCACTGCTTTGCATCGCCTCGAAGGCTGCTTGCACATCCGGCTCGGTCACCATGCCGGCGCTGCCACTGCCCTTGATCTTGTCGATGTCGAGGCCGAGTTTTTGCGCCAGCAACCGCACCGCGGGCATGGCCTGCACCAGGCTGTCGCCGGGGGCCATAGCCCCGACCACGAAGTGATCCTCGATATGCTGCTGATGGGCGCTGACCTTGCCTACCACAGTACCGTCATCCTCTCCCCCTTCAAACTCCACCAGGGGGGCGCCGATGTGGAGGATATCCCCCTCCTGGCCGCACAGACGAGCGATGACCCCGGCCACCGGCGAGGGCACATCCACCAGCGCCTTGGCGGTTTCCACCGACAGCAGCACTTGATCCACCTGCACCGTATCGCCGGCGCTGACTTTCCATTCCACTATCTCGGCCTCGGCCAAGCCTTCGCCCAGATCCGGTAATTTGAAAAATTTCATGACCCGTTCTCCATCCGCTGGGAAATCACCGCACGTTGAAAAATTCCATGCCTGTCGTCTGCGCGATCGTTCAACCGCCAATATGTGAACAAGGTCATAGCCAATTTTTCTCCATCAGCTGGTGAGCCGCATCCGCGATATCCTGCTCGGTGATGAGGTAATACTCTTCGTTGCGATAGTAGGGCACGGCCGCGTCCACCCCGGTGAGCCGTTTCGGCGGCGCCTTGAGGGAGGTCAGCGCCTCCTCGGTGACCCGCGCCACTATCTCGGCGCCAACCCCGAAGCTGCCACAGGCCTCGTGCACCACCAGCAGACGACCTGTCTTGCGTACCGAGGTGAGGATGCTCTCCATGTCGAGCGGCTTGATGGTGGCCAAGTCCAGCACCTCGCACTGGATGTCCACCTCCGCCAGCTGGGTGGCGGCCCGCATCACCTCCTGAATACAAGCGCCCCAGGCGACTATGGTGAGATCCCGCCCGGGTCTGAGGGTAAAGCAGACGTCGAGCGGCAGGCCGATACCGTCATCCACCACGTCCGATTTCATGGAGCGGTAGATGCGATCCGGCTCGAAGAACATCACGGGATCCGGGTCGCGGATGGCGGAGAGCAGCAGGCCGTATGCCCGCTTGGGGCTGGAGGGGATCACCACTCGCAGCCCGGGAATATGGGCGAACAACGCCTCCACGCTCTCGCTGTGGTGCTCCGGCGAATGGATGCCGGCGCCATAGGGAGAGCGGTAGACGAGAGGACAGGAGAGCCGACCACGGGTGCGATTGCGCATCCGCGCCGCCTGGCAGATGATCTGCTCCATGCCGGGGAAGATGAAGCCCTGGAACTGGAACTCGGCCACGGGCTTGAGTCCCTGGGTGGCCATGCCGACCGCCACCCCGGCGATCAGCCCCTCGGCGAGCGGGGTGTCTATCACCCGCTTGAAGCCGAACTTGTCGCGCAGGCCCACGGTGGCGCGAAACACCCCGCCGTTGACCCCCACATCCTCGCCGAGCACCACCACGTCGGGGTCTCGCTCCATCTCGTGATGCAGCGCCAGGTTGATCGCTTCAAGCAGCGTTATTTCGCTCATGCTACCTCCCCGAAACCAGCCACCACCTCGCCAAGCGCCCATGGCTGCTCGCGGTCCAATCTCATGTCACTCATGGTGTTTCTCCCCGCCCTGGGCCTGCATCCCCTTGGCGATGATGCGCTGGCGCTGGGCACGATAGTCCCTCGGCAGCTCGGCGAACTGGTAATCCAGCAAGGTCTCCGGCGCCTGGGGCGCCATGCCCTCGTAGGCGGCGACGGCGCGCTCAACTTCCCGGCCGGCTTCCACCAGCAAGGCCTGCTCCTGCTGCTCGTCCCACCAGCCCTGCTCAGCCATGAACTGGCGCAGTCGCTTGACCGGCTCCTTGGCCCAGGCGGCCTCCACCTCGGCGGATTCCCGATAGCGGGTGGCGTCATCGGCGGTGGTGTGATCCCCGAGCCGGTAGCTGACCGCCTCGATCAGGGTCGGCCCCTTGCCGCTGCGGGCCCGCTCCATGGCGGCACGGGTCGCCTCATAGACGGCCACCACGTCGTTGCCATCGACCTGCAGGCTGCGCACGCCGGCCCCTATGCCCTTCTGGGCCAGTGTGGGGGCGCTGGTCTGCAGCTTGCGCGGCACCGAGATGGCCCACTGGTTGTTGTTGATGATCATCACCATGGGCAGGTGCCAGACACCGGCGCAGTTGAGCCCCTCGAGGAAATCCCCCTTGGAGGTGCCGCCATCGCCGATGGTAACCACGGCGACTCTCGGCTGGTTGCGCAGCTTGAAGGCAGCCGCGATGCCGGCGGCGTGGGTGATCTGGGTAGCGATGGGCACACAGATAGGTAAATCTTCCGATAATTCGCCATCTGACTTGTAGAAAACACTACCCCGCTCATCCCCGCCCCAATATTGCAGGTTTTGCTCCATGGGCACGCCCCTCACATAGAGGGTCGGCATGTCCCGGTAATAGGGTACGTAGACATCCTCTGGCCGCATGGCGAGCCCGACCCCAATCCCCACCGCTTCCGCCCCCAGATGAGAGGGGAAGGTGCCGAGTTTGCCGGTTCGCTGCAGCGCTATCGCTTTCTTGTCATAGCTGCGCACCATCACCATGTTGCGGTAGAAGGTGTGCAGAGTCGCCTTGTCCAGCCAGGTCGGCAGTGTCGCGACCGGGCGCCCCTCCTCATCGAGGTAACGAAGGAAAGGGATGTCGACATGGGTCATAACTGGCTCCTTGCCGTTGTCAACGTCACCACCATGAGGTGACCCTCAAAATGTAAACAACATGTTAACTTTATAGCAATGGGATTTCGTCAGGTTAGACCAGTAGAAACTTCTTTAATTTCGGAAAGAAGATGGGATTTTCGGCGAGCAGGAACGAAGAAGGGAGCCCTTTCGGGCTCCCTGTCAGGATGGGTACGAGATCATTCCCATTATGTGTTCTGCCTCCTCGGCCGCCAGGGGCGCCGGTCTGGCGGGCAAAAACGGGCTCAGCTCACTCCCAGAGCCGGGTCGGCACCACCAGCAGCATGGTACGCTGGCCTATGGCCACGTTGGCATTGGGGAAGACCACCGCCTCCCGCGGTTTCTCTACCCTGTACTGCCGATCCCCGTCCTCCGCCAGCACAAACCCCTGGGGAAACTCGGTGAAATTGTCCACGTCGCTGGCAAACAGGAAACGGAACTGCGCCGAGCGCTTGTTGATCACCCGATCGATGGCAAACAGGGTGAAGTCGTCCGCCCGCCAGGGCTCCAGCACCATCTCGTCCCGGGTCACCAGCTCCTGCAGTGCCTGGCGAGCCTCGATGAAGCGGGTCATGTCGTTCTCACCAAAGGGGCGTACCTTGCCAAGCTCCACCGTAAAGGCATGAGCGTCGTGGCGATGGGAGCTGTAATAGCTGAAGGTGGTGGTCGGCCCGGCGGAGAGCAGTATGGTGCGCACCCCGCAGGCGCCGAGGAACTGCACCTGCTCCTTGCAGTGGGGCCGCTCGTGGGGGAAGGGATAGACCGCAAACTTCTCGTGGCGCGAGCCGCGGATGGCGGTGTGCAGATCGTAGTGGTAGCGGGGCCTCGCGGAGTCGGCGAAGAAGCGGCTCACATACTGCTCGAGGCGCATGGCGCGGATCCGCTCCCGGTTGCACAGCCCCTCCCCCTTGCTGTGGGCGCCGCTGAAGAGGCGGTTCATGTTCTCCTCCACCTCCCGCAACCCGAGATTCATGGCGGCCGGGTTGCCAAACAGGAACAGCACCCGATGGCGGGCCTGCAACTCACCGCTGAGTAGCCTGGTCAGCAACTGGTTGCAGATCTCGATGGGCGCCGTCTCGTTACCGTGGATGCCGCAGGAGAGCACTATGTCCTTGCGCCCGCCCGGTTGATCGCCCGCGCCACTGGCGGGCTCCAGGCAGAGCACACCCGTGTCCCACACGCTCACCTTGTCACCGTTTGGCAGCGCATAGGAGAAAGGCTCGAGTTGCCACTCGTGGCGGCGGGTCAGGGCCAAAAAGTCATGCTGGGGAATCATCCATCTCACCCTCTTGTCGGTTCACACTTGTCGATGTCAGACAATGCGGATTATACGCAAGGCGCTCGGGCTTAAAATCAGTTTTTAAACAAATTCAAACAGTAAGGATACAAATGTGACAACAGGCGATGACAAATGACGTAATGGGGGCAGCAAGCAAGAAGGGGCATTCAAACGGGCTAAACGAGGAGAAACAGGGCCGGCAGTGAGCGGCGGCAATACAAGGACTATCGGCAGAAAAACGAGGCATCCATGCCCGGTCGATCAACCACGCCAGAACGGCTTGGTGGTCTCTTGATAGCGGTCGGCTTCGTTCAGGCCGATGTCTTTGAGCAGGTAGGAAGGCAGCTCGGAGAGCTGGCGACGGCTGCGGCTGCGTTCCAGCCAGGTCAGGACAGTCGTTTTCACGCGAGCCATCAGATTCGATTGGCTGGAATGCTGGTAACCGGCTTCGGTATACGTCATGTTGGCCATGGGATGGCTCCTCTGAAGGTTCTGCACAAGGTTCAAATCAGTTGCGCAAAGCTTAGTCAGGCAGAGGGAGCGTCTCAATTGACGAATTTTGATACAAGACATTAGTAAAACTAATGGCGAATAACCGCATCACAAAAACATCAACCCATTGATTTTGAACAACAATGGCCATGTGTTATTCCGCATATTCCCCCTGCAGCATTTTCTGCTGCATGGCGTACTTCTAACTATGCACTTTCTCAAATTAGGTATGCAGTCACCGGATCCGGCGATCCCGTTGACAACCTGAGGTTTACAGCCAGTTGTTAATCATGCGATCTTTTTTTGATCCTTATTTAACAAATAGATACAAAACAAAAACACTCAAATGGCTATCGCATTTGCCCTTCGCCCAGGAGGCCGATCAAAGCGGCACTTGGCGCCCCTGTAGCATGCTGGTATGGTTATTTATACAGTAGTTTAGCCCGCCCCGGCGTCGCCCATCACGGGCAAGCAGCGGGGTCGACCACAGGATATGCCGATGGATACCTTTACCCCCAGTGCCGCCCTGCGCCAGCAGATGACCACCCTGGAAGATGCACTGGCTCGCCTCGCCGGGCAGCTCGGTCAACTCGAGCTGCTGGAGGCCCATGTCTATCCCCTCCCCGCGGTGCCATTGGGGGAGGAGCACGATCCCATCGAGGCCATCGAGGTGGGTTATCTGGGCGGCGAAGCCGCGCTGGCTGCCACCCTCAGGGCCTATCAGGATCACAGCGCCCGCCCCGGCTGCTCCACCAAGGCCACCCATCGGCTGCCGGGCTGGTTGCGCTTCCCCGCCGCCAGCGCCGGACGGCTCGCCCCGCTGATTGACGAGATCAACGGCCACAAGCTTGCCTTCAAGGCCATGGTGCAGGCCGCCGGCGGACGGGACGAGAAGTTCGAGCTGGTGCACCAGGCGCTGCCCGGGGTCATCACGCTGCAGGTCTACCGCAAGCTGACGCTGCTGGAAGGAGAGCTGCATTCCCTGGGCTTCACCTGGGCGGACAAGCAGAGTATCAGCCGCCTCAGCCGGAAGCAGGTACTGGAGATGCTGGAGCGCAGCCGCCGCTATATTCCGGCGCTGTCGGACAACGAGGAGTGGAGCAAGATGGTGGATCAGGAGGTGTACGACATTCGTCGCCTGCCCGCCGACGTTGAGCTGCGGATCCGGCGGCCGGTCAAGACCCACCCCATGATCAACCTGCTGTGGCAGGACAGGGAGCCGCGCAAGCAGCAGCTCAAGGCAAGCCTGCCGCTGTTGCTCTGCTCGGATACCCAGCCGAGCGTCACCCACCTCGGTCACTACCCCCCCAAGCTGCGCCAGGCGCGGCGGGATCGCAAGATAGGGGGCGAAGCCATCATAGAGCGGCTGCACCTCTACCGCTATCAGGGGTAGCCTCCCCCCACGGGGGCTGACGCCACCGGGTTGCGGCTAGCCATCCTGCCGGCAACGGGGTCACCCCTCTCAAATGACAAGGGGATCGCCATGATGACGATCCCCTGCCTGGACGAATGCACGAGCAGTGGTTGCCGCTGTCACCCCATCAGCAGGGCGCGCAGGCTCTCCACGTCCAGGCCACGCACCTCGGACTGGCCACTCAGCAGGCCATCGGCCAAGGCCCGCTTCTCGTCGTGCAGCGCCACTATCTTCTCCTCCACCGTCTGCTCGCACACCAGTCGATAGACTGTCACCGGCTGGGTCTGGCCCATGCGGTGCGCCCGATCGCTCGCCTGATCTTCCACCGCCGGGTTCCACCAGGGATCCAGGTGCAGCACGGTATCGGCCTGAGTCAGGTTGAGGCCGGTACCGCCCGCCTTGAGGCTGATGAGGAACAGCGGCACGGGGTCGTGGCGGAACCGCAGGATAGACTCCTGGCGCGACTTGGCGGAGCAGCCGCCATCCAGATAGCAGTAGTCCCATTTTTTGAGCTCGATGCGCGCGCGCAGCAGGCTCAAGAGATCCACGAACTGGCTGAACACCAGCACCCGATGACCGCCGTCGATGGCCTCCTCCAGCAGCGCCATGGCCTCATCCAGCTTGCTGCTGGTCTGGTTCCACTCTGGCATCACCAGCGCTGGCGAGCAACAGAGCCGGCGCAGCCGGGTCAGGCCGCTCAGCACGTGCATCAGGGCGCGGCCATCGGCGCTCTGCACCTGCTGCACCACTTCACGCCGGGTCGCCTCGTAGAGCTGGCGCTCCTCGGGGGAGAGGCTGATGTGATGGATGATCTCGGTCTTGTCCGGCAGCTCGGTCAGCACCTGCTGCTTGAGGCGGCGCAGGATGAAGGGGCTGATCACCGCCCGCAGCAACGCCATGTGCTGGGGATCCTTGACCGCCTTGCCGAAGCGACGCTTGAATTCGCCGAGACTGCCGAGCAGGCCCGGGTTGATGAAGGTGAACAGGCTCCACAGCTCCCCCAGATGGTTCTCGATGGGGGTGCCGGACAGGGCGAGGCGAAAATCGCCGTCGAGCTGGAACAGCAGCTTGGCACGCTGGGTGCCGGCATTCTTGATCTGCTGCGCCTCATCCAGCACCATGCTCGCCCAGCGACGGGACTTGAGTGCCTGGGCCAGGCTGCCGAGCATGCCGTAGTTGACCAGGATGATCTGGCCGGCCCTGGCCTCCTGGATCAGTGCCTCCCGCTCGGCGGGGTTCTCAAACACCACCACCTCCAGCTCGGGGGCGAAGCGTGCGACCTCCTCCTGCCAGTTGGTGACCACTGACTTGGGCACCACCACCAGCGCCGGGCCCAGATGCTGGCGCATGCGCAGCACCATCAGCGCCTGCAGCGTCTTGCCGAGGCCCATGTCGTCGGCCAGGCAGGCGCCGAAACCGTGATGGGCCAGGGTCGCCATCCAGCGCACCCCCTCTTTCTGATAGTCCCGCAGCGCCGTCAGCAGCTCGGGCGCGCACTCCACCTCCTGTTGCCACTCCTGTTGCAGCGACTGCCAGGCGTCATCCCCGGCGGTGGTGACCGCCGACAGCAGCCGGGCCAGGGGATAGGCCAGCTTGTTGTTGATGCGTTGCTCGGTGTCCAGCATGGCGCCGAGCATGGTGAGGCGCTCCACCAGCTTGTCGCTCAGCATCAGGCTGGTCTTCTCGTCGAGCTGGACGGTGCGCTGACCTGGGGTGAGCTGGCGCAGGATCAGGCGCAGGTCGAGGATCTGGTGCTCATCCAGCGCCAGTGCCCCCTCCACCTGGAACCAGTCCTGGCGCCGCTCGATGCGAAGACTCAGGGCGGCCTCGTCGAGGCTCTTGAGCCGCGCGCTGTCCTGATGCCAGTGAATGACCACTCCGGCCTCCACCAGCTCGGGCAGGGAGTTGACCAGGGTCAGCGCCTGCTCACCCTCCAGCTTCCATTCGTTGCCCGGCAGCCCGATGGGCAGCTGGTTGCGCAGGCGCTGGGCCTCACCCTTCTCGGCGAGCAGATCCCGCTGCCAGTAGTGATAGTCCCTGACCCCCTGGCGGACGATGGCCTCACCTTTGCCGAGCGGCAAGGGTGGCAGCTCCCCCTGTCGGGTCACCAGTTGCACCACCAGCTGGCTGTCCTGCCAATCGAGCTGCACCGCGGCGACGCCCGGCCAGGGAGCCAGCTCGGCATTGCCCTTGAGCCCCGCCACCTGGCTGTGCCAGGGCAGATCGGGGATGGCGTCCAGGGTGCGCTGCAGCTCAGCCAAGCCGGCCTCGGGCAGCTGCGGGATGGATTCCAGCGCCGGCAATTTGTCCAGCAGGGCTTGCGGCGTCAGGATGAGCTGCCACAAGTCCTGCGCCAGCGGCACTATGTGTGCCCCACGAGCGGCGGCGGCCGGGCTCAACACGGCGCTCATGCCCGGTGTCTCTGAATTCTGTTCGGTCGCCACTATCTGCAGCAAGGGCGCACTGATGGCCAGTTGCAGCTTCTGCCCCTTGGCATTGAACAGGCGGGGGTGGCTCGCGAGCGGCGCCCAGGCATCTCGCGGCAACTTGCTCATTCCCCTTGGCAGGGTGCGCACCAGCGCCCAGTCTGCCTCGTCGAGCAAGGCGGCATACTGGGTGGAGAGCAGGGCCGGATCGACCCGGCGACCGGCGGTCCACTCCCCCTTGGTGCTCTGTTTCTGGATCTTGCACTCCAACTCGGGCCCTTCCGCATGGAGCAGCCACACCAGCCGCTCCTGCGCCTTGCGCACGCCGCTGGAGCGCCCCAGCCCCTGCAGCCAGTTCAGCCAGCTGGCCGAGGCGGGAGTGTTGTCTTCATCGTCCGACTCGTCGCTCGCATCGGGATCCTGGGGGGCGCGCAGCTGCTGCAGCGGGAGGTGCTCGGCTCCCAGCCCAAGCAACAGCCGCAGCAGATCCTGGCAGAAGGCCATCAGGCGATGACGGGGAGTGGCCTCCAGCACATGGGAGAGATCCCACTTGTGCAAGATCGCCACCTGAGGGCTCTGCTCCCCATGGCGCGCCAGGGTGCAGAGATCGAGCCAGAGATAGCCCCAATGCAACTCCTCCAGCGGTAATTGCAGGGTATCGAACAGCCCGACCGCCTGCCCATGGCGATCACCGGCCCACTGCGCCAGCAGATCGGCAAGCAGCGGGCACTGATTACCGAGGCTGCGTTGCCACTTCTTGCGCTGCTCGCTGGCGAGCACAGGGTCGGCTTGCTGCAACCAGCCGAGCCAGAGCAGGGCACTGAACATCCGCGGCCAGGGCGCTCGCCCCTCCTCTTGCTGCCATTGCCCCAGCGCGCCGAGCAGGCGCTCGGCCAGGGGTTGTTCCCCGCCCCGCTCAGCCAGCTGTTGCAAGGCCGGCCAGTGAGTGGTTACCTCGCCGGCGAGCGGGCCACAGAGCCACTCCCACTCGGTGGCCAGCCCATGGACCTGGCTCGCGAGCTCGGGGGCGCAGGCGGCAGTGGGCTGTGCCAGCGACCAGCCTGACTCAGGTTCGGCGTCGAGCAGGGTCTGCAGGGCAAAATGCTCCAGCAGCAGTTGCTGCCAAGCCGGGCTCGCGTCCGGCAACAGGCGATGGGCGTCGGGCAAGTCCAGCAGGCTCAGCAGCTCGGCACTCTGGTAATAGGCCGGGATCTGACCCGCCTTCCCCAGACAGAGTTCGCGCACCAGGGCCTGTGCCATCTCCTGACCGGTGACCGATGGCACCCGCGTCCAGTCAGGCATGGGGCACTGCCCTGCCCGTACCGCCAGGATCAGGGTCAGGCTTCCCTCCGCCGTCAGGCTCCACTGCTGCTCCCCGCGCAGCCGCACCAACCCCTGCTGTTGCAGCTGGTTCAGCTTGTCGATCAGCGCCTGCAACGACAGCGGCACCGGCAGCATATCGAGCAAATAGCGAGGGCTGGCGGTGCGCTGCAATTGCAGTTCGCCAAGCAGGGCATAGCAATCCGAAGAGAGAGTGAAGGCTGACATCAGAACTCACGGGCAGGTGCAAAGGCGGAATTTTAACGGGAAAGCGCCGGCGGCTCGACCCTTAACCGCGAATTAGTACAAAAAAAGCGGGCAGCCTCATGTTATGACCCGGAGCGACGAGGGGGCGGAAGAGGGACAACGAGGGTTAAATGCGGAGAAATGGCGGGAAAATGCGGCGAAATGACAATATAAAGGCGCCGCAGCGCCTTGTTTCATGAGGTCCACAGTGGGATGAGCAGGCGAAGGGCTTAGCCTTCCAACTCGGCCAGTCGCGCTTCCAGCGCCTGCAACTGCGCCTTGAGGGCCTCGACCTCGTCCTCCAGCATACTCAGGCGATCGGCGGCGGGAGAAGCCTGGTGGCTGACGGGGGCCGCCTCGGCCAGGGCCTGCAGATCTATCTCACCGCTGAACAGGTGGGCGTAGCGGGATTCCCGCTTGCCCGGTTCGCGCGGCAGCTTGACCACATAGGGGCCCTGCTCGGCGAGCCTGGCCAGCACGGCATCCACCTGGGTCACATCATCGAAGCTGCACAGCCGGTTGGTGCGCGAGCGCAGCTCACCCGGCGTCTGCGGACCACGCAGCAGCAGCTCGCAGATGATGCCGAGTTCCTGGGCGCTGAACTTCAGCTCGCCAAATTCGGTGTTGCAGAAGCGATGCTGATAGCGAGGCACCCGCGCGTTGAAGCCGGCGGTATTGACCACCAGACGGCGACGGATCAGCTCGTCGATGACGGCGCGGATGTCCAGCTCGGAGAGCTCCAGCACGGGTTCGCGATTGCTCTTCTGGTTGCAGGCATTGACCAGCGCATTGAGAGAGAGAGGGTACTGATCCGGCGTGCAGATCTCTTTCTCTATCAGACAGCCGATCACGCGAGCCTCCAGCGGGCCTAGTACTAACTCCATTTCAATCTCCCTTGCCAAACGTTAAGGCGGTTATCTTAGCCAAGGCACTCCGTGCGTCCAGCACTGAACCGCATTTTTGCGAGCCAATCAAACCCTTGATGAAACATCGCACAGTTCAGGTCGGGGCGCCCTGGCATAACGCAACCCAATCGAAGCCAGCCAGCGACTTGGGTCTGGCGACAAAGCCAGAGTGCCGCCTATCCTGGGTGCGACTCGCCAGGCATCGCGGCGGCAGGATGCATCTCACGTCCGAGCTGAGATCCCAACCTAGAGGGTCTTGTCGACCTGGGTATCAGTCCCCGAGGTCAGGATGCGCACTCTGTCCCCCTTGTTGAAGCTGAGCTTGGGATCGCTCTCCTGTACGACATTGAGCAGTGTCCCGGCCTCGGTCTTGATCAGCAGCTCGACCGATTGCCCGGTCGCAGCCGACCCCTGATCCCCCTGGCGACGACGCGATACCTCGGCCCCGGCGATGGCCCCCGTTACTGTCGCTATGGTCTGACCCGAGCCACCTCCAAACTGGCTGCCTGCGGCAGCCCCCAGGGCCGCTGCCCCTATGGTGCGCAGTGGCCGGTTCCCCTGCTGGTGAGAGGAGGTGCTCGGTGTGCCGACGAGGCGGCTCTCCTGCACTGTGCCGTATTCGACCTTGGCACTGGTACCGGCCATGGCGGACGAGGTGGTCAGGATGAGCAGGCTGGCGGCGATGAATGCGATTCTTTTCACGATGTCGACTCCGATGAAGAATGAATGCCCTTTGATCCGGGCAACTGGCTGATGAATGGCTCGTAGATCATTGAGAGCCCTCGCCATTTTCCAACGAGACTACACCGCTAAAGCTGACTGCAAGCTTGCCTGAGATGGAAATGATAACGGCCGCAAAGCGGCCGTTATGAAACAAAGCGGGTCTGCGATGCCATCAGGAGGAAGGCTTGCGCTCCAGGGTCGCCGCCACCGACTTGGCCGCCGAGGCGGTGAGCAAGGGCTCACCCGGATAGAGTGCCAGCGCCTGGGTACGCAGACGGTTGGCCTCCTCCGTTCGTCCCAACGCATTGAGGGCGATCACCATGTTGGCGTAGATGTTGGCACGCGGGGTGTGACGCACGAACTCTTTGCCCCAGTCGAGGTAGGCCTCGAGCTCCTCCTTGTTGTTGGCCTGCAGGCCCACCATCAGGCGTACCGCATTCACGTCAAACTCCACTCGGGTCAACCAGGCCATGGGGTTGACGACCTCCAGCAGCAGGGTCGGCTGCTTGTAGCCGCCGCGCTCATACTTGGTCACCACCCAGGCGGTGTGAATGGCGGTCAGCATGAAGGGCACCACCGCCAAGGGAATGGCGATGGCCAGGAATCGCAACAGCAGCCAGGGACGATAGACATATTCCCGCCAGCTCGCATGACCCAAGGTTTGTTTCCCCTCCTCCACTTCCGCATCCAGCACATAAAGGAGCAGCAGCAGGGCCCACCACAGGGCGATGGCATGATAGAAGGGGTACTCGGTCTGGGTGTGCAGCAAGATGGGCGTCACCAGTGCCAGCAAGGCCAACCCCCGATGCCAGCCGGCTTTGCTCAATCGCCACAGCAAGGCACCCGCCATGATCAACATACCGAGCATGGGAGCAAGCCCCCCTTCCACCGCCCAGTAGAGAAACTCGTTGTGAGGGTGGTCAAGGTTGTATTCGATCTGCACCATAGCCGGGTTCAACGCCTTGTCGGCCATATAGTGCTGCAGGAAAATGGGTTCGAAGCTGCCGTAGCCCCAACCTGTCCAGGGCGCCTCCCCAATCAGCTTGGCGGCGTAGGGCCAGTAGATGGAACGCATGCCACCGGATTGATAGATCTCCAGCCCGCGCTTGGCGCCACTCATCCCATATTGAGATACCAGACCCAGCGCTGTACCCAGTACAACCAGCCCCAATACTCGGCCCAGTTGCCGTTGACGACGAAGTTGTGGCACGAGCAGGAGCAGAGCCAGCAGGCCGCCAAGCTGACCCACCCGCGATTGCAGTCCCACCAGAAGCACGCACGCCGCCAGGATAACCCCGTAACGCAGTCCCCTCAGCCAAGGATGGGCGTCGGCACGCATTTCCAGCCAGATGGCCAAGGCCAGCCCGGTCGCCATAAAGCTCGCCATCACATTGGGTTGCTGGAAGATGCCATAAGGGCGGTTGACCCGAGTGTCGTAGCCTATCCAGTTGCCCGGCGTCAGCAGATAGAACTGCACCAAGCCGAGAATAGCTTCAATAGAAACTGCTCCCAATAACAGGTACAGCAGCTTATCTCGCGTCTGACTCGCCCATCGCCATTGGTAGAGACAACTCAGAAACAGCAGGCCGGCAAACAGCCCCAGCAACCGTGGAATGGCGTAATCCTTGAGCTCGAACCCCGGATACGCCATGGGCAGCAGCAACAACATGCCCCCCAACCACAGCCCCATCATCAGAGGGGAGACAACCAACGTCTGCCGCCGCGTCACCTGCCAGAGCCCGAGCCCCATCACCAGACTAGCGAAGACCCAGCCCCAGGCATTGAACGGCAGATAGAGCCCGGATCCGCCCGGGTTGTGCATGAAGAAATGCATGCCCAGCAGCCAGTACAGCACGCTGATCACACTAAAAATCCTTGCCGTCTCCATCATCTTCCCCAGCCCCTCACGCCCATACCGACCCTGCCATCACTCTTCGCCTCAAAAAAGAAAAGGGGGCTGATGCCCCCTTTCGCTCATAGATGAACACTATACCTGTTCTGATCTCCGAAACGCATGACGTACCAGCACAATACCGACCCCCAGCATGCCACCGAGCAGCGTAGCCAACACCACGACCAGCGGGCGCTTGGGCTTGTCGCGGGAGAGTGGCTCGCTAGGTGAAGCCTGGTAGGCGAAGGACTGGAACGGCTGTTCCTCGAGCTTGATGGCCTGAAGGCTGCTCAGCTGCAAACGCAGGGCGCTCAGCGCCGGATTCAAGAATTCAGGGTTCTTGATCTCCTTGAGGATCTTGAGCTTTTCGGCCAAGGCACGAGCGCCAAGATCAATGTTCAGGCTACCCTGACTCTGCAGGTTTTGCACCGGAGCCTCTATCCCCGCAGCTTGAGTAATACGCAAGCTATATTCGGTACGCAATATATCGTCTTGCAGTTGTTTGAGGGTATCCATTTTGGCACTCTCAAACTGAGTTTCCAACGTCTTGATCCGGTTCTGCCAGATGGTGTTGAGCTCCTTGCCCTTGGCCGCCGACTCCTGCTGCTGGATGAAGGCGATATATTGCTCCAGACGCAACTTGGCTTCCTCTGCCGAATCTGCTGCAAAGGAGAGAGTAACCTCCTCACTCAACTTATCCAGAGCTTGGGCATTGATACCTTCTGCCATCTTCTTGAGCAATTGACGCTTCTGTTTCGGTTCTGTTGCCCCGCCTTTGGCAGCATCGATCTCGAGATAGCCGCGTTCAATCAAGAACTGACGCTTGTTATTCAAACTATTGAAGTTATTAACAAAATCACCGTAGAGTGACTTTTTTTCAAAATCGGTGAAGGCTGTCACAGGGATTTGGGCATTTATCAACTGATTGAGATTAAGCTCAAGGGATTCTGTCTCCTTGAGAGTCGGCTGCTTGATCTCTGCTTGGCTAACCCAAACCTGAGGAGCCAGTAGGGCATAGACCACCCCAGCAATGGCGAACACACCTGCGATCAGCAGGATCAATATTTTCTGGCGCCATAGCACCAAGATCAGCTCACGCAGATCGATCTCGTCGCCGGAAGAAGCTTGCCAACCTTGAGGCAACTTACTATCTGAATTGTCAAATACCTGTTTGTTCATACTGAGCTCTAAAGATGATGAAGTTACTTCCAAAAAGGGGCGTGACGATCTTTGTCTGACAAGACTAATAGCACATTGTCCATGAGGGGCCGCGCAATAGCCAGCGTAGGATCAGACCAATTGAGTGACGCTTCCAACTCGGGAACATAATAGTCGGTGCATTTGTACAACACATGGGCCCATTCGCTCTGCAAATAGAATCCGTGAGCGAATCCTAGAGGGATCCACAGCCCGCAGTCCTCCGCCTATAGTTGCAAGCCAACCCATTGACCATGGGTCGGGATCCCCTCCCATAAGTCGACCACCACATCGAAGATGGTGCCGGTGATCACCTGTACCAGCTTACCCTTGATTGGAGTGGTCAGAGTTTATAGGCAAGAGAGACCCCCTCCTCTGCCAATGCATCCTGTTAACCTTTCGCAGACAACCATATTAGATGCCTTCCTGCCAAGCACATTAATGAAAAGGCTGATGACTTTCCGAATTGAGAAAATCAATCTCATCGACCACGGTTAAATGCGGCTCATGATGCAGCGTGGTTTTTGCCATCCACACCAGATCACAGATTCCATCAGTTGGGTTAAAACCGGTCGGCATGCTTAGCAGCAGGCTGCGGATCTGTTCATGATCAAAGCGGAAACAGGCGCTATCCAGCTCGGTCAAAAAAGCCCGCAATTGCGGCCATGGCAACATCAACTCGGAGGCTTTCATGATCCGGGGGTGGGCAGTACCCTCAACCTGTTCACCAATCAATAATTCTTCAAACAATTTTTCACCCGGACGCAGCCCGGTGATCTTCACCTCAATATCACCACCAGGATAAACCTCGCTCTTGAGCTTGAGGCCACTCAAGCGAATCATTCGGTGAGCCAAGTCAATGATCTTGACCGGTGCCCCCATATCCAAGACAAACACATCTCCGCCCTGCCCCATCGAACCGGCCTGAATAACCAGTTGTGATGCTTCAGGAATAGTCATGAAATAACGAATGATGTCGGGATGTGTCACCGTCAATGGGCCGCCATCGCGAATTTGCTGGCGAAATAACGGCACCACCGAGCCGGAAGATCCCAATACATTACCAAAACGCACCATACAAAAACGAGTTTGACTTTGCGCAGCCGCCAAGGCTTGCAATACCAGCTCAGCCAATCGCTTGGTCGTTCCCATGGTGTTGGTGGGGCGCACCGCCTTATCGGTAGAAATCAGCACAAAGGTTTCAACTTTGGCTCTAATCGCAGCCTGCGCGCAATACAGAGTGCCAAACACATTATTGTGCACCCCCTCAACTACGTTGTACTCAACTAATGGCACATGTTTATAGGCAGCAGCATGATAAACCGTCTGGATCTGGAAGGTGCTCATCACCGTTTGCAAGCGATGTTGCCGCTGCACCGACCCCAGTAATGGCACAATTTCAACCTGTAACCCTTCAGTCTGGTTAATTTCATTGATCTCGTTATCGATGGCATACAGACCGTATTCCGACAGCTCAAACAACACCAGTTGTGAGGGCTTGCAACGAATGATCTGGCGACACAATTCAGATCCGATAGAACCACCGGCTCCCGTCACCATCACCCGTTTACCCGATATATTGGCATTGAGCAATTCAGGGATAGGGGCAACCGCATCACGCCCTAACAGATCTTCAATACTGACTTCTTTCAATTCATCGATATGGGCCTGACCCGCTACCAGATCGGCCATGCCAGGTATCGACAATACCTCACAAGGACACTGTTCCAGCCGGTTGATCACCGCTTGTCTGACACTGCGCGATGCACTCGGCATCGCCAACAAGATCTTTTTAATCTCGAAACGTTCAATCAACGTCTCGATCATATCGGTGCTATAAACATTCACCCCCTGGATAACCGCTTTTGCCAGTGCCCGATCATCGTCGACAAACGCCACCGGCAAATAC
>NZ_JRGL01000092.1 GCF_000764655.1 Aeromonas aquatica
CGCCGAGAGTAATGCGCGTCAGCTGCGTGGTGAAGGGGATGCCGAAGCCGCCAGGATCTATGCCGACAGCTACAAGAAAGACCCCGAGTTTTTCAGCTTCGTGCGTAGCATGGAGGCCTATCGCAAGAGCTTCGCCGGTGGCAACGACCTCATGGTCCTGAAGCCGGACAGCGAGTTCTTCCGTTACCTCAAGTCTCCTCACGGCGACAAGCAGTAACAAGCCAAGCGGTAAGAGCGAAGGGCCTGAATATTCAGGCCCTTCTTGCATGAGGACAGAGAGCCACCTGCCGAGGCGGGTGGCTTTTTTCATGGGAGGAGACAGGATGCTGACATCCATCCTTATGGGATTGGGGCTGCTGTTGCTGTTTGAAGGCTTAGGGCCGCTGCTGATGCCGAGAGCCTGGCAGCAGATGCTGCGGCTGATGAGCGATCAGCCACCCGAGTCGTTGCGCCGTATCGGTGGCTGCCTGGTGGTGGCGGGCGCCCTTATCCTCTGGGCGTTGGCTCACTGAGCGGTGTGGGTACTGTCTGGCGATAGTGCCGCTTGGTGCAGATCAAAGGCGCAGATCAAAAAAGAGGCCCTAGGGCCTCTTTTTCATGGATGCAGATGGCCCGATCAGGCGCTGCGTTGTACCGCCATCTCGGCCAGGGTGGCCAGCGCCTGCTTGTGTTCGGAGTCGGGCAGGATGGCGAGGGCGGCAATCGCCTTGTCGGCCTCTTCCCGGGCGCGCTGGCGGGAGTACTCGAGGGCACCGGTGCTGTCCAGGATGGCCAGGATCCGGTCGAGGTGGTCCATGCCGTTGCGATGCTCGATGGCATCGCGGATGAGTTGACGCTCTTCGGCTGAGCCCACCGCCATGGCCCGCAGCAGCGGCAGGGTCGGCTTGCCCTCGGCCAGATCGTCGCCGACGTTCTTGCCCATCTCATCGCTCTGGGAGCAGTAGTCCATGACGTCGTCGATGATCTGGAAGGCGGTGCCCAGATACTTGCCGTAATTCGTCATGGCCTGCTCGACGGACGCGGGCTGATGGGTCAGCACGGCGGCGAGTCGGGTGGCTGCTTCGAACAGCTTGGCGGTCTTGCAGTAGATGACCGTCATGTAGCTCTGTTCCGTGGTGTCCGGATCGTTGCAGTTCATCAGCTGCAACACTTCCCCCTCGGCGATGGTGTTGGTGGCATCCGACAGGATTTCCATCACCTTCAGGTTGGAGAGCTCGCTCATCATCTGGAAGGAGCGGCTGTAGAGGTAGTCACCGACCAGCACGCTGGCGGCATTGCCAAACAGCGCATTGGCGGTCTCTCGGCCGCGGCGCAGGTCGGATTCGTCGACAACGTCGTCGTGCAGCAGGGTGGAGGTGTGGATAAATTCGATGATGGCGGCCAGTTTCAGGTGATCTTCACCTTCATAACCCAGTGCGCGGGCGGCCATGACTGTCAGCATGGGGCGCATCCGTTTTCCGCCTGCACTGACAATGTAGAAACCCAGCTGATTGATCAGGCTGACATCGGACTGGAGTCTCGCCAGGATCAGTTCATTGACCGCCGTCATGTCGGCGGCACAGAGCGCACGGATAGTCTGTTGGTCCATAAGTCTCGTAACGTGACGGCAGCAATTACTGCGTTTTTAGCAATGGCGGGGATTCTACACGATTTCACAATGGGTTACAGTTAAGCGTTTATTCACGGCGGCGGATATGCGCACAAAGTAAACTTTTTGCTAATTTGGCCTTGCCTGAGCAGATCGATTTGCGTAGAATGCCGGCCCATTGTTATAGGTTTTTGCGCGTGTCTAGCCTTGAGCAAAAGACACGCCTTTACGGAGTTAATCAAATGTACGCGGTATTCCAAAGCGGCGGAAAACAACACCGTGTGGCCGAAGGTCAAATCGTTCGTCTGGAAAAGCTGAACGTTGAGACTGGCGCTACTATCGACTTCAACGAAGTTCTGATGGTTGCTGCAGGCGACACTTTTAAAGTAGGTGCTCCTTTCGTTGAAGGTGGCAAGGTTATTGCTGAAGTTGTGGCTCACGGCCGTGGCGAGAAAGTGACTATCGTCAAGTTCCGTCGTCGTAAGCACCATCGCAAGCAAGCTGGCCACCGTCAGTGGTTCACTGAAGTCAAAATCACTGGCATCAGCGCTTAATTCGAGAGGAATCTGAAAAATGGCACATAAGAAAGCTGGCGGTTCATCCCGCAACGGTCGCGACTCAGAAGCCAAACGCCTCGGCGTCAAGCGCTTCGGCGGCGAAACTGTACTGGCAGGCAGCATCATCGTTCGTCAGCGTGGCACCAAGTTCCACCCTGGCACCAACGTTGGCCTGGGTACCGACCACACTCTGTTCGCTACCGCGACCGGTAAAGTGTTGTTCGAAGTTAAAGGTCCGCAGAATCGTAAGTACGTCAGCATCGTTGCTGAGTAATTACGGACCGCAAGGATCCGAAGCCCCGCCAACCTGGCGGGGCTTTTGTTTTTCTGATGAGTTTGACGAAAAAACGGCACGCGGATGAGCCGGCGTAGACGGGCCCATCGGCCAGATGCGTCTCGCCCGCAGGGGTCTGTACCACTATAATTGCGTATCGGTTTTTCGAATTAAGGGTGACGGTTACCTATGAAGTTTGTTGATGAAGTCCAGATTCGAGTCGATGCCGGTGACGGTGGTAACGGTTGTGTGAGCTTCCGTCGGGAATTGTATATTCCCAACGGTGGCCCGGACGGTGGTGACGGTGGCGACGGCGGCGATGTGTACCTGCTTGCCGACGAGAACCTGAACACCCTGATCGATTACCGTTTCGAACGTTTTCACGCCGCCGAGCGTGGTGAGAATGGCAGAAGTGCCAACTGTACCGGTCGTCGCGGTAAAGATCGCGTCCTGCGTGTGCCCGTCGGTACTCGTGCCAGCGATGAAGATACCGGTGAATTGCTGGGGGATCTGACCAGCCACGGTCAGAAGCTGCTGGTCGCCAAAGGCGGCTTCCACGGCCTCGGAAACACCCGTTTCAAGAGTTCGGTCAACCGTACCCCCTATCAGAAGAGTAACGGCACGCCGGGTGAAGTGCGCACCCTGAAGCTGGAGCTGCTGTTGCTGGCGGACGTCGGCATGCTGGGTCTGCCCAATGCGGGCAAGTCCACCTTCATTCGCGCCGTATCCGCAGCCCGTCCGAAAGTGGCCGATTATCCCTTCACCACTCTGGTGCCGAACCTTGGTGTGGTGCGTGGTGAGAACTCCCGCTCCTTCGTCATCGCCGATATTCCGGGTCTGATCGAAGGCGCCGCCGAAGGGGCTGGTCTCGGCATCCGCTTCCTGAAGCACCTCGAGCGTTGCCGCGTGCTGCTCCACCTGGTGGACATCTGCCCGGTTGACGGTTCCGATCCGGCTGAGAATGCCGTGACCATAGTCCGGGAGCTGGAGAAGTACAGCCCCGAGCTGGCAGGCAAACCGCGCTGGTTGGTGTTCAACAAGATGGATCTCATCCTGGAAGAGGAAGCGGGTGAGGTGATGGATCGCGTCAAGGCCGCGCTGGCCTACGAAGGTCCCGTCTATCAGATCACCGCCATCAGCAAGGAAGGCACCAAGAAGGTCTGCTACGACATCCTGGATCTGCTGGACACCATGCCCCGTCAGCTGGAAGCCGATGCCAAGGCCGCCATCGAGAAGGTGGAGTTCAAGTGGGATGATTACCACAAGAACCAGCTGGCTCAGGCGGAAGCCGAGGCGCTGGCGGCGTCCAGAGCCTTCGATGACGCACTGGATGATGACGACGACTTCGATGACGACGATGATGATGGTGTCGAAGTCATCTACGTTCGCGACTGATAGTCCTGCCTGAGCGGTGCGGCTTTCGAGCCCATCCCTGAGAGAAACCGGAGCCTGGCAACAGGCTCCGGTTTTTTTATGGCGAATTAGTGGTTAAATCTGCCGGAAGCGCCAGCTGTGGATGGTTTCACCGCCTGGCTAGGGGATGGCAGCGTCGGCATCCTGCTCAGAAAGCAATATGCAGGCATCCATACCCCCAGTGGGAAGTGGCTGCCAGAGTCAGCCCATCCCAAACAGCCAATCAAGCCACAACACTGCTAGCCTGCCTTGTGAGCCGCCTTGCTGCCGCGCAGTTCCTCTTCATCGACCTTGTCCAGCTGCTCCGGCGCCAGGAAACGCAGGGCATAATCCCGCCAGACTCCGCTGGTGACGAACAGGTCAAACAGCGCCGGATCCAGGTGCTGTTCCTGCACCATGTGCCGCATGATGGTCAGGGATTGGGAGACCGTCTTGCCCGACTTGTAGGGGCGATCGCTCGCGGTCAGCGCCTCGAAGATGTCGGCGATGGCCATGATGCGGGCGGGAATGCTCATCTGCTCACCCAGCAGCTGGCGTGGATAGCCCTTGCCATTCATCCGCTCGTGATGGCCCCCTGCGATCTCGGGCACCTTGCGCAGGTGGCGGGGGAAGGGGAGCCGCTCCAGCATGCGGATGGTCTGGATGATGTGATCGTTGATCTTGTAGCGCTCCTCCTCGGTGAGGGTGCCACGGCCGATGGCGAGGTTGTAATGCTCCCCCCGGTTGTAGAGATGGGTGGGGACCTTGACCTTGAAGCCCCAGGGATTGTGGTCGGTCAGGTTGTCGTGGTCTGGCCGGGGGACCAGGTGCTGCGGCTTGTCGGCCAGCAGTGGCTCGAGGCAGGGCAGCGGAGCCGCCTCGCCGGGATGGCGCCTGAGCTCCTCCGGGCTGACGCCGAGGCGATCATCCAGGGTGCGCAGCCAGGTGCGGCTGGCGATGGCATCGAGCCGCGCCAGTTTTTCCGGTGCCATCCACTCGCCCCCCAGGTTGCACTCGGCGACGAAGGCGAACTCCTGATCCAGCATCTGCCAGGTCGGGGCCACGGCCTCGAGGGCTGCCTGCTGCTCGGAGGCGGGCTGCCGGGCCGCCAGCGCTTCTATATGGGCATCGCGCTTGAGCACCTCGAAGCGGGTGCGGATCTCGTGGATCCTGTCGTAGATGGTCTCCAGCTTGGTGGCCTTGTCCACCACGAACTCAGGTGTGGTGACCTTGCCGCAGTCGTGCAGCCAGCTCGCGATATGGATAGCCTCCCACTCCTCGTCGCTGAGGGTGAAGTCGCCAAAGGGGCCCTGCTGCTGGGCGCAGGCCGCCTCCGTCAGCATACGGGTCAGTTCGGGCACGCGCTGGCAGTGACCTCCGGTGTAGGGGCTCTTGGCGTCGATGGCGCCGGCGATGAGCTCGATGAAGGCCTCCAGCAACTGCTTTTGCTCCTCCAGCAGGCGCTGATTCTCGATGGCGGAGGCGGACATGCCCGCCAGCGCCTCTATGAGGCTGATACGCGATGCCAGCTCTCGTGGTGCGCAGTCCGGCAGGATCAGCAACAGGCAGCCGATCAACTCCTGGCGGTGGTTGTAGAGGGGCTCGGCCAGCAACTGGCGGGGGCCGGGGAAGGGGCCCCAGTCGGCGAGGTAGTGCGACCACTGCTCGGCATTGAGGGGCAGGCTGAGCCGCTCGGAATGATAGAGGCCGCCGAGCAGGGACTCCTGCCAGTGCACCCGCTCACAATCCAGGGGCTGCCGTTGCCAGATGGCCTGAACCGCCTTCATCTGCTTGTCCTGAGCCAGATAGAGGCAGCCGCCCTCCGCCTGGGCCGCCGCCACCGTCTCGTGCAGTATGCGGCTGAGCAGGGAATCGAAGCGGTGCTCCGCCGCCAGCGCCAGACCCATGCTCATGAAGTTGCCCAGGGTCAGCCGCATGCTGGACATGGCGCGGGCGAGATCGTCTATCTCGCGGATCGCCGAGTCCGGCCGCTCGCTCTCGCCGAAGTCGAAGTGCTGGATCCGCTCGGCCTCTTGCGTCAGTGCCAGCAAGGGGGCGGCGGTGCGCCTCGCCACCAGCCAGATGACGGGCAGCAGCAGCAGCAGGCCGGCCAGGGCCCAGGCCAGGTTGCGCAGGGCGTCGTGGCGGGCCGGTGCGGTGAGCACGTCCGCCGGCACCAGCAGGGCCAGGTAGAAGGGGGAACTCTCGTCAAGGGAGGAGAGGTTGACCAGCCAGTCGCTGCCATCCTTGGCGGCCAGGGTCAGCTCGGTCGGCGCGTGCAGCAGGGTGGGTCTGGATGCCATCTCCTGCTGCAGCTTGGCCAGTATGGGGTGCTTGAGCGCCGACAGCATGGGCAGGCGACTCAGCTGTTCGAAGCTGGGCAGCCGCTTGGGATCCGTCGCCAGCAGGGTACCGAACTCGTCGAACAGCACCAGCTGGCAGTGGCTGGGCAGGGGCAGCTCGCCGATGAGGGAGGAGAGCCCCTCCACGCCGGCATCCAGTCCTATCACCGCCCGGCGATCGTCGCTCTCCACCGCCAGCGTCATGCCCGGCTCCTTGGTGGTGAAGAAGAGATAGGGGTGGGTCACTATGATGCCCGTACCCCAGCGAGCCTCCTTGTACCAGCCGCGGTCGCGGGGATCGAATTGGTAGTCCGGCATGGGCCGCCGCTCCAGCAGCCGCAGGCGCTGGTTGAAATAGAGGAACTCTCCCCGGCCCTGACTCAGGCTCTGCACCAGCAGATAACTGGTGGGAGGAGCCTGCTCCAGCCGCTCCTTGGCCCGCTCGGTCAACTTGCGTACCAGGAAGAAGTCGCCGTTCTCGTAACCGGCATAGATGGCGCCATAGCTGGCGCTGTTGGCCAGCACCTCGGCCAGCTGGGGTAGATAGCCGAGGCGGGACTCCAGGCTGGTCATGGCGGCCAGCTGGCCACTGCGCAGCAGGCTCAGGGACATGCGGGCCGGGCGCTGGTTCAGCTTGATGGCGAGCGCCAGCTGTTCCCTGTACTGCTGGAAGTTTTGCCGTTCGTGCTCCAGCCCCTGCTGCATGCCCTGTTGAAACTGCAGCATGATGAGGGCGCCCCCCAGCACGGAGAACAGCAGTATGAAGAGGGTGGCAATGTGTACGTAAAAGGGCTTGCTGCCGAGGCTTGCTTTTGTCATGGACCTATCCTTGTCCTACGGGCGCTCCCCGCGATGATCAGCTAACAGTGTGCTCGCAAGATGACAAAAAACACAGCCATCTGGCGGGAATATCAGAGAAAAAGCAGACCCTTTCGAGGATCTTCAAGATTTAAGCTGGCGGTGGCCGGATTCGTTTCTCCGGGAGCCGGTGACCCCAGTATCTCTCCATGGGCGGGCAGCGTGATTCATTCAGATATCTCGTGCTACAGTGCCCGCTGATGAGTTGCCCGTGAATCAATGGAGTGTCCCATGTCCGCCATCCCCTATTCCGTCCTCGATCTTGTACCTGTTCCCGAAGGCTCGGTCCCCGCCGAATCATTTCGCCACTCGCTGGATCTGGCCCGTCACGCCGAGCAGTGGGGCTACCACCGCTACTGGCTGGCGGAACACCACAACATGCCGGGCATCGCCAGCGCCGCCACCTCGGTGCTCATCGGCCACTTGGCCGGTGGCACCAGCACCCTGCGGCTGGGGGCCGGCGGCATCATGTTGCCGAATCACTCGCCCCTGGTGATCGCCGAGCAGTTTGGCACCCTGGCGTCTCTCTATCCGGGCAGGATCGATCTGGGACTGGGGCGCGCCCCCGGCACCGATCAACGCACCATGCAGGCGCTGCGTCGTCAGCGCAGCGGCGAGGTGGACGACTTCCCGGCGGATGTACGGGAGCTGATACGCTACTTCGGCGACCAACCGGGCGCCGTGCAGGCGGTGCCCGGTCAGGGGCTGGAGGTGCCGGTCTGGCTGCTGGGGTCCAGTCTCTACAGCGCTCAGCTGGCCGCCGCCATGGGGTTGCCGTTCGGCTTTGCCTCCCACTTCGCGCCCGGCCTGCTGTTGCAGGCGCTGGAACTCTACCGCGCCCAGTTCCAGCCTTCCGCTCGCTGGCCGAAACCCTATGCGGTGGTCTGCATCAACGTGGTAGCCGCCGACACCGAGCGCGAGGCCCGCTTCCTGTTCACCACCCTGCAGCAGCAGTTCCTGCGGCTCTATCGTGGCGATGCGGGCAAGTTGCCGCTACCGGTGCAGGAGCTGGGGGAGGAGTGGTCGCCGCGGGAACTGATGGCGATGGAGCAAACCTTGGCGCGCTCTCTGGTGGGAGACAGGGACAGGGTCCGTCACGGTTTGCAGGCATTGCTGGCGGAAACCGGCGCCGATGAGCTGATGTTCAACGGCCCAATCGTCTCTCATGAGGCCAGGCTGCGCTCGTTCGAGATCGCCGCCGAGCTGATGCAGAGCCTCTGAATCATGGGGCGAATGAGATTTAACGTGTTGATTTAACACGACAGTCAGGTTGATGTCAGGCCTTTGTCGTGTCGCCGAGCATCCGTCCGGCCCTATGCTGGTCCTGTCCAAAATCACAAGGAGCCGATGATGATAGTCAGGAAATTGAGATTGCAGCGGGGTTGGTCACAGGAGCAGTTGGCGACCCTGTCCGGTCTGAGTGTGCGCACCATACAGCGGATCGAGCAGGGGCAGCAACCCGGACTGGAATCCCTCAAGGCCCTGGCCTCCGTCTTTGAACTCGATGTGACTCAACTGCAGGAGAGCGAGATGAAAGGCAATGAGTTAGACAGCCAGAGAAGCGTGCATGTGGCGCGGGATGAACGGGAGGCGATGAAGTTTGTCGAGGGGCTCAAGGGCTTCTATGGTCACCTCACCAGCTATGTGCTGGTGATGACGGGCCTGTTTGTCATCAACTACCTGAGCAACCCGGATTACATCTGGGCCTGGTGGCCCATGCTGGGTTGGGGATTGGGTCTGATGTCCCACGCCATCAATCTGTTCCAGCCGTTCAAGTTGTTCGGGCCGGAATGGGAGCGACGTCAGGTCGAGAAACGGCTGGGGCGCAAGCTGTAGGCCAGGAGTGCATCCATAAGAAACGGGCCCGGCATTGCCGGGCCCGTTTTATTGTCCGCCTCTCCCTTCACCTGGCACGGGTAGAACCAGATCATCATCCGTCACCAAAGGGTGAGGTTGCTTGTCCTGCACCGGCTGCCGCGACGGCTTATTTGGCGTAAGCAGGGCAGGGGGTCGCTATCATGGCGTCGTCTTCATACCGCCACAGAGTGAGGCTATTGCCCCAGACGCAACCGGTATCCAGTCCCTTGATGTCGTCCTTGCCGGTGGCGCCCATCAGCGCCGCCCAGTGGCCGAACACCAGAATGGGGTCATCCACATGGTGCTCCCGCTGCTCGAACCAGGGGCGCAGGCCAGGGGTGGACTCCGTGGGGCCCTTCTTGCACTTGAAGTCGAGTCGGCCATCGAAGTAGCAGAAGCGCATCCGGGTGAAGCTGTTGATGATGTAGCGGTAGCGCTCTATCCCCAGCAGATTTTCGTCCCAGCTATCGGGCTGGTCGCCATACATGTTGTGCAGCAGCCAGTTGTACTGATCGCCGCGCAGCAGCGTCTCCACCTCGCGGGCGCAGCTGCGTGCCGTGTGGGCATCCCAGGCCGGAGAGAGACCGGCGTGGATCATCATGATGGGCAGCTCAGGGTGCTCCGCCAGCAGGGGGCGGTGACGCAGCCACTCCAGCAGTTCGTCCCGATCCGGGGCCTCCATCAGGGCCTGCAGCTTGTCTTTCTTCTTGAGCGGTGCCACGCCGTGAGCCACCGCCAGCAGGTGCAGATCGTGGTTGCCGAGCACGCTGACGGCCCGCTGTCCCAGGGATTTGACGAAACGCAGGGTATTGAGAGAGTCCGGACCGCGGGCGACGAGATCGCCGCACAGCCAGAGGGTGTCGTTATCGAAGTCGAACTCGGCGAGATCCAGCAGGCGGCGCAAGTCGTCGTAGCAGCCCTGGATATCACCGACGAAACAGTTCGCCATGAAACCTCAGTTGATAATGTTGGGAATGGCCAGCGTGAAGGGCGCTATGGGGGCTTCAAATTGCTGCCCCGACTCATCTTGCAGGATGTAGCTGCCTTCCATCACGCCGAACGGAGTGGCGAGGGGAACGCCACTCTGGTAGCTGAAGGTCTCACCGGGAGCGATCAAGGGCTGTTCGCCGACCACGCCGGGGCCTTCCACTTCCTGCATCTTGCCATTGGCATCGGTGATGAGCCAGCGTCGATGCAGCAGCTGTACCGTCCCCGGTCCCAGATTCTCTATCTCGATGAGATAGAGAAAATGGTAAGGATCCTCGGTGCCTGCCACATAACTGGGATGGGGGCGGATCAGTATCCGGGGATGTGCCATGGGATCAGGCCTGCTGCTGATCGGCCAGCCAGTTGGCGATCAGGACGAACTGCTCGAGGGAGAGGTTCTCCGGACGCAGGCTGCCATCGATGCCAAGCTCGGTCAGCTGAGCCTCGGTGATGAAGTTGGCGAAGCTGTTGCGAATGGTCTTGCGGCGCTGGCCAAAACCTTCGGTACAGACGCGGCTCAGGCAGCGCATGTCTTTCGCGACTATGGTCGGGTTCTTGTGCGGCATCAGGCGCACCACGGCAGAATCGACCTTGGGAGCCGGTTTGAAGGCGCCTGGGCCCACTTCCAGCACCGGGATCACCTGGCAGTAGTACTGGACCATGACGCTCAGGCGACCATAGGCCTTGCTGCCAGGGCCGGCGCACATCCGCAATACCACTTCCTTTTGCAGCATGAAGTGCATGTCCTCCACCCGATCCGCGAACTCGCACAGGTGGAAGATGAGCGGGGTGGAGATGTTGTAGGGCAGGTTACCGAAGATGCGCAGCGGCCCCTTGCCTTCGCCCATCAGGGTGCCGAAGTCGAAGCGCATGGCATCGGCCTCGATCACGGTGAGCTTGTCCTTGAGGATGGGGTGCTCGCGCAGGCGCGCGGCCAGATCCCGATCCAGCTCGACGACGGTCATCTTGTCCATCTGGGAGGCGACCGGCTCGGTCAGCGCGGCCAGACCCGGACCTATCTCCACCAGATTCTGACCCGGTTGCGGGTTGATGGCGGCGACTATCTGGTCGATCACATAACGGTCGTGCAAGAAGTTCTGACCGAAACGCTTACGGGCCGTGTGACCCATGTGCACTTTATTGTTCTGCACCTTACTGCTCATATCTTTTTTTCTCTACCATCTGGATGGCGTGGTTAATCGCGGTGGTGAGGCTGCCCGGATCGGCCAGGCCCTTGCCTGCCAGATCCAGCGCGGTGCCGTGATCCACCGAAGTGCGGATGAATGGGAGTCCGAGGGTGATATTGACCGAGTTGCCAAAGCCCTTGTACTTGAGCACGGGCAGCCCCTGGTCGTGGTACATGGCGAGTACCGCATCCGCATCCTTGAGGTATTTGTCCTGGAACAGGGTGTCGGCCGGCAGCGGGCCGACCAGATCGATGCCTTCCTGGCGCAAGCCAGCCAGGGCGGGTTCGATCACCTCGATCTCTTCCCGGCCGAGGTGCCCCCCTTCCCCGGCATGGGGATTGAGGCCACAGACGTAAATCCGGGGCCTGGCGATGCCGAACTTGGCCCTGAGATCCGCATCCAGGATGCGGATCACCTTGCCGAGGCGATCTTCGGTGATGGCCATGGCCACGTAGGCGAGGGGAATATGGGTGGTCGCCAGCGCCACCCGCAAGCCTTCGGTCGCCAGCAGCATCACCACGTCGGCGGTGCCGGACTGCTGGGCGAAGAACTCGGTGTGGCCGCTGAACGAGACGCCGGCCTGATTGATGATCCCCTTGTGTACCGGCCCGGTCACCACGGCGGCAAACTCGCCGTTCATGTTGCCGTCACAGGCACGCTGCAGGGTCGCCAGCACGTAGGCGCCGTTAGCCTCATCGAGCTCACCCGGTGTCACTGGTGCGCCGAGCGGGATGGGGCAGATCGTGAGCGTCCCCGCCCGCTGGGGGCGGGCAGGGACGCTGGCGTCATAGGGTTCCAGTGCGATGGACAGCCCCAGCAGGGCCGCCCTGTCTTGCAGCAGGGCGGGATCGGCGATCACCACCAGCTGATGGGGCCAGCCCTGCTGGGCTATCTGCAGCACCAGGTCCGGGCCTATGCCCGCCGGTTCACCCGGCGTGATGGCGAGACGTTGGCAGCTCATCAGCTTATCTTCCATCAGTTCGGTTCGATCTGGATGTAGGCCTCATCGCGCAGCTCGTCCAGCCAGGCTTGGGACTCTTCGGTGAAGCGGCGGTTGAAGATCAGCTGATAGGCGCGCTGCTCCTGTGCCTTGCCGGTGGCGTCCTGACTGCGGCGGTCTTCCAACTGCACTATGTGCCAGCCGTGGCTGGTGCGGAACGGCTCGCTGATCTGGCCCGGTTGCAGACGATTGACCATGTCACGGAACTCCGGCACATAGACGCCGGGATCGGACCAGCCCAGTTCACCACCCTGCACCGCAGAGCCCGGATCCTCGGAATATTTCTCCGCCATGCTGGCGAAGCTGGCCTTGCCGCTCTTGATGTCGTGCAAGATACCGTCCAGGGTCCCCTTGGCCTTCTCCTCACTCAGGATGATGGAGGGCTTGATCAGGATGTGGCGGGCCTTGACCTCGGTCTGCATGACTTGCTGCTGACCCTTGGTGTCGAAGACCTTGATGATGTGCAGACCGGCGCCGGAACGCAGCGGGCCGACGATGTCACCCTTGCTGGCGCCTTGCACCGCCTCCGCCATCAGGGTTGGCATCTCCTGCGGGCTCATCCAGCCCCAGTCTCCCCCTTCCAGAGCCTTGGGACCATTACTCTCGGCGATGGCCAGCTTGCGGAAATCGGCGCCATCCTTCAGGGCGGCCAGGATGCGTTCGATCTTGGCCTTGGCGGCATTGAGCTGCTCGGCGTTCGGATTGTCCGGCAGGGCAACCTGAATGTGGCCGACGTGGTATTCGGTCTGCTGCTGACCCTGCTTGCCCAGCGCCTCGACCACCTGCTTCACCTCCTGCTCGGAGATGTTGATGCGGCGGCGAACCTGGCTGCGACGCACCTCGTTCATCAGGATCTCGCGGCGGACCTCTTCCCGGTACTGGGCATAGGTCAGGCCTTCACGCTCCAGCTGGGCACGCAGCTGCTCCAGGGTCATCTTGTTGTCGGCGGCGATACTCTGGATAGCCTGTTCCAGCTGGGTGTCGCTGATCTTCAGGCCCTGGCGATCCGCCAGCTGCAATTGCAGGCTCTCCTGGATCAGGCGATCCAGCGCCTGCTTGCGCAGGGTGACGTCATCGGGCAGAGATTGTCCGCTCTCCCGAGCGGAGGCCTTCACCTTCTGTACCAGCGCTTCCTGCTGGCTGACCAGCACCACGTCCTTGTTGACCACGGCAAGCACCTTGTCCATCAGCTCGGGGGCGGCGAAGGCACCCTGGCTCATGACTCCTAACAGGCCTGCGGTCAGCAGGGAAATCAACGTCTTCTTCATATCCATCTCTCAAGGCGTTCGCCAGACCCGTTATTGGTCTCGCAGGTTAAACGGACGAATGTAAGGCAGGGCTTCGGTATCCAGAGACGTCCCCTTTGGACCCGTCCCCACGCTACCCAATCCTTTCATTTCAAATTGAATGCCCAGGCTGCGCTCTGCGCTGGGCTGGTAATTGACGTTATCCGGGTCGTTGACCCACTCCATGTTGAAGTTGATGCTCCAGCAGCAGGAGTCATATTTCAGGCCCACCTTGCGGTCAACCTTGACCCCTTGATCCAGCTCGTAATAGTAACCGCCATAGAGGTGCCACTGATCGTTGAGCGGGGTGGTCAGCAACATGCCGATCTGGTTGAGATCGGTGACCTGGCCTTTGTTGTTCAGGTCGTAGTTGGCGTCCCGGATGAAGCGGTAGTTCAACTGGCTGATCAGCTTCTCGTGGCGGTATTCCAGGGCGCTGTTGGCCGAGCTGATACGGTTCTGCTCCATGTCATATTGCGCGCCCGCATGGGCGAACCACTGTTCGTTGATCTTGGCATCCCCCTCGAACGAGAGCGGGGAGCGGGTGTTGTTGGTCAGCTCGTCGTTGGGGTAGAGGGTGACTCTGGGGGCGACGAAGTCGAATGCTTGGGCAACGGCCAGCCGAATTCGTTCATCCCCGGCCGGATCATAGACGCGACTGGTGAGGCCGAGGGTCAGGCGGTTGGAGTCGCTGATGCGGTCGAGACCGGCATAACGCTGATCGCTGAACAGGCTGTAGTAGTCCTGACGCATGGTGGTGGAGTCATAGATCCCGATGTTGTCCTGATCCTTGTAGGGCACATAGAGGTACTGGAACTCCGGCTCCAGGGTCTGGTTGGCCCCCTCGCCGAACCACTGTTGCTGGCGATCGAAGGTGAGACCACCCTTGAGGCGGAACGACGGCAGCACCCGGGTGACGTTCTCATCGAGCTCGGTCAAGCCCCGGTCACGGTAGTAGGCGGTGAGCTTGCTGGCATCCGGCACGTCCTGATTGTACTGGGTGTACATCAGCTTGTACTGGCTATCGAGGTAGTAAGCCGCAGAGGTCACGATCGGCACCGTCAGGGTGGGCGCGCTGTGCAGACGGGTGCCGGTGTAGACCTCGCCTATGGTGGATTCGTCGTTGTCGTAGCCGAACTTGGTCAGTTCGCTGTTCCAGGCGAGATCGTACCAACTGCCCTGATGATAGTAGTTGTGGTCGATGCGCGGCAGCATGGAGTGGGGCTGTTGGGCGCCGGCCAGCAGGATCTGGTAGGTACGCACCTCGGTCTTGAGGTTCCAGTTCTGCTGGAAGTAGCCGGCCGTCAGGGATTGCTGCAACTGGTTGTCGACCTGGGTGCCCACCTTGGGGTCGAAGTCGTTGAAGTAGTTGAAGTCATTGTCCCGCACCTTGGTGTAGTCCAACGATACCTGCAGCGCGTTGTCCATGAACAGAGAGGTATGGCGGGCATTGATCAGGTAGCGGTGGCCATCGGCCAGATAGTCTTTGAGACTGGCCGTCTCGTCGTACTGCTTGTCATCCGCCAGGTTCTCGAAGTAAAGGCTGCCGACGTGGGCCGGATCCGGCATGTAGCGGAACTCGACCTGGTTCATCAGGCCGCGTCTGTCCATGAAGCGGGGAGTGATGGTGGCGTCGTAGTTCGGGGCTATGTTCCAGTAAAATGGCTGGGTGATCTCCATGCCATTGTCGGAGCTTTGCTTGTAGTAGGGATAGAGCAGGCCCGTCTTGCGCTCATCCTTGATCGGGAAGTTGATATAAGGGGTGTAGAACACCGGGTAATCGTAGAGCCAGAGGGTGGCGTTATAAGCTTCCCCGAACACCTCGGCCTGATCGATGTCGATGCTGCCTGCCTTCAGGGTCCAGGCCTCCTGGCCCGGTGGGCAGGTGGTGTACTGAGCCCCTTCCAGGGTGATGTTCTGGTTGTTGTTGGTCATGGTCACCTTCTCGGCGAAGCCGCGCACCGGTGAGCCGTGAACCTGGTACTTGCCCTCTTCCAGCTCGGAATCCTTGGTATCTAGGTTGGATTTGAGGGTCTTGTCGCTGGTGACAGTAATCTGGCCATCGTTGTAATAGATGTTGCCGATGGCGATGACATCCCGGCTCTGCTGATCGACCTGAGCGTAGTCGGAGTCGAATTTGCGCACCCCCTGACGAACCTTGACGTCACCCTCATAGACGGCGGTCTCACCCTGCTTGGCCTCGAGGCGATCCGCATCGACCTCGACGGGCAGCGCGTTGGCGTCCTGATCCGCTTTGGGTTTTTCTACCTTGGGGACATAGTCATAGCAGAGACTGTCCAGGATCCCGGTAGCCGGTGGCGCGTTGAATGGCGCGGCCTGGACCGTGATCGGACTCAAGGCTGGGACAAGGCTGATGGTCAGGGCGATGGGAGCAGAGGCTCCCAGTGTCCATTTTGTCATGTGAAAGGCTCGCGCAATCCGTGGTAAAAACGGTTGATTCAGGGCATGCATTTTATGTCAGGATCCATCGAGTTGACATTGCATGTCATTGCTTTATGTTAGCCGGCAATGATAAAGCATTATTGCGGCCAGGGCTAACAGCCAAGTGCTGCTTTCCAATTTGGTCCCTGACTCATGCACGATCGCGATTCCCTGTTACAGCAATGGGCGCGCCGGATCTCCGGTGATGCCAACCTTCAATTGACCCTGATCTCCGGTGACGCCAGTTTTCGCCGCTACTTCCGTGGCGGTGGTCTGGTGTGGGTGGATGCTAATCCGAAAACCGAAAAAAATCATGAATTTGTTCGTAATGCCGCGGCGCTGAATGCCATGGGGCTGCTGGCACCCGAGGTCAGGGCCGTGGACTATGAACAGGGCCTGCTGGCGGTGACGGATCTCGGCGATACCCAGCTGATAAGCTGCCTGGACGCGCACAACGTGCTGGCCTGGTATGGCAAGGCCATCGCACTGTTGCCGAGGCTGGGGGCAGTTGCGCTGACGCTCGAGCCGTTCGATGCCACTTTCATGGCCCGTGAAGATGCCATCTTCCCCGAGTGGTTGCTGGGCCATCACCTGCAACTTGCCCTGAACGAGGCCGAGCAACAGTTGCTGGACGACACCTTCGCTTGCCTCACCGCCAACAACCTGGCTCAGCCCCAGGGCGTGATGCACCGTGACTTCCACAGCCGCAACCTGATGGTGTGCGGTGGTGATACGCCCGACAGCAGCGAGCTTGCCATCATCGATTTCCAGGACATGGTCATAGGACCTTTGAGCTATGACCTGGTCTCGCTGCTCAAGGATTGCTACGTGCGCTGGCCGGATGAGGTGATCGAGCAGGGCATGCGCCAGGGTTATGACATCCTGAGCCAGGCCAGGCTGCTCGGCGGGCTCGATTATGCCAGTTTCCGCCGTCACGCCGATCTCACCGGCATGCAGCGTCATCTGAAGGCGGCGGGGCTCTTCACCCGACTCTACCATCGGGATGGCAAGTCAGGTTACCTCAAGGATATCCCCCGTACCCTGAGCTATGTGGTGGATGTGTGTCGCCTGCACGGGGAGGAATACCCTGTGTTGTCTCGTTTCGGTGTCTGGTTGGAGCAGAATATTCTGCCAGCTCTGGCGCGGGTGGGAGAGTCGGCATGAAGGCGATGATCCTGGCGGCCGGGCGCGGCGAGCGGATGCGCCCGCTGACCGATCTGCTGCCCAAGCCGCTGCTGGCGGTGGGCGGCAAGCCGCTCATCGTGCACCATATCGAGAAGCTCGCGGCGGCCGGGGTGACCGAACTGGTCATCAACCACGCCTGGCTTGGCCACAAGCTGGTGGAGGCGCTCGGTGACGGCAGCCGGTTCGGCGTCAGCATCCAGTGGTCGGCGGAGGAGAGCGCCCTCGAGACCGGCGGTGGCATAGTGCAGGCGCTGCCGCTGCTGGGGGACGCGCCTTTCCTGGTGATCAACGGCGATACCTGGATTGACATGGACTATGGCGTCTTGATGCAGCAACCACTGGGGGACGATCTGGCCCGCCTCTGGCTGGTGCCCAACCCGCCCCAGCACCCGCAGGGGGATTTTGCCCTGCAGGCCGGACGGGTGCTGGATGTGCCAGCCCAGGCCCTCGACGGCGAGACCGAACACCCTGGCCTCGCCGTCTTTACCTTTAGCGGTGTCGGCATCTATCATCCCGCCGCCTTTGCCTACTTGTCGCCCGGGGCGCGCAAACTGGCGCCCCTGCTGCGCGACTGGATGGCGCAAGGCCGGGTCGGTGGTACCTTGCTGGCCGGCGAATGGCGGGACATCGGCACCGTCGATCGGTTGCGCGAGCTGGACGATCAGTTGCAAGGACGTACTCATTAATTTCACGAGGTCTTGAACCATGCGTATTTGGGGTAAGGTGCTTGGCGCCTTCTTCGGTTTTCTGCTCGGCAACATCTTCGGTGCCCTGCTCGGCCTCTGGATAGGCCATCGTTTCGATCGGGGCATGGGCATGTCCTTCCGGCGTGCGCCCACCCAGCAACAACAGGCTGTCTTCTTCCACGCCACCTTCGCCGTCATGGGCCACATCGCCAAGGCGAGCGGCCAGGTCACCGAGCAGGAGATCCGGGTCGCCTCCAACCTGATGGACAGGATGCACCTCTCCGGCGCGCAGCGGGTGCGGGCCCAGGAGTCGTTCCGCCAGGGCAAGGAGAGCGGCTTCCCGCTGCGTGAGACCCTGGCCGAGTTTCGCCGCGCGAGCCTGGGCCAGCGCGATATCTTGCGTTTCTTCCTGGAAGTCCAGCTGCAGGCCGCCTTCGCCGATGGCAGGGTCGAGGCCGATGAGCGCGCCATCCTGCAGACCATCGCCGATGAGCTGGGGATCAGCCGCATCGAGCTGGCTCGGATCCTGGCCATGGCCGAGGCCCAGATGAACTTCTTCCATCGCCAGCAGCAGGGCGGTGGTCAGCAGCAATACCGGCAGGAGGCCCCCTCGGCGGATCGCCTCAAGGATGCCTATCAACTGCTCGGGGTGAGCGAGAGTGACAGCGATCAGGACATCAAGCGTGCCTATCGCAAGGAGATGAGCAAGCACCACCCCGACAAGCTGGCCGCCAAGGGCCTGCCGCCGGAGATGATGGAGATGGCCAAGGAGAAGACCCAGGAGATCCAGCAGGCCTGGGAGTGGATCCGCGAGGCGCGCGGCATCCGCTGAGCCTCAGATTGCCGTGGAACATCCATAAAAAATGCCCGTCGATGACGGGCATTTTTGTGTGCGAAAGTCAGGCTTAGTGGCTGTCGACCCAGACGAACTTGAGCACGAACAGCAGGGCGACCACCAGTACGCAGGGGTTGATCTCGCGCCAGCGGCCGGTGCCCGCCTTCATCACGCAGTAGGAGATGAAACCCACGGCGATCCCCTCGGTGATGGAGAAGCTGAACGGCATCATGACAGCGGTCATGAAGGCCGGCACCGCCTCGGTCAAGTCTTCCCACTTCACCTTGGTCAGCTCGGAGCACATCAGCACGCCCACGTAGATGAGGGCGCCGGCGGCGGCATAGGCCGGCACCATGGCGGCGACGGGGGAGAAGAAGATCGCCAGCAGGAACAAGACGCCGACGACGATGGCGGTCAGGCCGGTGCGACCACCGACCGCGACGCCCGAGCTGCTCTCGATATAGGCGGTGACTGAGGAGGTGCCCATGAAGGCGCCACCCACCGAGCTGATGCTGTCGACCACCAGCGCCTGCTTCATGCGCGGGAAGCGGCCTTGGTCATCCGCCAGCTTGGCGCGGGTGGTGACCCCGATCAGGGTGCCTGAGGAGTCGAACAGGTTGACCAGCATGAAGGAGAAGATGATCCCCGCGAGACTGATATCCAGCGACCCCATCAAGTCCAGCTGACCGAATACAGGCGTGATGCTCGGCGGCATGGAGATGAAGCCCTTGAAGGTCACGTCCCCAAACAGCCAGCCCAGTGTGGTGGTGACGACTATGGCGATCAGCACGGCGGAGTGCACGCCGCGGGCGGAGAAGATGCAGATCAGGAAGAAACCGAGGAAGCCCAGCAGGCAGGGCAGGGAGGTGAGGTTGCCCACCGTCACCATGGTGGCCGGGCTCGCGACGACTATGCCGGCATTGTGCAGGCCGAGCAGGGCGATGAGCAGGCCGATGCCGGCGGTGATGCCAACCCGCAGGGTGAGCGGGATGTTGGCGATCAGCCAATAGCGTACCCGCAACAGGGTGAGGATCAGCAGCCCCAGGGCACCCCAGAAGATGGTGCCCATGCCGACCTGCCAGGAGTAGCCCATGCCGGCTACGACCACGAAGGCGAAGAAGGCGTTCAGGCCCATGGCGGGGGCCAGGGCGATGGGCAGGTTGGCCAGCAACCCCATCAAAATGCTGCCGATGCCGGCGATGAGGCAGGTGGTGACGAACACGGCCTGGGTGTCCATGCCCGCAGCAGAGAGGATCTGCGGATTGACGAACACGATGTAGACCATGGTCAGGAAGGTGGTGATGCCGGCGATGACCTCGGTGCGGGCCGTGGTGCCGTGGCCTTTCAGGGCAAACAGACGCTCGAGCAATCCTTGCCCGGCGGCCTGGCTGGCAGCTTGATGTGGTTGATTCATGTTGGATTCCAATGGGTGACGTGAAATAAGCAGCAGGCGAACGGCCAATCCCATCCATGCGGGGTAAATGGCCCTGTGTCTGGTGACCAAATGACCAGACTCGTCCTGATACCGTGACAGCGCGCACATTTTTACACAGGCGGCGGCGTTTACAAACCCCGGATCTGCGAAGCGGATCAATGAATAGAGCAAAAATTCAAACGTTTGCTATCGAGGCGGGAAAAACGAGCCTCGATAGGGGCTTTTTATCAGGGAGATGACCTCAGAGAGTCTTGAAGTAACGCTCGACCAGCTGGGCCAGCACGGCATCGCTGCGCTCCTGCAATGGGGCGAGCGTCAGCCCCATGCGTTGCAATAGCAGGTTGGCCTGCTCCTCGCTCAGCTTGCGCCCCTCGATGAGAAACTCCTGCTCCGGCAACAGCTTGTCATGGCGCGGGATCAGCACCCAGTTCACCCGCTCCGGCTCCATGGTGGCAAAGATCCGGCTGGCGGCGGCGCAGAAGGTCTCGATATGGCGCTTGCCATCCGGCCCGAGGCAGCCGGGTTCGATCCGGATCTGGATGGTGAGTTTCTTCGCACTGCCTGTGGTGTGGACCATGATGGATATCGGTTGGGAAGGACCGGGAGATTGTATGCCAAAAGGCAATAAAAAGGGGAGCCTCTGCTCCCCTTGTCCGTACATGCAGTGACTCGCCTTACTTGGCGATGCGCTTGTACTTGGCACGGTGCGGCTGGACGGCATCGGCACCATAGGTCTTCTTCTTCCACTCTTCGTATTCGGTGAAGTTGCCTTCGAAGAAGGCGATCTTGCCCTCGTCCTGGTAGTCCAGGATGTGGGTGGCGATGCGGTCGAGGAACCAGCGATCGTGGGAGATGACCATGGCGCAACCCGGGAACTCCAGCAGGGCGTTCTCGAGGGCGCGCAGGGTTTCGATGTCCAGATCGTTGGTCGGTTCATCGAGCAGCAGCACGTTGCCGCCGGTTTGCAGCAGTTTGGCCAGATGCAGGCGGCCTCGCTCACCACCGGACAGCTCACCGACTCGCTTCTGCTGATCGGCGCCCTTGAAGTTGAAGCGGCCGATGTAAGCGCGACTCGGGAACTCGTAGGTGCCGATGCGCAGGATATCCTGGCCGTCGGCGACTTCTTCGAACACCGTCTTCTTGTCGTTCATGCTGTCGCGGAACTGATCCACCGAGGCCAGCACCACGGTATCACCGAGGGTGATGGCACCGGAATCCGGCTGCTCTTGACCGGACATCATGCGGAACAGGGTGGATTTACCGGCCCCGTTAGGTCCTATGATGCCGACGATGGCCCCCTTCGGAATGGAGAAGGAGAGATCGTCGATCAGCTGCCTGTCACCGTAGGACTTGCAGAGGTTTGCCACCTCCAGCACCTTGTCGCCGAGGCGGGGTCCGGGCGGAATGAACAGCTCGTTGGTCTCGTTGCGCTTCTGGTAGTCGTTGGTGTTGAGCTCCTCGAAGCGCGCCATACGAGCTTTGGATTTGGCCTGACGGCCCTTCGGATTCTGACGAACCCACTCCAGCTCTTTCTCGATGGACTTGCGACGGGCGGCTTCGGAGCTGGCTTCTTGAGCCAGACGCGCATCTTTCTGCTCCAGCCAGGAGGAGTAGTTGCCTTCCCAGGGGATACCCTCGCCGCGGTCCAGCTCCAGGATCCAACCCGCCACGTTGTCGAGGAAGTAGCGATCGTGAGTGATGGCCACCACAGTGCCCTCGTAATCGTGCAGGAAGCGCTCGAGCCAGGCCACGGATTCTGCATCCAAGTGGTTGGTCGGCTCGTCCAGCAGCAGCATGTCCGGCTTTTCCAGCAGCAGGCGGCACAGGGCCACGCGGCGGCGCTCACCACCGGAGAGATGCTTGATCTGGGCATCCCAGGCCGGCAGACGCAGGGCATCGGCCGCGCGCTCCAGCTGGTTTTCCATGTTATGGCCGCCCTGGGCGGCGATGATGGCTTCCAGCTCACCCTGTTCGCGGGCCAGCTTGTCAAAATCCGCATCCGGTTCGGCGTAGAGGGCATAGACCTCATCCAGCCGTGCCATGGCGCGCTTGACGTCGCCGACCGCCTCTTCGACCGCTTCACGCACTGTCTGCTCCGGATCCAGCTTCGGCTCCTGGGGCAGGTAGCCGATCTTGATGCCGGGTTGCGGGCGGGCTTCCCCTTCGATGTCGGTGTCGATCCCGGCCATGATGCGCAGCAGGGTGGATTTGCCGGCTCCGTTCAGGCCCAATACGCCTATCTTGGCGCCCGGGAAGAAGGAGAGGGAGATGTTCTTGAGAATATGACGCTTGGGCGGCACTACCTTGCCGACCCGGTTCATGGTGTAAATAAATTGAGCCATTGGCTAATTCTCTTTAATTTACAGGTTGTTATTGTGTTGCTGTGAAATCTTGGGGCTGTATTGGGGCCAAATCTGAAAAGCTGGCCCCAAGCCTGCCCCAAACCCTGTCCGCTTCGTCGCGGTCTTGTTCGGGGATCCATTTGCCATAGACTGTTCGCACCATGGTGCTGTCCTCGTGCCCAAGGTAAGACGCAACCCATTCAGGGTTTGCGCCAGCGGTCAGCATCCAGCAAGCAAATGTATGGCGCATATGGTATTGGGTTCGGCGGCGAATGCCAGCCCTCTTTATCAACCTGTCCCATTTGTCGCCCAAGGTGAAGGCCGTGTAGCAGATGCTGAGCCCGGGTGTCTTGCTGGTTACATCGGGGCTGAACACGAACGTGACCTTTTCATCTACCTGCCGGCGGTCCCGCAGCGTCTTTTTGATGTAGTGGGATTGGCGCATGGCTGTCATTGGCCGCATGCGTCTGAGTGCCTCAATTGCCGGTGGGAGGAGCACAATCGTGCGCTCATGACCTGTCTTCGGCACCTTGAAGTTGCGGGCCTGGGTGATGTTTCGGCGTATCTGCAATTCCCCGCGCTCCAGGTCAACATCCTCCCATGCCAGGGAGCAGAGCTCCCCAGTGCGCATGCCTGTCCAGCAGGCGAGCTGGACCCACATTGCGTCCATGTCGTGCCTGGCAGACTCCTGCAAGCGACGAAACTCATCTTGATCAAATGGGTCTGGTTTATCCCGGATCACTTCCACCTTGGTCAGCACTGAAGAAAGGTCCTGATGGGTGTAGCCGTTCTGCTTGGCGAAGTTGAACAGCCCAGCGGCGACCATCATGTAGTAGTTGACCGATCTCGGAGCCAAGGGCTTGCTGGTTCTGTTACGCGGCTCGGTCATCAGGTACCGACGCCATTGCTGCAGGTCTTCGGTCCGGAAGGTGCTGACGACCCGGGTGTGGTCCAGGTCAGATGCCATCATCCCCAGGATTGAGCGATATCGGCCACGGGCGTTATCGCCTATGTCCACATCCTTGATCTTCAGGTAGTGCTCTACCAGGTCGCCCAGAGAGATGTCCCGGCTGGCGGTCGTGCCGGCGAACCGGTGGGCGTTCTTGCTGTCTGGGAAGTGCTTGGCGTAGTCGAAGACACCGATGGCGATTTCATGCAGGATGGCCTCCCGCTTGCGGGAGGCGTGCTTGATGTTGGATTTGGTGGCCGGCATGTTGAGCGTTTCCCGGCATCGCTTACCGTGGAATCGGAAGTCGATGCGCAGGCTCTTGCCGTGCAGTTCGACACCTGGTGTTACCGCAACGATGTCGATCAGTTCTTGGTTCCGGTCAGCCAATCCTCATATCTCCGCCAGTGATAGACATACTTCCCATCCGGGGCCAATTTGTAGTGGACCCCCTCAATAAGCTGGCCCTTCTTCCGCTTCTCGCTGATGGCCTTCTCAGTGTACCCGAACATCTCCCCCAAAACCCTAGGCAGAACCCAGCTGGGGCGTTCCATCACAACCACTTTCTGATGCATATTCCTGTCTCCTTTACGCCTCACGGCGAGAAGAGCGGCCCCATGGGACCACTGTCTTTCGTTGGCCTAGAATGGCAGATCGTCGTCATAATCGATTGGTGGTTCGTTGCTGGCCGGCGCGGGGGCCGGATGTGGAATTGGCCTTGGCTGGCTGCTAGCTCCCTGCTGTTTCCCTCCTCCATTCCCTCCCAACATTTGCATCACACCGGTGAAGCTGTCTACGAGCACCTCGGTGGTGTAGCGCTCCTGTCCGCTCTGGTCCTGCCATTTGCGAGTCTGCAGTTTTCCCTCCACGTAGACCTGGGAGCCCTTCTTCAGGTGCTTCCCTGCCACTTCAGCCAGCACTCCCATGAACACCACACGGTGCCACTCAGTGCGCTCCCTATGCTCCCCTGTCTGCTTATCGCGCCAGGTGTCGGAGGTCGCCAAGGTGATGTTGGTGACAGCGTTTCCGCCGGGCATGTAGCGCACTTCCGGATCCTGGCCCAGGTTGCCGATCAGGATGACCTTGTTGATACCGCGGCTGGCCATCAGCGATGCTCCAAGGCTTGATAGAGCTGTTGGAACTTGGTGTTGACCTGCCTCCATTGGGGGTCCTTTGCCTGCTTGAGGCAGTGGATGCGGCGAGCCATCGCGAACTTGGCCTTCTCCTGCATGTTGGCGCTGGTGGCGTGGTGCTGCGCTTTCTTGTAGGAGAGGGCGGCATCATGGTGGTTGCCGGCATGCTCCTGCTGGATGGCCTGCTTGAGATCATCCCGATAATTGCGCTGGTAAAGTTTGATATGCATCGTGTCCTCCCGGACAGTCGTGGTTCGTTACACCCAAGCCAGAATGGCCGGGCATTCAATTCAGGGGTGATTCAATCTCCTGGTACTCCAGTTCGTTGAAGTTCAGATACTGAGCCGGAGCCCTGTCGATGGCGGCCAGCCGGATCTGTTGGTGGGTCATCGGGTGGTGCGCCTCGATGGTCCCGGTCAGGCGATCCGGTGCTGCCCCCATTTCGGTGGCCGCATTCAGGGTGTAGCTATAGCGGTGCATTGGCCTGCTCCTTTGGTGGTGTCGATCTGCCAGCGGTAGCCGCCGTGTTTTTCCTGCTGGCCAGCAAGGCAGCGGGTGATGCCGACCCTGACAAAGCCGCCCTTGGTCTCGGCATCCGTGACACTGTCGAACCGGACGACCTGATCCCCATTGATGCCGACCACCGGGGTCTTGCGCCACTGCGGCGGTTTGACTGCGTCAACGAAGAGGCGGCGGGTATGGCGCCCACGACCGTTATCCCCAACCATGCAGAAGTGTTCAATCCGGGTGGTGAAGCGGGACTCTCTGTGGATCTGGCCCATCACGATGCTGGCCTCACTGACAGTGAGGGAGAACTTGGCGGACACCTCTGCACTGATGGTGCCGCCGGTTCGGGCATGAATCCACTCGGCAATGTCCTGTACGATGCTCATACGCTTCTCGCCTCGATTTGCGCCAGTACCTGCTCGGCTTCCTCCCGCACACCCAGCTCATCGCCGTCGAACGTCTTGATGTAGGCGTGGATCCCATGCCAACGTGAGCTGAGAGAGGCCTCGCTCACCTTGGCTATGGCGTCCGGCGCCAAGTGGTGTTTTTGTCCTTTGGTATCGGTGACCGTGATCATGCTGCGGCCTCCTTACATCAGCGCCAACGCAATGATCGCGGCCATTGTGTTCAGCACCAGGATGGTGATCCCGGCGGCTTGCTGCTTGGTCATGCTGCCCTCCTGGCTTGCAGGTGCTTGTACGGATTGTTGGCTCTGGCAATGGCCGCCATCGGCGGCGGGCTGACGCTGTTGCCAACCATCAGCACCTGATCGGTGATGGAGAGCGGGGTGCCGTCGTGGCCGCGGTCATGGATGTAGTGGCGTGGCATGCCCTGACAGCCATAGAGCTCCTTCGGTACCAGCATGCGCAGGCCGATATCCACGATCACCCAGGTGTTGCCGCACCAGGTCACGGTTACCAGCGCCAGCCGGTCTTTGGTGGTGATGGTGTGCATCGGGTCGGTGACAGCACCCCACTGCCCGCCGCTCGAGTAGTAGCGCATCAGGAAGGCGCTGACCCGCAGGGCCCCGGCCTCTTGCTCCGGTGTCAGGCCAAACTCACCCGGGCTCGCTATCACGGTCTGTACCTGGGCGTGATGCTGGCCCGCTGAGACGATGGTGGGCAGCAAGCTATCCGGTGTGCTTGGCGGCAGGTTCTTACGCAGATGCACCATGAAGGCGGAGACCAGCTGTTGCTGGCTGCCGCTCGAAGTGATGACGCTGCATGGGTCAGTCACGGATCTGGCTGGCACGGTGTTGAATCCGCCGTTGGCCTGCACCATCAAGGGAGCCGCCAACATGGACTTGCCACCGCCGCCGGTCATGATGGCCGCAGCAGGTTCATCCACCCCGTGCTCGCCGCCTTTACCGAAGTGGCGCACCACCAGAGGGGCCAGACTCGGGTTGCAGACGGCAAACGCACCACCCTTGGGCCAGCCGGTGATGGTGCGCAGCGGGGCATCAATCGGATCGACACCTCGTCCTGACCAGTTGGCCAGCTCAATGATGAAGGGCTTGGGATTGGTCAGCACCTCGCGGATCACCCCGATCGCCACGCGCTCCAGGGTGGCATCGGCAAGCGGGCGTTTGACGTTGAGCCCCTGCGCCCGGGCTTCTTCCTTGGTGAGGAAAATGCTGGGGGTGGGGATCGACCAGTCGATGTGATCCGCCGTCACTCGGTACGGCTTGAGGTGGCTGCCTGGTGCCGGGGCCTTGCAATGAGTCGGGGCGGGCCAGCAAACGGGCTCCCCGTCCCGGCGGGCAACGAGGTAGAGGCGCTGGCGGCTGGTGGCCGCACCGTAATCGGCTGCATTCTTGACGGTATGGTCCAGCTCATAGCCCATGCGCTCGATGCTGGCCAGAAAGCGGCGCCAAGTCTGGCCCGCCCGCTTGGGATCCGGTACCAGATACTGCTGCTGGCGTGGCACCCGCTCCCCGGGTTCGGCGATATGCTGTTCGATCTTGGTCTTCTTGCCGTGCTGAACCTCGACCAGCTTGATCACCCGGCCGGTGGCCTTGTCCCGCTTGGCGACGAGGGGCCCCCAGGTGCGCATCTGCTTGACGTTTTCCATTGAGAGCACGGCAGGTTTGCCCAGGGCCAGCCACTTGGTGATCACCCAAGCCAGGCTGCGGATCTCCTGCTTGCGTGGCTGGCCGCCGGCTGCCTGGGAGTGGTGGGTGCAATCAGGGCTGGCATGCAGCCAACCGACCGAGCGCCCCGCCAGCACCGTAACCGGATCCACGGCCCAGATATCTTCCTGCAGGTGCAGGGCTTCCGGGTGGTTCGCCTGGTGCATGGAGAGCGCCTTGGGGTTGTGGTTGATGGCGATGTGCACCGGGCGCCCCAGCCCACGCTCTATCCCCGTGCTGGCGCCACCGCCGCCGGCGAACAGGTCCACGTTGATGGCCGACTTCAAATTGAGCGGGGCCCCGGTCACCTTGGCCCTGACGGCGCGGGAGCGGCGAAGTGATTTGCTCATGCCATCACCTCATTCACTCGGGTAATGGCGTTGATCATCACGCTCTTTTGCGTGACGGGGCTGAGGGTCGGCTCGTTATGCAGGGCGTTCAGCAAGGCGATGACGGCCTCCTGGCGGTGCAGGTCGAGCATGGTGAAGGCCTCTGTGAAGTTGTATCCCTCAACCTGCTTCAGAGTGGAGACAGTCTTGCGCAGCAGCACCTTGGCTTCCTCGTCTAGAGTGGTGTATTCGTCCATGAGCTGCTCGTCGCTGACCGAGATGGCGATCGCAACCTCCCGGGCGGTGTAGTGCTCCTTGGCGCCGTAGAGCACGGTCAGCACGGCGACAAAGCACGACCACTCGGCGCCGCCCAGATTGAGCTCGTCGTTCTGGTAGTCGAAGGCCCAGTCTTCCAGCGGCTTGCTGTTGGGGGCCTCGTCTTGCTGGAGGGTATCCGGTTCTGGATCAGACCCAGCCAACAGCTCGAGCTGCAGTTCGCTCTGCACTGGTTCGGCACTGGCCGGTGCGACACTCTGCGCCAGCAGTTCGGCTGCCTTGGTAGTGGCCAGCGCCAGCAGGTCGCCGGGGGCAGTAAGGTTGTCGATGATCCAGGCGGCCAGCTCGGCGGTCTTGGCCGGGGTCAGGATGTCGGCATCGTCGATCTGGTATATGACCCCCTTTACCGCAGGGTGGCGCTGCCAATGGGGTAGGGTGGGGGTGCGGCCATCCATGACAAAGCCGTGGTGGATCTGGCGACCCACCTGCAGATTGTCGGCGGCCAGCACTAGTCGATAGCAGATCTCGGACGGCGGCTCGCCTTCGGTAAACCAGTTGGTGAGGTAGTCGCGCACGGTCTGCTGGTCTGCATCGCTGAGCATCGCGACCTCATCGACATATCTTGCCAGATAGAAACCCGGCTCGGCGTATTCAGGGTGATGGCAGTTATGTATGGAGCTGGCAGGCTGCTGTGTGTGGAGCTCGGTGCTATGTGTGGAGCTCGCTGCAGCCTGGGCATGCTCTGACTCGATGACTGTCAGCCTGTCCAACTTCCAGCCACACTCGGCGGCGGCGCTGATGGCCTCGGCACAGGATCCACAACCGCCGATCCCGCCAATCTCTTCACCGCCGACCAGATGGCTCACAGACCATTGCCCTGACTGGGTTTTGGCTACGATGATCTCCCGATATGGTTCGGCGCTTGGCAACAGCTCCTGCGCAACCATATCCCCGGCGTCAATGACCCGCTTGGCCGCCAGGGTTAGCTCCACCGCCTGGCGGTGGATCATGTTGAGAATGATCTGGCCGGTGGTGATAAGGTCGTCACGGCGCAGTCGTGCCTCGGGGCGGCGTTCCCCCTGCCAGCTTGCATCGAAGATCACCACGGCAGAGGCAAAGCCGGAAGCGCTGGGTTTGTCTTTCTTCGAGTCGCGAGGCACGTACCAGCTCGGCACCTCAAAGCCAATGCGTCCGCTGATGAACTGGATGAAGTCGGCATCTTCCGGCCACCAGGTTTCGCTGGTGGCGGCCTTGATGAGCAGCATGATCTTGGCGCCAAGCGCCCGCTGCTCGCGGCAATAGTTGAGAATGGCCTCCATACCGGTGATGGGGTTGCCGTCTCCATCCACGCAGGGGCGGGAGTAGGGCGGGTTGGCGTAGGCTGCGCCACCCAGGCGGCGCAGGTCTGCGGCCAGCTCCTGGGTGAGGGCATTGTCTTCGGCGTCGTAGTAGTTCGGCACGAGGGCGTTGCAGTCGTCGGCGAACATGTCGAGCACCACCGGCCCCAAGGTGGGTGCGAACTGGTGGAACAGACCCCAGGCCAGTGCCTTGGGGGTCTGCCATTGGTCGCCTATCTGCTTTAGCTCGTGGTCAGGCTGGATCTGTAGCTCGGCCAGCGCTTGGGCGTAGTGGTTCATCGTTGCCTCTTCGTTGAGATATGACCCGCTCCCCGGATCAGGGCTTGGCCTTCTTTGCAACCCTGGCTACTGAACGGGCCGCCTTGAGGCACTCATCGAACACCTTCCCCTTGGCGAAGCTGGGGGTCCGGTCGAAATAGAAGGTGGCTTCTTTCACCCCCAGCGAGACCGCATGAGGGGGGAATTCCTCCATCTCCAGCGTTGCCTTGATGTGCTTGGCAATGAACTCGCGTGGGTGCATGGCGGCCTCCGTTCTTTCTGAAACAGGTCTCATCAGCTACTCATCACACAAGCGACAGGCGATAGGAGGCCGTGACCCGCTGTTGGGCCGCTATCGCTTGTGGGATAAGGGCCCCGTTGCCGGGGCCAGGAGAGAGCAGTAACCACATGCGTTGCACCTGTGGTGGTGGCTTGAGCACTTCACAGTGAGTCAGCCGTTCTTGCTGTCGGTACCGGTGCGTCCTCACGGACAGACCTACCATTCGAAATAGTCGCCTCTCGGCGAGGGCCTGGACGGCGCTTCACAGCGTGACTAGGCATCCGCTTAACCCTGCGGTGGGTTGGTTGCCGGTTACCCTATCCGGCGTCAGTGCTGAGGCCTTTCGACTTACCCAACTGACGGGTTTGCTGTGGTGGCCGGGTCTGACACCGGCCGAGGTCTAGGGGGCATCCCTACGAATGCCGGTTGGCGCAAAGACCTTCCCATTCACCACAACTCAGTTGACCCTGGTCGCCGGTTCGCTCGTCCGTGGGCGCGTAGCCTCGTAAGTCCCCTGCAAAGCCAACTGAGTTGTGTCCCGGCCTTTCACCGGGTGGGTGGCTGGGGAGTCAGACCCGCCACTCGCTTCGTTCGCTATCACTTCAACTGTGCTGTCTTTCCAGCTGCCAGCCGGTCACTGATTTGAATTTCCGTTCACCTTGGTCGGCACGCATTCCAGCCTTGCCAAGGGAGCGCGGGGAGGTGAATCAGCCCGGTTGCCGGTGTTATGTCCCCAAGCGGTTTGTTGCCACCGCTGCCAGTGTTGTGCTGGCCCTCCGGCTGGGGTCGTCTTTCGCACTGAATTTGATTGCTAACTTTTGGTTAGCATATATCAGGTTTGTTTTCGGTCAATACCCGAAAGTTAGTTTTTCAGGTTTTTTTTCATTCAGGCTCATTTGGTGCAAAACTGGGGCGTGCTGAAGGGAGGGATTCCGAGTGAGCATTTTGATGGAGTGTCGAGCGTGTCATGCGCTGATCGAGGAAGGTGAGAGCCTGTGCCCGCAATGCGGGTCCACGCTGCTTGGCGGGGTAGGTGCCGACCTGGCCCACCAGTTGGCGGTGAAGCAACAGCAAGAGGCGTTCGTGGCCACGTACCATACCTGGTCTGATGGGGGCTGGGAGGGGGTGGGGATAGACATGATCCGCAACCGGCTGGCGGTGCGCTATTTCGATGGGCGTATCCGTGCCCGCAAGATCATCCAGGGCACGCAGGTGATCGGGGTCAAGATCAGGGAGACGGCCGGTGCCACGCACACCAAGACGCAGGGCGGCAGTCAGCTCGGCCGGGCGCTGGTGGGCGGTGTGTTGATGGGCGGTGTCGGCGCATTGCTGGGCGGGCTGAGCGCCAAGCAAACCAGCACGGGGACCGTTTCGTTGGTGCAGGTGTTGATCACCACCAAGGAGCCCGATTATCAACTGCTGAGCATCACCCTGCTGGCCGGGGAGTATCGGGCGGATTCGGCTGCAGTGGCGCAGGCCAGGCGGTCAGCAGAGGTGTGGGCAGCGCGGGTCGAGGGGTTGATCCATCAGTGCGCCGCTCAGGCGGTGAGGCCTGAGCACGGCAGCAGTGTGGCAGATGAGCTGGGCAAGCTGGTGTGGCTGCGTGAGCACGGGGAGATCACCATGCAGGAGTTCGACCTGCTCAAGCGGCAGTTGCTTGCAAATCGCGATGCAGATTCATAACCCGATTGCGGATTGGCGTTACTCGACCATCACCGAGCAGACCAGTACGGCGCAGATCTGCACGTCTTCATTGACCGGCAGCAGGGGGTATTGCGGGTTGAGGGGCTTTAACCACCAGGTACCGGAATCCATCACCAGCTCTTTGAAGGTCATGTCGCTGCCATAGCGGGCGATCACCTTCTTCCCCGGAGCGGGTTCCACTTCAGGATCCACGATGATGATAGTGCCGTCAGGGTATGACTTGCCCCCCATGGGCGCGACCATGGAGTCGCCCTTCACCCGCACGGCATAGGCCCGGGTGCTGACGCGTACTGGGCTGATGGTGACCTCTTCAGCCTCTTCCAGACTTGGTATATCGCCGCAATCTTTGAACTCCCCAGCACTGACCCAGGAGATCAAGGGCACCTGGTAGACAGGGAACGGCTGCGGCTCGACATTACCGTCACCCGCATCGGTGCCTGTCAGCAACCACTGCACGCTCTTGCCGGTGATGCGCGAGAGTTCTCCCAGCCGTTTGACCTCTGGCAGCCCTTCGCCTTTCAGCCATTTCCCTACCGAGACCTCAGACAGGTCTTCCCGCAACGTGCGTTTCAGCCGAGCTATCCGGCCTCTGACGGGCCAGCCCATTTCATCGAGAGCGGCATTGAGTCGCTCCGAGAATGCCATCTTGTCGGCTTCATAACGCGCCATTGGTGTCTGTTTCTCATCCATTTCCTAACGTCCAGTTATTGTTTGTCAATTTGACCCAACTTTAACCTATTGCGATCTTTGCTAACCAAGAGTTATGATTCTGTGTGTGTTAAACGCCAGAGGACGCCATGCATACCCTGTTAACTCGATTCGGTACCAAGAGTGCCATCGCGGCTGCACTCGGCATCACCCCGGAGGGCGTCAGCAACGCCTTCAGGCGTGGCAAGGTGCCAAGCACCTGGGTGGCCAAGCTCAAGCAGCAAGGTTTGAGCCAATCTGAACTCGCTGAATTGCCTCTGACCGACGAAGGGCGGGCGATTGTATCAGCATTCACCGAGCAATTATAACCAACCGTTAGGGATCACTATGACAGAGCAACGGAATGACACCACGGCAAAAGTCAGGGCGGTTTTCCGGTCATCGGACGTGATGGCTGCGGCTTATGGCATTGGCCACCGGTTCAACGCCAGTGAGCTGGCGCGACTGATGGGGCGCAAGCCGGCTGAGTTTTGCAAGAAGCTCAACCCGGATTGCGACGACCGCCATCTCACCCTGGCCGAGGCGGTCGCCGTCACCGAGATCACCGGTGACAACGCCATCCTCGACGCCTGGGCGGTCAGTCGGGGCAAGGTGCTGGTGGACTTGCCGATCGGTGTCGTGAGCGATGACGACCTGGTTGAGCAGGTGCTGCTGGCTCAGGCGGTGTTCGGCAAGCTGATGCAGGCCATTCACGATGCTCGGGCGGACGGGTTTATCGACAGGATTGAACAGGGGCAAATCGAGCGCATCGGCACCCAGGCCGCCGAGCATGTGATGGCACTGATCAGCAGCACCGGTGCCAATGTGCGACAGCTGCCGACGACATCCAGCAAGTAGAAAAGAGCGGCCCCGCACTGCGCTAACAGTCGGGGCCATGGTTCAAACATCGCAAGAGGATGTGAACATGAAAGATCTTATCCAACTGGGAGCTGTCCGGCAAGCAATGCCGAGGTTGCAGTTCGTCAATGGGTACCGGCTGGTGGTGATGGGACTGGCGTTACCCATCAGCGCTGAACAGGCCAGGATGGTGTTTGCCCAACTGAAACACATGGGAGGTCACCATGGGTGAAGTTGTGAGGCTTTTGGCCCAGGTAGCCGCCCCGGCCCGAAAGAAGGTGTGCAACATGAGTGACAACCGTCGCAGCGGCTATGTGGTGTGCTGGCGCTCGTTGCTGCAAGCAGAGTGGGCCCGCAATGCCACCAAGCTAGCGGCCTGGATGCGGTTGATCGGCATGGCAGCCTATGAGGCTGGCCCGGTGCACTACAAGGGGCGTGACTGGCATCTGCTGCGGGGCCAGTTGGTGATCAGCGCCACCGAGCTGGGTATGCAGCTTCGTGATGAGCGGGGCCGTGGGCTCGACAAGAAGGGAACCGAGCGCATGCTGGCCTGGTTTGCCAAGGAGGGGATGATTGAGCTGCGTGGCACCCCCTGGGGAACCATCATCGAGATCTGCAACTACGACGATTATCAGGCTGCCGTGCAGCCGGTCACAAATAATTGCGAATCGTTCGCAACAGAGCAGTTTGAGGGCGCGACAAATGGGGCACCCATAGGGGTGCCGACCGGGGTGCTGAGTGTCCCGCCCAACCCCTTGTCTGACGCGGCTTTGAATGGTGGTGATGGGGCGCCCACTGTCCCGCCCATCGGGGCCCCGACCGTCGCGACAACAGAACAAGAAGTAAAAGAAAAGGAAACTACAGAGGATCTTAAACAGATCTCTTGTCCGGTTTCTGACGAAACCGAACGAGACCGGAAGGGCACGGCCTCGCTGGCCGTCAGCGTGGATGCCAAGGCCGTGTTGGCACACTTCAACGCGGTAGCCGATCGCCGTTATCAGGCCAAGCCCACCGCCCTGCAGAACATCAACGCCCGTCTGGCAGACGGCTACTCGGTTGCAGACCTGCAGCTCGTGGTGGACTTCAAGACCGCGCACTGGGCGGCGGACCTCAAGATGAGCGAGTACCTGCGCCCGATGACGGTATTCGCCCCGCAGAAGTTTGACGGGTATCTGGCCGCGGCTAAGCGATGGGATGCCATCGGCCGCCCGCGCTGCGTGAACGGGGAGTGGGAGGGCTTCGAGCGCAAGCGCCCCTTGTCCAATCTGGCGCAGGCCCAGCAGCAGGCCCAGGCCATCATGGCCGCAACGGGAGGGGTCGGCTATGACCGCAACACACCTCTGTAAATCAGCTGCTCTGCCTGCCGTGCCTGAAGTCATGCAGCTGAGTGTAAACATGTCGGTATTTCTGGCCGATGAGCTGCTGCCGCTGATGGCCGGTCTCTGGCCTGCCAGTGCCAACCAGCTCGACAGCAACGTTCGCGGGGTTGCGATGGCGTGGGGTCTTCAGTTGAGCGGGCTGACCCCTGACCAAATCACCGAAGCGGTGCTGGAGCTGGCAGGCGATACCAGCCGTCAGTTTGCCCCGCGCCCGGCCGAGGTCAAAGCCGCCATCTTGCAGCGTAATCCGGTACCGAAGTGTGCCCCGGCTGGTCGCCAGATCTCCATCCGTGCCTGCGAGATGCAGGCGGAGGCCCGGGTCTATGTGCGTGACCGCCAGGTGACCGATGAAGCGGTGCAGGCCGAGTTGCAGCAACTGCTGGCCGAGCTGCGCAGTGAGGGTGTGACGATCACGGGGAGGATTCGGTGATGGCTGGTCAATTCAACGCGAACGTCGAGCGCGATGTGCGTGAGGCTCAGTTCTGCCGGGTGGTCATCTATCCGCCGGTGCGGGGCTGGGTGGGGGAGCGGGTGCACCTGGAGGTGTCGAACTCTCTGGAAACCCTGGGCCAAACCGATGCCTCCACCGGCGCCGGGTATTACCTGGTGTGGGATGGGGCCGAGGAGGCACGGGCAGAGGCTGCGCGGATCCGGGGCAAAGCGGTGGAGCTGGTGAGGGTCGGGGCATGATGCACTACTATGCCCAGCACACCCCGACCCGGGATTGGCAAGCGCCGCTGCTGGGCATCGAGGAGCTGGTGAAAGCGCAGGAGGCCGGTATCTGTGTGTCGATAGGGGTGTGGGTGATCCACGATATCGGGTTTGGTGCCTGGAGCACCGAGATAGGAGAGATCGTCGGGACTGCCATGAACAAGGCAGCCCATCAAGCCACCACCGGGAGGGGGAGGAAGGGATGAACATAGACATGCTGTTTGGGGTGTTGATCGTCGGCTGGGCGCTGCTGCTGGCCGTGTTGCTGGTGCTGATATGGGTAGCGCTGCGGGCTTGGCGGGAAGAGGTGCAAGAGGACGAGGCGGAGTTACTGGACGAGCCGCGGCTGGTGTCAGCCTGCCGTGAGCTCTCCGAGCTGGCCGCGAAGACCAAGGAGGCCAGCCATGGCTAAGGCGTTCTTCGTGCTGATGTACCTCTTCGTGGCGCTGTTTGTGTTGGCGATGGTGCCCTATGAGGGGGGCATGGGCTGGCAGATGCTGCAGGCGCCGGTGGTGTGGGTGATCCTGGCGGGCTGGGTGCTGGTGATGTTCCCGCGTCCTGTCGTGCGCCTGTTGCTGGCACCGCTACGGGCCATCCTGTTGCTGATGGTGTGGCTGGGCACGCTGCTGCTGGCGATCACCAAGCTGATGCTGGTGGCGCTCAACCGTGTGAATCGCGATCTGGCCGGGGAGGCCCATCATGACCGTTAAACCGAAGGAATTGAATGAACGTGGCTTAATCGATCTGGCGGGGGTGAAGGTGTATGTGGCGGGGCCCATGACTGGCCTGCCGCAGTTCAACCGGCCCGCATTCTTCGCTGCCGAGGCCTACCTGCAAGGGCAAGGGGCCTGGGTGATGAACCCTGCCGTGCTGCCGGATGGCTGGGAGCATGACGCCTATATGCGGATCGCCATCCCCATGTTGATGGAGTGCGAGGCGGTGGCGTTTCTGCCCGGCTGGCAGCAGAGCAAAGTGGCACGGCAGGAGTTTACTCGGGCGCACGCCTTCGGCCTGGTGCTGCTGCAGTTGGACGTCGAGGAGATCCCCCTGGGGTTGCTGGTCAGGCAGCATCTGCCGTTGATGGTGTAGGTCATATCCCGCAGTGAGAACCTAACAAACGGTGATTGATGGCTGTATAAATACACAGTATCTTTTGGGGCTATACCAAGGACATGACAATCGGGAGAGTGACATGCAGGTGATGAGTTTCGACAGTATGGAGTTTGGCAAGGTGCGCCTGATTGATGAAGCCGGGCGCGTGCTGTTCTGTGCCGTCGATGTGTGCAAGGCGCTGGGCTACAGCAATCCGCGGGATGCGGTGAAGCGCCATGTGGATGAAGGGGATGTCGTGAAACGCGACACCCCAACGACCAGCGGGGTGCAGGAGGTCAGCTTCCTGTGTGAGAGCGGGGTCTATGCCTTGATCTTCGGCAGCAAGCTGCCCGCGGCAAAGGGGTTCAAGCAGTGGGTCACCGGTGAGGTGCTGCCCAGCATTCGCAAGACCGGGCAGTACGCGATCGGCCATTTCCCAACCATCAACGTTGAGGCAGTGCAGGTCGAACTGCTGTTCGTCGAGACGGCGGCCAGGATGCTGAACGTGAGCAACTCCGGCAAGCTGGGCATGCTGCAGACCATCCAGCGCCAGCATGGCCTGCCGAATCTTCTGCCCTCTTACGCCATCGATGCGCCGAGCGATGCCACCGATGGCAGTTCGCGGCCGACCTTCTCGGCCACCGAGGGGTTGAAGCAGCACGGCGTGAGCATGGGGGTGCGCTACTTCAACGCCCTGCTCGAGTCGAACGGGTTGCTGACCAAGATGCGCCGCCCCTCCACCAAGTCACCGGATAAGCAGAAAGAATTCTGGGCGATCACGCCCAAGGGGCTGCTGTTCGGCAAGAACATCGTGGATCCGCGCTGCCAGCGCGAGACCCAGCCGCACTGGTATCAAAGCCGCTTCGCCGAGTTGCTCGCCAAGGTCGGGCTGGGGAAAGTGGCGGCATGAATACCATATATGGTGCTTTGTAGATAATTCTGATCTACATATTGTGTTGGTTGTTTATTGAGCGTATCGTCATCTTTGACATAAACACAAATGGAGGTGATCTATGTCAGGTAAAAATCAACATGTTGTACCAAGAGGTGATCAGTGGGCAGTTCGAGGTGCAGGGAATTCGAAAGATACCTCTCACCACGGAACTCAACAAGAAGCGTTTGAGGCTGCTCGTGATATTGCTCGGAATCAGCGCAGTGAAGTTCTTGTTCACAATGAGAAAGGGCAAATCCGTGAGAAAAACTCTTACGGAAACGACCCCTATCCTCCTAAGGGCTAATAAATTTGGGGACGTAAGTCCCCTTTGTTTTGTGCTTGGAAACTGATTCTAAGTAGAGTTTTTATGTCGTTCATTGGTTGAGTCGTCCATTGCCAAACCGCCAGCGGAGTATCAGGAATATTTTCGCGATCGGCTGAACTATTACCGTGAGGTAAAGGGGTCACATGAGCAAGTTTACTAGCCGCAGTGCGGCCAGATCACACCATTTACAGCAGCAGGCCAGCAACCCGGCCGGGGCTGCCATCAATGCCAGCGCCGAGCTGTTCCGTTCCATCGACACCGCCTGCCCGGGCCTGACCGCCGCTGAGGCTGCCCGCCGGATCATTGCCTCTGAGTCCCTCGCCGTGCGCCGCACCGCCAGCTATCAGCTATTGACCCGCCTGGGCCCGCTGCTCGACAAGCTGGAGATGGTGGAGAAGCTGGGATGATGCCGACCCATCCGGTCTTTGTGCCAGAGATAGGGATGGTGCTGCTGAAGGTGGGGGAGGGTCTGGCTGCGCTGCGCACCTCCCTTGCCAACCGCCCGGCGGTACTGGTTCCTGCCCCAGATGGTGGCGACCTGCTGACCCAGTTCCCGGAGCTGGTCAGTGCCCTGCTCAACCCTTCCATCGTCAACGCTGCCGGCGGCGAGCTGGCCTTGCGCAGCGTGGGCCAGTGCCTGATCGGCCATGGCTGCATCGGGGAATCGGTCACTACCGAGATGGGGGGCCTACCGCTCCCCCTGTGCTGGCACCATGACAACGCATACCGGGATGGCCAGTTGCCGTTCAACCCGGCGGAGCACGCAGCGGCGATCGCCCGGGCACTGCTGACCCGGGTGGCTGGCTGGTGTGGGGTTGCCCTTACCCAGTTGCAAGCACGGGATCTCTGCTGGTGGGCCAGCGTTTACAAGGTGCAGCAGCATCTGCCGATCGCCGTGGTGCGCCACGCCTGTCGCTTGCCGCCGCTGGAACCTGAGCGGGTGCTGGTGCCAGGGCGCGGCTATCGGGAGACCGATGCCCGCTATCGGGTGAATCGCACCGAACTTCTGGAGCAGGATCCGCTGGCCGAGCTGCGCGGCCGGCTGCGTATCAAGCCAGCGGTGAAGGCCATCGACCCGGAGCCGCCGATGCTGCATATCCCACGCCCCAAGATGCGGCGCTGGGAGTCAGCCAACTATCTGGCGTTCGTCCGCCAGTTGCCGTGCGTGGTGACCGGGGAGACCGAGGGCATCGAGGCGCACCACGTGGTGGGGCACGGGCTCAGTGTGATGGGCAGCAAGACCCATGACCTGATGACCTTTCCGCTCTGCCACCAGGTACACATGGAATTGCACAACAAGGGCTGGCAGCAGTGGGAGCAGACCCACGGCAGCCAGCTGGATCACGTCGTGATGACGTTGAACAAGGCCGCCGGCCTGGGAGTGTTTGGATGACGCCATATCTTGGGAGAGTAGTGAAGGCGAGGGCCCGCCCGCAGCCGATACCGGGCACCATGAACAAGACCGAGGAGGCCTATGCCGGCCATCTGCGTCAACTGATGCTGGCGGGCGAGGTGCTGCACTACGAGTTTGAACCGCTCAAGCTGCGGCTAGCCGACAAGACCTTCTACACCCCGGATTTTATGGTGGTGCGCCGGGATGGCCTGATTGAACTGCACGAGGTGAAGGGGTTCTGGGAGGATGACGCCAGGGTAAAGATCAAGGTGGCAGCCAAGCACCACTGGATGTTCACCTTCGTTGGGGTTCAGCGCAAGGGCGCTCACTGGTCACTGGAGGCATTCTGATGCGACTCGAATACGCGCTTACTATCGGTGCTCCCCGTTCGGCAATGCTCCAGGCTATCCAGTCACGCTCCACAGGTCCTTCTCATCTGACCCAGGCGGATGTGCTGGGGGCGCTGGGGTTGGTGCAAAAATATGAAGGGGTGGGGTTGGCGCTGATGATGGCTCGTTACACCAAGGATAAGGCCTCCCACCACAAGGCGGTGATTGGGGTGATGGCCGAGTGCAGCAAGCTGGCGCCCACGCATGTGGGGGCCATCAAGACACGTGGCCAAGGGATGGCCCTGAAGGCGATCGCCGTCCTGGTGGTGCAGCACTATTGCCGCACGGTGGACACGCCCGGGGCGGCCTGCCACCCGCAGTTCTGTCATGGGCGCGGGGTGATCCGCGATCTGGAGCTGAGCCGCCTGCACGGCAAGGCCGTCGACAAGGTATGCCTGCGCTGTGGCGGTACCGGGCTGCGCCCCATCCCCGGCACTCAGGTGCGCCGTGCTATCGAACCCTTGCTTGGGACGCTTAGCCGCGGGGAATGGGAGCGGCAGTGGTACCCGCTCTATCAAGGGGTGCTGGCCTGGTGCCATGTGCAGGAGAGCGAGGTGGCGGTGTTCTACAGGAAGGTGACGAAGTAGCACAGACACCGGCAGTGCTGGGGGAGGCCTCCACTGCCATTTGAGCCTCTGCCAATATATCAATTAAGACGTTATCGATTGGCAAAAGCGGTCTGGTTGTTCCTGATGAGGGCTCCGACGATATCAGCAGATGGATTGAAATGTATTTAACAGTAGTTTCTATGCATCTCTGATCGGCATTCAATATCGGAAGCTCACTAAAACTCCTTGGGCTCCGTCTTCCAACAAGCCGGGATATATGGCTAACTTTTGCTCATAGGGGCTGGTGAAAGCATAACTAAAGCCAGTGGCAATCACTGCGCTGGCGATGACATCACGCCAATAATGATTATCCGATGTTACCCTCGACCAGCCCACTGCACCCGCCGCAATATATGCTGGAAGTCCATAACTCCATCCATAACGCATTTGCAAGTAACTGGCACCACTGAATGCTAATGCCGTGTGTCCAGAGGGGAAACTATGGGGGGAACCATTTGGACGAGTAGCATCAACGCTAAATTTTAATATTTCAACCGTTGCGGTGGTGGAGAGCACGCCAAATCCTAGCTCTTTCATCCCCTCGTAGTCACCTTTATACCAGGAGATACCTGTTGCAATAGCGGGGATGGCAAATTGTGCAATGTCGCCATAAGTTTCAAACGTACTGGCTGCGTGTGTGGAACCGACATGACTTACCATCATGGCGACGTATATCAATGTCCTTTTCATAGAAAGCTCCCTTTTATTATTTTTATTGATCAAGCCCCTCGGTCGATATCAGGAAGTGATGTGGCATGGGGGTGATCATTAATAATGAATTTGATTTTTATGGATATTATTCAATGGTGGTGCTTGGGTGCATCAGATGCTGCACTTGCCATTTCGAATAAATTTTTTGGATGAATCAACCAATGCTCCCAGGTGTTGCAAGGTACTGCGTCCAATCAGTACGGGATATTTCTTGTTGCTACGGTTGGCGAGTGTGAATTCTTCCTTCTTCAGGGAATGGCCGCCGATGCAGATATCCATTAAGACAACCACTCTGTGAACCTCACCACCTGCACCGCTGATCTTCACTTTGCGTATAACGGGCAGGTCATATGGAACTGACTTAGGTTTATCTGAATTTCCACCTTCTATGTCAATGTTAAATCTAACCCATTGTGTATTGTCTTTTTCATACAGCTCGATGCCATTAGCATCAACAGAGGATGATTTCGCTCCGGTATCGAACTTCATTTCTAGCGGGGTTGAATTAGGCAAAATGATACCGTGTTCGACCCAACCGTAGATAGCTTGTATGTTATCCGCCGCTGATAATGATGCAGCCATTAGCAGCAGAGCTGAAAGTATTAGTTTTGACATGTGCGTCTACCCCCTAATTAATTTTGACTATAGGGCGTGTTTATTAAGGAACGCTTAAGGTGATTCATAAAAATAACATGCATGTATTTGAAGTGTTAAAGAGGAGGCTGCGACAATCATGTCGGCAATAGGAGGGGGTAGCAGCTTAATGGGGGCCAGTAGTATCCGCTTGACAGGCTTCCAACGAAGCCTATGATGGCGACTCATCGAGGTCTTTTTTAGAGTGTTCCAGCGGTTGTCCTGATTGAGCCTTGGCTTAATTCTTCCTTAAGGTTACCTGAATAGAATCACGATATGTCCGGTTATTGATGTAAAAGCGCTTGTCTTTACGGAAAAAGATGGCGATTCCGGGCGCCAAAAACTGAGCTCCTATGCAGGGCTGCCATTTCAATATTGCTTTTGGAGTAAACGGATGCGTCCCACATTGGATGTGATGAAGGTTAACCTGTTGTTGGTATTGCTGTTTGCACTTGTATTCAACGGTACTATCTTCTTGCATTTCTACACGATTTTGCATGCGCTTGAGCATGTCAAGGTGGGCTTTGCTCTCTCGATTCCGTTTGTGTTGCTGGCCGCGCTTAATGCCGTGTTTCTGCCGTTCACCTTTCGCTATCTGCTCAAACCTTTTTTCTGTCTGTTAATCTTGTCAGGCTCTATCGTCAGCTACGCAATGATGAGATATGGCGTCATCTTCGATGCTGGCATGATGCAGAACATCTTCGAGACCAATCATAGTGAGGCGAGTTCCTACCTCAATTTCTCCGTGGTGACCTGGTTCCTGTTGACCGGCTTGCTACCAACGCTGTGTCTGTTGTGGGTAAAGATCGAATATCCGCGCCCTTGGTACAAGGGATTGGGCATGCGGCTTGGCGGGATCGCCATGTCTCTGTTGTTTCTGATGGGAGTTGCCGCACTCTATTATCAGGACTACGCCTCTGTCGGGCGTAACAACAACGTTCTCTCCAAGGAAATCGTGCCAGCCAACTATGTGAGTGGCCTCTTCAAATACGTCAAGAGGAACCTGTTCACGACACCGACTCCCTATTTGCAACTCGGTACCGATGCCCATGTGGTTAGCATGAGTGACAAGCCGACTCTGATGTTCCTGGTGCTGGGTGAGACGGCACGTAGCAAGAACTATTCTCTCAACGGTTACGAGAAGCCGACTAACTATTTCACTGCGCAAGAGCAGGGGCTGGTCTCTTTCAAAGACGTCCGCGCTTGTGGCACCGCCACTGCGGTTTCCGTGCCTTGCATGTTCTCCAACATGACCCGACGAGACTATGATGAAACCTTGGCCAAGTCGCGGGATGGGGTGCTGGATGTGCTGCAACATGCCGGGGTGTCCGTGCTGTGGAAGGATAACAATAGTGGTTGCAAGGGGGCTTGTAAGAATGTGCCCACCATCGTAATCGAACCCAAGCAATTCCCTGCTCTTTGTGACGGGGACACATGCTACGACGAGGTGCTGTTACAGGGGTTGGATCAGCAGATCGCCGACATGAAGAGCAAGCAGGGCGACAAGCTGGTAGCGTTTCACCTGATAGGTAGCCATGGGCCCACCTACTATCGCCGCTACCCCACCACCGATCGCTTCTTTGTTCCGGACTGCCAGCGTAGTGATATCGAGAACTGCAGCAACGCGGAGCTGGTCAACACTTACGACAACACCATCCGTTACACTGACAAGGTGCTGTCCCAGCTCATTGCCAAACTCAAGACGCTCGAGAGCCAGTACAACGTGGGGCTGGTCTATCTGTCGGATCATGGCGAATCACTCGGCGCTCTGGGGCTCTATCTGCACGGCACCCCCTACAAGTTTGCACCGGATGATCAAACCAAGGTGCCACTGCTGACCTGGTTCTCTCCCCAGTTTCAGGCAGATCGCCAGCTGAACATGGATTGTCTGCAGCAGGAGGCGGGCAGCAAGCGCTTCTCTCACGATAACTTGTTCCACTCCATGCTTGGCATTATGGATGTGCAGACCAAGGTCTATGAGGGGGGGCTGGATCTGTTCAAACCCTGCCGCGCCCAGAGTGTGCAGAACACCACCACACAAGCATCCATAGCGCCGTGACACAACTATCACAAAGAGTTTTGGTACTGCTGGCAGTTGAGGTCTATCGCTGACAGCAGTAACCACTGACTGAGTATGAAGGGGGGGCATCCTATTTTGCTGTCTGAATTGACCCCCCATCAGAAACGGTAGCTGGTCATCAGTCCCGCATAGTGCTCCTCGGGTAACAGGACGGGCGCCAGGATCCAGCGATCGGTGATAAAGGCGCCTATCGCGGCCCCCAGCGCATTGGACCCTGCATCAAGGGCAGAGAAGTCCCCCTTTCCCGTTGCGCGTTCAATTAACTCCCCGGCTACCCCAATGCCGGTTGAGATGCCAAACCCGATCCATCCCCGATGTGCCGAATAGCCATAGTAATTGGACAAGGCGGTGAACCCCGCCCCCATTGCGGCCCCCCCAATAGCGTGGCTCAGTTCGCTGTTGAAGCTGTCATTCGCCTGCGCCCCTGTGCTCAACAGGAACAATATGACGCCGGTATGTATCGCTTTCATCATGCTCTCCATGCACTGCTCTAGTGTCGCCTGTTTTCGTCCACAGCGTCCTAATCCAGTGTAAGCCAGGCACGGCATTGATTCCCGAATCCTGATGGACTAGGCGGACCTCATTGAGTGCTCGGTGTGATCTTATCACCCTATATCAATCGTTCCTCGGATAGCGGGGACGTAACTCATTTCACACCCATTAGAACTTCCGCACATTCCGCAATTATTCCCTGTTATCAGCAAGATATGATTTTCATCTGGGGCCTTAATCCTCTCTTAAGGAATATCCCCCACTCTGTGATGAAGGGCTATTTGTCTAACCGTAGGATCAGGTGAACTATGTATACCAACACCAATAATCCAGCCAACAAGGTACCCGAGATCACATTGATTTTTTGGTTGATAAAGATGATGTCGACGACCGTGGGGGAAACAGCGGCCGATTATCTGATCTTCAACCTGCATCTGGGGCTAACGACGACATCCGTATTGATGGGGGGCATGCTGATCGCCACTTTGCTGATACAACTGACGTCAGCGCACTACGTTCCCTGGAAGTACTGGTTGGCGGTGGTGCTGGTAAGCATTTTTGGCACTCTTGTGACAGATAATTTGACCGACCAAATGGGAGTGCCATTGGCACTTTCAACCAGCGTTTTTACGGTGGTGCTATTGATCACCTTCGGCATCTGGTATGCACAGGAAAAAACATTGTCTATCCGCGCCATTGATAGCCGTAAACGCGAGCTTTTTTACTGGGCAGCCATCCTTGTTACCTTTGCCCTGGGGACTGCGGCGGGGGATTGGGTCTCTGAGGGGATGGATATCGGCTATATGAATACCACTGTGCTATTTGGCTCCTTGATTGCCGCCACGGCGTTCGCCCATTACCGGTTAAAAATGAACACTGTGCTGTCATTTTGGATCGTCTATGTTTTGACTCGCCCATTAGGCGCCTCCATCGGAGACTGGTTATCACAATCCGAAAAACATGGCGGCCTTGGCTTCGGCGTTACCAGCACCAGCCTCGTATTCTTTGTGTGCATCTTCCTACTGGTCGCTTACCAATCCGTACCGACACGGCAGCGGCAATAATGGATCTGGACAGGCAAAGAGAGGCCTGCCCATGTCTGCTTGGACTATCGCCTTACCACCGGTAGTTCCCCAAGATCGGTGGTATAGCGGGGGCTGAGTTGCTCCCGTTTCATCGTCAATTCCCTGGGGTCTCTCCCTCTTGCTGCAAAGTAGACTTTCCCCAGCCGCCCCTGGTTAATCTTGTCGATCACCTGCATCAGTGCCTCGCTGCGGGGATCCTGCTGCGGGTCAGCGAAAAGATCTCCCTGGTGCATGCTGACCGGGGTGAAATCGGCCAGCATGACGCCCCCCTTCATATAGCGGACATCATCCCGCCAGATCCGGCGCAGCAGCGGTTCAACCAGTGCCAGCAGGTCACGGGTATCTGAGGTGGGGGTCTGCAACCGGGTCGATATCTGGTTGCCGTAGTAGGTCTCCCGCTCCGATAAGGGGCTGCTCCTTATAAAGAGGGTGACGTGGCGGCACCGTTGCCCCTCGGCCCGCAGCTTCTCGGCAGCCCGCTCCATGTAGCCGGCCAGTGCCTCCCGCATGGGGACAAAGTCGGTGATGCGCTCGCCGAAGCTCCGGCTGCAGATGATCTGCTGCTTGGCCTGGACCAATTGCTCCAGCTCGGCACAGGGGATCCCCCGCAGCTCCTGCACGGTGCGCTCGACGACGACGCCATACTGACGGCGCAGGCTCTTGGGGTCGGCCACTACCAGGTCAGCCACAGTGTTGATGCCCTGGGCCGTCAGTTTGGCTGTCAGTTTGCGCCCGATCCCCCAGACTTCCTCAACCGGGGTGATGGCCATCAGCTTGGCGCGGCGCCCCTCATCACGCAGATCCACCACACCGCCGGTGGCCGGCCACTTCTTGGCGGCGTAGTTCGCCAGCTTGGCGAGAGTCTTGGTGGGCCCGATGCCGACTCCGACGGTGAGACCGGTCCATTGCTGCACTCGCTCGCGAACTTGGCGGCCATAGGCCATCAGGTCGCCAGCCCAGAACTCCCCGAGCTCGATGAACGCTTCATCGATACTGTAGACCTCCACCGCCGGCGCCATGCTCTCCAGGGTCGTCATCACCCGGTTCGACATGTCGCCGTAGAGGGCGTAGTTGGAGCTGAACCAGATGCCTCCCTGCTCCTCGTAGAGCTCGCGGATCTGGAAGTAGGGCACCGCCATCTTGATCCCCAGTGCTTTGGCCTCTGGGCTGCGAGACACAACGCAGCCATCGTTGTTGGAGAGCACCACGATGGGCCGCCCCTTCAGATCAGGCCGAAACAGGCGTTCGCAGGAGGCGTAGAAGTTGTTCACATCGACCAGGGCAATGGCGGTGGGCATGGTTTACCCCTGCTTGGTCTTGTGGAGCACGAAGGTGACGACCCCGAATATCTCCAGCTCCTGCCCTTCTTGCGGATAAATAGGAGGAAAATCGGGGTTGGCCGGGAGTAGGGCGGGCCGTGGCGTTTCCTGCAGTTCCTTGACGGTGAACTCGCCATCCAGGCAGGCCAGCACAATGGCGCCATGGCGGGCCTCTACCGCCCTGTCGACAACCAGCAGGTCGCCGTCATGGATCCCCTTCCTGACCATGCTGTGTCCACTGGCGCGCACGTAGAATGTGGCGGCCGGATGCTCGATGCAGATCTGGTTCAGGTCGATGGTCTGCTCCACATAGTCTTGGGCCGGGCTGGGGAAGCCACAGGCGACAGGCGAAAGGAACAGCGGCAGCTCAAGGCTGTCGGGTGATGGATGCGTGATAGCAAGCATGGTTCTGGCTCTTACTGTGTTTTTATACAGTATAGCAAGGGCCTTTGCTGTCCGCATCAGGTGCCAGTTGGGATGTACTTCAGTTGACTCTGGCGCCAGCTCTGCCAATTAAAATCATTTTAGCGGCTAAAATGTCGTGGTGAGACATTTTATAATTTCAGCACGAACTATGTCGCAGCAGGACAATTATTAATAACTTTCGTTTGCCTATATGGATAAACCATATGAATGATTTTCTTTGGTCGGCTTTTGGTCGCATAGAGCACACAAGATGTGTTTGTTAATGCTTTTCTTGGAATCAATATTTTATCGGGCAGTCAATTGTTTATATCCATGTGGGAACATCCTAACAATCAATATTGAAATTCTGATGATGGACAACCGTCAATGATTATTTGATTCTGTGATTATATAATCATGAGGGGAGCACAAAAGTAGATACGTCGACAATATCAGGCCGCATGCGGGCTCAGTCGCCATCCGTTACCATGGAGGGGTTCGAGAGGGTCCGTCATTGTCCGGCACCGCCACTCATCAAGATTGCAATCTTGATGTAAAACGCGGTCTGCGTTGGTGTTGTGCAAGCGAGCTGTAGTGATACGACAAAGATTTGGTTCTTGTCTTGGTCTGGGGTTCACCGATGTGAGAGCGGCTAAATAGTAATAATGACAATATGAAATTAAAAATATTGGCTTCAACTAAAAATAAATAAACTATCGTTTGCTTATAATCGTCAATGTCGTAGCAAGACATTGCTCCATATTTCACATATGGCATTTTTAATATGAGTCAACTCTAGTTGACTGCTTTCTAAACTATAATTTACAGAATGTAGCGAAATCCACGTTTCGTGAGACCGAGAGTGGTTTGTAGCATCTGAACAGATTTTCTAGGCTGAACCTTGAAAACCTGTCTTTTATCAAATTGTCATTGACAGACAGAATTACAGGTCTGTAAATTATCCCCACTGGCAGCCCATGCCAAATAACTCATGCACTTAATTTTCATCCGAGCAGATAATGCCGGAGGCTCGCTATTATGTTAATGACTGAATATCCGCTCCGTTATTGGCAGGGGAAAGGGGTTTTCACAGCTGAAGTTAATGGGGATGAGCTTATGGAGTTCAAGGTATCCCAGCTCCTCGGGACTGGGAACTCTGTGCTCAAGATGGTGATCCAGGCTCATGAGCGGGCAGGTTGCGATATGGGGGCATGCTGGGCGGAGCTGGCGGCACTGCAACAAATTGCGTGTATGAGTGGTTTTAGTGAGGTGCTTATATCTACAGCAGGGATTGGCCCTAGGAGGGAAAGTGGATCTGGAACGGGTTTGGGTAGTTGGCGTTTTGATGGTGACACTGGTCGTTGGGTGCGTCGTTTTGCTGTTCGGTGACAGCTATATTTCGCGAAAGCAGGCTGAGCTGTGTGTGCAAGGATGGGTTGGCAGCTTACCAAGCTGGGAGGCTGAGCAGTGCGCAGTATTGTTTACTAAACCTGGAGTATATGTGAAGCGGACGAGCAGTGGCGACGTTCTCCTTGGTAGCTTCCAGATTAGCCGTTATGACCTGAGCATGATCCATAAGGCTGTGATGGATAGTGCGCCAGAAAGTATGACTAGCGTGGCGCCATTCGATGTGTGGTGGAGTAACTTGCCAACGGGTGGCCGTTGACAGTCAAAAGCAATTTTGTGTAGAGTGAAAGCCAATGATGGAGGACTGCACCCGAAAGGGTTCAGTCCTTTTTTATTTCCCTTTCCAAACCTCGGCCTTGCCGGGGTTTTTCGTTTCTGGGGGATTCATGAACCAAGGACATGAGCAGCTCGCTACCACAGTGGTCGGTGAAACTGCGAAATCAGCCCCTCCTGTCGCAGTGGTGAGTATGTCGTGGGCTGGTGTCTCGCTGAACGATTGGGTGCTGATCGCGACGCTAGTATGGCTTTCAGTGCAAATCGGCTGGTTTATCTGGTCGAACATCATCAAGCCACGCGCCAAGCAGGTGGGGTAGGCATGACAAAAGTGCGAATTGCCATAGCGGCGCTCACTCTCAGTGCTGCGGGCTTTGTGGGGCTCCTGAATCGGGAGGGGTTTGAGCCGATGGCTTACCCCGATCCGGTACACGGTACCAAGCTCCCCACTATCGGCTTTGGAAGCACCGAAGGGGTCAAGATGGGGGACACCATCACTCCCGTCGCCGCGGTGAACCGGAGCCTTCGGGAGGTACGGGTATTCGAGGATTCCCTCAAGGCCTGCATCAAGGTGCCACTCCACCAGTATGAGTTCGACGCCTATGTCGAGCTCTCCCACAACATTGGCCCCGGTGCCTTCTGTCGCTCCACCATCGTGAAGCGCCTGAACTCTGGCGACTACTCCGGGGCCTGTGAGGCGATCCTGCTGTTCAAGCGATCCGGTAATCAGGACTGTTCAGCGCCAGGGAACCGGGTATGCCCGGGGCTCTGGAAAGACCGGCTGCGCCTCAATACTAAGTGCAAGGGGGCATGATGGGAGTGACTCCACAGAGTAAGGCTGTGCCATTTCTGGCCGGCGCCTTGGTGATAGCCGCCCTGGCCGGCGGTGGGGTGGCGCTCTATCGATCTGGTCATGCTGCTGGGGAGGAGGGGGAGCGCAAGACCTGGCAGGTGAAGTGGAATGAAGAGGCTACCAGCCTCGCTACTGCCAGGACCAAGGCAGAGCTGGAGGCTCGGAAGGAAGAACAGCGCCGTCAGGCAAAAATCGATGAGGTGAGAGACCATGCACAAGAACAAATCGCCCAAGCACAAGCTGATGCTGTTGCTGCTGGCCTTGAGTCTGGTCGGTTGCGTGAGCAAGCCCGCCGCCTGGCAGCCAGAGCAAGTCAGTGCACCAGCGGTTCCGGCGCTTCCCAGGGAGGCCCGGCAGCCGGGCAACCTGCCATGGTGCTCGCCGACCTGCTCGGCAGGGCTGACGAAAGAGCGGGTGAGCTGGCAGCAGCGTATGACCGAGCTCGAGCATCCGGTCTGGCCTGCGAAAGAGCCTACGACTCCTTGATTACCCGGCAGTAACCGAATCGCCGCACCGGGTCACTCTACCATCTGGCGGGTCGTCCCGCGTTAATGTGTGCCGGTGCGGCACCAACCAGGTAGCAGCCATGCCTCCACGAGTTCCCAAGGTGTGCAGAGATCGTACCTGCCATCAGTTGACTATCGAGCGGCATGGCTACTGCCCAGCCCACATACATCTGCTCGATGGGTGGAAGAAGGTCGCCAAGGTCAGCGCCGATGATCGCGGCTATGACTGGGCGTGGCGCAAGCGGCGCAAGCGGATCCTGGTGAGGGATAGCTACCTGTGCCAGGTGTGCCTTGCTCTTGGCATTGTGACGCCAGCGACTCAAGTCGATCACATCGTCAACAAGGCCGCTGACGGCACCGATGATGACGATAACTTGCAGAGCATCTGCGACCCTTGCCACGCCACCAAGACGCGGGCAGAGGCGCTGGCAGCCCGCCGGGCGGGGCTGGGGAGGGGGTAGGGGGGATCAAATCCTCCCAGCTTTTCGACCTCACCACTGCTCCGCCCCGTGAAATTTTTATACCCGCGAAATTAAAAATTTAAATGGAGGGCGCGATGGGCGGTGCAGCTACCGTGCCCGGGCGCGGTAGGAAGCCCAAGCCGACGGCCTTGAAGCGCTTAGGGGGCAATGCCGGCAAGCGGGCGCTGAACAAAAACGAACCTACCTTCACCCCTTTGATCGGGGTCGCTTGCCCAGAGTGGCTGGCAGAAGACCAGTGGGCCCCCACGTTATGGGACATGGTGATCAAAGAGCTGTGCGCCGCCGAGGTACTGTGCATCACCGATCTGCACAACCTGGAGGCATTCTGCGCCGCTTACTCCCGCTGGCGCAGAGCCGAGATCGAGATCACCAGGCACGGCCTGGTGGTTGAAGGGGCCACTGGTGGTCCAGTCAAAAATCCGGCCTGTACCGTCGCCAACGAATCACTCAAGCAAATGACCACATACGGGGCCCTGCTCGGGCTGGACCCTTCCAGCCGCTCGCGCCTGATCGGCGGCAACAAGAAGAAGGGAGGAGGCAACCCGTTCGCTGCTTTGTAGGGATGGACTATGGCCGCACGCAAAAGCTATCCCTACGTCAACGTGGCCAATGGCTACGCCCGCGATGTGGTGCGCGGCAACATCCCCGCCTGCCGCTACGTGATCCAGGCCTGCCAGCGGCATCTCGATGATCTGGCCAAAGAGAAGTCGGCCAAGTTCCGGTTTCGTTTCGACAAGGACAAAGCCGAACGGGCTGCCAAGTTCGTTCAGCTCATGCCCCACACCAAAGGGGAGTGGGCCTTCAAGCGCCAGACCTTGAACCTCGAGCCGTGGCAACTGTTCATCATCTGCTGCGTGTTTGGCTGGGTGCGCAAGGGCAGCGGGCTGCGTCGCTTTCGCGAGGTCTACAACGAGATCCCCCGCAAGAATGGCAAGTCGGCGCTCTCCGCTCCGGTTGGCCTCTACTGCTTCGCGGCAGATAACGAATTCGGTGCCGAGGTCTACTCCGGCGCCACCACTGAAAAACAGGCGTGGGAGGTATTCCGCCCCGCCCGCCTGATGGCCAAGCGTACCCCAGCGCTGCTCGATCACTACGGCATCGAGGTCAACGCCAGCAACCTGAATATCCCTGCTGACGGTGCTCGCTTTGAGCCGCTGATTGGCAATCCGGGTGACGGTCAGTCGCCATCCTGCGCCATCGTGGACGAATACCACGAGCATGACAGCGACGACCTCTACACCACCATGATCACCGGTATGGGCGCCCGCCGCCAACCGCTGATGTGGGTCATCACCACTGCCGGCTACAACATCGACGGCCCCTGCTACGACAAGCGGCGGGAAGTAATCGAGATGCTGGCTGGCACGGTGCCGGACGATGAGCTGTTCGGGATCATCTACACCATTGACGAGGGTGATGACTGGGCGGATCCCAAGGTGTTAGCTAAGGCTAATCCGAACATGGGCATCTCGGTTTACTCCGAGCATCTGCTGGCGCAGCAGGCCAAGGCCATCAAGTCGGCCCGCTTTGCCAACATCTTCAAAACCAAACACCTCAACGTCTGGGTCTCGGCCAAGACGGCGTTCTACAACATGCAGCGCTGGGCGGCCTGCGAAGACAAGAGCCTCACCCTGGAGCAGTTCGACGGTGACGAGTGCATCCTCGGTTTCGACCTGGCCCGCAAGCTCGACATGAACTCCATGGCGCGGCTGTTCTGGCGCGATATCGACGGCAAGCGCCACTACTACTCGGTCGCCCCCAGGTTCTGGGTGCCGGAAGATACCGTGTTCGATAACGATAACCGGCGTCTGGCGGAGCGATACCAGAAGTGGGTCAACCTGGGCGAGCTCAGCACCACCGATGGGGCAGAGATCGACTATCGCGAGATCTTCGAAGAGGCCAAAGAGGCCAACCTGGCCAACAAGGTGCTGGAGACTCCACTCGATCCGGCAGGGGCAATTGCCCTGTCTCACTCGCTGGCAGATGAGGGGATGACCCCCATCACCATCACCCAGAACTATCAGAACATGTCCGCCGGAATGAAGGAGCTGGAGGCTGCGATCCAGGCCGGCCGCTTCCACCACGACGGCAACAGCCTGATGACCTGGTGTATCGGCAATGTGATCGGCAAGAACCTACCCGGAAACGATGACATGGTGCGCCCGGTCAAGGAGAGCGCGGATCAGAAGATAGACGGCGCGGTGGCGCTGATCATGACCATCGCCCGCGCCATGGTGCCGGATCGCGGCGATGACCGCTCCATCTACGAAACCTCGGACGTTTTATGCTGACACAACTTTTCATTTTCATCGTGGGCCTGCTGGGGGCTGCGGCGCTGGCCTATGGCGCCAGCCTCTACGCCCCGCCGCTCGGCTGGATAGTGGGCGGTCTGCTCTGCCTGATCTGGTCATTAATGATGAGTCGAGCAGTGGCTGCCGCCGAGTTCGCCAAACGCCACAAGGGGGATAGCTAATGTTCCTGCCAATGATGTTCGGCAGCGGGCGCAAGGGCGGCAACTTCAGTCAGTGGATCAGCAGCATGGCGGGTAAGACGACCAAGGCCGGTGTGCTGGTAACGCCGGAGACTGCCCTGGCGCAAGGGGTAGTGCGTGCCTGTGTCACCCTGCTGGCCGAGTCCGTGGCGCAGCTCCCCTGTGAGCTCTACCGTCGAGATGATGACCAGCGGCTGCGTGCAACTGACCACCCGCTGTACGACCTCATCCACAACCAGCCTAACCAGAAAGACACAGCGTTTGAATTCAATGAGCAGCGCATGGGTCACCTGGGCCTGCGTGGTAACAGTTACAGCTTGATCGACCGGGATGGGCGAGGCTTCATCACAGAGCTCATTCCCATCAACCCGGACAAGGTAGCGGTGCTCAAAGGGCCGGATGGGTTGCCCTATTACCAGTTGCTGGATGGCAGCAACCAGATCTTGCCGATGCGGATGGTGCACCACGTCAAGGCGTTCAGTCTTGATGGCTACCTGGGGCTGTCACCGATCCAGACCAACCCGGACACCATCGGGCTCGCCATGGCGGTGGATGAGCATGCGGGACGGGTGTTTGCTAACGGCACGACCCTCTCGGGTGTCATCGAGAGCCCGAAGGATGGCGCCAAGTTCGATACCCAGGCCAAGGTGGATGCGTTCCTCGGCAAGTTTGTAGAGCGCCATTCCGGACTGCGCAACGCCTTTTCGGTCGCATTACTGCAGGAGGGGATGCAGTACAAACAGCTCGCCATGAACAACGAGCAGGCGCAGTTGCTGGAGTCCCGCAAGTACGGGGCCAACGAGATCTGCCGTCTCTACAAGGTACCGCCGCACATGATCGGCGAACTGGAGCGGGCGACCAACAACAACATCGAGCACCAGGGGCTGCAGTTTGTCATCTACACCTTGCTGGCTTGGGTCAAGCGGATCGAAGGCGCGATGATGCGTGACCTGTTGTTGCCTGCGGAGCGCAAGAACCTTTACATCGAGTTCAACGTCTCCGGGTTGTTACGGGCAGATCAGAAGTCCCGCTATGAGGCTTATGCCCTCGGTCGCCAATGGGGCTGGATGAGTGTCAACGATATTCGCCGGTTGGAGAACCTGCCGCCGGTAGCAGGTGGAGATATCTACCTGACTCCGCTCAACATGGTGAGCACCGGCTCACTCCCACCAGGCATCACCAAAGCCAGCACCGAACAACTCAACGAGATCGAGGCCATCCTATGCCGAAGCTGATCAATTATCCCCATCTGGCCAGCATGGCGTTTGGCCAACCACTCTATGCCACCCAGGATGTACTGGCTGGGGTGAAGAGCTTGCTGCTACCACGCATGCTGGGCAACCAGCGAGACATCATGGCTGCCGATGAATTGCCGGACGGGTTCGAGCCTGCTCCGCTGGAGGCCAAGGGCGAGTTCAAGAACCGGATCGGCGGGCTGGCAGTCATCCCTGTGCACGGCATCCTGATGGCGCGGCGTGGTCACATCGATGCTACCTGCACCGAGCTGACCAGCTACGAGTGGGTGAGGATGCAGATCGCCACTGCGCTGGCCGACGAACGGGTCAAGGAGATCGTGCTCGACATCAACTCCGGCGGTGGCATGGCGGTGGGCTGCAAGGAGTTGGCGGAATACATCTATTCCAAGCGCAGCGTCAAACCGATCACCGCCCTGGTCAACTTTGCCGCCTACTCGGCCGCTTACTTCATCGCATCCGCTTGCACCAGGGTGGTGGTGAGCGAGACCGGCGGCTGCGGCTCGGTGGGCGTCATCATGGAGCACATGGAGGTGAGCAAGTGGGAGCAGGAGGTGGGTCTAACCTTCACCACCTTCTACCGCGGCGAGCGCAAGAAGGACGGCTCCCCTCACGAACCCCTATCCGAGGGGGCGATGGCTTCCATCAACCACCGGATGGATCAGGCCTACGAGCTGTTCGTGAACTCCGTCGCTCGCTATCGCGACCTTCCCATCGAGCAGGTGAAGGCCACCGAAGCAGCCCTCTTTAGCGGCAGTGAAGCCGTGGCCAATGGCATGGCTGACGAGCTGGCCAATCCCCAGGATTATCTCAACGCCCTTGCCGCCAGCGTGGCCAATCAGGGCAAACCTCAACAGTCCGTCGGCTTTCGGGCCAAGGCCATCGAATTGCAGAACCAGCTCTAGCCCTGCGGCGGAGCCCATCCCAATAAGCCCCATCAGGGGCTTTTTTTATACCCAAAGGAAACCACTCGATGAAAACTATCGAAACCCTCCGCCGCGAGCGTGGCGAAATCGTCGCCCAGATTACCGCCCTGGCTGACATTGAGAAGCAGGGCGGGGCTCTGAGTGCAGAGCAGTTGTCCGAATTCACTTCACTCGAGAGCAAAGTCGCGGAAATCAGTGCCCAGATCACCCGTCTGGAAACTGCAGAGCGGCTGGCTGCTCAACAAGCGGTACCGGTAGCTGCCTCTGTCGCAGTCATTGGTGCCTCGGCCATCCACGTTAAGGCCGAGCTTAAGCAGTACCCTGGTGCTGGCATGGCTCGCCTCGCCATGGCCGTTGCCGCTGGCAAGGGGGATATGAAGTTGGCCGAGCAATTCGCCGCCAAAGAGATCGGCGATGCCGGGATCGCCATGGTGATCGGCACCGCGGCCGGCTCCGGTGGCGCACTCATCCCCGAGAACCTGCACTCCGAGCTGATCGAGCTGCTGCGCCCGCGCACCATCGTGCGCAAGCTCGGCGCTCGCCCGGTGCCGCTGCCCAACGGCAACCTCTCTATGCCGCGCATGTCCGGCGGCGCGACCTCCAGCTACGTAGGGGAAGGGATTGATGCCAAGGCCACCGGCGGTAGCTTCGATGATGTGAAGCTCTCGGCCAAGACCATCATCACCCTGGTCCCGATGAGCAATCAGTTGATCGGGAGCGCCGGGTACAACGTGGAGCAACTGGTGCTGGGTGACATGATCGCGGCCATGGGTAGCCGCGAGGACAAGGCGTTTCTGCGCGACGACGGTTCCAACAACACCCCGACCGGTTTCAAGAAGGTGGCCACCGATGCGGGCCGCACCATCGCCTGGACTGGCACGGCGGATCTGGCCACCATTGATGCCTACCTCGACTCGCTCATCCTGAAGCTGATGAGCTCCGACTCCATGATGATCAATCCGGGCTGGGGCATGAGCCCGCGTTCCTGGATGAAGCTGTTCGGTCTGCGCGATGGCAACGGCAACAAGCTCTATCCGGAGATGGCCCAAGGCCTGCTTAAGGGCTACCCGATTGCCCATACCAACACCATCCCGGTGAACCTCGGCGCGGGTACCAATCAGACCGAGATCTACTTCGCCGACTGGAACGATGTGGTGATCGGCGAGCAGGACAACATGACCATCGACTTCAGTCGCGAGGCCACCTATGTGGATGCCGCTGGCGAGCTGGTCAGCGCCTATGCCCGCAACCAATCCCTGATCCGGCTGGTCGGCAACCACGATGTGGGCTTCCGCCATCCTGAAGGGCTGGTACTGGGGACCGCCGTTACCTGGTAAACCCTGCCATGGGGCTACTTCGTGGCCCCTTCCATTTCACTATCAAGACCGTTCAGGAGAGCCATCATGGCCAAACCAGACAAGGCGGGGAGCGATCCCGTCGTGACGCTTATCAAGGTCATCCGCCCCTTCAAGAACTACAGCCCCGGCGATATCACCGGATTTGATGCAGCCAAGGCACAGGCCTTGATCGACGGTGGCGTGGCAGAGGCCTACACCGCAGCCGAGGGTGAGGAGTAAGCATGTTGCTGATCACCGTGGCAGAGGCCAAGGCGCAGTGCCGTATTGAACCGGAGATGACCGACGAAGATGCGCTGCTGACCGGTTTGATTGAAGCGGCGATCAGCCACATCCAGTCCGACATCAACAAGCCGCTGGTGGCGACAGGGGAGGAGGGGCAGCCTCTCACCCCAGCGCTCAAGCTGGCGGCCTTGCTGCTGATCGGCCATTGGTACACCAACCGGGAGGCCGTGGTGACGGGCACCATCGCAACGACTCTGCCGCTGGCGTATGACTCACTGATCCATCCCTATCGTGACATCGTGGTGGGCTAGGGGGATGCATGCTTAAAAGTGGCGAACTCGACACCCGGCTGACGCGCTTTGGCGCCGCAACCGGCACCCCCCCAGAATGGCCGCTGCTTGGCAAACTGTGGGCGAAGATCATTGATCCGAAGGCGGCAGGGCGCGAGGCCCAAGCCAGTATCTATGCGACCGGCTCGACCCTAATCACGGTGCGGGTTCGGGGCGATATCCTGCCCGGGCAGTTGCTGAAGGGGAATGCCTGCTGGTACTTGATCGAAGACACCGCCAGCGAGCCTGGCGCCTTGCAGATCTCCGCCCGCAAACTCTCCGGTGAGCCAGCGACCTACACCCCGAAGCAGGGCGAACCTTATCCGGTCACCGCCTTCTTGGCGGCTGAGAACGTGATGGTGGGGGCCCGCAGCGAACCGCGACACCAGATAGACCTGATCCTGCCTGAGCTCGTCCCCCCCTTTGCACGCCAGGGTGACCAGGTCACCTTACGTGGCCGGCAATACCGTATCGATGGGCTGATTGAGGGCAGTGACAACGGCACCACGCTGCGAGTGATGGTGGTCTGATGCCGGGCGGACTTAGCCGCAAGCGCAGGGCCAGGGCGATCAACGTCACCGGCCTGAGCGATAGCGTCGATGCATTCAAGGCGCTCCCTGCCACGATCCGCAAGCAGCTGGTGGCCGTGGTCAATGAAGTGGCCGCCAACACCCGGAGTGACATCGTGAACCGGATCGCCGCCGATGGGTTCAATACGGCCTCGGTCAGGGCGCGGATACGGCTCGACAAGGCGAACGCCAGCAACGACGTTGCCACCATCAGCCTGGACCTGAAGAAGATCCCGTTCAGCCGAGTCAAATTTGCCAGCCAGCGTACCGATGGCACCGGTACCCGGGCCAGCGTCTGGGTGCTGCGGGGCGGCAAGCGTGTGCAGGTCTACGGTTTTATCAACCCTTACGGCAAGAAGCGCCGCCCGATGATCCGCTATGCGAAAGCCGGTAAGCCTCGGCTGGTGATGGCGGGTGGTGTGGGCCTGCGGGGCTGGTGGAACGACATCATCACAGAGCAGTTTCTCGACGAGCTGCAAGCCAACCTTGCCAGCACCTTCAGCAGGAGAGTGACATGACCGAAGCGACCGTCATCATCGATGCGTTGCTGGCCAAGTTGCGCAGTGTGCCAGCACTGTCTCCAGAAGACAGGGTGTGCGACAGCGACCCGCAGATCGACCAGCATACCCCACTGCCGCTGGCCCATTTTCGGGAGCTGACCGAGGTCAAACCGGAGCGGCGGGGGCGGGAGTGGAAGCGCACCCGCAACATTCAGGTGGACCTCTACCAGCCCGCGAGTGACGGGCGGCCAGGGCGTGACCGGTTGCTGTCAGAGGTGCTGGCGGCGCTGGTGCCCTCGACGGCGGGGATCCCCCTGCCGGGCACGACGTTGCTCACTATCTCGGTGGGCACCATCAATCTGGAACCCGAAGAAATCGGCAGCGACACCTTGCTGACCTCCATCCAATTTAGCCTCACCTATACCGCCAGCCTCTAGGTTGGCACCACCATCTGGATACCATAGGAGCATCCAAGCATGTCATTTACCGACAAAGGCCTGCTGCTGGCCGGTGATGTCTACATCGCCGAAATCAACAACGGCGTGAAAGGGCCCCTGATTGGCCCCATCAACGTCAACGAGATCACCGTCACCCCGCCGACCACCGAGGAGAAGTCGCGCATCTCCAAGAAGCGCAGTACCTTCGGACAGGCGCTGGACTCGGTCCAACTGCCGAAAGACCCGGCCAAGCTCTCCCTGAAATGGGACTCCATGACCAAACAGCTGCTGGCCGATGCCATCGCCGGCAAGCAGGTGGCTTTCACCCAGGCCGAGACTCCGGTGGTGGATGAGCTGGTAACTCTCAGCAAGCTGGGTTGGGTCGAGCTTGCCACTGCTTTTATCAAGCCGGGCACCATTACCGTAAAACTCAGTGCTGGCAGTACCGCGCTGGTACTCGACACCGATTACCAGGTAAACGGCAACATGATCATGGCCATCAGCGATCAGGCTGCTGCGGCCTGCAAGGTCAGCTACACCAAGGCGGCCGTGACCGGCACAACCTACACCGGCACCACCGAGACCCTCAAGCCACGCTACTTCCTGATCGACGGCGAGAACCTGGCCAACCCCGGCCAGCGGGTGCGCGTCACCATCGACCAGGCCATGCTGGCCGCCCAGGGCGCACTGGCGCTGATGAGTGGCGAGTTTATGGAAGGGGAGCTGGAGGGGTCGCTGGTGACCCAGCCCGGCAAGTCCGAGCCATACCGGATGGAAATCCTCAACTGAAAAAAGATGGCATCAATAGATGCCATCACGATTCATCAATGAGTTTCTACCCTTTTTTCCCCGGTATGATCTTCGAGGGTTGGGCAATTTTTAGGATCTTTGATGTGTGCCACTCTCCCTTTTTGGAGAGAGAACGAACCTTCCTTTTGTATTCGGGGGCAGTCAAAGGGGACTTCTCTCTATGTCGGGACTGATTGCAAAACTTGCAGGCAGCAACAATATTTTCTGTCGAATTGGAGCCTCCTTCGCTCTTAGGATGGAGGTGTTCACCGGTGCATTGGAGCAGGTTTACCTGCTGCTCACTGATACGGTGTCGGTCAGAAAACTGTGCTGGGTTTGTTTCCCACATCGGCATATTGCAGTAATAGCAACGATGGGCTTGATTGACGGCAGCACGGTGACGCTGCCTTTGAATTGAACTTGCCATATAGGGCTCCAAAAAATGTTTTGAAACCCGGGCGGTAATACAGACAGGCCATAACGGGCTTCAATGTTGAAGTTGAAGTCCCGTCAACCTATGTATAGGAATGCGGGTACTGGAAGGACATCTCCCCACAGCACTACACCAGCGGCTCAACCGACTGGCACCCCATTCGTTTGAATGTGGCAGGCCAAATATCGTACAAATAAATTAATGATGCAATGCGTTACCGTATGCCTTCTTCAAAATAACGACATCTATAAACCCGCTCCGGCGGGTTTTTTCATTTCTGAGGAATCCCCATGGCCAGCAACGATACCGATATCCAGCTGCGGATCCGTGCCGCCGTTGAGGGGCTGGCCGAGGTAAGTAAACTCATCACCGAGGTGGGGGCGCTGGGGGGAGAAACAGAATCCAGCAGCGAGCAGGTTGGCTCCCTTGGCGACGAGCTGCAGCGGCTTGGTGAGCAGAACGCGACCCTGTCCCAGTTTGCCAACCTCAAGCGCAGCACTGCCGATCTGGGGGAGGGGCTGGAGGCTGCTCGCACCCGGGCCACCGGCATGGGCAAGGCGTTGGCTGATGCCAAACAACAACTGACTGCCTCCAATGCGGCTTACGGTGCCAGTCGGCAGGAGACCGAGCGGCTGGCGAGTGCCCATGCCGAAGCCAAGGCCAAGGTGGATCTGCTCCGCCAAGCGAACAGCGAGGCGAACAGCGTCACCAAGGAGCAGCGTCAGGCGCTCAAGGATGTGCGTGATCAGGTCCGCCTGCTGGGCGACCAGTACAAAGAGAGCGCGAGCCACACCAATGAGCTCAAGCGTGGGCTCGACTCGACGGAGAAGGCGCTGCGCCAACAGGCTCGGGAGTTCAATGCCGCTCGCCGTGAAGTGCAATCCCTTGATGGCCAGTATCAGCGGCAGAACACCACGCTTAACGGGCTGCGCCGTGCCCTGAGTGAGGCTGGGGTCGATACCCGTAAGCTGGCCAGTGAGCAGAGACGGGTTGAAACGGCCAGTCAGCAGGCTGGGGCTCAAGTGGCGTACCTGAAGAGCCAGCTTGCCGGACAGGCAGGGCAATTGCGCTCCACTGCCGCCGGCATGGAGGCATACAGCAAGAAAGCCAAGCAGGCAGAGCAGAACACCGAGCAACTGCATGAAGCAGTTCAGAGCGGTGAGCAAGGATGGGCTGCCCTGGCGGGTAAGATCACCGGTGTTGCTGCAGCCTATCTCAGCTTTGACCAACTGGTTGCCCGCACTACCGGGATGGTCAGAACGGCTGACGAGATCGAGCGTTTGGGCGTATCGCTCAAGAGTGTGGAAGGCAGTGCGGCTGGTGGCGAGAAGGCACTGGCCTGGTTGCGGGAGTTCAACGAGAAGACCCCGTTCCAACTCAACGAGATCACCACCGCCTTTATCAAGGCCAAGAACTTCGGATTGGATCCCTATAACGGGGTGCTGCAGGCAACGGCCAACTACACCGCCAAGACGGCAGGCACTTATCAGGATCTGGAAGGGATCATCACCGCCCTCGGGCAAGCCTATGTCAAAGGCAAGCTGCAAGCCGAGGAGATGAACCAGCTCAATGAGCGCTCGGTAGCTGCGGCCAAACTGCTGGCGAAAGCCATGGGCAAGACCACTGACGAGATCATCGCCATGGCCACGGCAGGCAAGCTGGGGCGTAACGAGATCGAGTTGTTGATCAAGGCGATGGGCGAGGATGCGGCCGGCGCGTCAGAGGAAATGGCGCAGACCTTCGGAGGTATCTGGTCGAACTTCCTGGAGCAGCTGAACCAGGTCGAACTGGCTGTAGCCGATGCGGGGATATTTGCCTTCATCAAATCCGAGTTGGCAGAGGTCACTGCCCAGATCAAAGCGGCAGCGGCAGATGGCAGTCTGGCTGACTGGGCGCAAGGCGTGTCGGATGGCATGAAGTCAGGCGCCATCGCCATTCGTGGGATCACCGAAACCCTTGTCGAGATGAGAGACGGGATCGGATTGGTGGTGAAGGTCTGGGGCACCATGAAGGTGATCCAGTGGAGTTCCCAGCTGCTCGGCTTCGGGCAGGCGATGAAAACAGGGGTTGTACAGCCGACAGCAGAGGCCGGCAAGGAGCTCGACAAGACGAGCAAAAAAGCGGTCAAGCTGAACGGGGTGCTGGCGGCGCTGACCTTGGGCAATGGTGCGGTTGCCGCTGGTCTTTCCGTACTGGTCTATGAGGGGGGCAAGGGGTTGGCCAAGCTGGCCGAAGACGCCGGGGTCTGGGCGGCCAGGATGGGCGAGGCAGGGGAAGTTGAGCAACGGGTGGCCGAGCAGTCACGCGCCTTCTTTGCCCAGCTGCAGCGCCAGGGGATGACCACCATGGCGCAGTTTGAAGAGTTCAAGAATGTACAGATCCTCACTGCACAGGAGGTGGTCAACCTCTCGGCCACCGAGCGGGCGGCCTATGAACAACGCCTGCAGGGTCACCGCGAATATCTGACCGGTCAACTGCAGGTACAAAAGGCGCTGGAAGCCTCCGGCCTCAAAGCCGAGGCCATGCAGTACCAGGCCGATGCGGCGCTGGCCAGCATGCGACAGGGGTTTCTCGATCTGGCGGCTGGAGCGGACTTGGCCGGTCAGGCCATCGACGCCAAGACCCGCCCGGCGGTGCTTAAGCTGGTGGCCGACTTCGACATGCTCAAAGCCAAAGGAAAGGAGACGACCACCGGGATCAACGAGATGTTCAAGGGACTGCAAATGGGGGACCCGACCTCCTTGCAGAATATCACCTTGGCACTCGATACCCTGCGCGAACAAGGCAAGGTCACCCAGACCGAGATCGACGCAGGACTGCGCAAGAGCCTGCAGGACATGAGCCTGCAGGATCTCGAGGTGTTGAAAGTCCAGTCAATGGCGGCCTTCGACACCATGAAAAATGGTGCCATCAGCACGGCCCAGATCACCGAGTCGGTATTGTCTGAAAAGCTGCGCCGCCTCGGCGTTGATTATCAGGCGCTCCACACCGGCATTGATGCGGTGGGCCGCCAGACAATCGATACCTTCCGCGCGGTCGCTACCGATGTGAATGCCACCTCCCAAGACATTGCCGCCGCCATGAAGGCGGCCGTCAACAAGGCAGACACGGCGCAAGAGCTGGAGGAGCTACGCCGGATCTGGTTGTCGCTGGGACAGGCCGGGAAAATCTCGGCACAGGAGCAAGGGCGCGGGCTTGGGTATCTGAATGACCAGATCCGCCAGACCAAGGTGAAGGCGGCCGAGATTGGTGATGGCTTCAACACCGCGGCGGACAAGTCGAAGAGTGCGACCGACACCATGAGGGAGAACCTCAAAGGGGTGCAGGAAGAGGCCAAGAAAACCAAGTCCGATGTTGAAGATGCTATCAGCAGCAGTGGATCCAGCAATACCGGCGCCGGCCCCACGAATACGCGTTCGGTGGCCGCGGGCTCCTTCTTCTACAAAACAGTGGATATCAATAACCTGCGTGGCAACGCCGATGCGTTGGCCAACACCCTCGCCGGGGTGGAGGAGGAGCTGGCCCGCTACAGCCAGAAGGTCAAAGACATTCCCGCCTACAGCGAGTGGAGCAAGTTCTACGGCGAGAAGTTCCAGAAGGAAATGGAGGCCATGCGTGCTCAGCTCCAGAAGGAGTTGAATAAGGCGCAGCAGAAGGAAGCAGAGAAAACGACGCCTCAGCCAACTGCAGGGCCCACACAGCCCCAGCAACAGCAAAGTGTGCCGACGCCATCAGGCAGCAATAAAACGGTCACCATTTACCTCAAATCCGCCACCGACAGCGCAGAAGTCCAGTCCGATGAGGAAAACCTGGAGGCCTTACTGCGCCTGTTGAAACAGCAAGGACTCAGAAGCTGATGATCACATTAGCCGGAATCGAATTGCCAGATGACCTGGATTGGGAAGATGAGTTCGGGTGGGAACCTGTCGGGCAGGTCATCACCCCAACGTTATCCGGAGCCATTCTCGTCGAAGAGTCCGTCCAATCTGAGGGACGCCCTATCACTCTTCGCTCAGATGGTGAGGCATGGGTGAGACGTTCAACCGTCTTGGATCTGCAGGCGCTGGCCGCAGGGCCATCTACTCGAATGCCGCTCCACCTTAACGGTCGCACCTTCACGGTGCTCTGGCGTCGTGAAAGCGGTGGGGGATTCGAGGCAAAGCAACTCTATCGGATCGCCGACCCGGATGGCCAAACCCCCTATGAAATCACGCTTCGCCTTCTCGAGGTAACCCCATGACAACTGGAATTTTAGCCAGCGACATTCGGCTGATGGCCAGCCAGCGGCTGACTGACACACCCGATGGTGGTGGCCGGGTTACCGGTCACGAGATCGTGAGCGGGGAGCATAACAGCGTCTTTCCCGACATTTCCGATCTGGATCGCGCCTATGGCGTGGTCAACCTGCGCAAGGTGTTTCTGGCGGTGCAGACCGACGACACGGCCACCTACTATGGCGCCAATGCCACCGTGCTGTTGCCGCCGGCCGATCCCAACGTCGGCCTGTGCCTGATGAGCAGCAAGGATCATCACGACACTCGCACCGAGGCCCGCGACTTGCTGGAGCGCTATCTGGCACGGGGGCCTAAGTGGCGCGGCTTCCTCTACGACACCCAGTTGCAGGGTCAGCGGGCGATCCGCTTCTTCCAGCGGGTCGAGGTGCGTCTGCCGGAGATCGGCGAGACCCTGGTGCTGGTCGGCAACGAGGGCAAGGCGGGGGAGTTCGAGCAGTACGTCAGGGTGCTGGACGTAGGCCAGCAGTTGGCCAAGTTCCAGATCCCAGGGGTGCCGGAGTTCACCCGCAACGTGGTGACCTGCACCCTGGCCGATCCCCTGCGCTACACCTTCGAGGGGGAGCAGCCCACCCCCTATGACGTGGTGACCAACCCCAAGACAGCCCTGCGCGAGACGGTGGTGGCCGATGCGGCCAACTACTTCGCCACCACCAAGCTGGCCGAGGATGCCCACTTTGGCGCGCTCCAGGTGAAGGCCAAAACCATCTTTACCCAGCTGGTGCCGGCGGCCCGCTCTGAAACCCCGGCCGTGGATCTGACCGCTGCCGGCGAGCTGGCCAGCCTGGTGGATTCGGGCAAGGGGCAGGTGTCGTTCAGTACCGTGGCCAGCATCGCCCCCAGCCGGGGCCTGTTCCTCGGCACGGGCGCGCTGCCCGGCACGGTGAGCATCACCATAGGCGCGGCGCTGATCACCGACCGTGGCGGCTCCCTGGTGGTGGGTGGGTCCGTGATCGGGTCTATCGACTACGGCCGGGGGCAGTGTGAGTTCAACGCCCAGTGCCCGAACTACGGCAGCCAGAGCAAAACCGTCAGCTTCTGGCCGGCGGCCCGCCCGGCCCGCATCGCCGATACCGCCAGCATCGAGATCAAGGCCAACAACCGGGGCTATGCGTTCACCAACACCCTGCACCCGACCCCCGCGCCAGGCAGCTTGACCATCAGCTTTATGGCGCAAGGCAAATGGTACGACTTGAAGGACAACGGCCGGGGCGAACTGCTGGGGCAAGACAGCTCCTATGGATCTGGTCTGCTGAACTTCGCCACCGGCTCGGTGCTGTTGACCCTGGGCGCCCTGCCGGACGTGGACACCAGCATCATGTTCAGCTGGGCCACCCCGGTGAACTACACCAACCGGTCAGGCCAGCCGATCAGCATCGGCAAGAGTGCCTGGCAGCTGCCCCACACCGGCATCACGCCCAAGAGCCTGATCCTGACCTGGGGCACAGACAAGACCGCCAACGACTCGGTGGGGGATGGCAAGATCCGGGGGGACATTACCGGCATCATCAACTATGCCGAGGGCATCATCGATCTGGAGCACATCACCTTGCCCGCCCTGGGCCAGGAGTACGTGGCCCAGTATCAGTATGGTGAGCCGGTGACCGAGCATCATGTCGAACCGGGCCGCCTGAGTACGCCCGGCATGGTGGGGCACCTCTCCATCACGCTGGACGGCTTGGACGGCGGCGGCGCCCACAACCTCACCCCCGGCAGTCTGCGGGTGAAGTTCAACGCGCTCTATCACACCTTTGATGTGGACGATCAGGAGCTGGTGATCCAGACCCGTGACCCCATCATCACCTTGCAGGATGACGGGCTCGGCAAGCTGCGCGATGCCAGCGGCTTTGAGCTGGGGGCCATCGACTACGCCGCCGGCACCCTGCATTTCATGCCGGACGGCAGCGCCCCCTTGCCCAAGCCAACCTATGCCTGGGTCACCGTGGGCACCCGCTGGGAGGGCAACCAACAGCTCGCGGTGCAGCGCTGGACCATGACCGGGATCCAGTACCACAACACCGCCTACACCTTCCCCGATGGCCAGCAGGGGTGGGTAGATGTGACCTACCGCAACAACAACTCGGCCCAGGCACAAAACGCCACCCTGACCGCCCAGGCGCTGCGCATCGACGTGACCCCCGGCTTTGCTGAGGCGATCCTGGAGGGCTCGCTGCGCTTCACCCTAGGGGGCAGCACCTACGTGGATCGCCAAGGGCTGATCTACCGCAATCCCGACCCGGAGACCGGCGCCGGCATTCAGGCGGGCACCATCGACTACTCCAACGGGGTGGCGGTGCTGGCCGACTGGTCGGCGGGGCAGACTGCCCAACCGCAGTTGCACTCCCTGGCCACCTCGTTCAGCGCCCAGTCGGTGGATGCGGTGACGTTCAGGACGCCTGGCGCCCCGTTGGCACCCGGTAGCCTCTACATCAGCGCCAACACCGCCAGCGGCCGCCGCATCGAGGCCACGGCCGACGGCGACGGCTACTTTACCACCCTCGACATGGACGGGCGGGTGGACTACCAGACCGGCATCGTCTCGGTGCGCTTTGGCCGCAAGGTCACGGCCGCCGGCAACGAGGCCCAACCCTGGTACGACGCCGAGCAGGTGGGGGAGGATGGCAAGATCTGGCGCCCTGTCAGCGTGGTGGCCGACACCATCCGCTTTAGTTGCGTGGTGTTCAGTTACCTGCCGCTGGATGCGGATCTCATCGGGTTGGATCCGGTGCGGCTGCCGTCTGACGGGCGGGTGCCGTTCATCCGCAAGGGCAACATCGTGGTGGTGCATAGCACCCAGCGCAGCGCCTTCCCGATGGGGGTCACGGCGGGGCAGCAGCTCAACACCACCCGCCAGCGGCTGGCGTATGCCCATGTGGAGGACAAGAACGGCAAGCAACTCGCCCCGGCGCTCTACAGCGTCAACCTGGACAGCGGGATCGTCACCCTGGCCAGCCCGCTGAACCTGACCGGCTACGTGGAGCCCCTGGTGGCGGTGCATCGCATCGAGGACATGAGCCTGGTCTCCGACGTGGAGATCTCGGGCCGCCTGGTGCTGGCGCGGCCGCTGTCTCACGACTACGACGCCGCCGACACCCTGGTATCGAGCGCGCTGATCATGGGGGACCTGTGGGCGCGCTATACCGGGTTGTTCGATCAGAAGGTCTGGACCAACACCTGGTCTGACTTCCTGATAGGCGACCCCTGCACGGCGCAGTACAACGACACCGCTTACCCGCTGCTGGTGACCAACCGGGCCACCCTGCAAGAGCGCTGGGCCATCATCTTCCAGTCCAGCACCAGCTTCGTGCTGGTCGGGGAGCATGTGGGCCAGATCGCGCTGGGGGACATTAACAGCGACTTTGCGCCGCTCAACCCCAACAGCAACCAGCCCTATTTCTTCATCGACAAACGAGGCTGGGGGGCGGGCTGGTCCTCGGGCAACGTGCTGCGCTTCACCACTCAGGCGGCCAGTTACCCGGTGTGGGCGATCAGGACCATCTTGCAGTCGGTGGCAGCGATGGAGTCGGACAAGTTCGAGCTGCAACTGCGCGGCAACATCAACCGCTGATAGGCAATGACAGGGTGGGGCAACGTGCCCCACCCCCTTATTCAAGTGGGGCATGACGCCCCACCCATGGAGAGAATGCTATGGCTTTTCCGGTGAAGTGGTTTGCGAGCAATATGCAGGGGGCGCCGAGCCTGGGGGATACCACTGCCGGCGCACTGACGGCGCTGCTCAAGGCGGTGCTGGTGACCGGCTTTGGCAACCTGACCATCAACGCCCTGGTGTGGGATGCGACCGAGGGCGCCGCCAAGGCCACCTTCTCGGGGGGCCATGCCTATCTGCAAGACTCGGTGATCGAGGTGACCGGCGTCAGCCCCGGCGGCTATAACGGCGAGCACCGCATCAAGAAGGTGAGCAGCACCGAGGTCTGGTTCGAGCTGGACGCCGGCAACCCCGGCATGGCCGGCAGCGGCGCAACCATGACCATGAAGGTGGCCCCGCTCGGCTGGACCCTGACCCATGAGAGTGGGGACGGCATGGTGGCCATCTACCGGCCGACCAACGTCAGCGAGTCGGGCAACGTCTCTCTGCGCATCGACAACACGGCGTTCTCGGGGTGGACTGGCGCGACCTACAGGGCTTATTTAGCCAAGGCTCAGCTTGTGGAGGATGTCGTTGATATCAACACCTACACCCTGATCTATGACCACCGCTGGCCCTGCACGGGGCGCTACTCCGATAAGCGCTGGGATTTGATTGGCGACAGCCAGCTGATCTACTTCCTGCCCGCTTATGCTCAGCACAGTTGCCAGCCGGTGTTGATGTTCGGCTATATCAAGTCGGTTCGCCCCGGTGACCGCTATCATGCGGTGCTGAGCACCTACTCGACGACTACGGCGGATGATTCTAGTCGCCGCTGGGATCAGACCGGTCTTTCGCAGAATTACGCTTACGTCTATAACAGCCTGCTGGCCTTCGATGACAGCAATCATAGGGCGATGGCACGTCCCTATCATCAATTGTTCGGGGTGACAGGGTGGTGGTTAAAGGGGTTGTTCGGCCGCTTCGGCAATGGGATGAATATTCCCAACGGGCCGGATAATGCGTTCTACATGAGCACCGATCCCATCATGGTGATGGAGACCAACAACCATTTGCGCGGCTATCTGCCGGGTTTGGTGGTCCCCTATGCCAATGTCGCTGCCTTCACCCGTAAAAACTTTGCCAACATGCCGGCCTTGCCAGGCAAGATCGTGCGGTTTATTCAATCCACCTACAACGAAAACAGCGTGGCTGCCCCCGCTTCCCTGATGGGGTTCGATCTGACCGGGCCCTGGAGGTAATCATGGCAAGCGATCAAGCGCTACGAGACCTGATCCTGGCCAGTAATCCGGTGGTATATTACCCCTTGAACAACCCCAGCAACCTCGGGCTTGACCTGTCGGCCAATGCCCATCACGGCAGCCAGAGCGGCACCTTCAGCCAGCAGATAAAGACACTGTTTGGTATGGATCTGACCATGACCAAGGGGGTCAGTTCGCCACTGGTCACAGTACCAGACCGGGCCGAATTTCGGGGTAACAAGCTGACCATCGAACTGGTGGTGGCCGGGGTGGCTGACGAAAACGTGGTATGGCTGGAGCGGGGGGGAGCCAACAATAACTGGTCGGTGCAATCCTACACCTCAGCGCAAGCACCTGGCCAGGTGCCTGCGTTTGGTTCCTTTCTGGGGGTGCCCACTACTCCTAGCGTTTTTCAAGGCGCGGCCAGCAACCTGCCAGGGCTTGCTCATATCGTGTTGGTAATGGATGGCGCTAAATTATCGACAGCGGTCAATGGAACAGTGAGTCAAACCAGCATCAACACTGGTTCTGGTTCACAAGCCATTCAGACGGCGGTGCCGCTGCATCTGTTTTCTCGGGGTGGAACGGCAGGGCCATCTAATGGGTACATGGCCCACCTTGCTATCTACAACCGAATCCTAACCAGCGACGAGATCCTGGCCCGCTCTGCCCTGTTTTTTGGGGCCATGGGCTGGGAAGTTCATCACCTCACCGCCACCCTCGCCAACCAGGAGCCCCGTAGCCAATTCCAGCCGCAGGACGTGGCCTGGCGCGGCAGCCCGCCATTGTTTGCCGGGCCGGTGCTGGCTCAGGAGTTGACCCAGTTCCCGATGATCAAGGGGCGGGACTATTTCTGGCTACGGGATGGGGTGCGCAATGTGGAGCAGGGCTACATCGAGAGCACGGTGACCATCGACGGCGAGGGGGTGGCCCGGCGGGTGCTCTGCTTCACCCAGTCCGGCGAGCTGGTAGCCGAGACCACGAGCCGGGCCAGTGATGGAAAATATCGGTTCGATCTGCTGTGGCTGAACCGCCGTTACATGCTGGTCGCCCAGGATGATCCGGCGTTCGGCCCCGCCGATTACAACGCCGTGGCCGCCGACTTCCAGCTGCCCAAACCCTACGCCCCCGGTGAGGGGATCGGCCTGACAGGAGCATGACATGCTGACATTTTCGGACCCCTTGCGCACCAGTCGCGTCCAGCTGTTGGCCACGGCCATCGACGCCGGCAGCACCGGCCCGGCGACCCTCAAGATCTACGTTGGCCCCCGGCCTGCCCCAGGTGCTGCCATCACCGGTTCGTTGCTGGCGACCCTCCAGTTTGCCCACCCCTGCGCCCAGACCGTCACCGGGGGCATGCTGGCGCTCAAGCCCCTGGCCGAGCAGCTGGTCAGCGGCAACGGGATCCCGAGCTGGGGGCGCATCAGCGACCGGGACGGCAGCTTTGTGGCGGATCTCGATGTGGGGCCGCCAGGCAGTGGCGCCGACATTGAGATCCCCGCCGACGAGCTGTTTAGCGGCGCCATGCTGCGCATCAACAGCGCCACCATCACCGAGCCCTAATCCACCCCTGACCCACCGAGGCAAGCATGGCCAGAACCGATCCCGCCCTGGAGCTGCGCAAGGCCCGCCAGAACACCGGCGCGATGGAGCTGAACCCCAGCGCCATCCAGCGTTATGCGGCGGTGCTGCGCGGCACCAGCCTGCCGCCCGTGCTCGCCTGCTCGCCGGGGTTGGTGCTGCCTGCGGCGCTGCACCCGGTGCTGGCCAACCCGCAGGCCGAGGTGGTGGCGGGGCTCATCCACCAGGGCAGCCTTGCCAGCACCCCGGCGGCGCCGGTTGCCGACCTGGTGGCGACCATCATTATCGAATGCGCCTGGTCCAGTACCGCTCAGCCGGTGAGCCATCACCTGCAAGCGGGTTATGACATCAACGTATTTCGGGGGGCAAGCCACACCAGCCAAGACGACTGGCAGCGCGCCGCCCTGCTCACCGAGGCCGTGGCCAGTGACTGGCAGACGCCCGCCGTGATGGCGGTGGCGAGGGGGAACGACTGGCAGGAGGGGGCCGTGCTGACCGATGGGGTCACCGAGCACAGCGGCATCATGCCCAAGCGCTACCAGGTGCATCAGGGCCGCTTTGACGAGGGGCAGCCCCTCGGTGCCCAGGCTGGCCACTCGTTCGACAGCCTGCCCCCTGGCCATACCGTGGTGGGCACCCTCTGGGTGGAGGCGGCCAAGGTCGACAGCTGGCACCTGTCGGGCTACCGCTACCCGCCCAGATTGGACCGGGCATGGCAGGCCGACACCTGGCAGCAAGGCGCCCCGCTGGGCCAGGTGCTGGGGGGAGACTGGCAGCTCGGTGACCCGCTTCACAAAGGCTGGCGGGATGGCTGGGATGAGGCAATCCAGCCACCGCCCGGCACCAGCCCCTACCCCGAGAAGCCGGTGGAGCCCGCCAAGCCGGAACGGCGCAAGCTCCAGCTGGCCTTTAACCGCTTGCGCGGTGACGCCAGCCTTGAGTTCGTTTGGTACGGGCAAGACGCCCAGATCGTGATTCCGACCCGGAGGGTTTACCTGGTGAGTAACACAGCAAGCATTGTACGGGTGCGCGATGGCCTCGACATTCCCGCTACCTCGTTAAGCATCGAGCTCGACACCGACTCCTGGGCCTGGCAGTTCAGTGCCCAGATCCCGCGCATCGCGGCGGCTGCCCTGACTGATGAGGAGGAGGTGAGCATCCACATCAATGGTCAGCAATGGGATTGTGTGTGCGATGGCTGGCAGTCGAGCCAGAGCTTTGCCCGCGAATCCGCCACCCTGTCCGGCCGTTCTCGCACCGCCTACCTGTCGCCAACCCATCTCTTGCCACACGCGGTGAGCGAGAGTGCGGCGGCCACCATGGCCCAGCTGGCGGCGGCTCTGCTGCCGTTTGGCTGGACACTGGACTGGCAGGCGCCGGATTGGCTGGTACCGGCCGGGTTCTTCAGCCTGGATAGCCAGACCCCGATTGAGGCGATCAAGTACCTGGCCGAGGCAGCCGGGGGCTTTGTGCTGCCGCACCAGCGCAGTCAGCACCTGGTCATCATGCCGCGCTATCCGACCGTGCCCTGGCAGCTCGACACCGCCCTGGCCGATGTGGCCATCCCTCGGGCCATCATCACGACCCTGGGCAGCGACTTCCAACCGGGGCAGGCAGCCAACGGGATATGGGTTAGCGGTGGCCATCAGGGCATCAGTGCGCGGGTGCTGCGTCAGGGGACGGCGGGCGAGCGGCAGGCACCGACCATCACCCACCCGCTGGTGTGCGATGTGCTGGCGGCCCGTGCCCAGGGCGTGGTGGCCCTGGCCAAGACCCTGCCGAGGCGCACCCAGACCATCGAGCTGCCACTGTCGGCAGATACGGGTCTGATTCTTCCGGGGGCACTGCTCGCGGTGGATGGCTGGAAGGGCTATAACCGGGGCGTCAGGGTCTCTGCTGCACTGCAGAACAAAGCCATGACGGTACGCCAGCAGTTGAGCGTGGAGCGTTTTGTATGAACCTGTTTAAGCGATTCATGGAGCTGGTGCCCGGCGCCGATCCATTGCTGGTCGGTACCGTCACGGCGACGACCGGCACTAGCACCACGTTGGAGGCACTGGGTGGTGGCGTGGTGGTGGTGCGAGGGGGAGGGGTGGCCATCGGCCAGAAGGCCTTTTACCGGGGTGGAGAATTGGTAGGTGACGCGCCGGAATTGCCTACCTATGAGATCGAAGTCTGAACCTTCAGGTGGATCAGTAGAGCTACAATTGATGCCATCAATTAGCCTGTGAATGACGGACAAGGAGTCGGAATGAAACACTGGATATTGCTTGGCTTGGCCGCGTTGCTTCCGCTAACCGCTGAGGCTGGTGCGATGAGATGTAAGAGTGCGCTGATCAGCGCAGGTGATGCCGCCTTTAACGTACAAAAGAAGTGCGGCCAACCCCAGATGAAAGAAGACATCATCGACACTCGCCTGCTCGATGCACCGAAAGTGGGGGAGCGCTGGACCTACCAGAAGAGTGAGCAAGATATCCCGCAAGTGGTGACCATCATGGATAGCAAGGTTGTATCCATAGAGGACCTTACTCGTTGAGACGTTACCGGCCAAACGTGGTCATTGATTGCGCGACTTATCACGCCTGTTGGACGTTTTTCCCTTGCGCATCATTGCTACTGTGAGATCTGACAGTATTATAACTCTTGGTGATGAGCACGACGATCCCCCAATATTAGCGCCGTAAATTTGGGGCCATTCTGGGGCCATCGAAGAGATAAATTTAGCGTTTGGGGCCAAATTGGGGCCACATTAAGAGCTAAGTTAAGCTATGAAAAGCCAAAGAAGAATTAAATTAATATGCTGTTTTGTCTAGCTTTATGCGGCTCGCGTTAGCTCTGAATGGCTTTTGATAAATTCCAATGATTCATGGTGTAAATAAATTGAGCCATTGGCTAATTCTCTTCCTTTTCAGCAGCTTAATGTCTTGGCATTAACAGACTGAGGTCGTGGTGGGCCTGGTCGGCAGAGGCCAACCCGGTTCCAAAAAACCCGTCGATTGTAAACCAATGGGCAGGGGGCGGCAAAGTGGACAACAGATTGGTTATTGCGGGCCGACGCACCTCTGAGCAGGGCGCGGGATAGTGAAAGCCAGGGGGCAACGTCATCGGGGGAGAAAGCTTAATTTTTCCTTAAGCCTGATCCGATAGGATTCGGTCTGCCCCCTGGATGGCGGGTTCGGCAATCTGGTACCGGTGGGCATGGTCACCGTGGCCGTCGCACCGCCTTGGGTTGGTCGTGCCCCGAGTAGTAGAGCACCCGTTGCACGTACTCTTGGGTCTCCTGATAGGGTGGCACGCCCCCGTAGCGGACCACGGCCTGTTCACCGGCGTTGTAGGCGGCACTGATCCTGACCCAGTCTGGACCGAACTGCTTCTCCAGCCACTTCAGATAGATCATGGCGCCACGGATGTTCTGCTCCGGATCGAACGGGCGGGTCACTCCGAATCGCTGCTGCGTTTCGGGGATGAGTTGCATGACGCCCTGCGCCTGTTTGGGCGAGACGGCGAAGCTGTTGAGGTTCGACTCGGCGATGGCAATGGCCAGCGCCAACTGCGGGTTGACCTTGTGGCGGTGAGCCGCCTGGCGGATCAGGACAGCCAGCTTCTGTTTGGTGAGGGACTGGCGGGCCAGGTAGCTATCCTGATCGAAGGGGACACCGGGGCGTATCCAGGGCGCTCCGCCGGAGCCGCCACCGATGCCGCAGGTGCCGAGGGGCGCATTGCCCACCCGTGCGTTGTAGTAGCGGGTGGCCTGCTGGTTGCCAAGGCGCATGGCCATGGCGAGATAGGCGTTGGCATGGCTGGCACTGCGGATCCCTTGTGGCCCGCGAGCCAGCAGGCGACCGATGCGAAAATAGGCTTCCGGGTTGCCGAGGCTGGCCGCGTTGCAGTAATGGGCGATGGCTTGCCGCGGGTTGCTGCGCTCGATGGCGGCGCCCTGACGCAAGGCGCTCATGGCCTTGGGCGCCTGGCGAAATGACTCGGCATGGGACGATGTGGTGGCGAGCAGTATCAGGAGTCCCCAGCCCCAAGTGCAGAGTCGCTGCATGATGAATACCTCATATTTGTATCCGCAAGATATAGGTCCTCTATGGGGCGGTTGCCAGCCGGGCGATGGAACATGTGGTTATGTGTTCGACCATCAGAGATGAAAACGGTATGGAACTTTTGGTGATCAGAAATTAACCAATCCAATTGGCGCCACGAGACATGAGGGTGAGACCAGCGACACGACGCTTTCAATCACCCTGTTAATGATGCGATTGTTACTACCGAGGTGATAAACTGCGGGTATCAATTTTTTTAACACCTTGTATTTGCATGAGGTTCGAACAGCCGTCTGCCGCCACTCATGGTGCAACTGACAGTGTGTTATCTCCTTTTTTATAGTCGGGAAGCTCATATGGGTTATTCAATCGATGTATCAGTCGTGGTGCCCGCCAAGGATGAACGGGACAATCTGGCTCCCCTTATCGGCGAGATCGATGCCGCGTTGGCGGGGAAGTACGACTACGAGTTGATTTACGTGGATGATGGCAGCGAGGATGACAGCTTTGCCGTCCTCGGCGAGCTGAAGTCTCGCTTCGCCAGCCTGAGGGTGGTGCGTCACGTACGTGCCGTCGGCCAGAGCATGGCGGTGCTGAGCGGGGTACGCCATGGCCGTGGTGATTGGCTGGTGGTGTTGGACGGCGATGGCCAGAACGATCCGGCCGACATTCCCGCCATGCTGGAAGAGGCCAAGCGCCGCTTCGCGCAGGATCCCACGCAAGTGGGACTTATCGGTCACCGTGTCAATCGCCGCGATGATTGGGTCAAGCGACTCTCCTCCAAACTGGCCAACGGTTTTCGCAATATGTTGCTGCGTGACGGCATCCCGGATACTGGCTGTGGTCTCAAGGTGGTTCGTCGTGACTGGTATCTGCGTCTGCCCTCATTCAACCACATGCACCGCTACATTCCGGCGCTGATCCAGGCTCAGGGGGGGCGGATGTCGCCCTGGCCGATCAACCACAGACCCAGACAGGCGGGCGTCTCCAAATATGGCGTCTGGAACCGGCTCTGGGTCGGGCTGGTGGACGTGGTCGGCGTCTGGTGGTTGCAGCGCCGCTCCAAGGTGGTCGAGGTCAGGGAGACATTGGAGTGATCTATGCCCTGTTTTCGATGCCATTGATCTGGCTGGACTGGCGTGAGAGTGCTTTGCATGTGACAGGTTGGAATCAGGAGTGGCCGATATGATCGATGCCTTGCTTTCGATGCCGCTCGACTGGCTGGACTGGACTGGCTTGCATGTGACCGGCTGGAAGATCATCGGTTACACGGGGGCACTGATGTTCGGCGGCCGCTGGCTGGTGCAGTTCGTCGCCTCCAAGCGCGCTGGCAAGCCGGTGATCCCTCGCATGTTCTGGTACATGAGCGTGCTCGGCAGCCTGATGACCCTGAGTTACTTCGTCTTCTCCCCCAAGCAGGACTCCGTCGGCGTGCTGCAAAACCTGTTCCCCACCTTTACCGCACTCTACAGCCTCTATCTGGATATCCAGCATCGTGGCTGGAAGCGGGACAAGCTTGCCAATAACGAGACCCGTCATGATAGATGATCACTCCCGGTTCAACCGGCTCGTCCTGGATATCCCGTTTCGGGGTTGGAAGCGGGACAAGCTGACCCATAACGAGGCTTGCCATGGTGAATGATCGTTACCTGCTCAATCAGACTTCCCTCGGCTGGCTGCTGCTGATCGCGCTGGTGGTGTTGGGGGCTGGCCTCGGCCTGCGAGATCCCTGGCCCGCCGACGAGCCGCGCTTCGCTCTGATCGCCAAGGAGATGGTGGAGAGCGGCCAATGGCTGTTCCCCATGCGCGGTGGCGAGATCTATCCGGACAAGCCGCCGATGTTCATGTGGGGGATTGCCATCGGTTATGTGCTGACGGGTTCCATCAAGGTGGCATTCTTGCTGCCCTCCCTGCTGTCGGGTCTGCTGACCATCACCCTGGTGTGGGACCTGGGTCGCCGTCTGTGGAGCCCGTCGGTCGGCTTCCTGGCCGGGTTGTTGCTGCTGTTCACCGTCCAGTTCACCCTGCAGGCCAAGACGGCGCAGATCGATGCGCTGGTCACCTGCTTCATCACCCTCGGGGTCTATGGCTTCATCCGCTTCCTGCTCTGTGACGGCGGCTGGCGCTGGTACTGGCTCGGCTGGTTCGCCGCCGGGCTTGGCATCATCACCAAGGGGGTGGGGCTGCTGGCCCTGCTGATCCTGATCCCGGCAATCTGGACCCACTGGGAGAAGATCCGTACAGCCTCCCGGGCCGATTGGCTCAAGGGATTGGCCGGGCCCCTGTTCATGCTGCTGGCCATCGGCCTGTGGCTGGTGCCCATGCTGGGCACCGTGGCTCAAAGCGGGGACCCCATCTTGCAAGCGTATCGGGACAATATCCTGCTGCGCCAGACGGTGACCCGTTATGCCAACGCCTGGCACCACGTCAAACCCTTCTGGTACTACCTCAGCTCGGTGATACCGCCGTTCTGGCTGCCGCTCTCCCTGCTGCTGCCCTGGCTGGTGGGGGAATGGCACAAGGGGATCCTGGCGCGGGACAAGCGGATCATACTGCTGCTCGGTTATCTGGTGCTGGTGATCGTCTTCTTCTCGGCCTCGCCGGGCAAGCGCGGTGTCTATGTCACGCCGGGCACACCGGCGCTGGCGTTGCTGGCAGCTCCCTTCATCGGCGCGCTGCTGACGCGGGTCTGGCCCGCTCGTCTGCTGGGAGGGCTAGGTTGGCTGCTGGGGATCCTCTGTGTGGGGGGCGCCGGGGCGCTGGCATTCAGTACCAAGCTGGCGAGCAAGGTCGGTGACCTAGGTCCGGCGCCCTGGTTACCCGTGTTGGCCATGGGAGCGGCACTGCTGCTCATCAATGCTCTGCTGCGCCGTGCACCGCTCAGTGCCATCCTCTGCTCTCTGGCTGTAGGTTGGCTCATCTACTCCAGCTGGATCTGCGTGAAGCTCAACGATATGCGCACCCCGCAGGGCGTGATGACGTTGGCGGCAGAGCGGGTGCCTGCGGGGGATGAGCTGCTGCTCGCCGGCTTCAAGGAGCAGCACCTGCTGTTCAGCCAGCAACCGCTCTGGCACTACTCCTATCAGATGCCCGATGGGGAGCAGGCTCGCGAGGCGGCGGCCTGGGTCGCCGGCGCACCCAAGCGCTGGGTGCTGGGCGCCGCCGACATCATGACGGTGTGCTTCGATCCGGCGCGGATGGAGAACCTCGGCAATCGCCATCGCACCGACTGGTTGCTGGCCGACAGCGCGGCGCTGAAGCCCGAGTGCCAGGGCCTGGCCGCCAGGGTCGAGCCCTTCCACTACGCACCGGGTCCTCACGCCGGGCAATGAGGTCCTGACGACAACGAGAAAAGGGGCTGCCAGTGGCAGCCCCTTTTCATTTTATTGTCAGCGCGGTCGGTGCGTTTAGATCCGGTAGTACGCCTTGTACCAGTCGACGAAGCTCTCTACCCCTTCCTTCAAGGCGACCCGGGGGCGATAGCCGGTGGCCTCGAATAAGGATCCGGTGTCGGCCCAGGTGGCGAGCACGTCGCCGGGCTGCATCGGCAACAGGTTGCGAACCGCCGGTTTGCCGAGCGCCGTCTCTATGGCCTCCACGAAGTCCAGCAATCGCACCGGGCTGCCGTTGCCGATGTTGTAGAGGCGATAAGGCGCCGGGCTGGTGTCGGTCTGTCCCTGCCAGTTGGCATCGCCGACCGGTGGCCGGTCCGCGATGCGCACTATGCCTTCCACTATGTCGTCGATATGGGTGAAGTCCCGGCTGAGCTGGCCCTGGTTGTAGATGTCGATGGGCTCCTCCTTGAGGATGGCGCGCACGAACTTGAACAGCGCCATGTCGGGCCGTCCCCAGGGGCCGTAGACGGTGAAGAAACGCAGTCCCGTGGTGGGAAGGCCATAGAGATGGGAGTAGGAGTGGGCCATCAGCTCGTTGGCCTTCTTGCTCGCCGCGTAGAGGGAGACGGGGTGATCCACCCCGTCCGAGGTCTTGAACGGCATCTGCTCGTTGAGGCCATACACCGAGCTCGACGAGGCGTAGACCAGGTGCTGCACCCCGTGATGGCGGCACCCCTCCAGTACCGTGAGGGTGCCGGTGAGGTTGCTGTCGGCATAGGCAAAGGGGTTGTCGAGGGAATAGCGCACCCCGGCCTGGGCGCCGAGGTGGATCACCCGCTCGAACAGCTCTCCGGCAAACAGCGCCGCCATGGCGGTGCGATCGGCGAGATCCAGACGCTCGAAGCGAAAGCCGGGCAGGGAGCTGAGCCGCGCGAGGCGCGCCTCCTTCAGGCTCACCTCGTAGTAGTCATTCAGGTTGTCGATACCGACCACCTGATGGCCTTCGGCGCAGAGCCGCTGCGCCACGTGAAAGCCGATGAAGCCGGCGGCGCCGGTGACCAGGTATTTCATTGGGGGCGCTCCAGGCTGTCGCCGCGACCGATGGCGTAATAGGTGAAGCCGCGTTGGCGCAGGCGGGCCGGATCATAGAGGTTGCGGCCATCGATGATGACGGGCTGGGTCAGGGTGCGCTGGATCAGCTCGAAGTCGGGGGCACGGAACTGCTGCCACTCGGTGCAGATGAGCAGGGCGTCGGCACCCTTGAGGGCCGCCTCCTGGGTGCCGCACAGGCTCAGGTCGTCCCGCAGGCCGTAGAGGTGTTGGGCCTCGCTCATGGCCTGGGGATCGAACGCCTGCACCTTGCCGCCAGCGGCCCAGATGGCCTCCATCAGTACCCGACTCGGCGCCTCGCGCATGTCGTCGGTGTTGGGCTTGAAGGCGAGGCCCCAGAGCGCGAAGGTGAGCCCGCGCAGATCGGCGCCGAAGTGCAGGTGCAGCCGCTCGATGAGCTTGTGCTTCTGGCGATCGTTGACCCGCTCCACCGAGCGCAGCAGGGGCGCCTCGCAGCCAATCTCGCTGGCGGTGTGGATCAGCGCCTTGACGTCTTTCGGGAAGCAGGAGCCGCCATAACCGCAGCCGGGGTAGATGAAGTGGTAGCCGATGCGCGGATCGGCGCCTATGCCCTTGCGCACCGCCTCGATGTCGGCCCCCAGCTTCTCCGCCAGATTGGCCATCTCGTTCATGAAGGAGATCTTGGTGGCCAGCATGGCGTTGGCGGCGTACTTGGTGAGTTCGGCGCTGTGCACATCCATCTGGATGATGCGATCGTGATTGCGGTTGAAGGGGGCGTACAGCTCCTCCAGCAAGGCGATGGCGTGGGCAGCGTCGGTACCGATGATGATGCGATCCGGCCGCAGGCAGTCGGCCACGGCAGCCCCTTCCTTGAGAAACTCCGGATTGGAGACCACCTCGAGCGGGAAGTTGACGCCGCGCTCGGTGAGGATGGTGGCGATATGCTGGCGTACCTTGGTGGCCGTGCCGACCGGCACAGTGCTCTTGTTGACCACCACCTTGCTGCCCTGCATCAGGCGGCCTATGGTGCCCGCCACCGCCAGCACGTGTTTGAGATCGGCAGAGCCATCTTCATCCGGCGGGGTGCCGACCGCGATGAAGATCAGTTCGGCGAAGCTCACCCCCTCGTTCACGTCCGTGGTGAAGTGCAGGCGACCGCCCTGATGGTTGGCCACCACCATGGGGGCGAGACCGGGTTCGAAGATGGGAATGATGCCCTCCTTCAGGCGCTCGACCTTGGCGGCATCCACATCCACACAGGTCACCTGGTGGCCCATCTCGGCCAACACTGCGGCCTGGACCAGCCCCACGTAACCTATTCCGAATACGGTGACTCTCATCTGCTGTTGCTCCTTGGTGCTGGCAGTGGCAAGGCCTCCATTCTAGAACGATTTGCGTGTTCGATCAGCGGGATCCTGCGACTCGTTCAGGCTAAGAGCAGGCTGGTGCGAATGGCATATTTTGGTGCAAGGAGTGTAACGCCGGGCTGACGCGCACTGTTTCGGGGCGTTGGGCCGCACTCTTGTGATCTGGCTCACTCAAACCGGACACTGTGCTCATAACGAAGCCCCGATACACGGGGCTCGCATGCCCGCAGGGCAGACACTCTTTTCACTTCGCTATGGACATCGGTTATGGACAACACCCCCCGCCTGGCACATCCGATCTATGAGGATGTGCTCGCCCTGCTGACCGCGGCAGGTTTCGTATCACTCGGCATCTTCCTGTTTCATCAGGTCGGGCTGCTCACCGGCGGCACCGCCGGGCTGGCGCTGCTGTTGCAACAGATGACGGGCCTGAGCTTCGGCCTGCTGTTCTTCTGCATGAACCTGCCGTTCTACGCCCTGGCCTGGCTCAGGATGGGGCCGCGTTTCACCCTCAATACCTTCGCCTCGGTCGCGGTCGTCTCCTTCATGACGGACCACCTTAATGGGGTGCTGCAGATTGGCAAGATAGAGCCCGTCTACGCGGCCCTCATCGGCGGCACCCTGATCGGCATGGGGTTGCTCATCATGTTTCGCCACAAATCGAGCCTGGGTGGCTTCAATATTCTGGCGCTCTTCATCCAGGACAAGTTCGGCATCCGGGCAGGAAAGCTGCAAATGGGGCTTGATTGCGCCATCGTCATCGCCTCCTTCTTCGTGGTATCGCCCTGGCTACTGGGCCTCTCGGTGGTGGCTGCCATCATCTGTAACCTGGTGTTGACACTCAATCACAAGCCGGGCCGTTATCAGATAGCCTGATGCGGCCCCGCCAGTCGAAACCAACAGAGCGCCCTCGGGCGCTCTGTTGTTATCTGCGTTTCGCTGACAAATTCGCGGTCACACCACCATGGGTAGGCCGGTGTCGGGGTGATGCAGCACTTGGGCCGGGTAGTCGTGTATATCGGGAGTGCGATGAGCCTAGCGTCATACCACCATGGGCAGACCGGTATCGGGGTGATGCAGCACCTGGGCCGGGTAGTCGTGTATATCGGGAGTGCGATGAGCCTGGCGTCACACCACCATGGGCAGGCCGGTATCGGGGTGATGCAGTACTTGGGCCGGGTAGTCGTAGAGCCGCGCAATGAGCTCCGGGGTCAGCACCTCGGCCGGGGTGCCGTCCGCCATCAGCTTGCCCTGCTCCAGCATCACTAGCCGGTCGGCATAGCGCGCCGCCAGATTCAGATCGTGCAACACCACCAGCACGGCGGTGTTGCGACCGGCGAGGGCGCGGGCCATGGTGAGCAGCTGATGCTGATACTTGAGATCGAGCGCCGAGGTAGGTTCGTCGAGCAGCAGCAGACGGGGGGCCTGCGGCTCTTCCGGTGCTTGCCAGATCTGGGCCAGCACCCGGGCAAATTGTACCCGCTGGCGCTCTCCTCCCGACAGGCCGGGGTAGAGGCGTCCGGTCAGATGCTCGACGCCGGCATGGATCATGGCGGCTTTGACTATCTCGTCACGGCGGCTGCCGGGTTCGGTGTGGGGCAGCCGGCCCATGGCCACCACCTCTTCGCACAGGAAGGGGAAGTTCAGCGACGAGCTCTGGGGCAGCACGCCGACGCTATGGGCCAGCGCGTTGCCAGCCCAGGCTTGCCGCTCGCGACCAAACAACGCGATCTCGCCGTCATATTCCAGCTCGCCGGTCAGGCACTTGAGCAGCGAGCTCTTGCCCGCCCCGTTCGGGCCTAGCAGGGCGGTCAGGGTGCCCGAGTGCAGGGAGAGGTTGAGCCTGTCCAGGATGAGGCGATCGCCCCTTGTCAGGCTGAGGTGCCGGCAGTCAAGCAGGGCGGGTGAGGATGATCCAGGCAAGAGCAGCTCTCCTGTTAAAGCGTCCGGCGGCTCTTGACCAGCAACCAGATGAAGAAGGGGGCACCGAGCAGGGCGGTGATGATGCCAACCGGCAGCTCGGCCGGTGCCAGCAGGGTGCGGGCTAGCATGTCGGCGCCGAGCAACAGGGCGGCACCGAGCAGGGCCGAGAGGGGTAGCAGCCTGACATGGTTGGGGCCAGCCAGCAGCCGCACCAAGTGGGGCACCACCAGTCCGACGAAGCCGATCATGCCCGCCACCGCCACTGCGACGCCGACACCGGCGGCGGTGAGCAGGATCAGGCGTCGCTTGAGGGATTGCACGTTCACCCCCAGATGCCGGGCCTCTCCCTCGCCCAGCAAGAGGGCATTGAGGGGATTGGCGTCGCGCACGAACAAGAGCAACAGAGTGACCAGGGTCGCCAGCGCCAGCGCCACGTCGGCCGGTTTGCCGGCGGCCAGGGATCCCATCTGCCACAGGCTGAGGTTACGCAGCATCTGATCGTCGGCCAGATAGGTGAGCAGCCCGATCACGGCGCCGGACAGGGCCGTGATGGCGACCCCGGCCAGCAGCATGACGGTGACGGACGTGCCACCCTCACGGGTGCCCAGCAAATATACAAGCGTGGTGGTCAGCGCCCCGCCGAGGAAGGCGAGCAGGGGCAGCAGGCCGATGCCGAGCAGGCTCTGCCACTGCTGACCCAGGGGGGCCAGCAGTACTATGGCGAGGGCCGCGCCGAGGGCTGCACCACCGGACACCCCTATGATGCCGGGATCTGCGAGGGGATTGCGAAACAGCCCCTGCATCACGGCGCCGCAGAGGCCGAGTATGCCCCCCACGGCGATGCACAACAGGGTGCGAGGCAGTCTGATCTCCTGCACGATCAGTAGTTTGTGCGCTTCGATCCCGCTCTCCTTGCCGGCGAACAGCGCCTGCAGACTCTCGCCAAAGGAGAGTGCCATGGGGCCGGTCGCGAGCGACCCGACCAGCAGCAACGCCAGGGTGGTGCCGGTAAGCGCGATCAGCCAGGGCAGCGGCAGGCGCATCATGAACCCTGCTGGATCCACTGGGCGATCTGGCTCGCCTGTTGCAGCGATCTCAGGCTCAGCCCCCCTTGCAGGGCATGGCCGTCGATGGCGTGGATGGCCTTGTTCTTGCCAGCCGGCGTGGCGGCCAGGGCGGGCACCTGGGCCAGCACGCTGTCGATGTTCTGATATTGCTGCCAGTCACGACCGCTCACCAGCACCAGGTCCGGCTGCATCTCGATCAGAGATTCGGTGGAGACGGGTTTGTAGTCGTGCAACTGGGCCACCGGGTTGATGCCGCCGGCCAGGGTCACCAGGGCGCTGGCGGTGGTATTGCCGCCTGCGATGCTGGTGGGCTGACCCTTGTGCAGCAGCAGGAAGGCGACCTTGAGCGGTTTGTTCTGGCTGGCCTGGGCCGCCAGCTGATCGCTCTGGCTGGCGATCTCGGCTTTCAGCTTGACGCCTGAGGCGGGATCCCCCAGCAATGCGGCCAGGGTATCGATGCGCTGATTAAGGTTCGCGAGGGTCGGCGCCGTGGCCAGCACATCGACCTTGACGCCGGCGCGGCGCAGCTGCTCCAGGGTAGAGGGAGGGCCCATCTCGTCGCTGCCGACTACCCGGGTCGGTGCCAGACTCAGGATCCCTTCGGAGGCCAGGGCGCGGTGATAACCAACCCTGGGCAGCGCCTTGGGCTCGGGGCTGCTGACATCGGTTGCGACCAGGCTCGCTTCTCCGCCGAGCGCCAGGATCAGCTCTGTGGTGGCAGGACCGACGCTGACGATGCGCTCTTGCGCCGTGGCAGACAATGAAAGGGATACGCAGCCGAGCAGGCTGAGTGCGAGGGCAAAACGACGGCCCATGCGAACCTCCGAAGGATGAATGAGAGTGGGATTGCCGCCGAGAATATCAAGCCCGTGAAAAAAATGCACTGATAATGAAAGCGATTATCAATTGCGTTGGGGCCGCCGCTTTATTACAGTATCCGCCGCGATACAGAGCACAATAGCCAGATTATCCCAAGGGAGAACCGATGAGCATTGCACAACGCATTCATGAGCTGCTGGAGCAAGATCCCGGCGCCCATCCCTCCAGCATCGCCAGCCAACTGGCGGTCAGCGAGTGGGAAGTGGTGCGCCACCTGCCCGCCGAGCTGGTGACCCTGGTGCCGGCCGAGCAGGCGGAAGCCTTGCTGGCCGACTTGGCCAGCTGGGGCCCGGTGACCACCATAGTCGAATCCGATGGCTCCATCTTCGAGGTGAAGGCCCCCTTCCCCAAGGGCAAGACCGCACGCGGTTACTACAACTTGATGGGCCGTGACGGCGAGATGCACGGTCACCTCAAGCTCGACAACGTGGTCGGCATCGCCCTGGTCAGCAAGCTGTTCATGGGCAAGGAGGGGCACTCCTTCCAGTTCTTTGGCCACAGCGGGCGTTGCATTTTCAAGGTCTATCTGGGGCGTGACGAGCAGCGTCAGCTGCTGCCGGACCAGGTGGAGCGCTTCATGGCCCTGCGCCGCCAGCATAATGAGGAAGTGAAAGCATGAGTGAACGTCAGGAACGTCTGCAGAACCGTCTGCAACCGGAGATCCGTGAGTTTCGTGACGGTTGCCGTACCCTGCAGCTCGCGACCGTGGATGGTGAAGGCAATCCCAATGCCAGCTATGCCCCCTTCGTGCTGCAGGAAGATGGCTACTATGTGCTGATCTCCGAGATAGCCCGCCATGCCCGCAACCTGCAACAGGTGCCCAAGGTGTCGCTGATGCTGATCGAAGACGAGAATGGCGCCCGCGAGCTGTTTGCCCGCAAGCGTCTCACCTTCGATGCGGTCGCCGAAGTGGTGGCACGGGATGACGAGCGTTGGGGCAAGGCCATCGGGGCCCTGGAAGGGCGCTTTGGCGATATCGTCAAGGGGCTGTCCAACCTCAAGGACTTCGTGCTGTTCCGCCTCAAGCCGGAGCAGGGTCTGTTCGTCAAGGGCTTCGGCCAGGCGTTCCGTGTCTCCGGTGACGAGCTGGTGGACTTTGTCCATCTGGTGGAAGGGCACAAGCGTGTCGACAACGGCGCCGAGCTGACCAGCGAGACAGATGCGCCGGTCTGATGGTGCAACCATGAGATACAAAACGGGCAGCCTGGGCTGCCCGTTTTTTTATGGGATTATCCTGCGGAGGTTCAGTCTTGCCAGGAGGCCAGGTTGGGGAAGGCGCTGCGATCGGCCTGGGTGGCGGTCTCGTTGCATTCTCCCCGGACCTTCCAGGAGGTCTGGCTGAGGACGATGTAGCCGGCGCGGCAATACTTGCGCGTGGCGAGCGTCTGGGTCAGCTGTTCGTCCTGCAGCGCCTCCCGGCGCTCCAGCAGAGCCTTGCTGTTGTCATTGGCATCCTGCAACCGACTCGGCAGCACCTCGAGCGGGGCGGCCTCGAAGGTGAAGCGCTTGCTCCCCTCTTCGTTGATGTGGGTGCGAAACAGGGGGGCCGGGCCATCCGGTGCCGATCCCGCCAGATTGGAGCAGGCGGTGAGCGGCGATAACAACAGCATGCAGACGACGGCAGGCAATAGACGCAAGGAAGACTCCATCAGATCAGGTCGACAGGGGCGGGCAGCTTAACACGCCGATACCGGTTGCGTGACGCCGAGCAACTGATCGGTGGTGAGCAGGGTCACGCTTCTGCCCTTTGACAGGCTGAGGTGCTGCCACATCCAGTGATGGTGCTCGATGATCTGCTCCGCACTGAGGTGGGGGCGATCCGCCGTGGTATGGGCGTCGGTCAGCACCGTCACGTCGAATCCCTTGCTGGCGGCGCTGCGCAGCGTGGTGTCGACACAAAAATCGGTGGCGCAGCCACTGATGAGCAGCCTGTCCACCGCCTGCTCTGCCAGCAGGAAGCCGAGTTCGGTGTCGAGGAAGCTGTCACAGGCGGTCTTGCGTACCCGGCTCTCCCCCGGGGCCGGGGTCAGGTCGGTATGCAGTTGCCAACCTGGGCTGTGGGGTTCGAGCTCCGAGCCCGGCTCGTCGTGCTGCACATAGATGACGCGCCCCTGGCTGGCGCGCACGCCGTCTGCCAGTCGATTGATATTGGCGATGACCTGCGCATCCTGATGGCGGGGTGAATCGAATAACCCCTGTTGCATGTCAATGACCAGTAACACATCCATATGAGATCCTCAGGCGATTGTCAGGGCTGCAACCACTGGCTGCAGTCACGGCTGCGGGATTGATGCAGCGCACCCATATCTTGCTTCATTTCATCGGCATTTAGCCAGCGCTCCGGCAGGGGCGCGATCCGGACCCTCACCTCGGGGGCGCGGCCGGCTGGCGCCTTGTCATCCGCCTGTGAGGGCGTTTCTGGCACGATCAGCGCCACCTTGAGGGCCGGGTTGCGGCTGGCGATGCGACTCGCGATCCCAAGCCCTCCCTCCACGTGGAAGTTGCCGGCGATGTGCATGATGCGCTGGCCGGGGTGTTTGCCTAAGTAGTCGACCATGCTCTCGGCCATGGTGTCATCCCAGCTGGTCTGGGCGGCGAAGCGGCGGGCATTGCCGTCGGCATCGCCGTGATGCAGGGAGGCCATGAATTTCTGACGGTAGCCATCGTCACTCAGGGTGAGCGTTCGGGCGAGCTGGCTGCGGCGGTTGGCGGGCAGCTTGTCCAGCCACTGTGGTCCCTCCTGGCCGACACAGCTGACCAGCGGCTTGGGGGCGTTGGCGGCGATAACGGGCAGGTGCTGCGCCTTGGCAAACTCCACCAGGGGGCGATAGTCGCTCGGGTAGTTGGGCCAGGCGTTGCCGTCCCGAATGAGCGCCGCTTCGCCGATGCGGCCGGCGAGATAGGCGTCCAGGGTCGGTTGATCGGCGCGGCTGAATTGCTCCATGGAGAGTACCTGCGCCCGGCCATCGGCCTGGGCGCGCTCGGTCAGCCCCGCCAGCAGGCGAGCCTGCAACAGGTGCACGGCCGGATGGGTGTGCAGCTCACCGACCAGTACGATGTCGGCGTCCGCCACCTTGTCCAGCGCCTGCGTCAGGGTGAGTGGCTTATCGCCCTGTCCTTCGCCGAGCTGGTAGTGATAGAGCGTCCGGGGTGCCTCTGTCTGCGGTGGGGTGGCACAGGCGGCCAGCAGCAGGGGCAGGGCGAGCAGGGGCAGTCGTCGAGTCATGGTATCTCACTAGCAATGGCAGAGAATGGAAACGGGGTCGCGCCATACCATGGCAGCATGGCGAGCGGGAAAAAAGAGGGGCTAGTGTAAAACTGAATCACGACAAAAGAAAATGAGAATGATTCACTTTATTATTGATCTTTGTTGCGAGCTGGGTAATATGCCTTCCGCTTGATAATAATTCTCAATAAGGATTTTGCAGTGGCGCACAACAACACCCCCTCACTGATTGCTCTCGCCGTGGCGGCGGGCCTTGCTTCCCCTGTCTTCGCAGCAGACAAGAAAGCCGATGAAGTCATTGTCGTCAGCGGCTCCCGGATGGAGCAGAAACTGGAAGATGTCTCAGGCCCCATCTCCGTCATCACCTCCGAACAGATCGAAGAGCAGGTCGTCAGCAACGTCGCCGACCTGTTCCGCTACGAGCCGGGTGTTTCCGTGTTGGGCGGGGCGGGCGATGCCCAGACCTTCGTCATTCGTGGCATGGGCGAGAACCGTGTCAAGATAGTGCAGGACGGGGTGCGCCAGAACGACGCCTACAAGAACGGCGGGGTAGGCCAGACCTATTTCGATACCGACATGATCAAGCAGGTTGAGGTGGCCAAGGGGCCAGCCTCCGCCGCCTACGGCTCCGATGCCCTGGGTGGCGTCATCGCCATCACCACCAAGGACGCCAGCGATTTCCTCAAGGGCCGGGACAGCTATCTGGACGCGACCACGGGCTATGCCTCCAGCAGCCACCAGAACATGGCTGGCATCACAGGCGCCCTGCGTACCGGTGATGTGGAGAGTCTGCTGCGCTACACCTGGCGCGATGGCGGTGTGACCCAGAACTACGACAGCGACAAGAACGAATTCGACATCGTCAGCCAGGCCGTGCTGTTCAAGAGCCAGTGGAATGTCAGCGACGATCAGTTCCTGAAACTGACCCTCGACTACTTCACCGAGGGACAGGATCCGGACGCCGTCGATCTGACCAAGGCGGGCTCCGTCTTCAAGCAGCCGATCACCGACAAGGACACCGACAACCTCTCCCTGATGCTGGATCATGGCCTCGCCCTGAACCAGGTCTGGGCCGATCGGGTCGACAGCAAGCTCTATTACGCTCGTACCAAGCAGACCCTGGATCAGTATGCCTCTTCCAAGTATCCGGTCAGCCCGAACAACCCTTATGTGACCAAGAACTCCCTGGACAGCAACGGCTTCGACCAGGAGAGCCTGGGGGCTCAGGTGAAATTCAGCAAGGCCCTCGCCAGCCAGCGTTTGGCCTGGGGCGTCGAGTATGAGCACACCGACAACGAGCGGACCCGTTTCAAGGCGCCGACCAAGCCCGGTGACTTCGTCGGCTACAACGAGCTGAGCTTCCCGTCCACCACCAGCGAGCGCGCCGCACTCTGGGCCTTTGACGAGATCAAGTTTGGCGAGCGCTGGGTGCTGACCCCGGGTGCCCGTTACGAATACTACAAGATGACCCCGGACGAAGATCCGGCTTACACCGGCGAGAAGCTCAAGAAGTTCTCCGAAGGGGAGTTCTCACCCAAGCTGGGGCTGGTGTTCAAGGCGCACGAGGCGGCCAACCTGTTTGCCCAGTACAGCCACGGTTTCAAGGCACCCATGTATGACAACGCCTTCTCCACCCTGAACCATCAGGCGTACGGTTATCGCATCGAGCCGAACCCGGACCTCAAGCCCGAGAGCAGCGACGGTATCGATCTGGGGGTACGTGGCAGCGCCGGTGGCTTCAGCTACGAAGTGGCGACCTTCTACAACAAGTTCGAGGACTTCATTGAGCTGGCCCAGATCGGCATGGAAGGCCGCACCGCCATCTATCAGTATCAGAACCTGGACAAGGCGACCACCAAGGGGGTCGAGGCCAAGGCCGATTACTGGCTCAATGATCTGGTCAACATCTGGGGCAACCTGGCCTACATCGAAGGCAAGGATGGGGATGGCAACTACATCAACAGCCTGAGCCCGCTCAACGGCAGCCTTGGCCTGCGCCTGGAACAGCCGAACTGGAACCTCAACACCGCCCTGCGCTTCGCCGATGACATGGACAAGGTGGGCAAGGATTCCCGCGGCAACGACAACATCAAGAGCGCCGGCTGGGGTGTGGTGGACATCTACGCCCAGTTCAAGCCGATGCAGGATCTGCAGCTCAACGTCGGTGTCTTCAACCTGTTTGACAAGGAATACGTCAACTACGAGAGCATCACCGGCCTGAGTGCGACCAGCGATACCACCAACCAGACCGAGCCGGGCCGCAACCTGAGCGCCCGCGTCAAGTACGTGTTCTGATACTCAACCTGACTGTGATGACGAAGGGGCCCTTGGGCCCCTTTCTCGTTTTGCCTATTGTGCGCCGACCCAAAAGGTAATCTGAGCCGGAGGATTGTGCCGCCAGCAGAGGTGGCGTGACTCAATGAAGCAGGGCCGGGACAAGGGTTTAACGCTGTTGATATTTATGATGTTTATTCTCTCCCGCGCGAGGGGATCGGCGCGCCAAAATCGGTTATCATTTGTCCCCCTTGCGCCGTTGCCGAGTCCTTATGCCTGCCTTCTCCTGGTTAGCCCTGTTCTTTGGTGCCTTCTACTTCGTTTATGGCGCCTATCTGCCGTTCTGGTCGCTCTGGCTGGAGGGAATAGGCGTGAGCGCCGAGCAGATCGGCCTGCTGCTCGGGGCGGGCATGGCGATCCGTTTCGCCGGCAACCTGGTGGTAATGGGACAGCTCAAGGGCGCTGGGCACCTGTTGCCCGTCACCCGGCTGCTCTGTGTGCTGAGCCTGCTGGCCTTCCTCGGATTCTATGTCAGCCATCAGCTCTGGTGGCTGGTGGTGCTGACCCTGGTGGCGAACTTCATCTACCCGACCCTGATGCCCATGGGGGAGGCGCTGGCCACCCGCATGGTGGTGCAGGCCCACCTCGATTACGGCAAGGTGCGGCTGTGTGGCTCCTTCGCCTTTATCGTCGCCTCCACCCTGGTCGGCGCCCTGGTCGGCAATTTTGGCAGCGACTGGGTGCTGCACACCATGGTGGCCGGGCTACTGCTGATGTTGATGCTGAGCGCGCTACCGCTGCGGCCCGCTCCACAGGAGTTGCAAGGGGAGCGGGCCAAGGCCTCGCTGAAGGAGACCCTTAAATCCGCGCCGGTACGGCGTTTTCTGCTGATCACCGCCCTGTTGCAAGGCAGTCATGCTGCCTACTACGGTTTCAGCGCCATCTACTGGAAGGCCGAAGGCTACAGCGGCACCATTATCGGCTATCTGTGGGCGCTGGGGGTGGTGGCGGAGATCTGCATGTTTGCCGCCGACAAGCGCTTCCTCCAGCGTTTCGGGGCCCAGACCCTGTTCCTGGTCGGCGCCATCGGCTGCGTGGTGCGCTGGAGCCTGCTCGGCGCCTCCAGCGAGCTGTGGGTGCTGGTGCTCGGCCAGTTGCTGCATGCTGTCACCTTCTGCGTCAGCCACCTGGGGGCTATCCGCTTCATGACCCGCCAACTGCCCCCCGAGCAGCTCATTCCCACCCAGGCACTCTACGCAGCACTGGGTCTTGGCATCACGGTGGCGGCACTGATGGCGCTGTGCGGCCTGTTGTTCGAGCCACTCGGTGGGGGAATTTTCTTCATCATGATCCTGGTGGTGCTGCCGGTCTTCTTCCTGCGTTTGCGCACGGCGGCCGAAGGGGCACCGGCCTGAGCGAGCAGGATGACACCGCCTCGTCAGGGTTCTAGACTGGCGCGGCTCTCAACATATCTGGACAGGGGAATAAGGTAGATGCACCAAGGATGGCTGCTGATCGGGTTGTCGCTCGCCTATCTGGGCTTGTTGTTTCTCATCGCCTTCGTGGCGGACAAGAACAAGCGCCGCCGGCCCAAGGGGCAACCCCTGCTCTATAGCCTGTCGCTGGCGGTCTACTGCACCTCTTGGACCTTCTTCGGTACCGTCGGCCAGGCCAGCGAATCTCCCTGGTCCCCCGTGCCCATCTACCTCGGCCCCATGCTGGTGTTCCTGTTCGGCTGGCGCCTGCTGGCCCGGCTCATCCTGGTGGCCAAGCGCGAGCACATCACCTCCATCGCCGACTTCATCGCCGCCCGCTATGGCAAGTCCCAGCGCCTCGCCATGGTGATCAGCCTGATCGCCATCATGGGCATACTTCCCTACCTGGTGCTGCAGCTCAAGGCGATCGTCACCGGGCTGGACCTGCTGATGGCCAACGCTGTGCCCGTTGGTACCCTGGGTTCGACAGCTGGCAACAGCGCCGGGCTGGCCCTCGGCGTCGCCCTGTTGCTGGCGCTGTTCAGCATCTTGTTCGGTACCCGCAACCTGGATGCCACCGAGCACCACCGCGGTATGGTGGTGGCCATCGCCTTCGAATCCGTGGTCAAGCTGCTCGCCTTCATGGGGGTGGGGGGCTTCGCGCTCTGGCTCATCATCGCCAAGCCGAGCCCGGCCCACGCCCAGGTGACCCGCGACTTTCTCGATGCCGTGGTGGCGGTTACCCCGGGCAGCCTGCTGGAGCTCGCCATCTATACCCTGGTCGCCATGTGCGCCGTCATCTGCCTGCCGCGCCAGTTCCACGTGACTGTGGTGGAGAACAACCAGGGTCAGGATCTGCACTGGGCGCGCTGGCTGTTCCCGCTCTACCTGTTCCTGATGGGGCTCTTCATCTGGCCGCTGGCGCTGGCGGGCAAGCAGTGGGTGGGGGCCGACATGGCCTCGGATACCTATGTGATCAGCCTCCCCATGTCGCTGGGCTACGACGGCATGGCGATGCTGGCGTTTCTCGGCGGTACCTCGGCGGCCACCGGCATGGTGATCGTCTGCACCATCGCCCTGGCGATCATGGTCAGCAACGATCTGGTGCTGCCGGTATTGCTGCGCCGCTTCTGGCAACAGGGGCGGGACGAGCGGTTGATGCGGTTGCTGCTGCAGGTGCGCCGTGGCGCCATCCTGCTGATCCTGTTGGCGGCCTGGGCGCTCTATCTCTGGCTCGGCGATCTCACCAGCCTGTCGCGCATCGGCTACCTGTCGTTCGGCGCCGTGGCCCAGTTCGCCCCGGCGCTGCTGCTCGGTCTCTACTGGCGACACGGCAACCGCAAGGGGGTCTACCTCGGCCTCGCGCTCGGGGTCAGCCTCTGGTTCCTCACCCTGCTGGCGGAGAGCGGGTTGCTGGCGGGCTCGCCGCTGGAGGCGCTGCTGGCGCCGCCGGACTGGCCCGCTTTTCGCGATCTGAGCCTGGGAGCCTGGTGCATCTTCCTGAGCCTGCTGCTCAACCTGCTCGGCTATGTGGCGGGCTCCTTGTTGTCGCGGGCGGCGGTGAGCGAGCGGTTGCAGGCGGCGAACTTCGTCGGCAAGCCGAGCCGGGATCTGGCGGCGCTCTATCAGGCGCGGGTCTCGGTCAAGGAGCTGGAGATGCTGGCGGCCCGCTTCGTCGGCTCGAGCCGGGTCAAGCGCGCTTTCGGCCGCTTCGCCGGTGAACGCGGCGGAACCCTGGCCCCCCAGATGCAGGCGTCGGCGGAGCTTATCGCCCACACCGAGCGGCTGCTGGCCGGGGTCTTTGGCGCCTCGTCCGCCCGGCTGGTGCTGGCCTCGGCCCTGCAGGGGCGCAACATGCAGCTCGAGGAGATCGCCACCATAGTGGACGAGGCCTCGGATGTGTTTCGCTTCAACCGGGGCCTGCTGCAGGGGGCCATCGAACACATGGGGCAGGGGATCTCGGTGGTGGACAGGGAACTCAAGCTGGTGGCCTGGAACCGGCGCTACATAGAGCTGTTCCACTATCCCCCCGGTCTCATCCAGGTGGGGCGCTCCATCGAGGAGATCATCCGCTACAACGCCGAGCAGGGGCTCTGCGGTCCGGGCGAGCTGGAGGCTCATGTGGCGCGCCGGGTCGCCTTCATGCAGCGCGGCAGCCCCCACGTCTCGGCGCGGGAGCGACCGGATGGGCGGGTGATCGAGATGCAGGGCAACCCCATGCCGGCCGGCGGTTTCGTCATGACCTTCACCGACATCACTCCCTTCCGGGCGGCGGAGCGGGTGCTGCGAGAGGCCAACGAACACCTGGAGGCGCGGGTGGCCGAGCGCACCCACGAGCTGTCCGAGCTCAACCGTCAGCTGCTGCTGGTGAATCAGCAGGTGGAGCGGGCCAACCACTCCAAGAGCCGCTTCCTGGCGGCGGTGAGCCACGATCTGACCCAACCGCTGAACGCGGCCAAGCTGTTCACCTCCTCCCTGCTGGAGATGCTGCCCCAGGAGGGGGAGCAGGGAGTGGATCAGAGGGCAGAGCAGGTCCGCATCGCCCGCCACATCGACGATGCCCTGGGGGCGACCGAGGACCTCATCACCGACTTGCTCGACATCTCCCGGCTCGAGGCGGGCAAGTTCAAGGCCAGGAAGCTCGACTTCGCCCTGAGCGACGTGCTGGGCAACCTCAAGGCGGAGTTCGGGGTGCTGGCCCAGGCGGGGGAGATCCAGTTCTCCGTGGTGGAGAGCAAGCTCGCGGTCTACAGCGACGTGCGCCTGCTGCGCCGGGTGCTGCAGAATTTCCTCACCAATGCGTTTCGCTACAACCCGGGGGGCCGAGTGCTGCTCGGCTGCCGTCGGCTGGGGGACAAGGTGCGCATCGAGGTGTGGGACAACGGCCCCGGCATCCCCCTCGACAAGCAGGAGACCATCTTCGACGAGTTCTCCCGCCTCGATCACTCCCGCACCGCCAGGGAGCAGGGGCTGGGGCTGGGGCTCGCCATCGCCCGCGGCATCTCCCAGGTGCTGGGTCATCAGCTCTCATTGCGCAGCTGGCCACAGGCGGGATCCGTGTTCGCCATTACGTTAAATCTCGCGACCCGGCCCGTGATGCCCAGCCAGGCGACGGCTCCGGCGGTGCGGGACAGCCAGCTGGAGGGGATCAGGATCCTCTGCATCGACAACGAGGAGGACATCCTCACCGCCATGCACTCCCTGCTGGGGCGCTGGGGCTGCGAGGTGATGTGCGCCCAGAGTCTGGAGCAGGCGCAGGCACTCATCGGTGACGGCTTCCTGCCACAACTGGTGTTGTCGGATTATCACCTGGATGACGGCAAGACCGGGTTGCAGGCGCTGCACATGATCCGGTTGGCCCACGGCAATGGCATCGGCGGCATCATCATCAGCGCGGATCGCAAGAGCGAGCTGCAGGCGCAGATCCGCGAGCACGGCTTCGGTTACGTCAGCAAACCGGTCAAGCCCCTCAAGCTGCGGGCGCTGATGAACAGCTTGTTGCTGCCCGTTGCGTGACTGGAATCACAGAACCCATCATTGCTCGGCAGAGGGGCAACAGTTCTAATTTCGAGATATCGACGCGTATGTCGTGATTTTGCAGGCGTGTTCGCTGCCATCTATGAATCGTGAGTCCCTTTCACTGTCATTTCTACTAGGTGGCGGGGCCATTTCTCTCATCTATAGTCATTCGGCGATTATTTTCATCGCAAATCAAGTTGTGTAAAAAGGCAAACCGGACGAAAGTCCGGGACGCAAAGCCTCCGGTCTAAGGGTCAAAGTACCTAGGATAGCGGGGCCACCACAGGTTGTATCGTCCATGGGCCAAGCCATGGTGTCGATGTCGTCTGCGTTACCTGTCAGGTTGCGTTGCCTTTTTCGTTGCTCATACCAATAACGAAATAAGGAAGTTCAACTATGTTCAGTCCAAAACATTCCCTGCTGGCATTGCTGGTCGGGGGGCTCTGTTCTACCTCTGCTCTCGCTGCCGCCCCCGGCAAACCCACCATCGGTTGGGGTGAGACCAAGTTTGCCATCATCCAGGTCGATCAGGCCGCTACCTCCTACAACAAGCTGGTCACCGTCCATAAGGATGGTGCTCCCGTCAGCGTAACCTGGAACCTCTGGTCCGGCGATGTGGGCCAGACCGCCAAGGTACTGCTCGATGGCAAGGAGGTGTGGTCCGGTCCCGCCTCCGCCGCGGGCACCGCCAACTTCAAGGTCACCAAGGGCGGCCGCTACCAGATGCAAGTGGCCCTGTGCAACGCCGATGGCTGTACCCTTTCCGACAAGAAGGAGATAGTGGTGGCCGACACGGACGGCAGCCACCTGGCGCCGCTCAATGCGCCGCTGCAAGAGAACAACAAGCCTTATACCAACAAGTCCGGCAAGGTGGTGGGGGCCTACTACGTGGAGTGGGGCGTCTATGGCCGCAAGTTCACCGTGGACAAGATCCCGGCCAAGAACCTGACTCACATCCTCTATGGCTTCACCCCCATCTGTGGCGGTAACGGCATCAACGACAGCCTCAAGGAGATCTCCGGCAGCTTCGAGGCGCTGCAGCGCTCCTGTGCCGGTCGCGAGGACTTCAAGGTCTCCATCCACGATCCCTGGGCCGCCGTCCAGATGGGGCAGGGTAATCTCACCGCCTTCGATGAGCCCTACAAGGGCAACTTCGGCAACCTGATGGCCCTCAAGAAGGCCAACCCCGACCTCAAGATCCTCCCCTCCGTGGGGGGCTGGACACTGTCCGACCCTTTCTATTTCTTCAGTGACAAGGCCAAGCGCGACACCTTCGTCGCCTCCATGAAGGAGTACCTGCAGACCTGGAAGTTCTTCGACGGGGTGGACATCGACTGGGAGTTCCCGGGCGGACAGGGTGCCAACCCCAACCTGGGCGGCCCGAACGATGGCGCCACCTATGTGGCGTTGATGAAAGAGCTGCGCGTCATGCTCGATGAGCTGGAAGCCGAGACCGGTCGCCAGTACGAGCTCACCTCGGCCATCAGCGCCGGTGGTGACAAGATTGCCAAGGTGGACTATCAAGCGGCCCAGCAGTACATGGATCACATCTTCCTGATGAGTTACGACTTCAGTGGCGCCTTCGATCTGAAGAACCTGGCTCACCAGACCAACCTGTTTGCATCGAGCTGGGATCCCGCCACCAAGTACACCACCGACAAGGGTGTCAAGGCGCTGCTCGGTCAGGGGGTGACGCCGGGCAAGATAGTGGTCGGTGCGGCCATGTATGGCCGTGGCTGGACCGGGGTCAACGGCTACCAGGCCGGTAATCCCTTCACCGGCACCGCCACCGGCCCCGTCAAGGGCACCTGGGAGAATGGCGTGGTGGATTACCGCGACATCGTCAACAACCGCATGGGCGCCGGCTGGGAGCAGGGGTATGACGAGGTGGCCGAGGCTCCCTACGTCTTCAAGGCCAGCACCGGCGAGCTCATCAGCTTCGACAACGATCGCTCGGTCAAGGCCAAGGGGCAGTACGTGCTGGCCAACCAGCTCGGCGGCCTGTTCGCCTGGGAGATCGATGCGGACAACGGCGACATCCTCAACGCCATGCACGAGGGGCTCGGCAATGGGGACGGCGGCACCACGCCACCGGTCAACAAGCCGCCGGTGGCCAATGCCGGTAGCGATCTGAGCGTCACCGGCCCGGCCGAGGTGACCCTCAATGGCAGTGCCTCCCATGACCCCGAGAACGGTGTGCTGAGCTATAGCTGGAAGCAGGTTTCGGGCCCGCAGGCTTCCCTGCTCGATGCTACTCAGGCGAAGGCCCGTGTGGTGCTGGATGCCGTCAGTGCCGACATCAACCTGGTGTTCGAGCTGACCGTCACCGACGACCACAACCTCGTGGCCAAGGATCAGGTGGTGGTGACCAACAAGGCGCCGCAGCCGAACCTGCCACCCGTGGTGACAGTGCCGGCCTCCGTCAGCGTCGAATCCGGCAAGCAGGTGACCATCAAGGCCACCGCCTCCGATCCGAACGGTGATGTGCTGAGCTACCAGTGGAGCCTGCCAGCGGGTCTCACCGCCACCGGTCAGAACAGTGCGACCCTGGTGGTCACAGGCCCGAGCGTGACTAGCGATACCACCTATGACTTGACCCTGGTGGTCACCGACGGGGCACTGGACGCCAGCGCTGGCACCCGCCTGACCGTCAAGCCAGCGAGTACAGGTGGCGGCTGCGAGGCAACCGATCCCGATGCAGCCAACTGGCCGGCCTGGAGTGCCGGCACCGTCTACAACACCAATGACAAGGTGAGCCACAAGCAGTTGGTGTGGCAGGCCAAGTACTGGACCCAGGGCAACGAGCCAAGCCAGAGCGCCGATCAGTGGAAGCTGGTGAGCCAGGTGCAGCTCGGCTGGAATGCCACTGTGGCCTACAACGCCGGGGATCTCACCAACCACAACGGACGCAAGTGGAAGGCCCAGTACTGGACCAAGGGCGATGAGCCCGGCAAGGCATCGGTCTGGGCCGATCAGGGGGCTGCCAGCTGCAACTGATTGCCATCAGGAATGGGGCCTGGGCCCCATTCCTTTCTCCTGTGGCGCTTTGCGGGCTGACCTCAGCTCGGGGCGGATAAACCGCCAGCCATGGCCATCAGCGTGAATCTTGTCGACTCAATTAATCATTTTTTCATTAAGATGAAAAAATATTTTCATCTTAAAAATACCGTCCAAATAGTGATTTTGACGGTTGATATCCGGTCTAACACCGAGCTTAACCCTGCCTGTATGGCATTTGTTGATATAACACATAGTTAAGCTCCCGTTCAGTAATTTGCAGTGACTGCGCCGATAGAGAATAATCGCGGCGCACTACTGATTAATTTGTGTATAAGGGCAAACCGGTTGAAAAGCCGGGACGCAAAGCTTCCGGTCTAAGGATCCATGATCTAGGACAGCGGGGCCGCCACAGGTCGTATCGATCTTCTGCCAAGGGAAGATCCTGCCTCATCTACTGGTTGCCTTGTCCTTATCGTATTGACTAATAACGAAAAAGGATTACTCGCCATGCAAAGTCCATCCCCCGCGCTGCCGACCTCTTTGGTTGGCGCTCTGTTTGTCTCCCCTTTATGCCGCCACTCCTGGCAGACCCCGCCTCGGCTGGGGTGAAACCCGGCTCGCCATCACCGAGCTCAACCCGTCCGCTCACGCCCCGCCGGTCAAGGAGATCGCCGCCAGTAGCAGCAGGAGGAGGGGGTTGAACTCTGTGCTCATGTCAACGCAATAACAACAACGAGCCTGCCACCCGGGCAGGCGCAAAAAATAGGGAAATAACGCGATGCAGATGAAAAAAAACAAGGTAAATCTGGCGATGCAGGGGGGCATGCTCGCCCTGCTGGCGGCAGGGTGGGTGCCGCAGGCTCTGGCCCAGCAGAACGCCATCACCGGGGAGTGGCGCAAGGATCAGACCAAGCCACGCCTTTACAGCCAGGCGGCCTGGGTCGACGGCTTCGTCTTGCAACTGCCGCTTGGGGCGACCTTCGCCCCCCAGATGACGGCCTGGGACGAGAACGATGGGGATCTCAGCGGCCGCATCAAGCAGCTTAGCGGCGTGAACACCCAGCAGGTCGGCAGCTATCTGGCAAAATACGAGGTGCGGGATAACGGCCTGCCCGAGATGGGGGGCTATCAGAAGGTTGGCGCAAGCACCACAACCTTCTCATTGCCCGTCACCGTCTATGATCCCGCCGTGGCCGTGCCGAGTGAGCTCAACAAGCTGGGTAGCCTCTGGCAGGAGAGCCCCACAACCACCGGTCTTCTGCGTTTTATCCCCGGCCAGAGCCTGAGCCGAACGATCCGTATCGCCTCAACCGAGCACCCCCTGAGTGGGGACGAGCTGGAGATCACGACCTTCAAGGTGCAGGAGGGGATCTGGGGCGGCAACAACCGTCAGTTCAGCCTGCGCCTCACCGACATCGAGAGCGGCGAGCCAGCCTACGAAGGTAGCGTCTTGCTCGTATCAGGCAAGCAGTTGACCCCGACCGCCCCCATCAAGCTGCGGGCCGATCGGGACTACGAGTTCATCCTGACCTATCTGACCGGCCAGTTCGAACAGGGTTTTCGTGCCAACGAGGAGGGGGAACTCTGGTTGATGGCCGAGGGGCAGCAATCGCGCGAGGCAAACCCCTATGCTTTGGTGCTGCCCGATCCTGCCAACCGGCTGGCCTTCGATCCCGGTTTCAACTCTGCCCTGAAGCAGAAGCTGCTCAGCAGCCGGGGGGAGCAAGAGGCCCTGTTGATCGGCAAGGTGCCGGGTCCGCAGCCGGTGGCCCTGAGTTATCGCATCGCCAACCCCGAACTGGTCAGTCTGCAACTGGTACCGGGAGCGACCCAGGATCGGCTGGTGCTACAGGGGCTGGCAGAGGGTGAGACTACCCTCGAGATCCTGGCCGATGATCGTCTGGTGGATCAAGTGCGATTGTTTGTTACCAGCCCCAAGGAGGTCAGCGTCTCCTACAGCTACATCGCCTTCCCCGGCGAGCGCCAGAGTCACCTGTGGGACGATGGTGCCATCATCATGGCGGACATGAGCCGACGTTTTGCCCCCTACAACATCCGCCTCAGCTGGGTGGACAACGGCGTGCTGGTGCACGAATGGGACAAGAATGGCGATGGTCAGGCCTACGAACCCAGTGCTGTGGAGCTAACGGCGCCGCTACAGGAGGGCTGGATCCCGAACGCGGATCGGGTCTTCTCCAACATCTATGTGCTGCGCGGCTACAAGGATGACAGCAAGACATGCAGCTACCAGGGGAATGGTCTCTCTGTCGGTTTGGGGGCCACAGATGGTGCGCCGCGCGCGGGCTATCGATACGCTTGCCCTGGCAACCTCACCGTCCATGGGCAGTCGTTGACCCTGAGCCACGAGCTGGGCCACAACCTGGGGTTGGCACACACGGGAGACGAGCCTTATCGGATGAGCAACATCATGACGGGAGGGCGGTTTGAGGGGGTCTTCTTCGGTTACCAGTGGCGCACCATGCACCAGACCATAGAGGCCAGGATCGCGGCTGGTGATGCGGGGGTGAGCGAGCGCAATGACGAACCAGAGCTGCCGCCACCTGCGGTCAATCTGCCGCCCCTGGCCAACGCCGGTGGCGACATGAGCACCACGGGCCCGGCCGAGCTGGTGCTCGATGGCGCCGCCTCCCGGGATCCGGAGAACGGTGCCTTGCGCTACCAATGGCGCCAGGTCGTCGGCCCACAGGTGACGCTGAGCGATGCCGACAAGGTGCAGGCCAGAGTGAACCTCGGGACCGTCTCTCAGGATACTCAGTTGGCGTTCGAGCTGACCGTCACCGACGAACAGGGACTCGATGGTTCGGATCGGGTGGCGGTGACCCACCAGGCGCCTCCTCCTAACCTGCCCCCCGTGGTGACAGTGTCTGCGCCAGCCTCTGTGCAGGCGGGCAAGCAGACAAGCATTACCGCCAGTGCCACCGACCCCAATGGTGATGCACTCAGCTACCAGTGGACAGTGCCGGCCGGCCTCAGTGCCAGCGGCCAGAACAGTGCGACCCTGGTGGTCACGGCCCCGAGCGTGACGGTCAACACGGATTATGACCTGACGGTCACCGTGACCGATGGCGCCTTGGATGCCGAGGGTCAGACCCGGCTCACCGTCACCCCGGCAAGTGGCGGCGGTGAATGCAGTGTCACCGATCCGGAAGCGGCCAATACCCCGGCCTGGAACGCCAGCACCGTCTACAACGCCGATACCAACGTGAGCCACAACCAGCTGGTATGGCAAGCGAAGTACTGGACCCAGGGCAACGAGCCAAGCCAGAGCGCCGATCAGTGGCGGCTGGTGAGCCAGGTGCAGCTCGGCTGGAATGCCGGTGTGGCCTACAACGGGGGAGACATCAGTACCCACAATGGCCGCAAATGGAAAGCCAAGTACTGGACCAAAGGCAACGAGCCGGGCAAGCACGATGTCTGGCTGGATCAGGGTACTGCCAGCTGTAACTGATTACCCGTCCCCCATGGAATGGGGCCCTGGCGCCCCATTCCTTTTTCCACTCCTGTTTCAGCCTGCGGCCATGCCGCAGCGCGACAACCAGAACCGATTCTCAGGCCGGGTGCTTGGTGTAGGACCGAGCCTCCGACGTCCATTTTGTAATGATTCCTGCAACAGGGCATGTGGACATGCCCCTAAAAATGAGAACCATAACAATGAAAAAAACACAGTTAGCTAGTCTGATCATGGCCGCCTTGGCGAGTGGCCCCTTGCTGGCCGTCGTTCAGGCCCCCACTTCCTTGCCCTTCAATACCCAGCCACCGACCAACGATCTGCAAGGCACGCTGGCGGCGCAGGTGCAGTTTGCCCAGAGCCAGATCCTGCCGGCCCATGTCGCCGAGGGAGACAGCCAGCCAAGGCTCACGGCCCAGCGCAAGAGCCTGCTTCTGGTCAGGCCCTTGCAAGCCGAGAGCGCTGTGCCGATGATGGTGACGGCGCGAGATGGTGCGGGGCAAACGCTCGGCACCCTGGCCCTGGCACCGCCTGAGCAGTTGCCGAAGACGGCCTATTACCTCGACGGCTCGCCGGAGGAGGGGGTCGACTTCACGCCGGGGCCGGGCAGCAGTGGCCTCATCAACAGCAGCAGCGAGCTGGCAAAGCTGAGTGACCCCGCCGGTGCCTTCCTGCTGAGCCGCTTGCAGCCCCATGCCCTGGTGACCATCCAGACCGCCGATGGACGCTGGGTCAGGGATATCCATCTGCCGGGCGGCGCCGCGTTGGAGGGCAAGATGGTGCGCTTGGTCTCCAACGCCGGTTACAACTCGACCCTTTATTACAGCGGCCGTCAGGTGACGCTCTCCCGTGGCCAGACCCTGCAGTTCAAGTTTGTGGGCGGCCAGTGGATCCGGGACGGGGAGCTTGAGAACAACGGCATCCGCTATGCAGTCGATGCCTGGAGCGCAGTGCTGCCCGCCGACTGGATCCAGCCAGGTATCAGCCTGCAACTCAGCCAGGGCGGGCTCAGCGGTGAGCTGACGGACTTGCAGATCGGTGCTCCGAGCGAGCTGCTGATCCACACCATCGACATCGGCATGCTGACCTCCCCCCGCAACCAGTTCGCTTTTGCCGGGGATCCCGAGGCGCACCGCGAGTATTTCCAGACGGTGCCCACCAGCCGGTTGATCGTCAGCCAGTACGAGCCTCTGTCCTTGGCCGAGGTGATGCTGCCGGATGGCACCCTGCTCACCGATTTCGATCCCGGCCAGGGGGGCTGGCACGAGGGCACCATGCGCCAGCGCATCGGCAAGGAGCTCATCTCTCTGGGCATCGACAACGCCAACTACGGCATCAACAGCACCGCCGGCGAGGGGGAGAGCAGCCACCCCTATGTGGTGGCCCAGCTGGCGGCCCACAACAGCCGCGGCAAGTACGCCAACGGGGTTCAGGTGCACGGTGGCTCGGGCGGGGGTGGCATCGTCACCCTCGACAGTTCCCTTGGCAACGAGTTCAGTCACGAGGTGGGTCACAACTATGGCCTCGGCCACTATGTGGGGGGCTTCGCCGGCTCGGTGCATCGCAGCGCCGAGGCGGCCAATTCGAGCTGGGGTTGGGATGGGGACAAGAACCGCTTCATCCCCAATTTTGGCGCCAGCCGCAACGGCCAGAGTGCTTGTCTCGATGGCCAGTGCCAGGCGCCCTTCGACGGTCGGCCGTTCGGTTTCGACGCCATGGCGGGGGGGGCCCCTCTTTCCGGCTTCAACCGCTTTACCCTCTACACCCCCAACTCGGCCGCCATCATCCAGCGTTTCCTCGAGAGCAAGGCGGTGTTCGATGCCAATTCGCCAACGGGGTTCAGCAAATGGGATGCCGCCACCGCCGCCATGAAGCCCTATGAACACAGGGTAGAAGTGCTCGAGCAGGTCAACGCCCCGATGAACAGCCTCGATGAGACGAAACTGGCGGCTTTGCTGGCGGAGTATGACCTGGTCAGGGTGGCCATGTGGGATGGCAACTGGACCCGCAATATCCAGCCGCCCCCCGCCTCGGCCGCCAATGCGGGCCGCATCCTGACCCTGGATCACGGGGCCAGCTACAACAGCGTGCTCTTCATCAATGGGCAGCAGATAACCGTCTCCCGTGGCTTCAAGAAGAGCTACACCTCGGACGGTAGCCGCTGGAATGAGGGGCCTGTGGTGGATCTGCGGGGTCCGCGCAAGCCGCAGGCGTTCGGGGTGCCGGTGACGACACTGGTGGGCTATTACGATCCCCAGGGCCAGTTGCCGAGCTACATCTACTCGGCGTTGCACGGCGCCTATGGCTTCAGCTATGGGGATGATGCCGCTCGCATGACGACGGGGGACTGCCAGCTGCAGGTGGAGACTCGCGACGGTACCTTGCAGTTCCGGCTGGCCAATCACCGCCAAAGTGTCAACCTGATGAACAAGTTCCACGTCAATGTGCCGACGGCGAGCGATCCGTACCGCGCCAGCGTGATCTGCGCCGGGAGGACGTTGGGTCAGCAGGCTATTTCAGAGCCGGGCGAGACGCTCAGTTACACCGTCAACGGACGCCCGTTACAGCAGTGATTCGCGCTAATTTTGTTGGCTTTAGTAGTGTTATATAGCGCTATAAGCCGATGAGTTGTGCAATAAAAAAAGGCCCCTCGGGGCCTTTTTTCATGGAAGGGGAGTCATCAGAGCGGCTTCTGCCACAGGCTCAGCAGCACATCCTGCTCAAGCTCGTCCGGTCCCTGGTGGGTGAAGGCGTGACGCTGCTCACCGCCGGCTCGCCAGCCGAGGCGGCTGGTTTCCAGCACGTGGCTGCGCAGCCCCTGATCCATGGTCATGGAGAACTGGCAGCGTTGCTGCTCAACCGGGTTGAGGCCGGCCAGGGTCGGCCAGCTCAGGGGGTGCTCCATGCTCACCGGGTTGAGGCTGACTCTCAGCTGCCACTGGTGACGGGGGCCCGGTTGCAGCAGGAGCAGGTAGCCGCCCGGTGCCAGCCAGCCGACCAGCTGCTCGGTCTTGATCTTGAGATCGTTGACCAGCAGCACCTGGGCCGTACCGGCTTGCAGCGGGGCCCTGGCCGGGTCGGCGATGACGAAGTGGCCTTCCGGCTGCGCCTTGTTGGCGGCGAAGATGGCATTCTTGGCCAGATCGACCCCGCCGAAGCGCCAGCCGGGCAGGCGCTCGGCCAGGGCGCGGCAGTAGTAGCCTTCGCCGCAGCCGAGGTGGATCAGCTCCTGTTCACCGAGGGGCGCCAGCAGCGCCGCCATGGCCTCGACCAGGGGCAGCTGGTGGCCCTGCTCCAGGAAGTGACGCTTGGCGCGCATCAGCAGGCGGCTGTCGCTGTCCTTGGGGTCTTTCTTGCCGGGAATGAGGTCAAGATAGCCTTCCGGGGCGGGATCGAAATGGTGCTTGTTGTCGCAATAGAGCCCACGAGAGGCTTCGTGAAGATGCAGGGCACCACGGCAAAGGGGGCATTGAAGGTGCATAGGCTTGGATACTCTCTTGGCGAAGACCGGAACGGTGAAGGGCGTTCGGGATTATAGGGGAGACGATCGAAAAAGGCTGCCGGGGCAGCCTTTTTATCAGGCGGTGGTCTTTAAACGGCTTGTGCGCGGCCGTCAGACCCCCGGTCAGCGGGTACCAAACACCACTATGGTCTTGCCGTGGGCGGAGATGAGCTCTTGCTCTTCCAGCATCTTGAGGATGCGGCCAACGGTTTCACGGGAGCAGCCGACGATCTGGCCTATCTCCTGACGGGTGATCTTGATCTGCATGCCATCCGGGTGGGTCATGGCATCCGGCTGCTTGGCCAGGTTCAGCAGGGTCTGGGCGATCCGGCCGGTCACGTCCAGGAAGGCGAGGTTACCGACCTTCTGGCTGGTGTGCTGCAGGCGCTTGGCCATCTGGCCGGAGAGACGCAGCAGTATGTCCGGGTTGACCTGGATCAGCTGGCGGAACTTCTTGTAGGAGATCTCGGCGACTTCACAGGCGCCTTTGGCTCGTACCCAGGCGGAACGTTCCGGGTTCTCGTTCTCTTCGAACATCCCCATCTCGCCCAGGAAATCCCCCTGATTCAGGTAGGAGAGGATCATCTCCTTGCCTTCGTCATCCTTGATCAGGACGGCGACGGTTCCCTTCACGATGTAGTAGAGGGTTTCTGCCTTCTCGCCGGCGTGGATCAGGGTGCTCTTGGCGGGATACTTATGAATGTGGCAATGCGACAAGAACCACTCAAGGGTGGGATCGCTTTGCGGTTTGCCAATGATCATGAGACTTCCTCTGTAGTGTCTTTTTATGGACTCGTGCGTCCGGGCAAGTTGCCAAGCCTGCCATTCCTTCGTCTTTGGTCGCAGTAGAATAAGAGCCTTTGTCTGTGCTGACAAGGCTTTGGGACTGTACCGTCCATTCTGTGCATCGATCTGCCGCGCCATCGCGGCCATTCTAGGCAAGAAGAGGTCGGAAGATGTTGATTTCGATCTATTTACGCTGGAAGTGCGCAAGATAATGGACTGTGCCACTCGGCCCCTGCTTGAGGTATGCTATGGGCGTCAGAACCGTCGTCATTGAGAGGAAATGTGAGATGAAAGCCAAGGTCAGCTGGGTGGAAGGCATGAAGTTTGTGGGCGAGAGCGAGTCCGGTCATCAAGTGATGCTGGACGGCGCCAACCCGGGCGAAGGTGCCAGCCCGATGGAGATGATCCTGCTGGCGGTTGGTGGTTGCAGCTCCATCGACGTGGTCTCCATCCTGGAGAAGGCCCGTCAGTCCGTGACTGCGTGCCACGTGGAGCTGGAAGGGGCGCGGGCCGAGTCCGTACCCCGGGTGTTTGAAAAAATCCATCTCAATTTCGTCGTGACCGGCAAGGGGCTGGCCGAGAAGCAGGTGGCCCGCGCGGTCGACCTGTCGATGGAAAAGTATTGTTCGGTTTCCCTGATGTTGGAAAAAGCGGTAGAAATTACCCATAGTTATCAAATTGTTGAAGCTTGATAGTTTGTGATTTGTCCCGTCTGTAACGCCATGACATAAGGAAAGTGCGATGAAAAAGACGATAATGTTGCTTCCCCTGTTCGGACTGGCCGCCTGCAGCATGCCGCAGCCGACCCAGTATCAATACAGTCAGTATCAGTGTGGGGAAGAGATGTTGGCCATCACCTATGATGCCCAGGCCGACATGGTGCAGTTCCCTTACGCCGGGGTGTATCACAAGCTGGGCCGCATCGAGTCGGCCAAAGATACCGCCAGCTATTCCGATGGGGTGACCACCTTCTCCCATCAGGACAAGCATGCCACCCTGGTGCAAAAAGGCGTGACGCTGCTCAGCTGCGAGCTCAAATAATCGTCATGCTGTGCAACAGCGTGCATCGACAACGGCCTGCTTCGAGCAGGCCGTTGTGTTATGGGGGTTAGCGCGCGGGCAGAGCGCCCAGTAGCTGCTCGGCGAGCTGTTGGCTCAGCTGGCCACGGGTCTCGTCGTCGATGGGCACGTCGCTGGCGAGCTGGATGGCGCTGCTCCACACCGTCTGCTGAGTCTTGCGGTCGAGCAGCATGATGGCCAGGGTGCCCTTGCGGGCATCGGCGCCAGCCTGCAGCCCGGGCGTCATGCCGAGACGGGCAAAAATCTCGCCATCGCTCATGTCCTTGCTGCCTGCCACCCCGATGGCCACCCAGACGTCGGCCTCATCGAGGGGGACGCTCTGCCACCCCTTGCCATTGAGATCCCGACTGACCGCCTGCTGCACCGGCTCCAGCCAGCCTGCGGCGCTGTTGCCCGCATACTGGAACTGCTCCGCCAGCGCATAGCGCGGCGTCGCTCCATAGGTCCAATTATCCGCCGGGCGTACCACCATGGTGCCCGTCTCGACGGTGGGGGCGGCAGGGCCTGTACTGCAACCCACCAGCAGGGCCGCCAGGGTTAATGAGAGAAGTGCACCGCGCATCATAAGCTCCTTGGCTCAGGTGATCTTGCCGGTTTCTAACAGCTGCTGGATCAGGGGGCGCAGGATCAGCTCCATCGCAAAACCCATCTTGCCCCCCGGCACCACTATGGTGTTCATCCTCGACATGAAGGCGCCGTCGATCATCGACAGCAGGTAGGGGAAGTCCACCTGCTTGATACCGCGAAACCGGATCACCAGCATACTCTCGTCCAGGCTGGGTATCACCTTGGCACTGAAGGGGTTGGAGGTGTCGACGGTCGGTACCCGCTGGAAGTTGATGTGGGTGCGGGAGAACTGCGGGGTGATGAAGTTGATGTAGTCATCCATGGAGCGAACGATGGAGTCGGTGACCGCCTCGCGTGAGTGACCGCGCTCCGAGGTGTCGCGGATCAGCTTCTGGATCCACTCCAGGTTGACGATGGGCACCACCCCGATGAGAAAGTCCACGTGGCGGGCCACGTTGTGCTCGCCGGTGACCACGCCGCCGTGCAGCCCCTCGTAGAACAGCAGATCCGTCTCCCCCGGCAGATCCTGCCAGGGGGTGAAGGTGCCCGGCATCTGGTTGAAGGGCACCGCCTCGTCGAAGCTGTGCAGGTAGCGCCGGTACTGGCCGTTGCCGTCCTGGCCGTATTCCTGGAAGAAAGACTCCAGCAGGCCGAAGTCGTTGGCCTCGGGCCCGAAGTAGCTGATGTGGCGCCCCTGCTCGCGCGCCTTGCGGATCGCCACGTCCATCTCGGGTCGGGTGTAGCGATGAAAACTGTCCCCCTCGACCACAGCGGCTTTGTAGCCCAGCTGATGGAACATGGAGCGGAACGCGTTGGTGGAGGTGGAGGTGCCGGCACCGGACGAACCGGTAACCGCAATGATGGGATGCTTGGCCGACATAGCGTTCTCTCTTCCTTGGGAGTTCCGTTATAAGGGCATGGCCGGAGCGCGGTCAAGTGCCCTTCGATACCCTGCCGCAGGTGCCGGCCTCCTGAGGCGGGCAACTGACGGGCCTGTGCCAATGGAGCCAGGGATTGTCGCACCCCGCGTCGGGCATGGCCCGCTCGGGCGCCAATTGGCGTATCATTTCCCGTTTGACATCGTTCATAGGCTGCCGGCGGCCATCTGTGCCCTGATGGGAGATATTGCTGATCTGGCCGCGGCGTTACCCTTGGTAGTCGTCCAGCGGTGCACCGCTCAGGGTCGCCTTGGGCACGACGTTGACACTCTCGTGCAGCTCGCTGTAGACGAGCACGGCACTACCTTGTAGTAATTGTTGTCTGACCTCATCAACCTTGTCGGCCAGGCTGACATCTTGTTCACCGTATTCGGTGCCTTCTTGCAAGACAAAATGCTCGAGCAGGTTGTTGAGGGTATCTGGATCCAGCTCTTGCCAGGGGATAATCATGGTTTCATCTTCAGTGACGCGCGTGTGGATATTGTCTGCGTCTCACCCGCAATCGCAAGGGATTTGTGTGGCCAAAAGCGGGAGTGTCTATGCTATCTGCTGAGCAGCGCCGCCTCTCCAGTCATCTCGATCAGCACCTGAACGAGGCCCGCTGGCGCGCCCTGAAAGCCGGGCTGCGCTGGTACTGGGTCATCAATCTGATCGCCATCCTGTTTTTGCTGACCCGTTTCTACATTTTTCGGGATGCTCACCTGTTGCTCGTCAACGTTCTTCCCTGGTCCTATGAGTGGCAGCTCATCACCATGGCTTGCGTATGTCTGCTGCTACCAATGGGGTGGCTATGGCTATCCCGACAACCTCATGCCGTCTGGCAACCCTCTCTGTGGGTCTGCGGCCTGTGCTGGGGTATGGCTTGGGCGTCGGTGGGGTATACCATCTCGATCGTCGACTTGAAGGGGGGCTTCAACCTTATTTTCAACATGGTCAGCCTGCTGCTGCTGACTGGTCTCATCGCCTCTTATTGCGATGTGCGGCTGTTCTACACGCTGGCGGCGGCCCCCTTGTCTTTTCTGTTGGCGCGAGCCTCATGGAGCCCCGAACAGTTCGTCATGCTCAACTTTATTGTGGTCGGGGTGCTGCTGATCGTGCTGGAGACCGGGCGACGCATGCTCAACAACTGGTTCGAACTGGCGGTGTCGCGTGAGCACGAGAATCTGGTGCTGGCGCGTAAGCTGGATGCCATGGCCAGTCGGGATCCCCTGACCGGGCTCGCCAACCGTCGTCACTTCGATCAGATCTGCAAGAGCGCCATCGCACAAGGTACTACCCTGGAGACGCCGCTCACTGTGATCCTGCTCGATGTGGATTTCTTCAAGCGTTACAACGATCACTACGGTCATCAGGCCGGGGATGAGTGTCTGATCCTGGTGGCCGAGTGTCTGGAAGAGAGCGCGCGCGAGTCCGGCGATCTGGTGGCCCGTTACGGTGGAGAGGAGTTCGTGGTGTTGCTGCAAGACACGGATCTGGCGGGGGGCGAGCGGGTCGCCGAACGCATCCGCCATACCCTGGCGGCTCGCGCCCTGCCCCACAAGGGTTCAGAGGTGGCGCCTCATCTCACCCTGAGCCAGGGCATAGCCCAATGGCGTCAGGGAGAGAGCCTGGTCATGCTGCTCGAACGGGTGGATGGCGCCCTCTATCAAGCCAAGGGAGAGGGGCGCAACTGCTACCGGCTCGCAGCCTGAGTCTGTTCCCGCAGCCACAGGCTGATCCGCTCCTCCAGCCAGAAGCGGGGGCGCCAGGGAGTGCCGTGCAGGAAGCCCACGTGGCCGCCCCGTCGGCTCAGCTCGTAGCGTACCAGGGGGGAGAGTTGTTCCGGTGTCGGGATCACCGCCCGGGTCATGAAGGGATCGTCGGCCGCGTGGATCACCAGGGTCGGGATGGGGATCCGGGCCAAGAGATCGAGGCCGGAGCAGGTCCGGTAGTAGTGATCGGCACTGTCGAACCCGTGCAGCGGCGCCGTGACCTGTTCGTCAAAGTCGCGCAGGGTGGCGATACGGTCGACCTGCTCCGGTTGCCAGCGGGCCCGGGCGGCGTCCTGATGACGGATCTTGCTCTGTAAATTGCTGCGCATGGTGCGCAGCAGATAGCGCTGATAGACCCGCGAAAACCCCTGATTGACCCGATCGGCGCAACTGGCCAGTTGCAGCGGTGCCGAGATCACCACGGCGGCCTTCAATTCAGCAGGGCAGCCGCGCGCCAGCAGATTCACCAGCATATTGCCCCCCAGCGAATAGCCGATAGCCACCATGGGCTTGCCGGGATAACGGCGGCCGAGCTCGGCGATCAGCGCCTGCGCATCCTCGATGGCACCGGAGTGGTAGGCCCGCAGCAGCCGGTTCGGCTCGCCACTGCAACCACGAAAATGCATCAGCACCGCCTCATCCCCCTGCCGCTGCAGGTGGGCAAACAGCCCCTTGGCATAGTGGGAGTGGATGCTCCCCTCCAGACCGTGGAATAGTACCAGCAGAGGCCGTTCGTCCTGGCGGATGGGACCGCTCCAGGCGAGATCGACGAAATCCCCGTCCGCGAGTTCAAACCGCTCCGAGGTGAAGCGGGCTGGCGTTCGGCGCAGCCACTTCGGCAAGATGGTTTGCAGGTGGGGATTGCGGGCCCACCAGGGGGCGTGGAAGTGGCTCTCTGTCAGCATGAAACGGCTCGAGGTAACGGGGCGGGTCAAGGGCGCGGCGAGCGAGGCTCGCCGCGTTCGTCAGGCGGGCAAGCGGTCGTGGTGTTCGGCCCCGCGCAACATGGCCTGGATCAGTTCGTTGGCCTCGAACTTGGTCAACGCCTCGTGGGCGCCGACCTGATGGGCGCGCTCCACGCTGATCTCGCTGGAGAGGGAGGTGTGCAGGATGATGTAGGCCTCCGCCAGCTTGGGATCGCTCTGCACCTCGAAGGCCAGCTCGTAGCCGTCCAGTCCCGGCATCTCGATGTCGCTCACCAGGATGTCGATGGGGTTGCCCTGGCCGACCTTGCTCTGCATCAGGCTGAGGGCATCGCGTCCGTTGGTGCACACCTCGTAGGGAATGTTGATGTAATCGAGGGCCGCCATCAGCTGGCGGCGGGCGACCGAGGAGTCGTCCACCAGCAGGATCCGCATCGGCTTGAGCCGTTCACGCTGCACGTCGGTCAGCACCGGATAGAGGTGGCTGGGATCGTCCGGATAGACCCGGGACAGGATCAGCTCCACATCCAGCAGCTGGATCAGCTGCTCACCGACCTTGGTCACCCCGGTCACGAACACGTTTTGGCCGAGGGAGGGCGGGGGCGGCTCTATGTCACGCCAGTTGCACTCGGTGATCTTGTCGATGCCACGCACCAGGAAGCCCACCAGGGTGCGGCGGCAGTCGGTGATGATGATGAAGCACTGCGCCATCTCCTCCCGGGTGATGCGCCTGTACCCCACCGCCATGGCCATGTCGATCACCGGGATGGTGGTGCCCCGCATGTTGGCGGCACCGAGCACGGTCGGGTGCGAATGGGGCAGGGCGGTGAGCTGGGTGTAGGGGACTATCTCCTTCACCTTGAGAGTACCGATGGCGAAGGATTGCCTGGCGGAGAGGTGAAACAGCAACATGCCCTGGGATTGGTTGGCCTTGCTCGTCATGGCGGATGTCCTGTTGATCTAAACGGTGGCGGTCGATTCGGTGTTCAGCATAGAAGATGATGATAGCGATGATCCGTCAGTTGTTAACGACCGGGGGCCGCAAAACTGGATCCCTTTCACCATTATTTCTTTCCTCATCAGGCTCAGGCCGAGGGGGACTGCAGCAGGGAGTCGAGGGTCAGGCCATGCCAGTGCAGGCAAGACTCGGCCAGTGCGGCCTCATCCCTGAACCCGAGTTTTGCCACCACCTGGGCCGGCTTGCTGCCACTTCTGAGCAGGCGCACCGCCTGCAGCAGTTGCCACTGGGCGCCGAGGGCCACGTGATCCAGTCCGGCGGTCATGAGGGATTGCCCAGCGGCGAGGTCGCCCGCCTGCAGCGCACGCCAGGCGCTTTGTAATCCCTGATCTCCCTGTGAGCGGAGGGTGCAGCCGAGCAACTCGTCCTGGATCACCCGCAGGCGGTGGCCATAGGCTCCTTGCCAGTCGTGTTCCCGGTCCCAGCTGGCGAGGCTATCCAGCAAAGCATCCAGCAGCGGGGTGGGTTGCAACCAGCCGGCCTGGGCGGGTTGATCGACGCGCACCGAGCAGACCAGCCGATCGGTGTGGCTGCCAGCCAGGGGGGTGAAGGCGGCGAGGGCATCGGCGCAGAGCCAGAAGTGGCTGCCCGCCGTCAGCAACAGCTCATGAGCGCCGAGTCTTAGCAGCGCCGCTCCCTGGGTGACGCGCAGCAGTTGCCCCATGGGGACACGCTTGCGGGCACCGACCTGCAGATGAGGAGTGGAAAAATGCTGATATTCGATGGCGTGATGCATGGTGAAACCCTGATATGATGCTGCCTGGAGGTAACAAAAATGGAAACCAGACGTAAAAAACGCTTCATTGCCGGTGCGGTTTGTCCGGCGTGCGGCAAGATGGACACCATGATGCTGTATATGGAGCATGGAGTCGAGAAGGTGACCTGTGTCGACTGCGGGGATACCCAGGTGCAGACCCAGGCCGAGGTGGACAAGGCGACCCGCGAGGCCGAACAGGTAATCGGGGTATTCAGGCCCGAATAGGGGTCAACCTCATAGGTCCAAAAGAAAGCCAGCCTAGTGCCGGGTTGATGAGTTTTTCGGCATATCGGAGGGGGCCCTGCCATATGCTTGGCCACCTTTTTAAGGTATTCTGGGCCCGTTTTTTCTATCCGCAGGATCCCTGACATGAAAGTAGCTCCCCTGAGCGTGGTTACGCTGGAATACACGGTCACCGACGAACACGGTGAAGTCATCGACACCACTGTCGGTAAAGAGCCTCTGGTGTATCTGCACGGTACCCGTTATCTGGTCGCCGGCCTCGAAGCCGAGCTGGAAGGTCGCAGCGTGGGCGAGGCGTTTGACGTCACCCTGGCACCGACCCAGGCCTATGGCGAATACGACGAAAGCTTGGTGCAGGAAGTGCCTGGCGAGCTGTTCGATGGCATGGAAGTGTCTGAAGGCGATACTTTCGTTGCCGAGACCGACGATGGCCACCGTCCGGTGACCGTGGTTGAAGTGTCCGAAGAGTTCATCAAGGTGGATGGCAACCATCCGCTGGCCGGTGTGACCCTGGGCTTCAAGGTCGAGATCAAGGACGTTCGCGCCGCGACCGCCGAAGAGCTGGCCCATGGCCACGTTCACGGTGCCGGTGGTTGCGGTCACGATCATGGCCACGATCATGATCACGACCACGGCCATGAGCACGGCGGTTGCTGCGGTGGTGGCGGTCACGCTCACGACCACGGCCATGACCACGGTGATGACCAGGGCCACGGCGGTTGCTGCGGTGGCGGCGGTTGCGGTGGCAAGGGTCACCAGCACTGAGTTCAGCCTCTGGCTTGATAAAAAAACCCGCGTCTATCGCGGGTTTTTTTATGGTTTTGCGTGAGCGCGCTCAGTAGTGCGGTGGCGGCGTCTCTTCGGCCATGCTGGCGATTTGACTCGGTTGCACGCTCTGCAGCTTGTCGACCAACAGCTGGATCTGATGCTTGAGCCGGTCGAGTTCACGGCCCTGGGTGGTCACCTCCTCGTTGAGTTGCTCCACCGTGTATTCGGCATAGGCGAGACGGCTTTCCAGGGTCTCGAGACGATCGTTAACTTGCTGACTCATGGGCCTTTTGGTCCTTTACTTGATAGTCCAGATTTCGGCCAGGCCACTGGAACTGGCGCTGACGAGGTGGTTATTGTCGCGCAAAGCCACGCCATAGACCACAGCGCTCGGCGGTTTCACTTCGGGATGGGGCGAGACACGCCAGCGCTGCAGCAGGCTGCCGTCGCTCACCCGCCACAGGGAGAGCTGGCGGGAGGAGGCGCCGGTGATGAGCCAGCGGTCGTCATTGGCGAAACGGGCGCTGGTATGAACCTCGAAGCGATGATCGAGCCGCAGCCGGCTTAGCTCCTTGCCGGTTTTCAAGTCCCAGATGCTGGCCTGACGGCTGTCGGCGGTGAAGGCTAAGCGCCCCGCCGAGTCCAGCCTCGCCATCACCACCCGGCCGCCATGATTGAAGCGCCATATCACCTGGCCGCTGCGGGTATCCCACAAATAGGCGCTGTAGTCGTTGCCCCCGGTGAGGGCGTAACGACCATTGGCACTGAGATCCACCGTATTGACCTGTTCGGTATGACCGAGAAACTGCAGCCGGCGGCCGCTTCGGGTATCCACCAGCTCCGCCTTGCCATCGGCGCGGCCGATCAGCACCTGGCGACCATCGGCAGACAATGCGGCGTCCCTCAGGCTGGATTCAGGAAGCGAGTAGTAGCCTTGGGACTGGCCATCTTGCAGGCGCCAGATGGCGAAGGCGTGCTGGGTGGCCGTGATGGCGTGGCTGTCGTCTGGCGAGAAACGGGTGAGGGTCACGAAGTCGTTGTCGTCATCGGACTGACGCCAGCGCCAGCGTTCCTTGCCCTGTGCCAGCTCCCACACCACCGTGCCCTGGCTCAGGCTGGAGACGATGGCTTGCTTGCCGTCGAGGCTCAGATCCGCACTCAGCAAGCCTTGTTTGGCGAGGGGGATCTGCTGGCCGGGAAGTGAGCTCTGTTTGCAGCCCATCAGCGTCAGGCAAATAGCGATGAGATAAATGGCACTTTTGATCATTTTTCCTGTCTCATGCTTTCGTTACCTGCGATCACGGCGTTAGTATAAGGCGCTTATCACGATAAACCTCTCATTTCACGAAGGAACCGAGAGCGGTATTTAGAGTTTTGGAGAAACGGATGAACAATTTTCTGAAGGTGTCCCTGCTGGCTGCGGCCGTTGCCGTTGGTCTGACTGGTTGCCAAAAAGATGAAAAACCTGCTGCCAATACCGCAGAGGTGAAGGCAGAAGCCAGCAAGCCGGCAGAGGCCCCCAAGGCTGAAGCCAAGAGCTTTGAAGAGCAGTCTGGCTACGCGATCGGCCTCTCCATGGGTCGTTATATCGCCAACACCCTGGAACGTCAGCAGGAGTTGGGTATCAAGCTGGATAACACCGTCATCCTCAAAGGGGTGACCGACGGTCTGGGCAAAGAAGCCAGCATGACCGACGAAGAGATCCAGAAGGTTCTGCAGCAGTACGACGCCAAGATCAACGAGTTGACCAAGGCCAAGGCTGACAAAGATGCCGTGGATAGCCTGAAGAAGGGCGAAGAGTTCCTGGCCGCCAACGCCAAGAAAGAGGGCGTGAAGAGCACCGAGTCCGGCCTGCAATATCAGGTCGAGAAGCTGGGTGAGGGCGCCAAGCCCAAGGCCACCGACATCGTCAAGGTTCACTACACCGGTACCCTGATCGATGGCACCAAGTTTGACAGCTCCGTCGATCGTGGCGAGCCAGCCACCTTCCCGCTCAACCAGGTGATCCCGGGTTGGACCGAAGGCGTGCAACTGATGCCGGTCGGCTCCAAGTTCAAGTTTGTCCTGCCGTCCAAGCTGGCCTACGGCGAGCACGGTGCAGGCTCCATCCCGGCGAACGCCGTGCTGGTCTTCGACGTCGAGCTGCTGGCCATCGAAAAGCCGGCTGCCGATGGCGACAACACCAAAAAATAAGCAGAATGCTGCACAAAAACGGCTCCTCAGGGAGCCGTTTTTACTTGGTTCGACCCGCCGTTGGCGGGAGAAGAAATAGGGTAGCCACATCTTGAGTGTGTGGCGGCTAGCCCCCAGAATAGACAACAAAATCAATCGCAAGGATGGATCCCGTGGCTGAAAGCAAACCTCGCGTCCTGTTGGTGGAAGACACCCGCAGTCTGGCGGTCGTCTATGAGCAGTACCTAGCCCAGGATGGCTATGAGGTGTTGCTGGCCGACTGTGGCCAGCAGGCGCTGGCGCAGCTGCTGACGAGCCCGCCACCGGTGGTGCTGCTGGATCTGGAGCTGCCCGACATGTCCGGCATGGACATACTGCAGCAGATCACCGAGCAACAACTGCCCTGCTCCGTGGTGGTGATCACCGCCCACGGCTCGGTGGACGTGGCGGTGGAGGCGATGCGCCACGGCGCCTTCGACTTCCTGACCAAGCCGTTCGACGGCAAGCGGCTGTGCGCCACCGCGCGCAATGCCCTGACCCACCAACAACTGAGCTCGCTGGTGGCCCAGTATCGGGAGAACTTCGAGCGCAGCTCCTTCGCCGGCTTCATCGGTGCCTCCATGCCGATGCAGGCGGTGTACCGCATCATAGAGAGCGCGGCGCCGAGCAAGGCGACCGTGTTCATCACCGGCGAGAGCGGCACCGGCAAGGAGGTGTGTGCCGAGGCCATCCATCAATGCAGTCCGCGCCGGGAGCAACCCTTCATCGCGCTCAATTGTGCCGCCATTCCCCACGACCTGATGGAGAGCGAGATCTTCGGCCACGTGAAGGGGTCGTTTACCGGTGCCCAGGGGGATCGCAAGGGGGCGGCCAGCCTGGCGGACGGCGGCACCCTGTTCCTCGACGAGATCTGCGAGATGGACCTGGATCTGCAGAGCAAGCTGCTGCGCTTCATCCAGACCGGCACCCTGCAGCGGGTCGGCAGCGGCAAGCTGGAGACGGTGGACGTGCGCTTCGTCTGCGCCACCAACCGGGATCCCCTGGTGGAGGTGAAGGCAGGGCGCTTTCGGGAGGATCTCTACTACCGCCTGCATGTGATCCCGCTCGGCCTGCCGCCCCTGCGCGAGCGCGGCGAAGACATACTGCTGCTGGCGCGGGATCTTCTGCTGCGCTATGCGAAAGAAGAGAACAAGCGTTTCAGGGATTTCGATGCCGAGACGGCGCGGGTACTGCTCGATTACCCCTGGCCCGGCAACGTGCGCGAGCTGCAGAACGTGGTGCGCAATATCGTCGTGCTCAACGACAGGGAGCTGGTGAGCCCGGACATTCTGCCGCCGCCCCTCAATGGCGCCCGCGCCGGCGCCGTGCCGGCGTCTGGGTTGGACGACGTGGATGCTGTGAGCCCCCCAGCGCGGCCCAGCGCCCCGATCCGCCCGCTCTGGCTGGTGGAGAAGGAGACCATAGAGCAGGCCATCGCCAGCTGTGATGGCAACATCCCCAAGGCCGCGGCCCTGCTGGAGATCAGTCCCTCCACAATTTACCGCAAGAAGCAGGGCTGGGAAGACGCTAGCCAGCGCTGAGAGGGCTGAATATCAGCCCTCTTGTCCTCTAGCCATCTACCGCAAGCAGCAGGGCTTGGAAGAAACGAGCCAGCGCTGAAAGAGGGCTGAATATCAGCCCTCTCATCTCTCATCTTCATTACCACAGGGCTCTCTTGGCCTAATAGACCATGGCCAGGCTCATCAGCATCAGGCCTAGGGCGGCGAAGGCCCCTTCCTTGATGGCCAGACGGGGCACCAGGGCCTTGGGCAGCGCGGGGAACAGGCTCAAGGCAAAGCCAAGCCCGGGCATCAGCCAATGAAAGCCCGGACTGCGCTGGGTGGGATCGGCGGCGCCGTTGATGACGATAAGCAGGATAAACAGGGTGAAGGCGGGCAGGATGAACCAGCGGGCGCTGCCTGAGGCGACGGCCCGCAGCGGTGAGATGCGATAGAGCACCAGGGTCACGATGAACAGCACCAGGGGGGCCAACAGATAAAGCGGGGCCGGATTCATGACGGAAGTTCTCCAGATGATGGCAGGTTGAAGGAGGCCGAGCTCATCGACCTCCTGCGGGTGACGGCAGTCAGGGCCGTCGCCGTCTGAGCGTAGATCGACCGTGGCGGGTCTCCAGACGATGGGGGGCGAGTTTACTCAGCCCGGGTGAGGGATGACCAGCCTGGTTGCCCCGGCCTGTGAAGCCGATCCCAGGGCAAAGGTTTGCCCGAGCCGGGATCAGCGCAGCCAGAACCAGGCGCCGGCAAATGCCAGCCAGCTCAGCGCCAGCAGTATCCAGGGCAGTGGGTGCTGGCGGGAGATCTCGATCATCTCGACTTCGATCTCTTCCTCCTGTTCGCCTTGCGGAAGAGACTTGGCCTTGGCGTGCAGTTTCTTCTGGCGATTGGCCTCCCGTGCCCGCGCCTTCATCTGCTTCTTGTATTCATCTACGCCCTTCTGGATCCCTTGCGCGATCAGCTGGGTCTGCTCCTTGGTCTGGCCCGGTTTCTGGTTGGCGCGGGCGATCTTCATCGCCTCTTGCTGGGTCTCGGGGGAAATCTTGTCGTACTTTGCCATTCGAGGTGCTCCTTGGCGTCGGTTGGCGGGAAGTATGCCATAACTGCTTCCCGCAGACTGCCATTTGGGCCGACGAAATAACCTGGTGTCGCACTGAAAAAGGGGCTGGATATCAGAACGCTAAATCAGGTTGCGTGGGTGATCACATTTAGCGGAATTTGTGAGTCGTCGATGAAAAATCGTCACATGTTGTTTGTTATATTACCGCCCGACCCGATGGCTTGGGTCGTCCAATAACAAAATAACAAGGTGATATGGAAATGAATTATAAATTTGTCAAAGGAAGTGTCGCACTGGCTGTACTCGCCGCGCTGAGTGGTTGTAATTCCTCCAAGAATGAAAGTGTCGCCCCCTGCAGCGAAAATGTCTGCAAACTCACCGTCCTGCACACCAACGATACCCATGGCCGTTTCTGGCACAACGACAAGGGTGAATATGGTATGGCGGCCCAAAAGACCCTGGTCGAGCGGCTGCGTGCCGAGGCCAAGGCGGCCGGCAGCGAGGTGCTGGTGCTCTCCGGTGGTGACGTGAACACCGGGGTACCCGAGTCGGATCTGCAGGATGCGGAGCCGGACTTCATGGCCATGAACAGCATTCGTTACGATGCCATGGCCGTGGGCAACCACGAATTTGACAACCCTTTGACTATCCTGGAAAAACAGCGTGAGTGGGCCAAATTCCCCATGATCTCTGCCAACATCTACGACAAGGCCAGCGGCAAGCGCTACTTCGACCCCTACAAGGTGTTCAAGCTGGAGAACGGCCTCAAGGTTGCCGTGCTGGGCCTGACCACCGAAGACACCGCCCAGCTGGTGGATCCCAACAACGTCCAGACCCTGGAGTTCCGCGATCCGACCACGGAGGCCGCCAAGCTTGGCAAGCAGATCCGCAGCGATAAAGAAGCGAATCTGGTCTTCGCCATCACCCACATGGGCCACTACGAGAATGGTCAGCACGGCAGCAATGCCCCTGGTGACGTCGAGATGGCGCGCGCGCTGCCGGCCGGCACCCTGGACGCCATCATAGGTGGTCACTCCCAGAACCCGGTCTGCATGGAGCCGGGTACCCCGGACAAATACGCCAACTTCCAGCCGGGGGACGACTGCCAGCCGGATCAGCAGAACGGCACCTGGATCATGCAGGCCCACGAGTGGGGCAAGTATGTGGGCCGTGCCCAGTTTGACTACCAGAATGGCAAACTGACCCTCACCCGCTACGACCTGATCCCGGTCAACCTGAAAGACAGCAAGGGTGCCTTCATTCAAGAAGAGATCACCAAGGATCCTGAGCTGTACAACACGTTGCTCGGCTATCAGGAGAAAGGGCAGCAGGAACTCGGCGTGGTGATCGGCTCCACCGACGGCAAGCTGGAAGGGGACAGGGCCGTGGTGCGCAGCCAGCAGACCAACCTGGGCCGCCTCATCACCACCGCCACGGCGCAGAAGCTGAACACCGACTTTGCCATCGTCAACTCCGGTGGGGTGCGTGACTCCATCGTCGCCGGCGACATCAGCTACCGCAGCGTGCTGCTGGTACACCCCTTTGGCAACACGGTGAACAAGGCCGAGATGAAGGGCAGCGAGCTGGCGACCTACCTGGGCCAGGTAGCGACCAAGACCCGCACCACGGGTGGCTATGCCCAGTTTGGCGGCATCAGCATGGCGGTGGATTGCCAGGCCAAGAGCGTGACCATCAGCGATGTCGGTGGCAAGGCCTTCGATCCGGCGGCGACCTACAGCTTCGCCATCCCGAGCTTCAGCGCGTCTGGCGGTGACGGTTATCCGAAGATCAACACCATCAATGCCGGTCTGGTGGATGCCGCCGTATTGAAAGAGTTCATCGAGTTGAAGAAGACCATCCAGGTGGCCGATTATCAGCCCAATGGCGAAGTCAGTTATTTGAATTCCCCCTCGACTGCGGGTTGCCAATAATACCCAGGCATCCTCGGTCTAATTAAAAAAAGGCAGCCATGGGCTGCCTTTTTTATTCGCGCGTTATTCATGGCGGATCATTACATTGACGAGGTTGTTATTAATGACTGGCCATTGGGCGCGGTAACCTGAGCCAGGTGAAATGGCTCAGCGCCAGGGCGCAAATAAAAAGGCGACCCTGAGGTCGCCTTTTTGAGATTTACCGGATTGAGCCTATTACAGCTGCTCGATACCGGCGATGTGCCAGGGGGCATTGTCCTTGGCCAGGTTACGCTCGAGGTGCCATACCTCTTTGATGTCTTCCTCTACCTGCTCCTGACGGTCCATGTAGCGGCCGCTGAAGCGCACGCTGACCTGGGCCCAGTCGCTGCCGTAGTCGGCACGAACCAGCTGGGTGTCCACATACATCACTTCGGTATGCTGCTCGCCGGTCAGCTCGGCGCGGTCGGCCTTGAGCTGTTCGAACAGCTCCGGGCTCACGTATTCGCGAATCTTCTCCAGATCGTTCTTGTTCCAGGCTTCTTGCAGGGTGCGGTAGTGATCGCGGGCACCGGACAGGAAGCCATTCATGTCGAAGCCCGGGGGCAGGCGGAAGGGCACGTCACTGTCGGCAAAACCGGTGGCCTGGGGGGCGCTGTGGCTCTGCTCGAACTGCTGCGGGGCGGCCGATGGCGGCTGATAACCCGCATAGGCGGCCTGTGGCCGGGCCGTCGCCGCCTTGTTCTTGCGCAGGGTGCGGAACAGGAAGACGGCACCCAGGGCCAGCATGGCGATCAGCAGCATGTCCATGCCCTGCAGACCTTCGAAGGCGCCGCTACCCAGCAGGTAGGCGAACAGGCCGCCGGCCAGCAGGCCGCCGAGCAGGCCGCCCATCATGCCGCTCTTCTTGGGCGCCGCGGCCAGGGTCGGGTTCTTGCCGTTCACTGGTGCTGCGGCCGGAGCCGGTTGCGCCGGCGCCGTCTTGTAGCTCTTGCCAAAGGATTTGCCGCCACCAAATTTCTTGGCTTCGGCGATGGGTGCCCCGAGGCCAATGGCCAGGATCACGGCAAACAGGGTCAGCATCTTTTTCATTTTGACTCTTTTCACTCTCATGTGGATGGGGGCATGCTCTGCTTGTACGAGGCGCATGGCAGGCTGCCAGTCCCTTTTTGTGGTGCAGCTTGCGACTATGATTAACATGTTTGGCATGAATTATTCATGAACAGATTGTGCCCCATTCAGGGGCTTTTGCAGGAGAAGCGCTATGAAAAACAGACGACCGAGCCGGACGGTGCGCAGGCTGCGCAACAAGATGAGAAGCAAGGTGCAGGATCCGGTCCTGGTGTGGCCCTTCCTCGTGCTGTGAGGCTGCGCCATGGTCCCGAAGCACGATGAGCGCAGGCTGCGCCAGCAACCCCTGGGAGGAGGGTGAAGTGAATGGCGCGCATTAGCGCTCGCGGTGGCGGGGTTTCTTTTGTAAAATTCCCGTCCCCTTCCCGCTGCGGTTTTTATGTGTATGGCAGAGCAAGTGACGGCGAAAAAAGACGCCAAGACACAACAGCTGAAAGTTCCCCCCCACTCCTTTGAGGCCGAGCAGTCCGTACTGGGCGGCCTGATGCTGGATAACGAGGCCTGGGACAGGGTCGCCGAGCGGGTGATCGACAAGGATTTCTACAGCCGTCCCCACCGTCTCATCTTCCAGGCCATGACCCGTCTCTCCAACGCGGGTAACCCCATCGATCTCATCACATTGCAGGAGGAGCTGGAGCGCTCCGAGCAGTTGGAAGAGTCGGGAGGTTTTGCCTATCTGGTGGAGATCGCCAAGAACACCCCGAGCGCCGCCAACATCAACGCCTACGCCGAAATCGTGCGTGAGCGGGCCGTGGTACGGGAGATGATCTCGGTCGCCAACGAGATAGTCGAGGCGGGTTACGAGCCCCAGGGCCGTACCTCCGGCGATCTGCTGGACTTGGCCGAGAGCAAGGTGTTCCAGATTGCCGAGCAGCGCACCAGCGCCAACGAGGGCCCCCAGCCGCTCAAGCTCATCCTGGAGCAGACGGTCGACAAGATTGAAGAGCTGTTCAAGACCCCTCACAACGGGGTGACTGGCGTCTCCAGCGGTTACGGCGATCTCGACAAGATGACCGCCGGCCTGCAGCGCTCGGATCTCATCATAGTGGCGGCCCGTCCCTCCATGGGCAAGACGACGTTTGCCATGAACCTGTGCGAGCACGCGGCGCTCACCGCCGACAAACCGGTGCTGATCTTCTCCCTGGAGATGCCCTCCGAGCAGATCATCATGCGTATGCTCGCCTCTGTGGGGCGCATCGATCAGACCAAGGTGCGGACCGGCCAGCTCGACGACGAAGATTGGGCGCGCCTCTCCTCCACCATGGGGCTGCTGCTGGAGAAGGGCAAGATGTACATCGATGACGCCTCCGGCCTGACCCCGACCGACGTGCGTTCCCGTGCGCGGCGCATCGCCCGGGAGCACGGTGGCCTCTCCATGATCATGATCGACTACCTGCAGCTGATGCGGGTGCCGGCGCTGTCCGACAACCGGACCCTGGAAATCGGTGAAATCTCCCGCTCCCTCAAGGCGCTGGCGAAAGAGCTGCAATGCCCGGTGGTGGCGCTCTCCCAGCTGAACCGGAGCCTGGAGCAGCGCGCCGACAAGCGCCCGGTCAACTCGGATCTGCGGGAATCAGGCTCCATCGAGCAGGATGCGGATCTGATCATGTTTATCTACCGTGATGAGGTCTATCACGACGACAGTCCCGACAAGGGGATTGCCGAGATCATCATCGGCAAGCAGCGTAACGGCCCCATAGGCCGGGTGCGCCTCACCTTCCAGGGCCAGTTCTCCCGGTTCGACAACTATGCCGGTCCGGCGTTTGATGACGATTACTAAGTAAGGGCCGGTCTGCGCACTCATATCAGTGCGTAAGTCCCCCCTGATTCCAGACACAGTTTTCCCGGTTCGACAATTCTGCCGGTCCGGCCTTAGACGATGACTATCAAGGGATGACACCACTCGGTGCCTGGCGCGCGTGCGCCATCATGCCCTCGTAAGGGAAAACAGATGAAAGCGGCTATTGCCCAAATCGATACCTCGGCCCTGCGCCACAACCTCGCCGTGGTCAAGCGCCACGCCCCTTCCTGCAAGATCATCGCCGTGGTCAAGGCCAACGCCTATGGCCATGGTCTGCTGCCGGTGGCCCGCACCCTGGTGGATGCGGACGCCTATGCGGTGGCCCGCATCGAGGAGGCGCTGATGCTGCGCTCCTGCGCCGTGGTCAAACCCATAGTGCTGCTGGAGGGCTTCTTCTCGAGCGCGGATCTGCCGGTGCTGGCAGCCAACAACCTGCAGACGGCGGTGCACACCTGGGAGCAGCTCGAGGCCCTGGAGCAGGCCGAGCTGCCGGCCCCCGTGGTGGCCTGGCTCAAGCTCGACACCGGCATGCACCGGCTCGGGGTGCGGGCCGAGGAGATGCCCGCCTTTATCGAGCGGCTGGCCCGCTGCAAGAACGTGGTGCAGCCGTTCAACATCATGACCCACTTCAGCCGCTCCGATGAGCTCGAGCAGCCCACCACCCGTGAGCAGATCGATCTCTTCAGCCGCCTGACCGCGCCGCTCAAAGGCGAGCGCGCCATGGCGAACTCGGCGGGTATCCTGGCCTGGCCGGACTCCCACTGCGACTGGGTGCGCCCCGGCGTCATCCTGTACGGTGTGTCGCCTTTCCCTAACACGGTGGCGGCGGATTTTGACCTCAAGCCGGTGATGACCCTCAAGACCCAGCTCATCGCGGTGCGAGATCACAAGGCCGGCGAGCCGGTGGGCTATGGCGCCAACTGGGTGTCGACCCGGGATACCCGACTCGGCGTCATCGCCATCGGCTATGGCGACGGCTATCCCCGCATGGCACCCAACGGCACCTCTGTGCTGGTCAATGGCCGCATAGTGCCCCTGGTGGGCCGGGTCTCCATGGACATGACCACAGTGGACTTGGGCCCGGGTGCCACCGACAAGGCTGGCGACGAGGCCGTGCTCTGGGGCGAAGGTTTGCCAGTGGAGCGGGTCGCCGACGAGATTGGCACCATTCCTTATGAGCTGATCACCAAGCTGACGTCCAGAGTGTTTATGGAGTACGTCTAACCCTTTGACTTGGGATGGCGGCCGAGGAGATAGGCACAACTTCTCCCTACGAGTCGATCACCAAACTCACCTCTCGGGTCTTTATGGAGTATGTGTAGGCGAGTCCCCTCATCCCCGACCCTTCTCCCGCGAGGGGAGAAGGGGGAACAAGAAGGCCGCCCCGATAAGGGCGGCCTTCTTTTATGCTCGTTTATCCCATGGCCGAAAGAACAAGCCCCGCGTCTGCGGGGCCTGGCTCTCTGTCGGTGTGTGGTGCTTAGCCTATGGTCATCAGGCTGGCGTTGCCACCGGCGGCGGCGGTGTTGACCGAGAGGGCGTGCTCGATCAGCAGGCGCTCCAGGGGGATGTCGGTCTCGCCACGGTGCAGGCCGTGCACGCCGACGATGGCGCCAGGGCGCGCGGCGGCGAGCTTGCTCACCTCGATCAGCTGATCCGAGTCGCCGTGGTGCAGCAGGGCATCGAAGCCGATGTCGCCGTTGGCCCAGTCCGCCACCAGCTGGATGCGGCCCCGTGCCTCGGCCGGCAGGCCGGCTTGCAGGGTACGGTTCTGGGCGTTGTCCTGCCACAGCACTTGCGTCCCGACCGCGAGACAGGCCGCCAGCTGGGCCAGCAGATCCGCTTTATCCTCGGCCAGACAGAGCACCCGCTCCCTGGGTAGCAGGCTGTAAGTGTTGCGCTCACCGGTGGGGCCGACCAGCACCTGGGTCAGACCGCTCTGGGCCAGCTCGCCATACTGGTCGCACAGGGCTACCAGCGCTTTCTCTTGCTTGGCTGCCCAGTTGCGCAGCGCCTGCAGGACCGGCTTGGTCGCCTCGGTGCGCTGGATTGCACCCGGCTCCTGGCGCAGATGGCTGGCCACCGCATCCTGCGGGCGGGTCGCCAGCAGGCGGTACATGTAGAGCGGACCACCGGCCTTGGGACCGGTGCCGGAGAGACCCTCGCCACCGAAGGGCTGCACCCCTACCACGGCACCCACTATGTTGCGGTTCACGTAGAGGTTGCCGACCTTGGCGGTGTTGACCACCTGGGCGATGGTCTCGTCGATCCGGGTATGCACCCCCAGCGTCAGGCCGTAGCCGCTGTCGTTGATCTGCGCGAGCAGCTCGCCGAGCTTGGCGCGCGGGTAACGCACCAGGTGCAGCACCGGGCCGAACACCTCGCGGCCGAGTTCATCCAGGCTGTCGAGCTCGATCAGGGTCGGCAGCACGAAGGTGCCGCGGCTGTAATCGGCGCCCTTGTCTGCACACAGAGGGACACGGGCAATTTGATGCACCTTGCGACTCTTGTCGGTCATGGCCTTGATGTGCTGCTCGATATTGGCCTTGGCCTCGGCGTCGATGACAGGGCCTATGTCGGTGGAGAGGTGCTCGGGGTTGCCGACCTTGTACTCGGCCATGGCCCCCTTGAGCATGCGGATCACCCGCTCCGCCACATCGTCCTGCACGCACAGCACCCGCAGGGCGGAGCAGCGCTGGCCGGCGCTGTCGAACGCCGAGGAGATGACGTCCATCACCACCTGCTCGGTCAGGGCGGAGGAGTCGACGATCATGGCGTTCTGGCCACCGGTCTCGGCGATGAGGGGGATGGTGCGGCCCTGGGCATCGAGGCGACCGGCCAGGTTGCGGGAGATGATGCCCGCCACCTCGGTGGAGCCGGTGAACATGACGCCACGGATCCGCTCGTCGGCGATAAGCGCCGCGCCCACCGTCTCACCGCGGCCCGGCAGCAGTTGCACCGCGCCCTCGGGGACCCCTGCCTCGCGCAGGATGCGCACCGCCTGGGCGGCGATGAGGGGGGTCTGCTCGGCGGGTTTCGCCAGCACCGTATTGCCGGCTGCCAGCGCGGCGCAGACCTGACCGCTGAAGATGGCCAGCGGGAAGTTCCAGGGGCTGATGCAGACCACGGGGCCCAGCGGCCTGTGGCTGTCGTTGGCGAAGTGGTTGCGGGCCTGGGCGGCGTAGTAACGCAGGAAGTCCACCGCCTCGCGCACCTCGGCGATGGCGTTGCTGAAGGTCTTGCCGGATTCGCGCACCAGCAGGCCCATCAGGGGCTGCAGCTCTGACTCCATCAGATTGGCGGCTCTGTCCAGCACGGCGGCACGCTCGGCCGGCGGAGTCGATTGCCAGATCTGGCCGCTGGCCAGAGCGCAGGCCAGCGCACTGTCGACCAGCTCGGGAGTGGCTTCACTCACCTGACCAACCAGATCACGGTGATCCGCCGGGTTGACCACAGCCTGGAACTCGGTCGGTGCCGGCACCTCGGTACCCAACATGGGCAGCGCCTGATAGCGGGTATTGGTGCTGCCGAGCAGGGCGGCGGACAGGGATCCGAGGCGATGTTCGTTCGCGAGATCCAGTCCTTCGGAGTTCGGGCGGGCGTCGCCGTACAGATCCCGGGGCAGGGGGATGCGCGGGTGCGGCAGGCCCAGGGTGCCTTCGCGGGCGGCCATCTGCTCGATCTGCTGCACCGGATCCTGCACCAGATCCTGCAGCGAGATGCTGTTGTCCGCGATGCGGTTGACGAAGGAGGTGTTGGCCCCGTTCTCCAGCAGGCGGCGCACCAAGTAGGCGAGCAGGGTCTCGTGGCTGCCGACCGGCGCATAGATGCGGCAGGGGCGACCGAGCTTGCCGTCGGCGACCTTGCCGACTACCTGTTCGTACAGCGGTTCACCCATGCCGTGCAGGCACTGGAACTCGTACTGGCCAGGGTAGTAGTTCTGCCCGGCCAGCTGGTAGATGGCCGACAGGGAGTGGGCGTTGTGGGTGGCGAACTGCGGGTAGATGGCTTCCGGTACCGCCAGCAGCTTGCGGGCACAGGCGAGGTAGGAGAGATCGGTGTAGGGCTTGCGGGTATAGACCGGATAGCCTTCCAGGCCGTCCTGCTGGGCGCGTTTGATCTCGCTGTCCCAGTAGGCGCCCTTCACCAGCCGGATCATCAGGCGGTGACGGCTGCGCTTGGCCAAGTCGATGACGTAGTCGATGGCATAGGGGCAGCGCTTCTGATAGGCCTGAATGACGAAGCCGATGCCATTCCAATCGGCGAGGCTCGGATCGAAGCAGAGCCGCTCCAGCAGATCGAGGGAGATCTCCAGCCGATCGGCCTCCTCGGCGTCGATGTTGATGCCGATGTCGTACTGCTTGGCGAGCTGGGTCAGGGAGAGCAGGGTGGGGTAGAGCTCTTCCATCACCCGATCGTACTGGGCGCGGCTGTAGCGCGGGTGCAGGGCGGAGAGCTTGATGGAGATGCCCGGGCCCTCGTAGATGCCGCGGCCGTGGGAGGCCTTGCCGATGGCGTGGATGGCCTGCTCGTAGGAGGCCAGATAGCGCTTGGCGTCCTCCTCGGTCAGGGCCGCCTCGCCCAGCATGTCGTAGGAATAGCGGAAGCCCTTGCTCTCGGTGCTGCCGGCGTTCGCCAGCGCCTCGGCTATGGTCTCGCCGGTGACGAACTGCTCACCCATCAGCCGCATGGCCATGTCGACACCCTTGCGGATCAGCGGCTCGCCGCCCTTGCCGATCAGCCCCTTGAGGGAGCTGTTGAGGCCGGCCTCGTTATGGGTGGCCACCAGCTTGCCGGTGATGAGCAGGCCCCAGGAGGCGGCGTTGACGAACAATGAGGTGCTGTTGCCCAGATGCTGGCTCCAGTTGCCACCGCTGATCTTGTCGCGGATGAGGGCGTCACGGGTCGCCTTGTCCGGGATGCGCAGCAGCGCCTCCGCCAGACACATCAGCGCCACCCCTTCCTGGGAGGAGAGAGAGAACTCCTGCAACAGGCCCTGCACCAGGCCCTGACGGCCGCTGGCACCCTTCTGGTTGCGCAGCTTCTCGGCGATGCTCAAGGCGAGCTTCTGGGTCGCCTCGGCCTTGTCCTTGGGCAGGCGGGCCTGCTCCAGCAGCATGGGCACGGCCTCGGTCTCGGGACGGCGATAGGCGGAGGTGATGGCGGCACGCAGCACGGACTGCGGCAAGATGCTCTCGGCGAACTCGAGGAAGACCTGGATGCCCTGCTCGGTCAGCGCCTCGACGGCTTCTTCCCCAGCGGCGGCGGCCAGGCCGGACTGCTCGGGCGGGGTCAGGCCGCGATCCAGCTGTTCCAGATAGGTGAAGATCGCCTGCTTGATCAGCCAGTGCGGGGTGCGATCCAGGGTCTGCGCCGCCTGCTTGAGCCGGTCGCGGGTCGCATCATCGAGTTTAACGCCAAGAGTGGTGGTGGCCATGGGACTTCCTGTGTCGAGAAGGTAACAGTATTACCGGATGGTTAAATTTTGGCGATAATGGTGCAACCTGGTGCAACCCGCAAGTATAAATTTTAATGCCTGCGCTACATTGCTGAATTAAGCCGTGCCATATGGGCTGGGGATAGGGCCGGACGAGGTGCCGCCACCGGCATTTTTTGCCGGGAGATGAGGGACTTGGTGGCTTACCTCCCTTTGCCTTGGAAAAAGGTGCAACCCAGAATGATGTGAGGTTGCTCTTTGATCGTATGACCTCCGCCATCAGGCGAGGGAGCACCCGCGGCCGACTCTTCTATGCTGATAGCTGGCCAGCGGGCCAGCCACATCAGTGACAAGGAGATCACCATGGCACGTGTCAGTACCTATCTCAATTTCCCCCGGGAGACGGAGGCCGCCTTCCTGTTCTACCGGGAGGTGTTCGGCGGCGACTTCAACGGCCCCATCCACCGATTCAAGGATTCCCCCGGTTGCCCGGGCCAGCCCGCCCTGTCCGAGGCGGACGGGGAGCTGGTGATGCACGTGGAGCTGTCCATCCTCGGCGGCCATGTGCTGATGGGAACGGATGCCCCCGCCAGCATGGGTTTCACCCTGGTGCAGGGCAACAACAGTTACCTCAACCTGGAGCCGGACAGCCGCGCCGAGACCGACAGGTTATTTGCGGCCCTGGGGGCGGGGGGCAAGGTGGAGATGGCGTTGCAGGAGATGTTCTGGGGGGACTACTTCGGATCTCTGGTCGACAAGTTTGGCACCCACTGGATGTTCAACTGCCAGAGCAAGACCTGATAGCGGGGTTATCATGAAAAAGGGCGCCATGGCGCCCTTTTTATCTATATAGCCTGCTTCTGGCCTTATTTGCTGCGCCCCACCATCTCGGCGGGCACCACCCAGGCATCGAACTGCTGCGCCGTGAGGTGGCCCGAGGCGATGGCGGCCTCCCTCAGGCTCAGCCCTTGGTGATGGGCGTGCTTGGCGATCTCGGCCGCCTTGTCGTAGCCGATGTGGGGATTGAGCGCGGTCACCAGCATCAGGGAGCTGGCCAGCAGCTCGTCGATGCGGGCCCGGTTCGGACTGATGCCGAGGGCGCAGTGCTCGTTGAAGCTCTTCATGCCGTCCGCCAGCAGCCGCACGCTCTGCAGGAAGTTGTGTGCGATCATGGGCCTGAATACATTGAGCTCGAAGTTGCCGCTGGCGCCGCCGATGTTGATGGCCACGTCGTTGCCCATCACCTGGGCGCACAGCATGGTGAGTGCCTCGCTCTGGGTCGGGTTGACCTTGCCCGGCATGATGGAGGAGCCGGGCTCGTTCTCGGGGATGATCAGCTCCCCGAGTCCGCTGCGGGGGCCGCTCGCGAGCCAGCGCACGTCGTTGGCGATCTTCATGAGGGACGCCGCCAGCGTCTTGAGGGCGCCGTGGGCAAACACCTGGGCATCGCTCGCCGCCAGCGCCTCGAACTTGTTGGGGGCGCTGACCAGCGGCAGGCCCGTCTGCTCGGCGAGGGTGCGGGCCACCGCCTCGGCGAAGCCGGGGGGACAGTTCAGGCCGGTACCGACCGCGGTGCCGCCGAGGGCCAGCTCATACAGATGGGGCAGGGTGGCGCGCAGGTGGCGCTCCCCCTGACCGAGCTGGGCGACCCAGCCGGAGATCTCCTGCCCCAGGGTGAGGGGGGTGGCATCCTGCAGGTGGGTGCGGCCAATCTTGACGATGTCGTCGAAGGCGGCGGCCTTGCTGGCCAGGGTCTCCTTGAGGGCGACCAGCGCCGGCAGCAACTGCCCCGTGATGGCGATGACGGCGGCCAGGTTCATGGCGCTCGGGAAGACGTCGTTGCTGGACTGGCTCTTGTTCACCTCGTCGTTGGGGTGCACCAGCCGCGCCTCGCCCCGGGCGCCGCCGAGCAGCTCGCTCGCCCGGTTCGCCAGCACCTCGTTGAGGTTCATGTTGGTCTGGGTGCCGGAGCCGGTCTGCCACACCATCAGCGGAAACTCGTCCCCGTGCTGGCCACACAGGATCTCGTCGGCGGCGGCCATGATGGCCTGGGCCTTGCGCGCCGGCAGCAGCCCGAGATCGTGGTTGACCCGGGCGCAGGCCGCCTTGATGCGGGCGAGGGCCAGGATGATCTCTCTGGGCTGGCGCTCCCCCGAGATGTTGAAGTGATGCAGGGAGCGCTGGGTCTGGGCGCCCCACAATCTGTCCGCCGGGACGGCTATCTCCCCCAGGCTGTCTCTTTCCATCCTGATGTTCATCCGCGCTCTCCTGCCGATTGGGTGTTCCCTAGCATGACCATAAAGCGCGGCCGAGGCCAGTTTGCTTATTTCTGCGCCTTGCATATAATAAGTAAAGCTTATTATATAGGTTGGCTATGATGAACAAACAACCCGATTCCCTCGGATTCCTGATCGGCGACGTGCAGCGCCTGATGCGCCGTCAGTTCCAGCAGCAGCTGGAGGGCAGTTGCCTGACCCTGGCCCAGGCGCGCGCCCTGGTCCATATCGCCCGCGATGAGGGGATCCGCCAGGTGGAGTTGGCGGAGCGGCTGGATATCCAGCCCATCACCCTGGCGCGGCAGCTCGATCAGCTGGCCGAGAACGGCCTGGTGGAGCGACGCAACGATCCCAGCGATCGACGGGCCTATCAGCTCTATCTGACCGAGGCGGCGACCCCCTATCTCGCGATGATCAAGCAGGCCTCGGCGGCGGTGCATCAGCGCGCCATCGGCGAGCTGGGGGAGGAGGCGACGCGCTCGCTCTGCGACTCCCTCAAGACCCTGCGCACCAATCTCTCCCACTCCTGATTCCTTTCTCCTTCAAGCACCATTAGCGGAGCGTTTTTATGAATGCCACTTCTCCCTCCTCCCAGGGCCTCGTCTCACCGAGCCCCGTTGCCCCGAGCCCCGGCGCCAACCTTCGCCGGACCCGCCTGCTGTTGCTGGTGGTGGTACCGGCGCTGGCCCTGCTCGGCATCGGTGCCATCTACATGCTGGGTGGCCGTTACGTCGAGACCGACAACGCCTACGTGAAGGCCGACAAGGTGCCTATCAGTACCGAGGTACTGGGCCGGGTGGCCAGGGTCTATGTCGGCGAGAACGAGCAGGTCAAATCTGGCCAGCTGATGTTCGAGCTGGATCCCGAGTCCTTCCAGGTGGCCGTGACCAAGGCCGAGGCGGAGCTGGCCAAGGTGCGCACCGATCTGGTGGCGCTGCAGACCAGCTATCGCGGTCAGCAGGCGGAGATCGACGTGGCCCGCACCCGTCATGCCTATGCCCTGAAAGAGGAGCACCGTCAGGCGGATCTGGTGGCCAAGCACTTCACCTCCACCGCCAACTATGACGATGCGCGCCAGCTCACCATCCAGACCGCCCAGCAACAGGTGGCGCTGGAAGAGGGGCTCAAGCAGATAGAGGCCTCCCTGAACGGCGACGTCAACCTGCCGGTCGAGCAGCAACCCGCCTATCAGGAAGCAGCGGCCGGTCTCGCCAAGGCCAAGCTGGATCTGGCCCGCACCAAGATTTATGCCCCCGCCAACGGCATCGCCAGCCAGTTGCCCAAGCCCGGCCAATACAGCCTGGTGGGCATGACCGCCATGATGCTGGTGGAGACGGACAGCCCCTGGATAGAGGCGAACTTCACCGAGACGGAGCTGACCCATGTGCAGCCAGGCCAGCAGGTGGACATCAGCGTGGATACCTATCCCGATGCCCGTTGGCACGGGGTGGTGCAGAGCCTGAGCCCGGCCACCGGCTCCGAGTTCTCGGTGATCCCGGCCCAGAACGCCACCGGCAACTGGGTCAAGATCGCCCAGCGGGTGGCGGTGCGGATCAAGCTCGACGAGGTGACGGATCAGCCCGTGTTGCGGGCGGGCCTGAGCGCCATGACCAAGATCGACACTGGCCACAAACGCAGCCTGCTAGGCTGGTCATTCTGAGGTTGATATGACAACGCAAAGCCATCAGGGGGCCGATCAACGCTCCCAGCGTGGCTTCATCACCCTGTCGGTGATGTTGGCCACCATCATGCAGGCGCTGGACACCACCATCGCCAACGTCGCCCTGCCCCACATGCAGGGGGCCATGGGGGCCACCCAGGATCAGATCTCCTGGGTGCTGACCTCCTACATAGTGGCGGCGGCCATCTTCATGCCGCTGACCGGTTTCATCTCGGCGCGGATCGGCCGTAAAAGGTTGTTCATGTGGTCGGTGGCGGGCTTTACCGTCGCCTCCATGCTGTGCGGCGCGGCCCAGAGCCTGGATCAAATCGTGCTGTTCCGCCTGCTGCAGGGGATCTTCGGCGCCAGCCTGGTGCCGCTCTCCCAGGCGGTACTGCTCGACACCTATCCGCCGGAGAAGCACGGCTCCGCCATGGCGCTCTGGGGCATTGGTGTCATGGTGGGCCCCATCCTCGGGCCCTCCCTGGGCGGCTGGCTCACCGAGTACTACAACTGGCGCTGGGTGTTCTACATCAATCTGCCGTTCGGCCTGCTGGCCTGGTTCGGCCTCGCCGCCTTCATCGAGGAGACCAGGCTCGATGCGAGCCGCCGCTTCGATCTGCTGGGCTTCGCCCTGCTCAGCCTCGGCATAGGGGCGCTGCAGATGGCGCTGGACAGAGGGGAGTCCCAGAACTGGTTCGCCAGCCCCGAGATCGTCATCGAGACCATCCTGATGGTGATGGCATTTTACCTGTTCGTGGTGCACATCTTCACCCACCCGCACCCCTACATAGAGCCGGCCCTGTTCAAGGATCGCAACTTCAGCGTCGGCCTGGTGTTCATCTTCATCGTCGGCATCATACTGCTGGCGACCATGACGCTGTTGCCGCCCTTTATGCAGGGCCTGATGGGCTATCCGGTCATCGACGTGGGCTATCTGCTCGCCCCGCGCGGTGTGGGCACCATGTTCGCCATGATGCTGGTGGGCAGGCTGTCGGGCCGGGTGGACGTGCGTTACCTCATCCTGACCGGGTTGCTGCTCACCAGCTTCTCCATGTGGGAGATGACCCTGTTCAACACCGACATCAGCAGCTGGGACATAGTGCGCACCGGCATAGTGCAGGGGCTGGGGCTCGGCTTCATCTTCGTGCCGCTCTCCACCATCACCTTCGCGACCCTGGCCCCGCGCTATCGCAACGAGGGGACGGCGCTGTTCAGCCTGGTGCGCAACATCGGCAGCAGCATCGGCATCTCCGTGGTGATCACCTATCTGGCCCAGCGCACCCAGATGAACCACGAGGTGTTCGCCTCCTACATCACCCCCTTCAACACCGGGTTGCAGCAGGGGATGGGGGCGGCGGCGCTGATGACCCCCAAGGGGCTCGCCATGCTTAACGGCGAGGTGACCCGTCAGGCCAGCCTGCTTGCCTATCTGCAGGATTTCCGGCTGATGATGTGGGTGACCCTGTGCGCGGTGCCGCTGGTGCTGTTGCTCAAGACCCCCAAGGGGGGGGCCGGCAAGCGCGAAGAGATGGCGATCCTGGAATAAGGGCTTGCCCTGGCGTGTCGCGGATAAAAAAGAGGGATGGCCAAGGCCATCCCTCTTTTCATTGATGCATCACATCTGACGATGCCAGCGCGTCAGACTCTGGGAGTGAAGGGGGTCAGCGCGGCAAGCGGGGCGGCATCCATAAACTCCTGGGGCGTCTCGCCGTGCTTGAAGATCTTGAAACCCTCGCCGCGGGCGCTCCAGTACTCGATGGTCTCGCCACTGATCTGCAGCAGACTGGCCTCGCGCAGGGCCACCACGTGCTCGCTCGGGTTGATGGCACAGAACTCGGCGAGGCGCTCGTCCCGGGTCTCCCCCATGTGGCCGCTGATGCTGGCATCCAGATAGTGGGGATTGATCTGCTGGGGGAAGAGGCCGAGGGCCGGCAGCACGGCGGCGTTGCACACCGGCATGTCGTTGGTGGTGCGGATGCTCGGGGTCGCCACGTTGCAACCGGCGCTCCAGCCCACATAGGGTACGCCGCGCTCGCGCACGGCGCGCTGGATGGGCACGATCAGGCCGTACTCGTGCAGTAGCTGGTTCAGGCGCCAGGTGTTGCCGCCGCTGATGAAGATGGCGTCGGCCCGGTTGATGGCATCCACAGGATCGTCGAACTGGTGAATGCTGACGGCTTCCACTCCCAGGCTCTCGCCGAGCTCATTGGCCCTGGCGTCCCAGTCGCTGCGGATCACCGCGTAGGGGATGAGCAGGATGCGCTTGACCTGTTTGCGGGCGAGCAGGCTCTGCACCCGATCCCGGGCCCAGCCGAGCAGACCCGGACATTCGGTGGCTTTACCGTTGCTCAGAAGAAGCAGTTCCATAGTGACTCCTCGATATCGAAAGGCGCAGGGCCGCACGGGCCCCGATTAAGGCAGAGGGGGCACCATACCCCCATAGCGCCGCCAAGTGTGTGATCTCATCGCGTTTTGTGTCCGGCGGCCGGCGGAGTGCCCATTTTTTGGCCGGATGCCCCCCGCCATCAGGGCGCCGAATGGACGTCTGCATAGAGCAGCATCAGCTCGGCCAGGGAGTCGACCTCGAGCCGTTTCATCAGGCTGGCACGGCACACCTCGACGGTGCGCACCGAGATGCAGAGTGTGCTCGCTATCTGCTGGTTCTTGTGGCCCAGGGCGATGAGCTGCAACAGCTGGTGCTCGCGGGGGGTGAGCCGCTCAAAAGCGTGCCGATGGGCAAGCCGCGCCGCCGCGGCCAGGGTCGCCTGCTCGGCCCGCGCTATGGCGGCGAGCAGAGGCGCCAGCTGCACCGGTTTTTGCAGGAAGTCGACCGCCCCCTGTTTCAAGGATTCCACCGCCAGGGGCACGTCCCCGTGGCCGGTGAGAAAGAGGATGGCGATGGGGCTCTGGGCCTCTTTCAGTCTCTGCTGCAACTCGGGGCCCGACAGCCCCGGCATGCGGCAATCCAGGATCAGGCAGGCGGGTTGGTGGAGCGCCACCTCGGCGAGGAAGCGCTCCCCATCGTCAAAGCAGCTGAGCGCCAGATCGCAGCTCTCCAGCATGAAACCGAGGGAGTCGAGCACGGCCCTATCGTCATCGACCAGATAGAGCGGGAGTTGGTCTGTGGTCGACATGTCAGTTCCTCGGGGGTTGGGAGGCCTTGGCCTCCGGTGGCGGGACGGGGAGCTCGACCCGGGCGAGGCAGCCCCGGGGCTGGGCGTCACTCAGGCTGAAGTGGCCACGATGAAACTCGACCACGTCCCGGCAGATAGCGAGGCCGAGCCCCATGCCATCGGCCTTGCTGCTGTAAAACGCCTGCCGCAACTGGACCTGGGATGCCGTGAGACCGGGGCCGTTGTCCTGCACCTCCAGCCGCAGCCGATCCGGCTCGAAGGCTATTCGCAGCTCGACCCTGGGTTCTATCTCTTCCGTTTGCGCCGCGCTCTCGGCGCCATTCTTGACGAGGTTCACCAGCAGTTGCTCCACCCCGGTGCCATCCAGCAGGAGCCGGCGTGGCTGGCCCTGCCAGCGGAGGATCAGCTCGACGCCGAGCGGTGCCAGCATCTGCTCCAGCAGCGGCGTCAGCCGCGCCATCAGCGCCACCAGATCCGTGGGCTCGGGGATGCGGGGCCGCTTCTGCCAGCGGGATCGCAGCCGCCCTATGGTCTGGCTGATGCGCTCTACCTGCTGGCCTATCTGCTCCAGGGCCAGGGTCAGGGCGGGATCCTGAGTGGCCTGCTCCCGCTTGGCGAGGCGCCGCAGGGCCCCCTGGCTGTAGCCGGCGATGGCGGTCAGGGGCTGGTTGATCTCGTGGGCCATGTTGGCACCGAGCTCGCCAAGCTCCGCGAGGCGCCGGGCCTGCTCGAGCTGGCGAGCCTGTTCATCGAGCCGGTGGCGGGCTTTGAGCAGTCGTCGCTGGCTGCGGTTGAACAGGTGTTGCAGCAGCAGGTGGTGGCCGCCGAGCAGCGCCAGCAGCAGCAGGGCGCCCCAGCCCCACTCTTGATGCTGGCGCAGCCAGTGCCAGGCCTCCTGCCACCAGGGGCTCTGCAAGGGGTGGCGATCCAGCTCCTTGAGCAGGCGATCGATGGCGAGGGGGCTGGTGGGCACAGTCCAGCCCGCCGAGTCGGCGGCCCGGGCGGCCTCGCTGTCCGGGGGCAGGGCGAACAGGGCGCGGGTGACCGCCAGCGCCAGTGCGGGGGAGACCCGCTCCGTGCTCGCGATGGACCAGTTCGGGTAGAGCCGGGTCGAGCTCTGGCAACCGAGGCTGGTGGCGGCCTGCCTGTCGAGCACCCGAAAATCCGCATAGGTGATCTTGCCCTCCCGGGCCATGCGCTCGAGCTGGCAGACAGGCACTATGGCGGCGGCCACCGCCTTGCGCTGCAGCTGGGAGATCAGTCTATCCAGCGGGAATCCGGTGAAGTTTATCGCTGAAAAGAAGTCATCTATCCGCACACCTTGCTGATAGGCCTCGAAACGGTAGGCGAGATAACCACCGAAGGCCTCCTGGGACACGGCGGCGACCGCCTCTCCCTTGAGATCCTGCCAGCCCTGGAAGGGGGCGTCGGCGCGCACCACCAGGGCGGCGCCGATGGCGAGGTTGTCACCCCCGTCCGGGCTCCTCAGGGTCGCGAGCCAAGCGAGGGGATACTGGCGTGACAGGCTGACCAGCTGGCCCGGGTTGGTGATGACAAAGTCGATCCGTTCATCGGCGACGGCCTCGGCCAGGCCGTCGAGCTCCAGCGGCACCAGGGCGAAGTGCTGGCCCGGCACCCTCTGTGCCAGCCAGTCCATCAGCGGTTGCCACTGCTGCCGGGCGAGGGGGAGGCCACGAGTCGCCAGCACGCCTATCCGCACCGGCTCTGCTTGGGCTGATGCGGGCACGGGCTGGCTCGGCTCGGACGCAGCCAAAGCGGGCAGGGCCATCAGCCAGAGCAGCAGGCCGGACAGCAGCCAGCTCAGCCGCCGGAACCGGAATGATGGCAAGGGTTGGAGGAACAGGGGCGCGAACATAGGCGGCCAGTCTATCACCGGGAGGGGTATCAGGGGCCGGCTTGACCCCCTGTCGGGTGTGCAATGGGGGGCCCGTCACAGTTCGGCCAGAGGCCCGCCGCTTTTCTTGCGCTGGATCAAGGGGGCCCCCGCTATGTGGAAAACCACAATAGAGACGGATTTTTGTGGCGGGGACAATGGCTCATCCCCACGCTTGCCCCCTGGGCAAGCCAGCAGAAGGAAGAGTCCATGGAGCCCAGCAAGCGCCGATTGTTATCCGGCATTGCCGCCATCACCGCCGGGGCGGCCCTGATCCCCGTCGCTCAAGCCCGGAGCCCGCGCCATGCCCCAGGCGCCCGTCCAGCCATAGGCCGGGGCGATCCCGGCAAGCGTTACGGCATGCTGATCGACTTGCGCCGCTGCGTCGGCTGTCAGGCCTGCACAGTGGCCTGCACCATCGAAAACCAGCCCCCCCTCGGCCAGTTTCGCACCACCGTCAGCCAGTACGAGGTGAGCGACGTGGCGGCCCTCGATGCCCCTGCGTCTCTCTTTATGCTGCCGAGGCTCTGCAACCACTGCGCCGAGCCCGCCTGCCTCGACGTCTGCCCCACCGGCGCCACCTTCCAGCGGGACGACGGCATCGTCGTGGTCAACAACGACTGGTGCGTCGCCTGCGGCTACTGCGTGCAGGCCTGCCCCTACGACGCCCGCTTCATCAACCACGAGACCCACGCCGCCGACAAGTGCACCTTCTGCGCCCACCGGCTGGAGGCGGGGCTCCTGCCAGCCTGCGTGGAGAGTTGCGTCGGTGAGGCGCGCATCATTGGCGACTTGAACGATCCCGAGAGCCAGATAAGCCGCCTGCTGCGCGAACACGAGCCGGCCCTCAAGGTGCTCAAGCCCGAGGCCCATACCCAGCCGCGGGTCTTCTATCTCGGCATGGACGAGGCCTTCGTCAGCAAGGTAGACGGCAACCCGGCCCTGCGCACCCTGCTGACCGACGATGGCAAGGAGATAGCCCATGACCATTAACGAACTGCTGGCCCCGGATCAACCCATCACCTGGCTGCCCTGGGCGGTGCAATATTTCTTCCTCATCGGATTGGCCTACGGGGCGCTCTGGCTCGGAGCTGCCGCTCTGTGGCGCAAGGCGCCGGATAGTCGGCTGCAGACCCTGGCGGCGGTGCTGATGATGGGGGCAGGGGTGGTGGCCCCCATCGCCCTGACGGCAGATCTGCACCAGCCCGCCCGGGCCTGGCACTTCTACGCCCAGACCCGCGTCGGCTCCATCATGTGGTACGGCGCCTATCTGCTGCCCCTGTTCAGCCTGCTCTCAATGCTGTTTGGCTGGCTGCTGCTAAGGCCCAACCTGGCCAGGCGTGGGGAGGATCATGACAGGGTCGCCGCCCTGGCGCGGCTGCTCTGCCTGGGACATTGGCCCAGCGAGCCCTGGCTCAAACCGCTTGCCCTGATGGCGGCTTTGAGCGGGCTCAGCATAGCCCTCTACACCGGGCTCGAGACCATGGCGGTGCAGGCGCGCCCGCTCTGGCACACCCCTTGGCTCCCATGGTTGCTGGCGCTGAGCGCCGTGCTGGCGGCCCAGAGCGCCCTGCTGCTGCTCAACCGGCTGCTGGCGGGCTGGCAGGGGCACACCGAGGCGGGGCTGCTGCGCCAGATCCGCCCGACCCTGGCCCTGCTCGCGCTCTCCCTGCTGGGCTGGGCCCTGTTTGGCGGCGCCTCGGCGGCGGAGGCGAGTGCCCTCTATCGGCTGGATCCGAGCTGGCGGCTGGCAGCCCACTGGCTGCTGTTGACCCTGGGCCTGCTCGGCCTGCTGCTGCTGGCGGGGCACAGGCTCTCTTTGCGCCTGCAATCCTGGGGGGTGGCGCTGCTGGCGCTGCACCTGGTGTGGGGCCTGCGCTGGCTGGTGCTCATTCAGGGGCAACTCGTCCCGAAATACGGGGCCGGTGTCTATGTCTACCAGATAGCCTGGGGGCCGGCCGGGGTGCTTGGCATCCTCGGCACCTTCGGCCTGCTGCTGGCCCTGCTGGTGGCGCTCTCCGAGCTGGTGCGCGCCTCGGCTCTGCCATCCGTCACACATTCATCCGCCACCCAGGCATCCACCACTCATTCCGCTCGCGAGGCACTCTGATGGATCACAGCAAACGCAAGTTTCTCAAGGGGGCCGCCATCGCCGGGGGCACGGGGCTCTTCGTGGCCGGTTACAGCGACACCCTCAAGCAGGTGGTGAGCGGGGTGGCCACCGGCAGCTCGGGCAAGCCGACCCGGGATCCCATCCACGGCAACTCCCTGGCGGTGGAGTACAGGGTCGACGGGCAGGGGGAGCTTCACCCCAACCCGAACCAGCGCCTCGCCAACACCATGTGCCTCGGCTGCTGGACCCTGTGCGGGGTGCGGGCCCGCATCGACAACGAGAGCGACAAGATAGTACGCATCCTCGGCAACCCTTATCATCCGCTCTCCGCCCTGCATCACATCGACTTCAAGACGCCGGTCAAGCAGGCGCTGATCGCTACCAGCGGCTATCAGGAAGGGGGGCTGGACGGCCGCTCCACCGCCTGCGCCCGGGGCAACGCCATGCTGGAGCAGCTCGACAGTCCCCACAGGGTCACCCGCTGCCTCAAGCGGGTCGGCCCCCGTGGCAGCGGTCGCTGGCAGAGCATCCCGTTCGAGCAGCTGATCGAGGAGGTGGTGGAGGGGGGCGATCTGTTCGGGGAGGGTCAGGTTGAAGGGCTCAGGGCCATCCGCAACCTCGCCGAGCCGCTCGATCCCGCCAACCCGGAATACGGCCCCAAGGCCAACCAGCTGCTGGTGAGCAACGCCTCGGACGAGGGCCGCGATGCCTTCATCAAGCGCTTCACCTTCAACGGCTTCGGCACCCGCAACTTCGCGAACCACGGCGCCTACTGCGGCCTGTCGTTCCGGGTCGGGGCCGGCGCCCTGCTGGACGATCTGGAGAAGAATGCCCACCTCAAGCCCGACTGGGACGAGAGCGACTTCCTGCTGTTCATGGGCACCTCCCCCCAGCAGTCCGGCAACCCCTTCAAACGCCAGTCCCGCCAGCTGGCGGCGAACCGGGCGCGGGAGGGCAAGCCGTTCTCCTACGTTGTGGTGGCGCCCAGCCTGCCCAACACGGTGAACATGCCGTCCGCCCCCGCCAACCGCTGGCTGCCCATCAGGCCCGCCACCGACTCGGCCCTGGCCCTGGCCATGCTGCGCTGGATCATCGACAACGACCGCTACGCCGAGCCCTTCCTGGCGGCACCCAACGCAGAAGCTGCCGAGCGAGCCGGCTATCGTGGCTTCAGCAACGCCAGCCATCTGGTGATAAGCGACGAGTCGCACCCCCGCTTCGGCCAGATGCTGCACGCCAGCGATCTGGGGCTGCCCCACAGCGGTGAAGCCTATGGCGAGGGGGATGAGGTGTTGGTGGTCGAGGAGGGGAGTGACGAGCCGACACCGGCCGGCCGTTGCGAGCGGGCCCGACTCTGGGTGGCGCGCAGCATTTCGACCCCGGGCGGGGAGTTGGCGGTCAAGAGCAGCTTCCAGCTGCTGGCCGAGGCGAGCCGGGAGCACACCCTGGAGCAATACAGCGCCGAGTGCGCCGTGCCGGTGGCCGACATCAAGGAGCTGGCGCGGGAGTTCACCAGCCACGGCACCCGGGCGGCGGTGATCACCCACGGCGGCACCATGAGTGCCAACGGTTTCTACACGGCCTGGGCCATCATGATGCTCAACGCCATGATAGGAAACCTCAACGCCAAGGGCGGCGCGGTGGCGAGCGGCGGCAAGTTCAATCCCTTCGGGAGCGGGCCGCGCTACGATCTGGAGAGCTTCCCCGGCATGGTCAAACCCGCAGGTGTCTTCCTCTCCCGCTCCAAGTTCCCCTACGAGAAGACCTCCGAATATCGTCGCAAGAAAGAGGCGGGGCAGAACCCCTATCCGGCCCACGAGCCCTGGTTCCCGATCTCGGGCCCGCTGCTCGGCGAGCACCTGACCGCGGCAGTGAGCGGTTATCCCTACCGTGCCAAGGCCTGGATCAACCACATGGGCAACCCCCTCTACGGTCAGGCCGGGTTGCACCAGGCCATAGGTGAACAGCTCAAAGACCCCAGGGTGCTGCCGCTGTTCATCAGCATCGACAGCTTCATCAACGAATCCTCGGCGCTGTCTGACTACATAGTGCCTGACACCTTGACCTACGAGTCCTGGGGCTGGGCAACCGCCTGGCACGGGGTCATGACCAAGGTCTCGACCGGGCGCTGGCCTGTGATCGAGCCTAGGGTGGTCAAGACCGCCGAGGGGGATCCCGTCTGCATGGAGTCCTTCCTTATCGCGGTGGCTAAACGTTTGGAGCTGCCGGGCTTTGGGGAAGGATCGGTCAAGGGGGAAGATGGCAAGCTGCATGGGCTCAACAAGGCGGCGGACTTCTCCCTCTACGGGGCGGCCAACGTCGCCTACCTCGGCCAGCCGGTGCCTCCCATCGGCGCTGAAGACCTCGCTTGGTCCGGGGTGGAGCGGATCCTGCCCACCCTCAACGCCACCCTGAGCGCGGAGGAGGCGAGCCGCGCCGCCTATCTCTACGCCAGGGGCGGGCGCTTCGAGCCGGTCGCCAAGGGGCGCGACGAGGCGGGTCAGCCGAGCAAGCGCTGGCCCAAGCCCCTGATGCTGTGGAACCCGGCGGTGGGCAGCCGCCGTCACAGCCAGAGCGGCCAGTTCCTGAGCGGCACCCCGCGCTTCTTCCTGGCCCAGCTCGCCGATGGCACGCCGCTGAGCGAGGCGTTCAAGCCGGCCCAGTGGCCCCTGCTGCTCACCAGCTACAAGTCCCACACCATGAGCTCCATGAGCATAGGTTCGGATCGCCTGCGCCAGGTGAACCCCAGCAACCGGGTGCGGCTCAACTCAGAGACGGCGACGCGCTTAGGCATAGAAAGCGGGGACAGGGTGCGGGTCAGCACCCCCAATGGCAGCGTGATCGGGGTGGCCGAGTGCGTGGCCGGGGTGCAGAGGGACGCCATCGCCATCGAGCACGGCTTCGGTCACAAGGAGCTGGGGGCGCGGGCGCACTGGGTAGACGGCAAGGAGGTAGTCGCCAGCCCCTTGCGCGGGGCCGGGGTCAACCTCAACGATCTGGCGGTGCTGGATCCCAGCCGCCACGGCCGCTACCCCCTGGTGGACTGGGCCATCGGCTCCTCGGCGCGCCAGGGCCTGCCGGCCCGGGTCGACAAGCTGGTGTAGCGCCAGATGCAAAAAGCGGGGCCATCATGGCCCCGCTTTTCATTGAGTGGATCACTTGTCCAGTTCGAAGTCCACCCACACAAGGCGGTGATCCGAGCTGACCCCCTTGGCGATGCCTAGCTTGGCGTCATACACCAGGTGGTAGCCGGGCTCGAAGCTGGCGGGCCAGAACACCCCCGAGGCCACCGCATTGAGGTTGGCTGAGGGGATCAGGTGATCGAGCTGCAGGCCACTGCTGCTGGTGATGCGCTCCGGGGTCGGCCTGTTGTTGTTACGCTTGCACTGATCCGGCTGGCTGGCGAGGCACTCGGGACCCCCCTGGCTCACCGGAATGAGGGCGCCGTTGGTGACCGCCTGGTTGACCAGCACATGGTTGTGCAAGTCCTGGATGGCGGTCAGATCCCCGTCGCCGAGTTGGGGATCGGCGTTGAGATCCCCGGCGATGACGAAGCGAGCGCCCTCGGCCAAGCCACCCGCCTTACCCGCGTCATCCACCATGTAGCTGGCGGCTTCCACATAGTCCTGCCAGAAGGCGACCTCGGCCCTGTTGTGCTTGACGTTGTGGCGCGCCGCGTTGCCGAAGATGGGCGGGGTCGGATGGGAGATGAGGAAGTGGATCACTTCTTCCCCCTTGGCGGTCTTGACCCGCACCGGCACGTCCGCGTGGTTCTTGGAGGAGAGCGGGAACTGGGCCCAGGCCGCGGCGTCATACCAGGGCTCGCCACACTGGCGGCCGGCAGGGATCGGCGCCTTGGGGTTGTTGCAGTCGTCGATGACGGGGTTGACTTCGCCCGGCATGTCCTTCCACTTGAAGTGCTGGAAGGTGCGGATCCCTTTGGTGTCGATGGGATACTGGGACATCACCGCGAAGGCGTACTGGCCGTGGTAGTTGCCAAAGCCCCAGGCGTCATCCGGCCCGCTATTGCGCTTGCCGTCCAGATTGAGGTCATGACCGCTCATCAGGCCGGTGTTGGTGGCGAAATTCTGCATCACCGGGTAGCTGATGGCCTGCACCTCGCCGTGCTGGGCATGGGCCAGGTAGTTGTCGTTGAACGCCTTCAGATCGGCGGTGCTCTCGCCCTTGCCGTCGTTGTCGAATTCGTTCAGCAGGAACACATCCGGGCGGGTACGCTGCACTATCTCGGCGATATTGCGGATCTGCTGCACGTCTTTGGCGCGGGTGATCTCGGTCTGGCTGAGGCTGCCGTCACCGGCCTGATAGCGGGCCAGCAGGGCATCCTGAGCGGCGCGGTCCAGCGCCAGCTCGGCGCTCAACATGCCGGCAGCGGTGCGATCGAAGGAGAGGTTGAAAGTCGCGAAGCGAACCATGGGGATCGGGGTCTCTGAGTCATTTTGGCTGTTACAGCCTGCCAGCATTCCGAGGGAAATGGCAGCGGCGACCAGGGTTTTGTTGATGTTTTTCATTGTAATATTCCGTAGCATCAAGATGTTATGCCTCTGTAGGGTCAAGTGAGGCGCGGACATTATAGGGATGTCGATCGCAAGAGGGGCTCTGAATGGGCCAAACTGTGTGTCCATTCACAAAGTGCCGTGAAAAACGCCATAAAAAGTGTCGTTAAAAAGGGCGCCAAGAGTCGGAACATGAGGTCAGTCAGGGTGCAGCGATAAATCCTGCTGTGAATGAACCTGGGTCTGAATCTATTCACCATAGCGTTGGGAGGGAGGCGGGATGAGTCGGCAGCAAACGGCCCTGGTGGTCGAGGGGGGCGCCATGCGCGGCATCTTCGCCGCCGGGGTGTTGGATGCCTTTCTGGCGAAGGGGAAGACGGCCTTCGATCACTGCATCGGGGTCTCGGCGGGGGCGGTCAACCTGGCGGCCTATCTGGCCGGTCAGCAGGGGCGCAACCACAGGGTCATCACCGATTACTCCTGTCGCCCCGAGTTCATCAGCCTGGCCAAGTTCCTGCGCGGCGGCCACTGGCTCGATCTCGACTGGCTGTGGGAGATCACCATCCGCGAGATCAGGCTGGATCTCGCGCGCTTCGCTGCCAACCCAGTGCCGCTGACCGTGGTCACCACCCGGGTCTCGGACGGCCAGGCCGCCTATCTCAGGGGGAGTGCAGAGGCGCTGGAGCAGCAGATCAAGGCCTCCTGCTCGGTGCCACTCGCCTATCGCGACTTCGTGCACATAGGGGGGGAGGCCATGACTGACGGCGGGGTGGCGGACTCCATCCCGGTGCGCCACGCCTACGAGCAGGGGGCGCGGGAGATCACTGTGGTGCTGTCCCGGCCGCTCGGCTACCGCAAGAGGGCGCCGCGCTTGCCGGCCCTGCACCGCCACCTGCTGCGCCGCACCCCGGCGCTGGCCGAGGCGAGCCTCGTGCGTCATCGCAGCTACAACGACGCTATCGACTTTATCCGCCAGCCGCCGGCGGATTGCCGCATCCGGGTCATAGTGCCCCCCGCGGGCTTTCGGGTCGGCCGCATGACCACGGACAGAGACAGGCTGGAGCAGGGCTATCAGATGGGCTGGCAGGCGGGGTTGGCCTATCTGGCCGAGAGCGGGTCGGCCAGCCAGGGCGCTGGGGCAGAGCGGGGACGCTAAGCCTCAGTTGGCCGCCCGACGCAGGGCATTATTCTTCGGGTGAATGTCGGCATCACGGACAGGCACAGCATGGATGGACTGCGCCAGCCAGTCCCAGTCCAGGGGCGGGGTGCCGGCCTTGAAGCGCTGATAGGCCAGCCCCTGTTGCACGGTCAGGAACAGGGTCGCTGGCAGGCCGAGACGATTGAGGTAGCGCACCATGACCTCACCCCGATAGGTGCAGAGGCGCTGCTGCAGTTCGGGCAGGGTCAATCCGTGTTCCTTGCCCGTTTCATCCCAGATTTCAAACATGTGAGGTCGCTCCTTGCGATGAGGAGTCCACTGTTTCGAAAAAAGCGGGGGAGGGCAATTGTCAGATCTGACAGTGCCAAATGGCATCTAGCCATAAAAGCGAAAACCCGGCGCTGGGCCGGGTTTTCTGAAGGATGGTGGAGGGAGAAGGATTCGAACCTTCGAAGGCAGAGCCGTCAGATTTACAGTCTGATCCCTTTGGCCGCTCGGGAACCCCTCCACAGGGGTACTACTTTTTTTACATACAGCTCAGGAAGATGGTGGAGGGAGAAGGATTCGAACCTTCGAAGGCAGAGCCGTCAGATTTACAGTCTGATCCCTTTGGCCGCTCGGGAACCCCTCCACGGGGTATTTTCCTGATTTTTCGCACTTGAATGGTGGAGGGAGAAGGATTCGAACCTTCGAAGGCAGAGCCGTCAGATTTACAGTCTGATCCCTTTGGCCGCTCGGGAACCCCTCCCCAAGTGCGAGGCCGCATACTACCAGATCCGGTAAGGTTGTGAACCCCTCAGGCCCATTCTGACGACAAAAAAATATCGTTTGGTTATTTTTTGATTTATTCAGCTCAAAATTCACGCTTTTCAATGACTTTCAGGGGGCTGTGCGCAGCCGCCGAGGCGCGGATATGGACGGGTGATTGGCGGCAGGGAAGAGGCGGCAAAGACAAAAGGAGGAGATGAAAAAGAGGAGCCAGCGATGGCTCCTCTTTTTGTTCATGCCGCAGCGTCTTGTCTATGCACGCAGTGGCGGCCTGGCTCAGGCCTCGGTGCGGGCCTGCTGGCAGCCCGCGACGGCGTGGGCGATCAGCTCCAGCGCGCTCTGCTCACAGGGTGGCAGCTCGGCATCGCAGTGTGCAATCGGGGTGACTCTGTCGCCCCACTTGATGAGGGCGGCGCCCCAGGTCAGGCCGGCCCCGAAGGCGGCGCTCAGCAGATAGGAGTTCGGCTTGACCCGGCCCTGCTCCAACGCCTCGCACAGGGCGATGGGCACGGTGGCGGCCGAGGTGTTGCCGTAGTGCTCTATGTTGACCATTACCTTGTCCATGGGGGCGTTCATGCGCTTGGCCAGGGTCTCGATGATGCGCATGTTGGCCTGGTGCGGGACGATGAGATCGACCTGTTCTGGGGTGATGCCGGCCTGAGCCAGCACGGCACCGGTGGCCTCGCCCATGCCGCGTACGGCCCGCTTGAAGATCTCCTGCCCCTCGAAGTTGAAGGTAAAGAGGCCGTCGATATCGGCAAAACGCACCCGATCGGTACCAAAATTCGGCACGTGCAGGATCTCGCGGGCCTCGCTGTCGCAGCCGAGCTTGTTGGCAATCAGGCCGGACTCGTTGTCGCTCGCCTCGATCACCACGGCGCCGGCGCCGTCACCGAACAGCACGGCGGTGTCGCGTTTGGCCCAGTCCAGCAACTGGGTGAGGCGCTCGGCGCCGATCACCAGCACCTTGCTCATCATGCCGGTCTGGACCAGAGAGGTGGCGACCGAGAGGGCGTAGACGAAGCCGGTGCAGGCGGCATTGAGATCGAACACCGCCGCCCGGTGGGCACCGAGGGCTTGCTGCACCGCGGAGGCGCCGTTGGGGACCAGGGTGCCGGGAGTGGCGGTGGCCAGGATGATGCCATCGAGCTCAGCGGCGTCCAGACCGGCGCAGGCCAGGGCGCGGCGACCGGCCAGGGTGGCCAGTGCCTGGGTGCTGACGTGAGAAACCCGGCGTGCCTTGATGCCGGTGCGCGGATAGATCCACTCATCCGAGGTGTCCATGATGGTGCTGAGATCGTCGTTGGTCAGCACTGCGGGGGGCAGGCACTTGCCCCAGCCGGTGATATTGGCGTATTTCATCTTGTGGTCGCTTCTCGTTATGAGTCGCCCGTGGACGGGCAATCGGACGATTATGCCGCAGGGGTCAACCAGTGTCATCTGGTGGTCATATTACCGCAGGGGCATGAGGGGAGTGGCGAACAAGGCGGTGATTTTGCTTAAAATAGCGCCCCGCCTTGGCCTAAGATGGGGCTCAGGACCGGCTCTCTTCCCCGAGGTGATGTTAGTGCACAAAGCGAATCTCAATCTGTTGCCGACCCTCAAGATCTTGCTGGAGACCCGCAACATCAGCCGGGCGGCCGAGCTGCTGCACCTGAGCCAGCCCTCCATCAGCAAGCAGCTGACCCAGCTGCGCAGCGAATTTGGCGACGAGCTGCTGGTGCGGGAGGGGCAGCGCTGGCTGCTGACCCCGAGGGCCGAGGGCCTGGCGGCCCAGCTTGCGGATTCCCTCGGCGCGCTGGACCGGCTCTACGCGGCGCCCGGCTTCGAGCCCGGCCGCTGCGAGCGGGTGTTCCGGCTCGCCTCCTCTGACTATGTGGCCCAGCACATACTGCCGGACATCTGCGCGGCGCTGGCCAAAGCCGCGCCCCTGGCGGCCCTCGAATACAGCCTGTGGGACAAGCGCCAGCTGCCGCAGTTGTGGCAGTCCGAGCTGGATCTGGTCTCCACCATCACGGATCTGGTGCCGGATCAGATCCGCGGCCTGCATCAGGGGGAGGACAGGCTGGTGATCCTGATGGGGCGCCACCATCCGCTGTCCGGCACGGCGCCGACCCTGGAGGATTACCTCGCCTGGCCCCACCTGCAGGTGAGCGGCGGCGGCGACAAGGACAGCCCGGTGGAGCGGGTGCTGGCGCCGCAAGGCCTGAGTCGGCGCTGGTTTGCCCGGGTGCCCTTCTTCCAGGCGGCGGTGGAGGTGCTGCTGCGCACCGACTGCCTGATGACCACCCCGGCCCACATCGCCTGGCAGCTCTCCCGGGAGCACGAGCTGAGCTTCTGCGATCTGCCCTTCGCCACCCGTTCCCAGCAGTATCATCTGCTGTGGCACCAGCGCCATCATCAGGATCCGGCCCACCGCTGGTTTCGGGAGCTGGCCTATCCCTTCCTGCGGGATCACCTGCAGCGCACCGTCGACGAGAGCCGCAAGACCCTGGGGCGAAAGCCACAGGCAACAGGCCCCGGGGTCTAAATAACCCTGAACTCCGGTATCAAATAGTCGATTGTGCTGTTTCATCACCATTGGCTATGGGATCTATTCATAACTTTCACTTCTTGCATGATGTTGTCCCCCTTAACCTGAGGACCGACATCCATTTTCAGGTGAGCAAGGAACGGGTATGGAATTGACGAGTTGGCTGGCACTGGCGGCAATTTGTGTGATGGGGGCCATCAGCCCGGGGCCCAGTCTGGCGCTGATCATCCGCAATACGGTGCAGGGCGGACAGGGGCATGGGGTGGTAACGGCACTTGGCCATGGGCTCGGGGTCGGCATCTACGCGCTGATCACCGCCTTCGGCCTCTCGCTGCTGATCACCCAGACCCCGCTGCTGTTCGACATCATTCGCTACGGTGGCGCCGCTTTCCTCGCCTGGCTTGGCATCAAGGCGTTGCTGGCGAAACCCGCAAGTGGCGGGGCGGAAGAGGAGGGCCATGGGCTGAAGGGTCGCCAGGGGGCGTTCGAGGGCTTCATGGTGGCCTTCTTGAACCCCCAGCTCGCCATCTTCTTCATCGCCCTGTTCAGCCAGTTCGTCCATGCGGACACCGGCTGGCGCGAGGGCATCATCATTATGCTCACCGCGGGGGGCATAGACGCCGTCTGGTACGTGCTGGTGGCCTTGGTGCTCTCCCGCGGCCCTGTGCTCGCCTGGCTCAAGGCGAAGTCCTTCGTCATCGACAAGATCAGCGGCCTGGTGCTGTTGGGGCTGGCGCTGAAAGTCGTGATCTGAGGTGCTCCCACGGCCGAGCCATCGCGGTCCTGACGCAAGGCGAAACCCTTCGTCATCGATAAAGTCAGCGGTCTGATGTTGATCGACCTGGCGCTCAAGGTGGTGATCTAAACCCGCGTTTGGCGCCAGGGCAGCCCGCGCAATCTCTCTGCTCCCTTCTCCCCTCGCGGGAGAAGGGTTGGGGATGAGGGGGGGGCATATAAGCTTGCCTCGGCCCGGCGAGAGCCGCATCTTCTGCTCCGGGGTTGCCGCGGATCCAATCCTGTATCTTGCGGTGATCTTAAGCGGGATCAAGGCAGGGAGGCGCTGTCCTCGCTAGAGTGGCACCTTTGCTGCCGCCTGCGAACCAGACCTATGCACGATCAGACCCAGAATCGCCTCGAACTGCTGGCCCCGGCCAAGAACCTCGCCTACGGCATCGAAGCCATCAACCATGGCGCCGATGCCGTCTACATGGGCGGCCCCGCCTTCGGTGCCCGCAGCGCCGCCGGCAACTCCCTCGAAGACATAGAAGCGCTGGCGCGCCATGCCCACCGCTTCGGCGCCCAGGTGTTCGTCGCCTTCAACACCCTGCTGCACGACCACGAGCTGGAGCAGGCCAGACGCCTCACCCACCAGATCTACGAAGCCGGGGCCGATGCGCTGATCGTGCAGGACATGGGGCTGCTGGCACTGGACTTGCCCCCCATCGCGCTGCACGCCAGCACCCAGACCGACAACCGCACGCCGGAGAAGGTGAAGTTTCTACAAGACGTGGGCTTCTCCCAGGTGGTGCTGGCCCGCGAGCTCTCCTTGGAGCAGATCCGCGCGATCAGCGCCCAGACTAATGTGCAACTGGAGTTCTTCATCCACGGCGCGCTCTGCGTCTCCTACAGCGGCCAGTGCAACATCAGTTATGCCCGCACCGGCCGCAGCGCGAACCGGGGCGAGTGTGCCCAGCTGTGCCGCTTGCCCTGCTCGCTGCAAAAGCCGGACGGCGAGGTGCTGGTGGAGAGCGGCCACCTGCTGTCGCTCAAAGACATGGATCAGACCGACAACCTGGAGGCGCTGATCGCCGCGGGCATCCGCTCCTTCAAGATAGAGGGGCGGCTCAAGGGGCTGGACTACGTGAAGAACGTCACCGCCTGGTATCGCCAGAAGCTGGACGCCATCCTGGAGAGGCGCCCGGATCTGGTGGCGGCGTCGGCGGGTCGCTGCTCCTACGGCTTCACGCCGGATCCGAAGAAGAGCTTCAACCGGGGCAGTACCGACTACTTCCTGCACGGTCGCCAGCCGGGGATCGACTCTCCCAGAAGCCCGAAATACCTGGGCGAATCCCTCGGTCGGGTCAGCAAGATCAGCCGGGACGGCATAGAGATAGAGGGCAAGGCCCTGAGCCTCAACAACGGCGACGGCCTCGGCTTCTTCAAACCGAACGACGAGCTGGTGGGGATGCGGCTGAACAAGGTAGAAGGCAAGCAGTTACTGCTGTCGGTGCCCGTGCCCGGGCTCAAGGTCGGCGCCGAAATCTACCGCAATCACGATCAGGCCTTCAGCAAGCTGCTGGAAAAGCCGAGCGCGGATCGCCGCATCCGGGTCGATATGCGGTTATCGGAGTGCGACGCCGGATTGCGGCTCGCGCTCTGCGACGAGCAGGGGGTGGAGGCCAGCGTCACCCTGGCGTACGACAAGCGGCCTGCCGACAATCCCGAGCGGGCGCTGCAGCAGGCGCGGGATCAGCTCGCCAAGCTCGGCAACAGCCTGTTCGTGGCGCGCAAGATTGAGTTGGCATTCACTTCTCCCCTGTTTATTGCCGTGTCCATGCTCAACGGCCTGCGCCGGGACGGCATAGCGGCGCTGGAGGCGGCACGTCTCGCCAGCTACCGACGACCAGAGCGGCGCATCGCGCTGCGGGATGTGGCCTATCCCCAGCATCGGCTCTCCTACCTTGGCAACGTGCTGAACAAAGCTGCCGAGGACTTCTTCCGTGAGCACGGGGTGGAGCGCATCGCCCCCGCCTATGAGGCAAACAAGGAGGAGGGGGAGGTGATGCTGATGATCACCAAGCACTGCATCCGCTACAGCCAGCACCTCTGCCCCAAGGAGGTGCCCGGCCTCAAGCCAGAGCCTCTCGAACTCAAGATGGGCAAGGACAGTTTCCGCCTGCGCTTCGACTGCAAGCGCTGCGAGATGCAGGTGATGGGGAGTTTGAAAAAGTAATCCGTTTGCGGCCTCTCACCCTAGCTCCCTTACTAGGGGAGAGGAGATCAATCTGTATAGTGCCATCCATTACCAGCGGTGGTATCTACTCCCTTTTCCCACTTACTTTTGAAAAATGGGGGAGGGGCTGGGGATGAGGGGGCGTAAATGTGCAGTGTTCCAGGGAAGAGTGTTTTCGACTGAACTGTCTGAAAATTCTCTTTCCGAACGTCTGATTACGCCTCGCTTATCAAACCAGCGGCTCTGAGTTTATGAAATCCAATATTTACCAAGCGAGATTAAATTTGTTATTACATATCCAAATTGGCTTCAATGGTCCAGTCATTATCTATCCTGTGCGGTGTAGGACCTCGTGGCTGCATTCTCTGCGAGTGATCCTGTTTGGCGATAAAGTCAGATGAAAAATGTGGCCATTTCTATATCCAAAGGGGGAGGTAGCCAGAATCCTTACCTGTAGCGGAGGTATGCAATGATAGTACTGTTTATTCTTGTGTTGGCTATCGTCACTCCGGCCGTCATCCTGCTGGCTACCGTCAAGCTCACAGAGGCAGAGTACGCACCTCAAAGTCAGTCCATCACTTCATCGATTTTCACAACCGTAAGATACTGGGTTGCTATCGGTTATACGGGATTTCTGTTCACAGGGGCACTTGGAGGCATCTTGGTTGCGACGACGAGTGAATACGGAGGTTACAGTATCCCTGGTTGCAATTTCTACGATGCGCTTCTCTACGGTGCTCGTTGCCAAGGTTTTAATGGTGCGTGGGTAGCTTCTGCTGTTCTTAACTTCGTGCTATTGATTGTGCAGTTGTCGGCAGCCTCGCTATCCTCCCCATTCTTTTTCCCTATAGCCCTCCTGCTTTGGACACCCCCCATCTACATCATCTATTTATGCGTTAGACGATTGAGGTGTCGGAGGGAGTAGTTTCGTAGATTGTTTAAATTTATAAAGACTAAGGTTTACTAAACGATATCAATGTTTTTATTCCATATCAAAATTAATTTCGATGGCCCAGTCACTCTTTATCTATCTTGTGCGATGGATGCAGACATAACAGTGTTGGGATTAAGGGGGAAGAGTAATTGCGCCAACGCCAATCGATGGATTGTAAAATATAGCCAGCAGTCTGTCGGTGCGGGTAATGCATTGAGGGCGGTGCATTTTCCATATTGCCTCTAGAACAAGTACTGTAGGGGCTACCTGTAGTGGTCAACTAAAT
>NZ_JRGL01000093.1 GCF_000764655.1 Aeromonas aquatica
GAAAGACTGGGCTTTTTCATATTTGCTATTCACTCATATCAATTCATCACCTGTATTCTGGTGCGATTCCTCATTTTTCTTTGTGAGTGACGCCAGTTCCTCTCGGCATCGCCCCTCCATTTTTCGCTCATCCATACTGATGGCGCTAACACGAGCTTGATCTACCAAAGTCATAACGGACTGTATTTACTCAGATTATTTGTTATGAATTTTCCTTATATTTGAAAAAGAGATAAGCAAAGCGCGTTTTCTTCCTTCCTGATATATCGAGGAGACGGCATGCTGTACTCAATCCAACGATAAGGAGTATCACCATGAAACTGCGAATGACCGCCCTGACTCTGCTCTCTTTGCTGGCGCTAGGCCAGGCCAATGCCGCCGAAATCCGTCTGCTCAACGTCTCCTACGATCCGACCCGCGAGCTGTTCCAGGAGTACAACAGTGCCTTCGCCAAGGAGTGGAAGACCAAGACCGGTGACGACGTGGTGGTAAGCCAGTCCCACGGCGGCTCAGGCAAACAGGCGCGTGCCGTAGTGGACGGGCTGGAGGCTGACGTGGTGTCGCTGGCGCTGGCGTATGACGTCGATGCCGTGGCCAAGGCGGGCCTCACCGCAGCGGATTGGGAGAGCCGGTTGGCCAACAATGCTTCCCCCTATACCTCCACCATCGTCTTCCTGGTGCGCAAGGGTAACCCCAAGCAGATAAAGGACTGGGATGACTTGGTGCGCAAGGATGTGGCCATCGTCACTCCGAACCCCAAGACCTCCGGTGGGGCACGCTGGAACTACCTGGCCGCCTGGGGCTATGCCCTGAAGAAGAGCGGCAGTGAAGAGGGGGCCAAGCAGTTCGTCGGCGATCTGTTCAAGAACGTAAAGGTGCTGGACTCCGGTGCTCGTGGCGCCACCACCAGCTTCATCGAGCGCGGTCTCGGTGATGTGCTGTTGGCCTGGGAGAATGAAGCCCTGCTGGTACTGGGTCAGCCGGGCACCAGCGACAAGTTTGAACTGGTGGTGCCCTCCGTTTCGATTCTGGCTGAGCCGCCGGTTGCCGTGGTAGACAAGGTCGCCAAGAAACATGGCACCGAGGCCGTCGCCAAAGCTTACCTCGATTATCTCTACTCCGACGAGGGGCAGCGCATCATCGCCAAGTACCACTATCGCCCCAGCAATCCGGCAATCCTGAAGGAGACCTCGGCTCAGTTCCCCACCCTGAACCTGTTCACCGTCAAGGATCTGGAAGGGGATTGGGACAAGGCTCAGAAGAAACACTTCGCCCAGGGTGGTCTGTTTGACCAGATCTACCAACCAGGCAGCTAAGCCCACACCAAGCTGGCCCCTGTGCCAACGGATAGGAGCACCGAGATGAACAAAATCCTCCTGGTTCCCGGTCTGCACAACAGTGGGCCGGATCACTGGCAGAGCCGCTGGCATCAGCACTTCCCCCACTGGCAGCGCATGGTTGGTCTGCCCTGGGACAAGCCGGACCTCACGGTCTGGAGTGCCAAGCTGGCGAGCAAGCTCAGGAGCCGGCGTAGTCGGGTCCACTTGGTAGCGCATTCCTTCGGTGCCCTGACGGCCATCGCCGCCTCCCGGCTGCAGCCGGAGAAGGTCTCCTCCATCCTGATAGTGGCGCCAGCGGATCCGGCCCGCTTCGGCATCCCGGACGAACTGCTGGTGGGATTCATCAAGGTATCCGCCCAGCTCATCGCCAGCCGCAACGATCCCTGGATGTCGTTCGAGCGGGCCGAGTACTGGAGTCGTCAGTGGCAGGTGCCGCTGTTCGATGCCGGCGAAGTGGGTCATATCAATGCTCAGTCCGGACACGGGGAGTGGAGCCAGGGTCTCAACCTGCTCGGCACTCTTCATCGGCGGGCCGAGATGGTGGTCGAGCCAGCGCCGGCGGAATGGGGCCGGCAGGCGGCGATCAGCTTTCGTTGATGTTTTATATGTATGACAAGGAAGGTGACCATATGAGATCAAGCAGGTTCGCTAGCCTGTACCCATAGCAACAGACTCCGCAGTTCCCGGTTCCACAGCTCCGTTTAGTTAGGTCTTTTATTTATATAAAAGACCTTTTTTTATATTTATCGCTCTAAAAGCCTTGTTCCGCCGTTGTTATACAAAAAAGTAATTAGCAAAGGCGATATTGGTGTTTGTTGCACCTGGCGGGAGTGAGCAGAATCGCTACATCGAAAGTTATTTATAACAAACGGAAGTGTTATGCGATTAAGTTCTTATTCCGTCCTGCCCGGATTGGGCCCGACCCTCGGCTTCAGTCTGCTCTATCTGAGCATACTGGTGCTGCTGCCGCTCTCCGCATTGGTGTTGTTCGCCGTGAACAATCTCAATGCCGCCGAGTTCTGGCAGGTGATCAGCTCCCCGCGAGTGCTGGCCTCCTTTCGTCTGAGTTTTGGAGCTGCCTTTATCGCGGCTCTGCTCAACAGCCTGTTTGGGCTGATCCTGGCCTGGGTATTGGTGCGCTACAGCTTCCCCGGTCGCCGGTTGGTGGATGCACTGATCGATCTGCCGTTTGCCATGCCCACCGCCGTCTCCGGTATCGCCCTCTGCGCCATCTTCGCCCCCAACGGCTGGATAGGTCAGTGGGTTGCGCCCTTTGGCATCGAGCTCGCCTACAACCCCATCGGAGTGGTGATAGCGCTGACCTTCATCGGCCTGCCCTTCGTAGTGCGCACCTTGCAACCTGTGCTGCGCGAGGCGGAGACAGAGCAGGAAGAGGCCGCCGCCAGCCTGGGTGCAAACCGCTGGCAGACCTTTGTCCGCGTGCTCTGGCCGACCCTGATCCCGGCGCTGCTCACCGGTTTTGCCCTGGCCTTCGCCCGGGCGGTAGGGGAGTACGGCTCCGTTATCTTTATCGCCGGCAATTTGCCGATGGTGTCGGAAATCGCACCGCTGATGATCATGAGCCACCTGGAGGAGTATGACTACGCCGGGGCCTCCGCCATCGCCTCCGTCATGCTGCTCATCTCATTTATTCTGCTGTTGATTATCAACAAGTTGCAGGCCTGGAGCTGGGCCCGTATCGGAGGAAGCCGCATATGACCGCATCCAGCATTGCACTCGACAAGGCACCGCAAGTGACCTTGGTAGTGACCCATCAACCCGTGACCCGCGAGCCGGTCTGGGTCAAGTGGCTGCTCATCACCCTTGGCCTCGGTTGGTTCGCCGCCCTGCTGCTGCTGCCGCTGGCGACCGTCTTCATCCAGGCATTGTCCCCGGGTCTGACCTTCTTCTGGCACGCCATCAGTGAGCCGGATGCCCTGAGCGCCCTCGGGCTCACCGCCTTGGTGACCCTCTGCTCGGTGCCGCTGAACCTGCTGTTCGGGCTAGCCGCCGCCTGGGCCATAGCCCGCTTCCGCTTCCCTGGTCGACAACTGCTCATCACCATCATCGATCTGCCGTTCTCGGTGTCGCCTGTCATCGCGGGGCTGATGTTCGTGCTGATGTTCGGTAGCCGCGGCTGGTTTGGCGACTGGCTGAGCGAGCACGATATCAAGATCATCTTCGCCACCCCGGGCATCATACTGGCGACTACCTTCATCACCGTGCCCTTCGTGGTGCGTGAGCTGCTGCCACAGATGGAGGCGCGCGGACCGGAAGAGGAAGAAGCCGCCATCATGCTGGGGGCGAGCGGGCTGCAGATGTTCTGGCGGGTCACCCTGCCTGGCATTCGCTGGAGCCTGATGTATGGCCTGCTGCTCTGTACCGCCCGGGCGGTGGGGGAATTTGGCGCCGTGTCTGTGGTGTCAGGCCATATTCGCGGCCAGACCAATACCCTGCCGCTGCACATCGAGATCCTCTACAACGAGTACCAGACTGGCGCCGCCTTCGCGGTAGCCAGCCTGCTGGCCCTGTTCGGGATCTTCACCCTGCTGGGGGAAACCCTGTTAGCCCGGCTGCGTGGTCAGCCCACCAAATCTCACTGATTACACAGTTTCAACGAGGCAGCCATGAGCATTCAGGTTCAACAACTCAATAAGCATTTCAATCAGTTCGCGGCCCTTGCCGACATCAACCTCGACTTTCACGACGGCGAGCTGGTCGCGCTGCTGGGCCCGTCCGGCTGCGGCAAGACCACCCTGCTGCGGATCATCGCCGGGCTGGAGCAGGCCGACAGCGGCAGCGTCATCATCCGCGGGGAGGATGCCTCGGCGCTCCACGTGCGTGAGCGCAACGTCGGCTTCGTGTTCCAGCACTATGCCCTGTTCCGCCACATGACGGTGTTCGAGAACGTGGCGTTCGGCCTGCGGGTCAAACCGCGCAGCGAGCGCCCGGCCGAAGCCGCCATCCGCGCCCGGGTCAAGGAGCTGCTGGATCTGGTGCAGCTCAGCCACGTGGCCGAGCGTTATCCGACCCAGCTCTCCGGCGGCCAGCGTCAGCGAGTTGCCCTGGCTCGCGCCCTGGCGGTACAGCCCAAGGTGCTGCTGCTGGACGAGCCGTTCGGTGCCCTCGATGCCCAGGTGCGCAAGGAGTTGCGCCGCTGGCTGCGGGAATTGCACGACGAGCTGCACGTCACCAGCCTGTTCGTGACCCACGATCAGGAGGAAGCGCTGGAGGTGGCGGATAGAGTCGTCTTGATGAATGCCGGTCGAGTCGAGCAGATAGGCACCCCGGCCGAGGTCTATGACCAGCCGGCCAGCTCCTTCGTGCACAGCTTCCTCGGCAGCGTGAACCTGTTCCGCGGGCGGGTGGCGGAGCAGGGGCTCGGCATCGGCGAACAGCGACTGGGTGGCTCGGCGGCATCTCACTTGGCTCAGGGCAGCGCGGCCATCGCCTATGTGCGTCCCCACGAGCTGGATATTCTGCCGGCGGAGGCGATCGGCGGCATCAGTGCCACCATCACCCGTCTGCTGCCCATGGGGCCGCGGATCCGGGTCGAGCTGCGGGGCATAGGTGACACCCAAGGGGCTCACTATGAGGTCGAATTGAGCAAAGAGGCGGCCCGTGCGCTGACGCCGGGTCAAGGCGTGCGCCTGGTGGCCAGGCAGGCCCAGCTCTATCCGGACTACCAGATCTAGGGCGCTGTGCATCCATCGAGTGAGTTCAGGCTTGAAACAGATAACAAGGCCGCGGGGCCAGCCCCACGCGGCTGGTCAGCGCAGGAGGCGATGACGTGAACTTTCAGCAACTACGCATTATTCGTGAAGCGGCTCGGCGGGACTACAACCTGACCGAGGTCGCCAATGCCCTGTTTACTTCCCAGTCCGGGGTCAGCCGCCATATTCGCGAGCTGGAGGAAGAGCTCGGCATCGAACTGTTCATTCGCTACGGCAAGCGATTGCTCGGCATGACGGAGCCGGGCAAAGAGCTGCTGGTGATCGCCGAGCGCATCCTGGGGGATGCCAACAACATCCGCAAGCTGGCCAGCACCTTCGCGAACCGCGACTCGGGCCGGCTGTTGGTGGCGACCACTCATACCCAGGCGCGCTACGCGTTGCCACGGGTGGTGAAGGCGTTTCGCGAGCAGTTTCCTCTGGTGCAACTGGAGCTGCGCCAGGGCAGCCCGGAGGAGATAGTGCGGTTGGTGCAGACCGGCGAGGTGGACATCGGCATCAGCAGCGAGCAGCTCGATCGCAGCGAAGGGGTGGTGGCCTTCCCCTATTACCGCTGGCACCACAACATAGTGGTGCCCGAGCAGCATCCCCTGACCGCCGAGCGGGATCTGACCCTGGCGGCGTTGGCGCACTGGCCCATCGTCACCTATCAATCGGGTCTGACCGGCCGGGCGCGGGTGGACGAGGCCTTCGCCGAGGCGGGGATAGCGCCGCAGATCCTGCTGACCGCCCAGGATTCAGACGTCATCAAGACCTATGTCGAGCTGGAGATGGGGGTCGGCATACTGGCGGACATGGCGTTCGACGCCCAGCGCGACAAGGGGCTGGTGCAGCTCGACGGTAGCCGGCTGTTTGCGCCGCACACCGCCTGGATCGGCCTCAAGCAGGGGCAGTTCCAGCACAACTTTGCCTGGCAGTTCATCCAGCTGTGCAACCCCGAGCTGGCGCTGGCGGATATTCAGGCGCGGGCCATGGGCAACGAACCGCAGCTCGATTACCAGATCTGATGCCTGCCGCGAGATGAGAAAACAGGGAGCCTTTGGCTCCCTGTTTGTTTATCAGCCATCGATGGAAAGCCTGTCTCCGCTACGAGACGCCGTCGGCCTATTTACCGGTGTGGGGCCCCAGCATGCGGTAGAGGGTGCGATCGCCCTTGATCCTGTGGTGGTAGAGGGCCGCAACCACGTGCAGCATGACCAGGGTGGCCAGCGACAGGCAAGCGAGGCGGTGAACACGAAAAAAGAAGGCATTGACCTCGGGGTTGTCGATCGGATTGGCGATCGGGTAGAGCCAGAACAGGGGGTAATCCTGCTCCAGCATCAGGAAGCCGCTCAGCAGCACGACGAACATCAGCCCGTAGAGCAGGGCATGGGCCAGCTTGACCCATCCGTGATGATGGCTGGCACCATTCTCGGGCAGGGGAGCCCTCAGATGTTGCCAGCCCCAGCGCAGCAGGAAGAGTGGGGCTATCAGGGTGGCCATCGACATGTTCAGCACCGACAGAAACTGGAACAGCCGGGGGTGACTGTCGATCACCAGGTGCATCAGATAGCCGGCCAGGGTGGCATAGAGAATGACGACGGCCATCAGCCAGTGCAGCAGGCGACTCAGGGGGTCATAGTAGTGTTGCGTCATAGTGTTTGTCCGACAGGGGCGCTCGCGGTGCTCAAGGCACCGGGATCCCGGATAACAGGCACAAAAAAAGAGGCCGCTCGGGCCTCTTCTGTTCAGGAGTTGCGGGCTCAGTTCAGGGCTGTCCAGGCATCCTGCCAGTTGGTGCCCACTCCGGGCTCATACTGGGTGGCCGAACTCGTCCAGATGGTGCACCAGCCGCTGTAGGGGTAGGGCTTGCACTGATACGTCTTGCCGTTCTTGGGCTGCAACACCTTGGTGCCGGCCACATAGGACTTCAACCCCTCCGGGAAGCGGTACTGGTAGTCGCCGCCGCTGGCCGGATCCTTGAACATCAGGTCCAGGGTTTGCTGCAGGGAGGCACCGCCTGCCTTTGGCTTGCCTTCGATCACCAGCTGGTGGTGACCCGCGCTCAGGCCGCTGACCGCCATGGTGAAGCTTTGGCTGCTGTCCTTGATGTCGGCACTGGTCTGTCCCTTGGCGGCACCGCCATGGTCATACAGGGTGTTGGTGACCGCGAGATCCCCCTGGGCCGTGACGCTGAAGGCCAGGGTGACCTTGCCGTTGTCGAGCAGGTATTCGCTTTCCAGGCCGCTCACGCTGATGCTGTCGTTCACCGGAGGCTGCTGCTGCTCGAGCTGGACCTCGACCCGTTGCAGGTTGCTGCCCGCCTTAAGGTAGATGGGGTTCTGCCCGTAAACCGGGTTGAACTGGCCATCGGTGCCCTGCTGGCCGGCACGGATCTGGCTCTGCTCGGTATTGATCTTGGCGGCCAGATCGTGGGCCCAGTTGTTCTTCTGACCCTGCTCGGAGGAGCCGATGGTCAGCACCGTCTGCAGATCGGTGCGTTCGCCGTTGGCGTCGAACACCCGGGTCTTGGCCTTGTCGCCGGCCACCAGATCGGTGGAGGGGTAGATGGTCCCGCCCTGGCTCCAGGTCAGCGGCGGCTGGGTGCCACCATCGAACTGGGCATCGATCATGTTGTAGAAGCTGTTGGCGGTATCACCCACCTCCCAGACTCCCAGGATCACCTGATAGCCGGTGCGGGCCGGCAGGGTGCAGTTGTGGGTGACCTGCTTGGGTGGTTGTACCATGCCCCCGTCGATGACGCAGAAGGGGTTCAGATCGAAGGAGTCCCGGGTCAGCGGCTGGTTCGGGTTCCAATCCTGCTTGGTGAGGTAGTAACGCCAGTTGCGGGTCACGTGGTTGGCGGTGAAGCTCCAGCTGATGGCGAAGGGTCCTGCCTGCACCGGGCGCTTGGTCCAGCGATCGCTGGTCTGAACGTCGAGCTCACCGAATTGCGGGTGGCCGGCCGAGGCGATCTGACCGTCGGCGGGGCCGCCATTGGGGAAGCCGGACGGCGCCTCCAGGCTCTGGGGCTCCCACTGGACGGCGCCACACTGGCTGTTGCCGCCGGTCTTGCACAGATAGTTGCGTGCCTCCGGCTGATTGATATAGCCATGGGCGAGTACGCCGCCGCTGGCCAGCAGCGCGAGCGCCGCCGCGAGGTGATTGAGTTGAGTTTTTGCTGCCATACATTCCTCTGTTCGACAGATGTGGGCAGTCAAGTTGGCTGGGGCCTTCCCCGAAATACGGTGCTGCAACCCCGCTATCCTGGACGAGACGTCTTTAGACCGGAGGCTTTGCGTCCTGGCCTTTCAACCAGTTTGCCAAATGACTACATATAGGGTCATTGCGTCGCGTTTGACGACGCGGTGCCATCATGTCTTATTTTGATTAAATTATTAAGTGTAAATCTTTACAGCTTGATCTCGTCGGAGTAGAGCCAATACTTAACTTTCTGTTTTTAAATGGCTATTGGATGGCCCACTTTGGGCGGATGCCCCCCTTCCGCTTAATTAACATGCAAATCTAATGCATTGTTTATTGCCGGTGAGCAAGACCTCGTGAGACAGGGCCTGGTCAGGGTCGCCGGTGCTACAGACATGGATAACGGCTTTTGATAGCGTGGTGAGGCGCATCCCGGCGCCCCTTGTCCGGCCACGGCCGGGCATCATCACAAGGCAAGGCGGCTCAGCCGCCACCGATAACAAGAGGGACCTTATGACTTCCATTGCCAGGAATTACCTGAACCAGCTCAACGCCGACTACCTGCGGGTACACAGGCGCAAGGAGGACTTGTTCTGGTCCACCTACATGGGCACCAGCGACGATCAGGCGGGCTTTACCGCCGCCGAGCAGGCCTACAAGACGTTCTGCGCCAATCCCGCCCGGCTGCCGGTGCTGCGCGAGATGCAGGCTCAGGCCGAAGAGACCGAACTCAAGCGCGGCCTGGCTGGCTGGGTAGCCTTCTTCGAATGCAACGTGATCGAGGATCCAGCTGCCGCCGCTCTGATGGACGAGCTGGTGGCCGCCGAGGCGGCGCTCTTTGCCCGCCGTCGGGAGCTCAAGCTCAGCCTGCTGGATGAGCAGGGCCAGACGGTGGTCGGCAGCCTGCCCGCCGCCAGCACGGCGCTGGCCGCCAGTGCGAGCGAGCCGGTACGTCAGAGCGCCATCGCCATGTTCCATACCCTGGAGCAGTGGGTGGTGGACAACGGCTTCCTCGAGGTGGTGGCGCTTCGCAACCGCTTCGCCCGCGCCATGGGCTATCGGGACTACTTCGAGTACAAGGTGCGCAAGAACGAGCAGATGAGCCCGGAGCAGCTGTTCGCCGTGCTCGATGATTTCATCGCCCGCACCGAGCTGCGCCTGCACCAGAGTCTGGCCGAGTTGAAAGCGGCCAAGGGGGAGGCGGCGCTCCTGCCCCACAACCTGCGCTACAGCGTCAGTGGCGACGTGACCCGCCAGCTCGATCCCTATGTGCCGTTCGCGCGCGCGCTGAAGGATTGGGTCGAGAGCTTCCGCCGGCTCGGCATCCAGTACCGAGACGCGACCCTGACCCTGGATCTGCTGACCCGGGAGGGGAAATATGAGAACGGCTTCTGCCACGGCCCTGTGCCGAGTTTCTGGCAGGAGGGTCAGTGGGTGCCCGCCGTGGTCAACTTCACCAGCCTGGCGGATCCGGCCCAGGTCGGCAGCGGCTGGAGCGGTCTCAACACCCTGTTCCACGAGGGGGGCCATGCGGCGCATTTTGCCAACGTCACCGGCAACGCGCCCTGCTTCTCCCAGGAGTTTCCGCCTACCTCCATGGCCTATGCCGAGACCCAGTCCATGTTCTGCGACAGCCTGCTGGACGATGCGGACTGGCTCAAGCGCTACGCCAGGAACGCCGCGGGGGAGGAAATTCCTGACGCACTGATCCAGGCCATGCTCGAGGCCCGCCAGCCGTTCCGGGCCTTCAACGAGCGCCAGATTGCGCTGGTGACCTACTTCGAGCGGGATCTCTACGCCATGGACGAGGCCGAGCGCACCCCGGCCGCCGTGCTGGCGCTGGCCCGTCGGTGGGAGCGCAAGATCCTGGGGGTGGAGAGCCCCCGCCCGCTGCTGGCCATCCCGCACCTGCTCAATCAGGAATCGGCCTGTGCCTATCACGGCTACCTGCTGGCGCTGATGGCGGTGGAGCAGACCCGCGCCTACTTCCTGCGCCGGGACGGCTACCTCACCGACAACCCGCGCATAGGCCCGGATCTCGCCGCCCACTACTGGGGGCCGGGCAACGGTATGACCCATGATCAGACGCTGCAGAGCCTCACCGGCGAGGGCTTCAGCGCCGGACCCCTGGCCCGGGCGTGCAACCAGAGCGTGGCCGAAGCCTGGGCGACGGCCACAGCCTGCATGGCGGCCGCGGGCCAGCGACCCCTCGCCGGTGACGGCACCCCGCTCAATGCCAGGATCCGGGTCGTGCACGGCGCCGAGCTCATCGCCGACAACAGCGAATCCGAGGCGCGCATGCTGGCGGACTTCGAGGCCTGGATCCGCCGCCACTATGGGGCCGAGTCCGCTGTGGCAGTCTGAACCATCCTGCAAACGAAGAGCCCTGCCAGTTGGCAGGGCTCTTTCATTTTGGGGCGCTCAGATCTTCAACAGGGTGACGGGCTTGTCCTTGAGGGCCACCAGCAACTGCCTGCCCGGCAGCTTGTGACCATCGATCTGGATGCTGCTGTTGCCGAAGTTTGCCACCAGCCGGCTGCCGTCGGAGAAGCGGGTCTCCTGCACCCGCCCCGCCCCGTCCCGCCAGCGGAAGCCCACCAGCGCCTTGTCCCACAGCGCCTCGTGCAGGGGCCCGAACTGGGCGTCCAGTCTGACCAGCTCAGGCAGGCGGCTGGCGAGGGTGCTGCGGCTCAGGTTGACCAGAGGAGGGGTGTTGTAGAGCAGGCCGAGCAGGGCGCGCTCCTCCCGGATGGCGGGGAACTTGAGGTTGTCCAGCAGCCAGTGGTGGCTGTTGATCACCGAATCGTGGAACACCGCCTGGTAGAGCGGCAGCCTGTCTGTCGGGTTGAACACGGTTTTGAGGTAGCGGGGCTTGAGCCGGGCGGGCTGGAAGAAGACCTGGGGCGCCTCGTCTGGCCACCATTTGCCGAGGTAGTAGGGGGACTTGGGCTGCTTGCGCATGGCGGCGTCGGTCCAGCCGAAGCCCCAGCTCTGGACGCCGTGGGCAAACATCAGGGGCTTGCTGGTGAGGGCGTTGCCGTCTTCCGAGCCCAGCACCAGCCCGAGCCGCTCCCCGACCCAGCCCATGCGGGCGTTGCGGGCGGCGACCATGGCTGCGCTGCCCTGCTGGTGGGCCGGGCTGTAGTCACTGGAGGCCATGGCGGTGCCATCGACGTCGAGGAACAGGCTGTTGATGCCGCTGGCCTTGGCCAGCTCGCTCATGCGGCTCTTGGCGTAGGGCAGGGTACAGCCGGGGTTGAGATAGACGCCCTCGCCGCCAAAGCCCGGTCTCGGCTTGCCGTCGGCCTCGACGATGGCGCAGCGCTTGCCAAGCTCCGGCGGGATCTGGGCGGTGAGCCAGCTGTCGTTGCTGCCCGGGGCGATGGCGGTATCGTAGGAGTCATAGCTGCCCACCAGATAGCCGAGGCGCTTGGCGGCGGCGAGGGCCTGATCCTGCTGCAGGGCCGCCGTCCACTGGGGGGTGCCGAGCCAGAGCTTGCGCAGTCCCGCCTGTTGCAGCGCCTCGAGCACCGGCAGCGACAGTCCCTGGCCCCAGCGCTCCCGGGTCACCAGCTGCTCGCCGAACTGGCCCTTGACCCACTGCTGGCGCAGGGCCAGCACCTTGCCCTGACTGACGGGGCCCTGCTGGGCCGGCAGCGGCAGCTGGCGTTCAATCAGCCGGTTGAGGCCCGCCATGATCAGCGTCTGCTGCCACGGCTGGGGACTGGGGGCCGCCAGCGCCTCGCGCTCCTCGGTGTTGAAGGTTTTGAGCCATTCCGGCTTCTGGATGAGTTTGGCCTGCAGGCCGGGCCAGTCGGTCACGTCCTGCCGGTCCAGCAGGTCATCCCCCCAGAGATAGAGGTGGCTGGCGCCGATCAGCCGACGGCCCGCCGGGATGCGGGCGAACTTGTCCGCGAGGGACTGCCAGGCTCCCTCGGCCTGCAGCCATTCCCTGTAGCGGCGCGCCCCGGCCAGCCAGTCATCCCCCACGCTCAGGCGCACTTCCAGCGGCGCGGGATTGAAGTGGTTGAACTCGTGGCTGGCGGCAAGCTGCAGGCGCCCCCCTTTGCGGCTGAAGCTGAGCTTGTTGTCGTAGGAGCTCTGCAGTATCCAGCTGTAGGTTCGTTTGCCCGCGTCCTGACTCCACAGGGGCAGCTTGAGATCATGGTGGGTATCGAGCTCGGTCAGCTCGTCTCCTATGTAGCCGAGCCAGTCGCTGTCACGCACCGAGAAGCGACTGCCCTCACCGAACGCCATGGAGAGGTGGGTCTGGTTCTTCGGCAGGCTGTACCAACTGAGCTGGCGAGGGCCGCTGCTGATCAGGGTCAGCAGCAGATCCTCCCCGTCCAGCCGCACCTCGACCCGGGTCTCCTGGGCCGGCCACTGCCAGCTGGCCTGTTGTTCATCCTGTTGCAGCCGATCGACCTGGCGGGCGCTCTGTCCCGCGCTGACCTGCACCCCGTTGACCGAGATGGCCAGGGTGTCGGGGTCGATGAGATAGCTCAGGGTCTCGCCTTGCAATTGAAGCGGGGCGGCCAGCGTCTGCGGTAGCCACAGCAGGGCGGGGAGCAAGAGCAAGAACAGGCGCAGTGGTCGCATGAGGCGGGATCCTGGAGGAGGGCAAAGTGGGCATCTTCGCCGATCCTGATGGTGAGCGCCAGCCGCAGAAATCGGCTATATAACTGTTTCCATTATCAATTGATGGGGCCGGGGTGGAGGGGCTCAATCCCCTTCGTGAGGCTGGCTTCAGATATGTTTCTCTGGATATATTGAGTATTGATGGCGATCCCATATCATGGCGCTCGCTCGCCACCCGAGAGTGGCGACATTCAGATGATTTGCTAACAATAAAGCCCTGAAGGCTTGTCGAGGGATGGAATGAAAGCCGTATTGTTGTGTTTGCTGGGTCTGTGGCCCGCCTTAAGTTTTGCGACCCTGTCTGCGGACATGGTGGTGGTCAAGAAGTCGACCTATAGCCTGACCCTGATGAAGGATGGCAAGGAGGTCAAACGCTACTGGATCGCCCTGGGCCCGGCCCCCATGGGACACAAGCAGCGGGAAGGGGATCAGCGTACGCCGGAAGGGCGCTACACCCTCGACTACAAGAAGACCAACTCCGGTTATTACAAGGCCATCCACATCAACTACCCGAACCTGGACGACATCAAGTCGGCCAACGAGAAGGGAGTCAATCCGGGTGGCATGATCATGATCCATGGTCAGCGTAACGACATCGGCAACCGCCGTCTGCAGCCGTCCAACTGGACCAATGGCTGCATCGCCATGCTGAACCACGATCTGGATGAGGTGTGGAGCGCCATCGAACCCGGCACCCCCATCGTCATCGAACCCTGATCCTCGAGATCCCCTGCTCAGGCCCGTCCCCGCATCGCCATGCAGGGGCGGGCCTGTCATCTCCCCTTGCTGTCATTGCGTGAATCGCCTGACGACGGCATGGCATCTGGCCAGGTGCTGTGTTAGGTTTTTCCGTTCTCGTTGACAGGACAAGGATGACCTCATGACTTTGCAAACTCGCCCCCAGCAAGCCGGGGTCGAGAGTACGGGCGCGCTCTGGTGGCGTGCCTCCCTCGATATTCTCCCGCTCTCCGTCTCGGTGATCCCCTGGGGGATCCTGTGTGGCGCCCTAGCGCTGCAGGTGGGCTTGAGCCCTCTCCAGGCCCAGCTGATGTCGCTGCTGGTCTATGCCGGCGCGGCCCAGCTCTCGGCCACCACCCTGTTCGGCGCGGGTACGCCGCTGTTGCCCATCGTCGGCTCCACCTTCGTCATCACCTCCCAGCACCTGCTGTACGGCTTCACCTTCCGCCGCGATGTCTTGCCGCTCTCCCTGCGCTGGCGCGCGAGCCTGGCCTTCTTCCTGACCGACGAGATGTTCGCGGTGGCGCTCAAAGACAGGGAGCGCAGCGGCGCCTTCAATCCCGCCTACGCGCTGATCGCGGGCTTCGTGTTCTATCTGTTCTGGAATCTTGCGACCCTGCTCGGCATCGCCGCCGGCCAGTACATCGAGGGGCTGGATCACATGGGGCTGGACTTTGCCATCGCGGCGACCTTCATCGCCATGACGATCCCGGCGATGAAGAACCTGCCCATGGTGGCGGCGACCCTGGTGAGCGGTGGCACGGCCCTGCTCACCAAGCCGCTGCTGGCGGAGGTCTACATCATCATCTCGGCCCTGGCCGGCATGCTGGTGGGATATGTGCTGCACCGGATGAGGAGGTAATCATGAGCTGGCTGAAGATAGGGCTACTGGCGGAGGTCTACACCATCATTATCTCGGCCCTGGCCGGCATGCTGGTGGGATATGTGCTGCACCGGATGAGGAGGTAATCATGAGCTGGCTGATGATAGGGCTACTGGCGGAGGTCTACACCATCATTATCTCGGCCCTGGCCGGCATGCTGGTGGGCTACCTGCTGCACCGGATGAGGAGGTAATCATGAGCTGGCTGATGATAGGGCTGTTGACCCTGATCACCTTCTTCAACCGCTTCGCCTTCTTCTCGCGGCTGACCCGTTATCAACCCGGCGCCGAGATGGGGGCCTTCCTCAGCTTCTCGGCCCAGTCGGTGCTGACCGCTATCTGGTTGCCCATCGTCTTCAGCTACGAACCTGGCAAGGGGCTGGACTGGGATCCCGACTATCTGGCGGCGACCCTGCTGGTGACGGCCCTGACCCTGCTGCGGCTGCCGACCCTGCTGGTGGTGGTGGTCGGCATGGGGGGCTTCTTCCTGCTGCGCTGGCAGGGGGGCCTGCTCGCCCTGCTGCCCTGGCTGGGATAAGCCGTGATCGCACGCAGCGGATGTTCATTATGGACATCCGCTCTGTTGTGAATGTCACTTCAAATAAGGCCCTGCAAGTGTGAGGATTTAGTCCTCATCCGCTTCGGAGCCTCCCATGTCCCTCACCGCCACCTGTCAGCGCATAGTGCGCGACCCTCTGCTCTCGCCGTCCCAAAAAAGCCACGCCCTGGCGCTGGCCGCCGAGAATGCCCTGCCTTACCCCGACCTGCCCACTAGCGTCATCGATGCCATGGCGCAGGGGGTGCTGTGCGATATGTTCGAGGGGCACGCCCCCTACAAGCCGCGCTACGTGCTGCCGGATTACCAACGATTCCTGAGTCAGGGATCCCCCTGGCTGGAGCTGGCGCCACCGCAAGACTTCGACGAGGCGCTGGATGCCTTGCGGATCCTCTATCACCACGTGCCCTCGGTGACCGGCATGCCGGTCTGGCTGGGGCGGCTGGATCACCTGCTGCTGCCCTTCGTCGGGGCGCTGGACGACGAGAGCCTCCATGGCAAGTTGAGGCGCTTCTGGATCTACCTGGACAGGGTGCTGCCAGACGCCTTCATGCACGTCAACATAGGGCCGGATGACAACCGACTCTGCCGGCTGATCCTGCGCATCGACGGCGAGCTCAAGCAGGTGGCGCCGAACCTCAGCCTGTTCCACGACCCCGCCCAAACTCCGGATCCCTTGCTGATGCAGGCGGTACAAAATATCGCCTCGTGCGGCAAACCCCACATCGTCAACTATCCGCTGCACAGAGATACCTTCGATGCCCGCGGGTTTGGCATCGTCAGCTGCTATAACGCGCTGCCGCTGGGGGGCGGTGCCAACACCCTGGTACGGATCTCCCTCAAGGGGGTGGCCGAGCAGAGTGCCGGCATCGACGACTTCCTGGAGACCTGGTTGCCCCACTATTGCGAGCAGGCCTCCCTGCTCATCGAGGCCCGTGCCCGCTTCCTGCATCGAGAATCCGGCTTCTTCGACAGCTTCCTGGTGCAGGAGGGACTGATCGAGGAGGGGCGCTTCGTGCCCATGTATGGCATCTATGGCATGGCGGAGGCGGTCAATATCCTGATGGACAAGGAAAATCGGCCCGAGCGTTACGGCCGGGACGAGGAGGCGAACCGGCTCGGCTATCGCATCTCGGCCCAGCTCTCTGGCTATGTGACCAACAGACCCCAACCCCATGCCTGGGGTGGGCGCGCCCTGCTCCATGCCCAGGGCGGGCTGAGCCTGGATCGGGACGTGACGCCCGGGGTGCGCATCCCCTATGGGGAGGAGCCGGATCCCGCCAGCCACGTGCTGGCGCTGGCGCCACACCACGGTTTTTACGGCTCCGGCATCAGCGAGATCCTGACCCTGGATCCCACCATACGTCAGAACCCCCAGGCCCTGCTCCAGCTGTGCAAGGGGGCCTTCGTCCTCGGCATGCGGGAGTTCAGCGCCAACGTAGGGGACAGCGATCTGGTGCGGGTGACCGGCTACATGATCCGCAAGAGCGACGTGGCCCGCTTCGCGGCCGAAGGCTCGCGCTTGCAGACCACCTGCCTCGGCGCCGAGGCCAGCGAGCTGACCGGCATTCGCCAGCGGGCCCCCAGGGTCATCGGGCGTGAGAGCCGCCTGGGTGAGCGCTGACCCGAGCCGGCTGCTGACGAGGACCGCCATCGTCAGCAGAATATTACCCTTCTCCTGCGTGGACGGGCCGGGTAATCGTCTGGTGCTCTTCCTGCAGGGGTGTAACTTTCGCTGTCCCGGTTGCCACAACCAGCACACCATAGGGTTGTGCGATCACTGTGGCGACTGCGTGCCCGCCTGTCCGAGCGGCGCCCTGCGGCTCGAGGAGGGGCGGGTGAGCTGGCAGGCGGCACTCTGTACCCATTGCGATCGCTGCACCGACCTTTGCCCGCGCCAGGCCAGCCCCAAGACAATGGTCATGTCGGTGGCAGAGGTGCTGGCGCAGTTGCGCCGCTATGGCCCGCTGCTGAGCGGCATCACCGTCTCCGGCGGGGAGGCCAGCACCCAGCTGCCCTTTGTGATCGCCCTGTTCACCACCATCAAGGCCGACCCCGGGCTCGCTCGCCTGAGCTGTCTGCTGGACAGCAACGGCTCCCTGGCCCCGGCGGGCTGGCAGCGGCTGCTGCCGGTGCTGGATGGCGCCATGCTCGATCTCAAGGGGTGGCGGGATCCCGTGCACCGTGCGCTGACCGGCTACGATCGCGAGCGGGTGCTGGCCTCTCTGCAACTGCTGGCACGGTGCGGCAAGCTGACGGAACTGCGGCTGCTCCATGTGCCGGGCAGAACAGATTTCGTCGATGTGCGGGGGGAGCTGGACGCCGGTCTCTGCGCCTTCTTGCGAAGTCTCGGTCCCGTTTCTATCCGCCTCAACGGTTTTCGCCATCACGGGGTACGCGGAGCGGCGCTGAGCTGGCGGGAGGCCGGCATGGATGAGTTGCAAATGCTGGCCAATGCCCTGATGGCCAAGGGGTTTGGCCCTGTCTCACTGCCCGCCATCGGGTGACAGGCAGGTTAAGCGCTTTGAGACCCGATATGACGCAACTGTGAAGTTCGTCTATATGGCGTGCGCGAAGTGACGGCTAGAATGGGAAAACCGCCCACCATCAACAGATAAATATGAGTGAAGCCAACGCCTTATACCGAGTGCAGTTTATTTGCCACAGCGAGCGCTACGAGGTCTATGTCAGGGAGGTCAATCAGGGTCCACTGTTCGGCTTCATCGAGATAGCGAATTTCGTCTGGGACAACCACACGGCGCTCATCGTCGATCCCGGTCACGAGAAGCTCAAGAGCGAGTTTGCCGACGTCAACCGCACCCTGATCCCCATGCATCAGGTGCTGCGCATCGACCAGGTGCGCAAGCAGGGGGCGGCCCGCATCACTGAGCTCGGCAACAACGTCGCCTCCTTCCCCGGCCCCATCTATACCAAGAAACCCTGAGCCGGACCAAAAAGCCCTGAGCCCGTTCAGGGCTCATCCCTGTACCATGACCCGCCCCAATTGCAGGATCCGTTGGCGGAACCAGCGCAGAGCGGGCTCTTCCCCCGTGGGGCCGTACCACACCAGGCTGTGGGTCACGGCGCCATAGTCGAAGGGAGGCTCGAGGCGCACCAGCCCCGGCAGGTCGGCCTGGGTCGCCCAGCCTTCGATGGCGGTGAGGATGAGATCGCTCTGGCGCAGCAAGGCCGCCGCGCTGCCAAAGTCCGGCAGGGTGGCCCCTATCTGGCGGCGCACCTGCAACTGGGCCAGGCTCTGCTCGAAGAAGGGGTTGGCCAGCTCGGTGTCGCGAATGGCGATGTGGCGCCAGCTCAGATAGGCGTCCAGATCCCAGGGCTTGTCCAGCGCCGGGTGATCTGCCCGCAGCAGGCAGACGAGCCTGTCTTCCCGCAAGGGCTCCCACACCAGCCCCGGGTGGCTCGGCAGGGGTTGGCTCTGATCGTGGGGCAAGATCACGAAGTCGAGTTTGCCCGTCGCCAGCCGCGCCAGCGCCTGCTCGTCCTTGTTCCAGATGATGGGCATCATCCCCGGCACCTCCCGCATCAACTGACCCAGAATGGGCCCTATGGGCCAGACCATGCCGCTCTCTCGCAGCGCTATGTTCAGCTGTCCCTGCCAGCTGGCGGGGGTGAACCCCTCCTGGCTGGTGAGGCCGTTCAGCTCGCGCAGCAGCCGCTGCAGGCTGGGGCCGAGCCGCTCGGCGAACGGGGTGAGCAGCAGCTGATTGCCTTGGCGATAGAGCAGCTGATCCCCGAGCAGGGCGCGCAGTTGATTGAGCGTCTTGCTGACGGAGGAGGGGGTGGTGCAGAGGCGCTCGGCGCTGCGGGTGACGCTCTGGCTGTCCAGCAGCAGGTGCAGGGTGACCAGATGGCGTCCTCCCAGGCGAGAGAGTGCGATCAGATCCATAGTGGCTCCTGATAAAGGCGGGAAGGGGAAACAAAAAGCCCCGCCGAGGCGGGGCTTGGGGCTTAGCCCTTGAGCACGGCGGCCATGGCGTCGGCCACGTAGTCGACGTTGCGGCTGTTGAGGCCCGCCACGCACATGCGACCGGAGCGCACCAAGTAGACGGCGAACTCCTCACGCAGGCGATCGACCTGCTCCGGGGTGAAGCCGGTGTAGCTGAACATGCCGCGTTGGTTGACGAAGTAGCCAAAATCGCGGCCCGGCACCTTGGCGCTCAGCACCTCGAACAGCTTCTGGCGCATGGCCTTGATGCGGGTGCGCATCTCGGTCACTTCATCGACCCAGAGGGCGTGCAGCCCTGCGTCGTTCATCACGGCCGCGGTAATCTGGCCACCGTGGGTGGGAGGGCTGGAGTAGTTGCGACGCACGGTCGCCTTCATCTGACCCAACACCCGGCCCGCCTCTTCCGCATCCTGACAGATGACAGACAGGCCGCCGCAGCGTTCACCGTAGAAGGAGAGGTTCTTGGAGAAGGAGTTGCTGACGAAGAAGCTGACCCCCGCATCGACCATGGCGCGGATGGCGTAGGCATCCTCCTCCAGGCCGTCACCGAAGCCCTGGTAGGCGATATCCATAAAGGGGATCAGCCCCTTATCCACGACGAGCGCGATCACCTGATCCCACTGGGCGCGGGAGAGATCCACCCCGGTCGGGTTGTGGCAGCAGGGGTGCAGCAACACGATGCTCTTGGCCGGCAGGGTCGTGAGGCAGTCCAGCATGGCGTCGAAGTTGACGCCGCCGGTGGCGGCATCGTAGTAGGGATAGTCGTGCACCTTGATGCCGGCCCCCTCGAACATGGCCTTGTGGTTGTCCCAGGTCGGATTGCTGACCCAGACCTCTGAGGTCGGGAAGTAGCGCTTGAGCAGATCGGCCCCGATCTTCAGGGCGCCGGAGCCGCCTATGGTCTGGATGGTGGCGATGCGGCCGGCCTTGACCGCGGCATGCTCGGCGCCAAACAGCAGATGCTGCACGGCGGTGCGGTAGTTGGCGGCCCCTTCCATCGGCTGGTAGGGGCGCGGTGCCGGCGCGGCGGCGCGGGCGGCTTCGGCCTGCTGTACCGAGCCCAGCAGCGGAATGCGGCCCTGCTCATCGTAATAGAGGCCGATCCCCAGGTTCACTTTCTGTTCGCGGGTGTCTTTGTGGAAAGTCTCGACGAGCGTGAGTATGGGGTCGCCAGCATAGGCATCGACGTGTTCAAACATGGGGGGTCCTTGCGAAGTGGAGTCCAGAAAACGGAGATCAATGATCGGCGGTCATCATGGCGTAAAGCTGGCGAGGCCTCAAGCCCTTGTGTGGATGACCATCTCAAAGAGAGAGGGAGGTCGGTCGCCTCCCTGATTCATATGGTCCGGTATCAACCTATTCCTGCTCTGTCGGGGCTGGATCGTCATAGTCATCCACCGAGGTGATGCGGTTCTTGCCGGCGTGCTTAGCGCGATAGAGTGCGCCGTCAACCAGGACAAAGAAGGCCTCCTGGCTCAGTCCGTTGCGTCGGCCAATGCCGCTGCTGAAGCTTATCTGCATACCGACCTCACGCCAGGTCAGGGTGCTGGCGATCTCCCGCCATTCGTCCATGGTCAGCCGGGCAAGCTCCAACGACATATCCTCGAAGATGGCGATGAGCTCCTCGCCGCCGAAGCGATAGAGCGAGGCTCTATCTCCCAGCAGTTGCTGACCCAGGGTCGAGATCCGCCGCAGGACTGCATCCCCGGTGGCGTGGCCGTGGGTGTCGTTGATCGACTTGAAGTTGTCGATATCTATGATGGCCATGACATAGTCGCTGTCAGTTTCATGCAGCCGGGCCAGCTTCTCGTTCAGGCTATGGCGATTGTAGAGCCCGGTCAGAGGGTCACGGTTCATTCGCTCGAACGAGGCTTTCAACTGCTCGGAGACGATGGAGATCTCCTGCTTGAGCACATGGGCCTCGGGCAGATGGATCTTGTCCAGGTGGCTGAGCTGCTCCTCCTGGGACATGACCCGCAACTGCTTGACGGTCTGTAGCAGGGTGGCGATCAGTCGCTCGATCTTCAGCCGGAAGATGATGGCGGCGAGCACGAACAGGGTGCCGGTCAGTATGGTCACCACCAGCACCATGGTGCCGTAGCGCAGCGCCGCCTTGTCACGACGCAGCTGGATGGTGATGGCCAGCAGCTCGGGGCGAGCGGGTACGGTCGAGTAGGCAACGAATTCATCCTCGTCCGACGAATAGAAGGAGCCGGTGGTGCCGACCAGCTGATTGGACCAACTCGGTGCGAATAACAGGCCGATCCGGTTGGGATTGGAGTGGACCAGTATCCGGTTGCTCGCCCTGTTCAGCAACAGGTGCTGCAGGGCGTTGTCCCGGCTCAGCATGGCATCCAGCCGCTGTGACCAGGCCGGCAGATCGATGTCGGCCCCGACGACACCGTACGAGGTGCCGTCGTGGTGGTCGATGAGGCGAGCCACGGTGATGGTCATCCTGTGGGTCAGCGCATCTTCATAGGGAGGGGACCAGTAATAGTTCCCCGGCACGGCCTCTGCCCCCTTGAACCAGACCCGGGTGCGCGGATCGACAGCGTTGCTGTTGTGCTCGATGGAGAAGCGAAAATCCTGCTGATCATCGCTGGAGAACCACTCCCCGCTGGAGTTGGCGTAGAAGATGACACTCAACAGATCGTTCTGTTTGACCTGATCCCGCCAGATGTCCCTGTAGTACTTTTTGCTCTTATCGGATTGCGCGATGGGGATGATCTTGTCTGCGGTGATGGAGGTTCCCAGTGCCCGCACTAGCTGCCTGTGAATGTCCCCTTCGGCCAGCGACAGGGCATGGTTGATCGATACCAGTTTCTGCTCGATGGTGTCCTGATAGTGGAGCTTTGAGACGATATAGAGCGTGAGCATGGCCAGCAGCAGCGGCATGGCCAGCAGGATCAAATAGCCAGTCAGAAAAGAGGATTTTCCCTGCGGTGTATTTGAACGAGACATAAACCATCCTCACTGATGGCGGGGGAGCCCTCACCGTCCCGTCGTGGCGGTTCTGGCAACCCTGGCAGAATAAAATCTGAACGATGAAAAGGACGAGGTGTGGCCTGTGATTCTTCCTGTTTGAGAATAGGTTGGGAGCAAGGGAAAAGCATCGGCAGGCTGGCCAACGAGCATGACACCGCCGAGAGCCGTGGCAGAAAGCGGGGAGATGAGCAGCCACGACAACCGGCGATCTTTTTGTGACAGTGAGGCCAACCACGTCAGCGGGGGCTCCAGCCACTTGGGGGCGCGTATTCCTATGCCGCAGGCTGTACCGGCGAGGATGCACCAAGCCACGCGGGTTATGCCAATTCCTGGCCGGTTTATTTGAGGTAGGAGCGCAGTACCCGCACCACCTGATCCAGATCCTCAAGCCGCTCGGTCGGGGTCGCCTCGGCGGCGCCGAGGTGCTCGCGCATGTGACCCTCCAGCACCTCCAGCATCAGGCCGTTGACGGCGCCGCGAATGGCCGCTATCTGCTGCAAGATGGCGGCGCAGTCGCTCCCTTGCTCCAGCGCGCTCTCCAGCGCCCCTGTCTGCCCCTTGATGCGGCGGACTCTGGCCAGCAGCTTCTTCTTGTTGTGTACCGTGTGTGACATGCAGGATCCTCTCGCGCGATAAAACTATACTAGGGTATAGTATATTGCATCGTGCCCCGCAGGAGAAATTCATGTCGTCCGTCGCCTCACACTGCCAGCAACCCGTGGTACACCAGGGCAATCCGCTGGCCGAACAGAAGACCCGCTGGGCCGTGCTGCTCACCCTCATCATGATGGTGGCGGAGATCGCGGGGGGCTGGGTGTTCAACTCCATGGCGCTGCTGGCCGACGGCTGGCACATGAGCTCCCACGCCCTGGCCCTCGGCCTCTCGGTGCTGGCTTATCGCGCCGCCCGCCACTATGCCAGGGACCACAGGTTCAGCTTCGGTACCTGGAAGATAGAGGTGCTTGGCGGCTTCACCAGCGCCCTGCTGCTGGTGGGAGTGGCGGGGTTGATGCTGTTCGAGTCGGTGGCCCGGTTGCTGGATCCCAGCCCCATTCACTATCAGCAGGCGATCAGCATCGCCCTGCTTGGCCTGCTGGTGAATCTCGCCTGTGCCTGGTTGCTCAAGGACGATCAGGGCCATCATCACGGTCACGACCATGATCATCATCATGGCCACGCTCATCATGAGCACGGCGGCAGGCACGAGCATCAGGATCTGAACCTGCGCGCAGCCTATATCCACGTGCTGGCGGATGCGGCGACCTCGGTGCTGGCCATCTTCGCGCTGGTGGGGGGCATGTTGTGGGGGGCCGACTGGCTGGATCCCCTGATGGGCATAGTGGGGGCCGTGCTGGTGGCGGTCTGGGCAAAGGGCCTGCTGCGCGACACCGGGCTGGTGCTGCTGGATGCGGAGATGGATGCGCCCGTGGTGGAGGAGATCCGCGAGGTGATCGGCGACCTGCCTAGCACCGAGATCCGCGATCTGCACGTCTGGCGGGTCGGACAGGGGCAATACGCCGGTGTGCTGTCGCTGCTGATGGAGGAACCCGTACCGGCCCGGCAGATCCGCGAGCGGCTCGCCATCCACGAGGAGCTGGTGCACCTGACCATAGAGATCGACAGGGCCTGAATCAGGCCGGTGCGGCGGCTCCTCAAGGCGACCGCCCTGCTGGTTGGCTCCCGACTGCGGTGTTAGCCGAAGGGCGCTGTCTCTCAGGCAACGGCGAGGGGTTCACGCCTCGGGCTTATGCTGCCAGACGGTGCCCAGCAGCAGCCTGAGCAACAACCGGGGCGGGTCATCCAGCAGGCGGCCCGCCTCCAGTTGCAGCTGGCCATCGGCACTGAACCTCAGGCTGGCGTGGGGCAGTTCCTCCTCATCCACAATCTGGATGATACCGTGCAGGGTGCCCCGCTCCCCGGGCTGGCAGCGCAGCCTCAGTTCGCGCGGCTCCCCCAGCAGGGTGAAGGCGCGGGAGAGCTGCGGGGTATCCTCGTAGTCCGGCCATTTGAAGAAGTGATACTGCTCGGCGAGGGCCCCGGCTCGCTGGCAGAATTGATCGAACAGCTGGCTGATGGCCAGGTACTCCTCGTCCAGCCGTTTCGCCTGTTCATCGATACGCGTCATCGACATCTCCTGATATCCATTTGATCGGAAATAGATTTTTACTGCATCACCGGGACAGATTCCGGTATGGGGACAATATTGGCCCCAGTCTGTGAGCTCGCTCCAACTTTCGTTATGAAAACGTTATCTTGTTGAAACGGATTGGTTTTTTTTGCCGCCCTGCTCACATTTACAACAATCTCCGCTGATTAATATGACAGCGCTCGGCCAAGGCCGGGTACTCGTCTATCGAGACTAACTACAGCGGGAATTATAAAAAAATGGATATGAAAAAGACCAAAGTGGCGCTGGTTACAGCCTCACTGCTCGCGCTTTTGTCTGGCTGTAATGACAACAGCTCCTCTGCTACCACCCCGACCCCTCAGGATGAGCCCGTCGCTCGCCTTCCCAATGTGCAACCCCCGGCCGAACAGCTGGTAGCCGGCCCCAATGAAGCGGTGATCGCCCTGGTCGACACCCAGACCAGCGCCGCACGGGGGGTCGACGGCCCCTTCGCCGGCCACAGCATGCACCTGTGGAACAACGATGCCTGTAACTCGACCGCCGACAGTGGCCTGAACGCGAGCTGGGATGACAAGAGCAAGACGCCGTCTGCGGCGGACAGCTTCGGTCCGAGCTGGGTGGTGCCGCTCTCCAAGATGGAAGGCTGCATCAACTTTATCGCCCGTAACGGCGATCTGGCGAACCTGACCGGCTCCGATATGAAGGTCGTCTTCAGCGATCACCCGGATCGCACCGTGGCCATAGTCGCGGGCAAGAACGAGATCTTCGGCAGCCGTGCCGAGGCCTTCACCGCCGCCTTCGGCGTGGCGGGGGCCAGTGCCCACCTGATCGATGGCAACACCCTGATCTGGCAAGGGGGCAAGGACAAACCCCATGTGCGCCTCTACTACACGGACTCCGGCACCATCACCGCCAATAGCGAGGGGGTGTTCGACTTCCCCTATCTCAAGCTGACCCCCACCAGCCTGACTGCCGAGCAGCAGGCCAAGTATCCGCATCTCAAGGATGCCGCCGCCTTCGCCCTGCCCTCTGGCAAAGATCTCAAGCCCCTGCTCAAGGGTGAGCTGGTGGCCATCGGTACCGATCAGAGCGGTATCCTGCAGGGGGCAACCCTGGTGCAGAGCGCCGGGGCTCTCGACGCCGTCTACGCAGAGGCGGCCACCAAGCTCAGCTATGGCGCCATCGTCGAGGGCGGCAATGTCACCTTCCGGCTCTGGGCGCCGACCGCCAAGTCGGTCAAGCTGGCGCTGTTCGACGAGCAGCACAAATCCCTGGGCGAGCGTGCCATGACACAAGACGAGGCCAGCGGCAGCTGGAGTCTGCAGGGTGGTGCCGATCTGGTGGGCAAATATTACCGCTATGACATTCAGGTCTATCATCCCCTGAGTCGCAAGCTGGAATCCTATCAGGTCACCGACCCCTACTCCCTGAGCCTGGCCATGAACTCCGAGTTCAGTCAGGTGGTGGATCTCAACGATCCCGCCTTGAAACCGGCGGGTTGGGACAGCCTGAAGGCCCCCCACAGCCAGGCCAATCCAGCCGACATCGTCATCTATGAGGCTCATGTCCGGGATCTGACCGGCAACGATGAATCCACTCCGCCCGAGCATCGCGGCAAGTTCCTGGGGCTGACCGACAGCGACAGCGTGCCGGTGACTCACCTCAAGGCGTTGGCCAAGAGCGGCGTCAGCCACCTGCACCTGCTGCCGGTGTTCGACATCGCCACCATCAACGAAGATCCGGCCAAGGTCGCCAACATCGGCGACGACTTCAGCAAGCTGTGCGAGGTCAATCCCGAGGTCAAGAACTCCAGGTTCGCCAGCCACTGTGGCGGTGGTGAGACCATAGAGACGGTGCTGGCGGATCTGCAAGGGAGCGACAGCAAGGAGAGCCCGGTAGTGCAGGAGCTGTACGGCTATCTGCGCGGGGTGGACTCCTTCAACTGGGGTTATGATCCCTTCCACTACACCACCCCGGAAGGCTCCTACGCCACCAATGCGGAGGGGACGACCCGGATCAAGGAGTTCCGCGAGATGGTGCAGGCCATCAAGCAGGACATCGGCATGAACGTGGTGATGGACGTGGTCTACAACCACACCAACGAGGCTGGCCTCGGCCCGAAATCGGTGCTCGACAAGATAGTGCCCTGGTATTACCAGCGTCTGAACCCGGAGACCGGCTCGGTCGAGAACTCCACCTGCTGCTCCAACACGGCACCGGAACACGCCATGTTCGCCAAGCTGATGGATGACTCCCTGGTGACCTGGGCGCGGGACTACAAGGTCGACGCTTTCCGCTTCGATCTGATGGGTCACCATCCCAAGGATCAGATGGTGCAGGCCCTGGCCGAGGTGAAGAAGGTCAACCCCGAGATGTACTTCTACGGGGAAGGCTGGAACTTCGGCGAGGTGCAGGATGACAAGCGCTTCGTGCAGGCTATCCAGAAGCACCTTGGCGGCACCGGCATCGGCTCCTTCTCCGACCGGCTGCGGGATGCGGTCCGTGGCGGCAGCCCGTTTGACGGTGGCGAGGCCATCCGCAAGACCCAGGGCTTCGGCAACGGCGCCTATGTGGATCCCAACGAGGTGAACGGGGTCGATCTCGACACCGCCCTGCACCAGTCCGACCTGGTGCGCCTCGGCATGGCGGGCAATCTCAAGGAGTTTGTGCTGACCGACAAGGACGGCATCCCGAAGAAGGGCGTTGACATCGACTACAACGGTCAGCCCGCGGGTTATGCCCAGGATCCGACCGAAGTTCAGAACTATGTCGACAAGCACGACAACCAGACCCTGTTCGATAACCTGGCCTACAAGGCGCCTGCCGGTGCCGATCTGGTGCGGATGCAAGGGGTGTCACTTGCGACCGCCATGCTGGGGCAGGGGATCCCCTTCACTCACGCAGGGGTAGAATTGCTACGCTCCAAGTCCATGGAGCGGGACAGCTACGACTCGGGCGACTGGTACAACAGAGTCGACTACAGCCTCGGCGACAACAACTTCGACAAGGGCTTGCCGCGCAAGGACAAGGATGGTGACAACTATCCGCTGATCGAGCAGGTACTGGGCCAGCATGCCAAACCGGGTGCCGCCGAGATGGAGCGCATGGTGGGCTTCTATCAGGAGCTGGCCGAGCTGCGTCAATCCTCCCGTCTGCTGCGTCTTGGCAGCGGTGCCGAGGTGATCAAGCGGGTCGACTTCCGCAACACCGGGCCGGATCAGGTGCCAGGCCTCATCGTGATGAGCGTGGATGACGGTGCGAGCGCAGGTGCGGATCTGGATCCCGCCATCGACGGCCTGGTGGTGATGATCAACGCCACCAACGCACCCCAGAGCATTGGCGATTTCCGTGACGGCAACGATCAGCCCATCGATCTTTCCGGCATGGTGTTGAGCGGTGCTCACCACTCGAGCGACAGCATTGCCAGCGGCGCTGCCGTGGGCAACGGTGAGCTGACTCTGGGGGCCTGGTCTGCCGCTGTCTTCGTCAAACCGCAAGCCGGTGCCCAGGGCGCGGGTCTGCCGGTCGGCAAGAAGACGGACTTGAGCACCCTGCCACCCTTCGGTGACTCCGGCGTCTATCTGAAGGGCTTCCTCGGTGAATGGGGCGACGCCAACCAGTTGCACTTCACCACCAACTTCATGTACGAGTTCAGCACCGAAGTGACGGCCGACCAGCTGGGCACGACGGAAGTGAAGATCGCCGACGCCAGCTGGGGTCCGATCAACTACGGCAGCTGCAACGCCGGTGACAAGTTGGCAGTGGGGACGCCGTTGACCCTCTGTGCTGGTGGTTCGACTGGCAACATCGGGCTGGATCTGGCCAAGGCCGGTACCTACAAGTTCGTCTTCACCGCCATGAACAAGGACAAACCGACCTTGAGCGTCAGCTACACCGAGCCGGTGCAGCGCTGCAAGGTACTGGATACCGTTGCCGGTAATCCGCTTGGCTACCCGATCTTTGTGCGTGGCAGCCTGAGTGACTGGAATGCCCAGCCGGCCTACCAGTTGAACTACAAGGGGATGGAGGGCAACCTTGCCGTCTATCAGGCCGCGTTCAACTACGCGGGCAGCTTTGACTTCAAGTTTGCCAACGATGACGGCAGCTGGAGCAAGCAGTTCTTCGTCAAGGATGCGGGCGGCAAGTTGATCGCGCTGGAGACCGAGCTGGCCTACCCGCTTCAGCATGGCGATGGCGGCATGGGCAACAACAGCATCACGTTGGCAGAGGGTCTGTGGAGCTTCCTGGTCAAGGTTGACCCAAGCAAGACATCCGGCGAAGTGGGCTCAGTCATAGTGCAGGAGTGCAGCGCCAAGTAAGCAAACCCATCGAGTCCGGGGCTGGCTCGGCAGCCCCGGGTTGAATTCCACCTCGCCAAGGGTGGGATAACCCCGAGAGAGTAAGCAAAGCGCGACTGCCAGAGAGCAGCCGCGCTTTTTCTTTGCAGGTATGGGGGGGAGGGAAGAGACAAGCCGTCACCCCGGGGTGACGGCTTTGTGTTGCTGGCTGAACCTCAGCGCTTGCGCAGCAGGCGCAGGGCGTTGGCGGTGACCAGGGCGGTGGCGCCGGTATCGGCCAGCACGGCTATCCACAGACCTGTGATGCCGAGCAGGCTGGTGACCAGGAAGATGGCCTTGAGCCCCAGCGCCAGCGCTATGTTCTGGTGGATGTTGGCGAGCGCCGCGCGGGAGAGCCGGATCATGGCGGCAATGCCGCCGAGCTGGTTGTGGGTCAGGGCCGCATCAGCGGTCTCCAGCGCCACGTCGGTGCCACCGCCCATGGCGATGCCGATGCTGGCCCGCTTCATGGCGGGGGCGTCGTTGATACCATCCCCTATCATGGCCACCTTGCGGTGCTCGGCCAGCTTGGCGATCTCCTCCACCTTGCCCTCCGGCAGCAGGCTGGCGCGCCAACCCATGCCGAGCTCGGTGGCGATGGCCTCGGCGGCGCGGGGGTTGTCCCCGGTCAGCATGATGCTCTGCAGCCCGAGGCTGTGGAGTTCTTGCAGCGCCGCCGCGGCCTCTGGCCGGATCTGGTCGCGCAGCGCCAGCAGGGCGGCTGGTGCGGCACCGGCTTGTACCAGCACCACCACCGTCTTGCCCTGTGCCTCAAGGCGGCTGACTCGCTGGTTGATGGCCTCATCAAGGCTCGGGATCCGGCTCGGTGCCAGCAGTTGCCAGAGGGCGCCGTCGATGCGTCCCTCCACCCCCATGCCCGGCAGGGCGCGCAGATCCCGGGCCTCGGCCAGACGCAATCCCTGCTCCTTGGCTGCGGCGACTACGGCGCGGGCCAGGGGATGGTGGGAGCCCTGCTCTATGGCGGCGGCCAGGGCCAGCAGTTCGGCCTCCGGTCGGCCATCCAGGCTTGTCAGCTCGGTCAGCTGGGGCTTGCCCAGGGTCAGGGTGCCTGTCTTGTCAAAGGCGACTGTGTCGACATGGGCCAGCCGTTCCAGCGCGGCGCCCCCCTTGATCAGGGCTCCTTGTCGGGTCGCCGCCGCCAGGGCCGAGGTGACCGCCGCCGGGGTGGAGATCACTAGGGCGCAGGGGCAGCCGATGAGCAGCAGCGCCAGGGCGCGGTAGATCCACTCATCCCAGCTCTGGCCGAAGGCGAGCGGCGGTACCAGCATCACCAGCAGGGCGACCAGCATCATGGCCGGGGTGTACCAGCGGCTGAAGCGGTCGATGAAGCGCTCTATGGGCGCGCGCTGGCTCTCGGCCTCCTCGATGAGGTGCAGGATGCGGTCGATGGCGTTGTTGCCGGGCTCGGAGACTACCTCGAGACGCAGCACTCTATCCGCCGCCAGACTGCCGGCGGCCACCTTGTCTCCCTGGCGGCGCTCCACCGGGATGGATTCACCGGTCAGGGCGCTCTCATCAAAGGCCCCGAGGGCGTCCAGCAGGCGGGCATCCGCCGGCAGGCGGGCGCCGGGGGCTATTTCTATGATGTCGCCGGGGCGCAGCTCGTCGGCCGCGACCTCCTCCCGTACTTCACTCTGTGCCTGACCTTGTAGAACAGTGCGGATGCGCAGCGCCTTGTCGGGCACCAGCGCCATCAGGGCGGTGACCCCGGCGCGGGCGCGGCCGGCGGCATAGGCCTCCAGGTGCTCCCCCAGCATGAACAGCAGCAGCACCATGGCCGCCTCGGCGGTCTCGCCGAGGAAGAGGGCGCCGAGCGCCGCCACCGTCATCAGGGTCTCGATGGCGAAGGGAGAGCCGCTCTTGGTCAGGGCCCAGGCCTTGCGGGCGACGGGCCAGAGCCCCCAAAGTGTCGCCAGGGTAAAGAGCGGCTGGCCGAACTGGGCCGGCAGCAGGGCCGCCACCAACATCAGGGCGGCCAGCGATAGGGGCTGCCAGTATTTGCCAAGCAGCGTCAGCCAGGGGCTACGCGGCTGGCCGTCGGCCGCCTTGCCCCCGGTCTCCCCCTTGAGCCGGAAGCCAGCGGCCAGCACGGCCGCGGTGATGGGGTCGGGGGAGAGGCCGGGGGCGAGATCCACCACCAGCTTCTCGGTGGCAAACAGCACCCGCGCCTGCTGCACGCCAGGGACCCGGCTGACGGCGGTCTCTATCTTGCGGGCGCAACTGGGGCAATCCATCCCCAGCACCTGCCAGCTGTGGCGGCTGACGTTCTGCTCTGGCTCGTGCAAAGGGGCGCGCTCGTCGGGAGCCTCGTCATGGTCATGATGGCCGTGTGCATCTTGATGCCCATGATCATGGGCGTGGTCGGGGGCCTGAGGCTGATCGCTGCAACAGGCCCGGTCGCTGCAACTCCCTCTGGGGGGCTCTTCATCTCCTGGCGGGTCGTTCTCGCCATGCGCCTGGTGGTCATGGGGGGCCTGGTTGGTGCTGCCAGTGACGGGCGCCGCATTGTCGCAGCAGTGACTGTCGTGGCTGTGCTCGGCTTGAGGCGTGGCTGCCTTGCTGACCGCCTTGATGGGGGCGGCCTGTGAATGGTTGCAGCAGGTTTTGCTCATCATATATCCCTCTTGAACGGATCCCGCCGGTGCGAAACCCTGGATGATTGAGCCGAGTGTAAACCTTGGTGTTTAGTCCAAGGTCAAGCCTGTTCTCCTCTTCTCTTTTCACCGGGCAGGATTGGTCGGTGCAGCCGAGGGATAAATCCCTCTTGTTGGCGGGTGTTTGTCCCCGCCGGCAGCGCCTATACTGGGAACCCTGATCCTCCCTCGATAATCAAGGACACAACAATGAGCAATACCGTCACCCTGCAAGGCAACCCCGTCTCCGTTTCCGGCCATTTCCCCGTTGCCGGTGAGCAGGCCAAGCCTTTCTCCCTGGTTGCCAAGGATCTGTCTGACGTGACCCTGGCGGCCTACGCCGGTCAGCGCAAGATCCTGAACATCTTCCCGAGCGTCGATACGCCGACCTGCGCTACTTCCGTGCGCAAGTTCAACGAGCAGGCCAGCGCCCTGAACAACGCCGTTGTGCTGTGCATCTCCGCCGATCTGCCGTTCGCCCAGTCCCGCTTCTGCGGCGCCGAAGGCCTGGACAAGGTCGTGAGCCTGTCCACCCTGCGTGGCGTCTCCTTCCTGCAGGATTACGGCGTGGCCTTCTCCTCCGGCCCGCTGGTTGGCCTGGCCGCCCGTGCCATCGTCGTGCTGGACGAGCACAACAAGGTGCTGCACAGCGAGCTGGTAGCCGAAGTCGCCGACGAGCCGAACTACGCCGCCGCCCTGGCCGTGCTGTAATCTCGTTAGCCTGATTGCCCGACGGCCTGCCCTGTTTCAACACAGGCGCAGGCCGTTTTTATTTCTGGCGCGGGGAGTTAGCCCCCGTTTCTTTATCTAGCCCCCACGACCCCTGGCGGCGCCGGAGTCGGCACCATCCTTTTACTTATCAGGGCAGTCTGGCTAGACTTCGCCTCCCACTTCTTCATTCAGCCGATGCCTGCCTAGCCCATGACCTTTAACGAACTCGCCCTCGATCCCGCCCTGCTGGCCGCCCTGCCTGCCGACTTGCATACCCCGACCCGCATCCAGCAATTAGCCATTCCGGCGGCGCTGGCGGGGCAGGATCTGCTGGCGCTGGCCCAGACCGGCAGCGGCAAGACCCTGGCGTTCGGTCTGCCGTTGCTGCAACGGCTGGACTCGACCTCCGATCGGGTGCAGGGACTGGTGTTGGTGCCGACCCGCGAGCTGGTCACCCAGGTGAGCGCCGCGCTGCAGGGCGGTGCCGAGGCGTTGGGGCTGCGTGTCCTGGCCCTGTGTGGCGGGGTGGCTCAGGAGCAGCAACAGGCCGAGCTGGCGCTGGGGCCGCAGCTGCTGGTGGCGACCCCGGGGCGGCTGCGCGACTTGCTGGCCCAGCGCTTGCTGGGGTTGAGCAACCTGCGTGCGCTGGTGCTGGATGAGGCGGATCGCCTGCTGGAGATGGGCTTCTGGCCCGACATCCAGTGGCTGATGAACGCCATGCCTGCCGAGCGGCAGAATCTGCTATTCTCCGCCACCCTGCCAACCGAGCTGGAGAGCCTGGCCACCGGTCTGCTGACGAACCCGATGCGCATCGAGGCGGATCCGCTCAACGGCCTGGTGAGCGAGATCGAGGAGCGGCTCTATCTGGTCAACAAGAGCGGCAAGGTGCCGGCGCTCATCGGCTTGCTCAAGGAGCAGGATTGGCCTCAGGTGCTGGTGTTTATCAGCGCCAGGGACGATGCCGACGGCGTGGCCAGGAAGCTCGCCAAGGCGGGTATAGCGGTGGCGGCCCTGCATGGGGACAAGGATCAGGCTGTGCGGGAGCAGGCGCTTGCCGACTTCAAGGCGGGCAAGGTGCGGGTGCTGGTGGCCACGGATCTGATGGCGCGTGGCATCCATGTGGAGGCGCTGCCCGTGGTGATCAACCTGGACCTGCCCGCCAGCGCCCCCGTCTATGTGCATCGCATCGGCCGCACCGCCCGCGCAGGGCGCAAGGGTCTCGCCATGTCCCTGGTCTGCCACGGTGAGGCCGAGACCCTCGCCGCCATCCGCACCCTGACCGGCCGTGAGCTGGCGCTGGCCGAACTGGCCGGCTTCCCGGTGACCGACCAGCCCGCCAGCGGGGAGGGCAAGCGCGCCCCCAGAGACAAGCAGGCGAATCGCCGCACCGCCAACAAGCGCAGCGTCAAGCAGTTCAAGGGCAAGGTGTGATGCCGCTCGCCGCCGCCTGAGATCGCGCCTCCCAGCTGGTCAGTATCAAAGGACGCCTGTTTCGCTATGCTGCATGGGTGAAATCATGGAGGGATAAGCGATGACGACTTTGGTAATGGGCCCCCTGCTGGGGCTAGAATCGGACACACAATACAGCATCTGTTTTCTGGCGGGGGCGGACTGCAAGGCGGCTGACGTCAGAGTCAATGGCAAGCTGCTGGCCGCCAGCAAGCAGGCGGATACCCCCAAAGGCGGCTTCTGGCGAGCGCTCTGGTCGGCCCCCGCCAAGGCCAAGACCAGCACCATCGGCTACGAGATCCTGCTGGATGGGGTGCCCGCCCAGGATCTGGCCGGGGCTGAGCAGTGGCAGTTTCATCTGCCGGGCCTGAAAGATCAGGTGCTGATTGGCTATGCCTCCTGCAACGGTTTCTCCGACTTCAAGCTGCTCACCTCCACCCCCCAGCCCTACGCCATGTGGGACAAGCTTGCCGCCGAACACCAGGCGCATCCCTTCTCCTTGCTGCTGATGGGCGGGGATCAGGTCTATGCCGATTCCCTCTGGACCACGGTGCCGACCCTGAAAGCCTGGAACGAGCTGGACCGGGCCGAGAAGGTCAAACGCAAGGCGACCCGCACCATGGAGGAGCAGCTCGACCGCTTCTATTGCGAGCTCTACTGCAAGCAGTGGGGCCGCCCCGAGGTGGCGCGCATGCTGGCCCGGGTGCCGAGCGCCATGATGTGGGACGATCACGACATCTTCGATGGCTGGGGCAGCTATCCCGCCGACTTGCAGGGCTGCGAGGTCTATCAGGCCATCTATGCCGCCGCCGCCAAGTATTTCCGGCTGTTCCAGCTGCGCTCCGGCGCCAATGGATCCTTGCTGGATCCGGCGAACCTGAGTCACCACTCCTGGCGGCTGACCTTTAGGGGCTATCAGATCCTGGCGCTGGACAACAGGGCGACCCGCAGCCAGAGCCAGGTGATGAGCCGGGGGCAGTGGGATCAGGTCAATACAGCGCTGGCCGCTTGCAGCGAGGGGCACCTGCTGGTGATGGCGGGGGTGCCGGTGGTCTATCGAGACTTCTCCTTCACCGAGGCGGCGCTGGATGCCACCCCCTGGGAGGAGGAGCTGACCGACGATCTCAAGGATCACTGGCGCGCCAAGGCCCACGAGGGGGAGCGGGCCCGTCTCATCATGCGGCTGCTGGACAACGCCCAGCAGCGGCGCAAGGCCGACAAGGGCGCCTCGAGGACCCTGATCCTGTCGGGGGATGTGCACGTGGGTTGTCTCGGGGTCATCCAGGACAGGCGGGTGGGCAAGGGAGTGATGAATGTGCACCAGCTGGTCTCCTCCGGCATAGTGCATCCCTGCCCGACCCAGTTCCAGTGGATGGGGATCCTCGCCATGACCAACGATGAGCCCGAGTACCTCGACGAGAGCCGGCTGATCCGCACCGAGCTGATCAAGCCGTTTGGCGCCACCCTCTACCTGCGTACCCGCAACTTCGCCACCCTGCAGATGGGCAGCGATGACAAGCTGTGGGCCAACTGGCATTGCGAGAACGGTCTGGCGGCCAGCTACCCGCTGGCCTGAGGCGATTGAGCAAGAAAAGGGCCCATAGCGGGCCCTTTTTCGTGTCTGCTGCGTGCCGGACCGTGATGTCAGCCTGGCGTCAATCCGTTCGGGGCCTGCCCTGCTCCTGGACGAAGAAGTCGCGCCTGAACTGGCCAAGCACCTGCTCCCTGTGCTGCTGCCAGCGCTCGTCGTCCATGGCCCCCTGGCTGGCCGCGAGTTGCTGTTCCAGCTCGGCCAGCTGCAGCTGATAGCGGCTGCGTTGATCCAGCTGCTGCTGGCGCGCCCCGGCGAAGGCCAGGCTGGCCTCGGCCCGCCCGGCGGGCAGGAAGTGGCGCACCAGGGTCTCCAGCTCCTCGTCCCCCCACAGCTGACGCGCCTGCTGCAGGCGGGCGTCCGGATTGAACAGATCCGCCGCCAGATCCGGGTATTGCGCCGCCCACTTGTCCTGCAGCCGGGTCAGGGCGGCCAGTCGCTCGGCCAGGGTCAGCTGTTCGCCATCGCTGGCCAGCTGCGCCAGCGCCTCGGCGTAGCGCCCCTGCAACAGGGTCAGGCTCTCCCCCTCGCTCAGCCACTGCGACTCCACGCCACCCAGATTGGCCAGCCGCTCGGTCAGCGGCTGGTCGCTGTCGCTGATCTCGCCGGCGAGCTGCTGGCTCATCCCCTCCGGCATGGCGCGCCAGCTCTGGGGTGCCTTGGTGGCGCCAGTGGCCGCGGTGGCGTCATGTGCGGCGGCCCCCGTCTGAACGGGCTGCGGCGGGCTGGCACTCGCCGGCGTCCCTGCTTGGGAGGCTGCCGCCGCCGATCCGGACTCATCCTGCCGGCCGAGCGTGAGCAGCAACAGCGAGAGGACCGCCAGGGCCAGGATCCCGTGGCGGCGTTTCATCGGGCTATCTCTCCCTTGACCGGGAAGTGATCCGAGAGGTTGCTGGCGGGCCAGAGGCTGCCATCGCTGGTGCGGGGGATCCAGACGCTGTTGAGGTTGTGGCTGGCGGCGCCGTATTCCCGGCTCACCAGCAGATAGTCCAGGTATTCCACGTTGGCACCGCCGGAGAGGGGCCCGCCGGCGTAGGGGTTGAGCCTGGGGTCGAAGGTGGCCTCGGTGTAGCCGCCATAAGCGGGGGCATGGGCGTTCAGATTGGCCAGCATGTTGGCGTAGTCGTCGGCAAACTTGCGCTTGTTGACGTTGAAGTCGCCGCCGTAGATGACGGTGTCCGTGGGCGGGATCTGGAGGCTGGTGGCCAGGCTGCGGATCTGGCCGAACTGGATCTGGCGCAGCCGTCTCGCCTCGTCGGTGTCGAAGCTGGCGGTGTGGGTGGCGAACAGGTGCCAGGCCTTGCCGCCCTTGATCACCTCGGCGTACATCACCCCCTTGTCGGCGAAGCAGTCGGTGCCGGTGCACTGGGGATAGACCAGCTGGGCCTCACGCACTATGGGGTAGCGGCTGACGATCACCACGCCGCCGTCGTGGATGTTGATCCCCGGCTTGTCGAGCACCTTGGTCTGGTAGGGATACTCCTTCGCCAGCGCCTGCAGGAAGCCCTCGCGCCGGCCATCGAACACCTCTTGCAGCAGCAGGGCGTCATAGCCCTTGAGATAGCCGGGCAGCAGGGTCAGCCGCTCGCCGATGCTGGAGGCGATCACCGGCAGGGCCCAGACGTTGTAGCTGGCCACCTTGAGCTTGTCTTCCGCCGGCTCCGGCTGCTCCTCTTGCCGGGCGGGCGTCAGCATATAGTGCAGATCGTCGTAACGGCCGGTGTACTTGGCGGCGAAGGCCAGCTCCTGCGGGCCCGCGGTGCGATGCAGGGTGCGATCGCTCTGCCAGCCGGAGCTGGCGGTCGGCGTCTCGCCGCCGTGCTGCAAGGTGGTGTTCCACCAAGTGCCCTCCATCAGCTGGTTGAGGCGATAGGTGTCGCCGCCGGCGGTGGTGACGCGGGTCTCGAACAGATAGTTTTTGCCCGCCTTCACCCCCTCGTAGCGATTGAAGCTGAGCACCATGGCGCTCTCCCAGGGGCCCAGCTCTGTCCTGTGCTGAGTCCACTGGCTGCCCGGTTGCAACTGGCCGCTGCCGCTCTGGCGGATCTCCAGCTGCAAGGGCTCGGGGCCGTTGTTGGTGAGGTAGACGTCGGTATCGGCCAGCGCCTGCAACGGTAACTGACAGGCCAGCAGCAGGGCGGCATAGCTGAGGGATTGGTGCATCATGAAGTCCTTTTGGTTGAGGCACGGTGGAAACTGACTGTTATGGCGGGCATAGAGGTCATTTCATTTACATTTCTGTTACAAATAAATGAAAGGCCCCATATGGGGAGTATTTGAAGGGAAGGCGGGAAAAACAGCAGCGCGTCCTGAGACGCGCCTGGCTACACGGGGAGCGGGTTCAGTCGTGGAACTGATTGATCAGGCGGGAGAGATTTTGCAGCCGCTCCACCAGCAGGGTGATGCCATCCAGGGCCTGTCGACTGCTGTCGGCGGTGTGGTTGGCGAGCTGGTGGATCTGGTGGATCCCCTGATCCAGGGTGCTGGTGACGTCCGCCTGCTGGCTGACGGCCTGGGCTATCTCGTCGCTGGTGTGGGTGACCTGGGCCAGCATCTGGTTGATCTGGTCGAGCACCTCGGCGGTGGCCCCCATGTGTTGCTGGCAGAGAGCCGAGGTCTGGGCCCCCTGTATCATGCCATCGGACAGCTGCCGGGTGCTCTGCTGCAGCGCCCCTATCATGTCGCTGATCTCGCCGGTGGAGCTGCGGGTCTTCTGGGCCAGCGCCCGGATCTCGTCGGCTACCACCGCAAAGCCGCGTCCCTGCTCACCGGCCCGCGCCGCCTCGATGGCCGCGTTGAGGGAGAGCAGGTTGGTCTGATCCGCTATCTGGCCTATCACCTCCAGGATCCCGCTGATCTTCTGACTGTCCTGGGTCAGCCGGGCCAGCACGCCCTGGCTGGCATCAAGCTCCTGATGGAGCTGGTTGACCGACGAGCGGGTAGTGGCCAGCGCCTGCTGGCCGCTGGCGGAGACCTGTTGCACCTCGCTCACCAGCGCATTGGCCTGATGGGCGCTGTTGGCCACGTCGCGGATGGAGTGACTCATTTGCGTGATGGCGGCGGCCAGCTGCTCGCTCTGCAGCCGCTGCTGCTGCAGGTGGGTGTCTATGGTCTGGATATGGCCCCTGTCATCCTCGGCGGCCTGCAGGATCTGCTGGTTGGTGTCGGCGCTGCGACCCACCACGGCCCTGAGCTCGGCCTTCTTCATGCGCAGCAGCAGCTCGATGGCCCCCAGGCTGTCCCGCCGCCTGGTGTAGAGCACCTGACAGAGCGGGGTACCCAGCTCCTCGCCCGCGGTGGCCAGCAGCCGATCCAGCCGTTGTTGCAGCTGCCAGCCATGGGCCATCTGCCCCAGCAGGCAGAGCAGGGAAATCAGACTCCACCAGGGCTGGCTCGTGACCAGGCTGGTGCCCAGCCCGAGCAGGGCTGTGGCCGACAGCAGCAGGCTGAGTTGACCCGGCTCCAGGGCGAGGCGGCTCGGCCAGGGCAGGGCCTTGCCCGCCCGGATACGGGCATAGAGCCGATCCGCCCAGGCGATGTCCTGCTCGCTCGGACGGGTGCGCACCGACTGGTACTCGATGATCTGCTGCCGCTCGTTGAGGATGGGGGTGACATAGGCGTTGACCCAGTAGAACTGGCCGCTCTTGGCGCGGTTCTTCACCAGTCCCATCCAACTCTTGCCTTGCTGCAGCCGGCGCCACATGTCGGCAAAGGCGGCCTTGGGCATGTCGGGGTGGCGCACCAGATTGTGGGGGACGCCGTCCATCTCGCTGGCGCTGTAACCGGCCACGTCGCAGAAGTGCTGGTTGGCATAGGTGATATGGCTGGCGGGATCCGTGGTCGAGATCAGTGATATGTGGTCGGGGAAACGGATCTCCCCTTCTCGCTGGGGTGTGGTCATGTGCGCATCCTGATTTGAGCCAAGTAACTGATAAGTTTGTTTTTATTGTGTGTGGTTGTTACGGCTTCATTGTAGATGCGGGCCATGGCCCGACCTTGGCTTAGGTCAATTAATCGCCACAGGGGAGGCTGAAAAGAGACAATGCAAAGGCTTGTTCAAGTCGGGCTCAATGCAGGGGGGTAAAATCGTGGACTTCTCCCTCCCTCGGCTTGAAGCGAAGATCCTGGCGCTGCTCGCCTGCGACCCAGGCCATGGTCTGGCAGAAGCTCTCCTGTTTGGCGAACTCGTCGCGGGCCTGATCGATGGTGCGCTCGGCGTTGCGCCGCGTCATCTTGCTGGCCTTGCGATCGCTGAACTGCTGTTGCTGGTCCAGCATCCATTCGACGAAGGCCCGCTGGCATTCGGCTTCGGTGGCGGCCCGGACGGGCAGGGTACAAAGCAGGAGGATCAGGAGCAGGGTGCGCATATGGGTAGCGTGTTCACGAAGTTTAGCGACAGAAAGGCAGCATTCTATGCCGTAAAATGAGAGCGGGACAGTGCCTGAACGGGGCCGGCCTGGTTGGCCCCGTGGTGTCGGCGTCTGATGAGCGGGATCAGTGCTTGATAAGGTAGAGCTGGCGGCTGTAGGCCACGTCCTCCGGGTTGTTGATGGGATAGCCCTTGAGCCAGGGCTTGATCAGCCGGGCGTTGGTGTACTGGTAGATGGGGGCGATGGGCGCCTCGTCCTGCAAGATGGTCTCGGCCTCGTCGAACAGGCGGGCCCGCTCACGGGGATCCTGGCTGCTGGCGGCCTGGGTCAGCAAGGCGTCGTAGCCGGGGTTGGCGAAGCGGGCCATGTTGCCGCTGTGGTGGCTGCCCCAGAGGCCGAGGAAGGCGGAGGGATCGTTGTAATCGGCGACCCAGGAGGAGCGGATCACCTCGAACTGGCCGCTCTGGCGGCTGTCGAGATAGGTCTTCCACTCCTGATTGGTGAGCTCGACCCGGGCACCGAGCTTCTGCTTCCACAGGTTGGCGATGGCCAACGCCATCTTCTTGTGGATCTCGGCGGTGTTGTAGAGCAGGGTCAGCTTGAGGGGCTTGTCCGGGCCATAGCCCGCCTCTTTGAGCAAGGCCCTGGCTTTGTCATCCAGCTCGCGCTGGCTGCTGGTGGAGAGCAAGTTTGGCTTAGGGAAGAAGTCGGCGGTCACGTCCGGGGTGAAGTGATAGGCCGGTTTCTCGCCGGTGCCCAGCACCTTGTTGGCGATGAGGCCGCGATCGATGGTGTAGGAGAGCGCCTTGCGCACCCGCACATCGTTCAGCGGCGCTCGCTGGGTGTTGAAGGCGTAGTAGTAGGTACCAAGCTGCTCCGGGGTATAGACCTCTCCCGGGATCTGCTGCATCAGCTTCTGGTACTGCTCCTTGGGGAAGGACTCGGTGATCTGCAGATCCCCCGCCAGGTAGCGGTTGGTGGCGGCGCTCTCCTGATTGATGGGCACGAAGGTCACCTTGGTCAGCACCGTGTGGGCGCGGTCCCAGTAGTAGGGGTTCGGGGTCAGCTCCAGTCGCTCGTTCACCACCCTGTTGTTCAGCACGAAGGCGCCGTTGCCCACCAGTTTGCCCGGCTGGGTCCACTGGCTGCCATATTGCTCCATGCTGGCCTTGTGCAGCGGTGACAGGCTGGGGTGGGTCAAGAGGCTCAGGAAGTAGGGTACCGGCTGGGACAGGTTCACCTGCAAGGTATGGTCGTCGAGGGCCTGCACCCCAAGCGCCTCGGGGGCCAGCTTGCCCGCCACTATCTCGTCCACGTTATTGAAGTGAGCCAGCTGGGCAAACCAGGCGAAAGTGGCGGCTTCCTTGGGATCCACCAGCTTGCGCCAGCCATAGACGAAATCGCTGGCCTTGACCTCGTCGCCGTTGGACCAGCGGGCATCCGGCCGCAGGTGGAAGGTGAATTGCCGGTTGTCCTTGTTCTCCCAACGCATCGCCACGCCGGGCATCACCTTGCCATCCGGCCCCTGGGTCAGCAGCCCCTCGTAGAGATCCCGCAGCACCTGTAACTCGGGCAGACCGACCAGTTTGAGCGGACTCAGGCTGGTGGGCTCGTCTTTGAGATGACGCACGACCACCTGTTCGGTGGCGAGTTGGGTGCCGGGCGGCACATCGGCGGCCTGGACACAGGCGGCGCCCAGCAGGGCCAGCAAGGGACTCCATCCTTTCATGGCTAATCCTTCAAATTGTGTGAAGCGGGGAGAAAACTCGGCGAGAAATCATCGCCGATAGACGGGGAATCATGATATCTCCTTTGCTGGTCAGACCGCCAGCATGAGTCCCGTGAGAGCCGGGTGTGGCGCCCTATCAATCCCCCGTGCCAATGCGGGGAAGAGGAGTGGAAGAATGAGAGCATGGATATTATTGGCTTGTCTCCTGAGCCCGGGCGCCTGGGCGCTGGATCCGTGTGCGCCAACGACTGCGGTGGGTCGCTGGTGCGAGTTGGGCATCACGCAGTTGCATCCGACCCAGGGCGGAGTGGGCCAGTTGCAGGTCGATGCCACGGCGCGCGAGCTGGCGGACAAGAGCCCGGAGCAGCTCGACAAGTTGATGAAGAAGAAGGAGATCCCCGTGGTCATCGCCCCCGATGGTGGCTACTGGCTGGTGGACAGGCATCACCTGACCAAGGCGCTGTGGCAGCAGGGGGTGAAGCAGGCGAGGGTCAAGGTGATCGCCCGGCTGCAGGACAAGACCAACTTCTGGAGCCAGATGCAGAACAACCACTGGGCCTGGTTGAAGGATGAGCGGGGCCAGCCCCTGACCCCGGAGCAACTGCCCAAGCAGATCGGTGAGCTGCCGGATTACCCCTACCGCTCCCTGGCGGGTCAGTTGCAGGATGCGGGCTACTTCAGCAAGAAAGATCAGGTCTACTTCGTCGAGTTCGCCTGGGCCAGCTGGCTCGGCCAGCAGATGGACTGGCTGCCGGTCAATGCCGCCAATCTGGCGGATCGCCTCGGTCAGGCCAAACGGTTGGCCTGCAGCAGCAAGGCCGAGGGGCTGCCGGGCTATCCCGGCAAGCAGTGCCGCCTCAACCCCCTGCGCAGTGGCAACTAAGCAGGGGCCCAGGATTGGATGAATGCGGGGCGCCTGGGCGCCCCGCAGTCATTCGCCCAGGCCGACGGCTTGCCAGCGGGCGGCGGCCTGCTCCAGCAGTGCCACCTCCCCTTGCTGGATCAGCGGCAGCAGGGCTGCCACCTGCTCATCCGGCCAATCCCACCAGGCCAGTGCCAGCAGCCGTGCGATGTCGTCCTGGCCGAAGCGTTGGCGGATCACCCTGGCGGGCGACCCCGCCACCACGCAATAGGGCGGCACGTCCCGGGTGACCAGGCTGCGGGCGGCGATGATGGTGCCGTCCCCTATGGTGACCCCCGGCATGATCATGGCCTCCATGCCGATCCAGACATCGTTGCCGATCCGGGTATCCCCGGCGGGGCGGTAGCTACGCTCGAGTGCCTCCCCATCGGAGAACGGATAGGTGCTGATGAAGCCGGTGTTGTGGGTGTGGTTGCCACCCATGATGATCTTCACGCCAGAGGCGATTTGCACATAGTCGCCGAGATGGAGCTTGTCTATGTGCCAGATGGGCTCCCAGCCGGTATCGGGGTTGCGGCTAAAGCGGTCGCCGTGCAGGTAGCGCACCACTTCCTCCTCGAAGGGGCCGTCCCAGGCGCCGGAGTAGTAGCTGTGCTGCCCCTTGAGGCAGATGTTGGGATTGGTCACCGTCAGGTGCAGGTATTCGACCTGCGACCAGTGTTGGCAGGGTTTCATGGCTGTGTTCCTCGTTGAATGGATCAGGGTAAGCGTGGCGCGCGTCGGCCAGCTAATAGATCCAGACCAACAGGCGGGGCACGCACAGGGTGGAGCAGCCCAGCGCCTGGGGTAAACGGGGTCGTTGCATGAGGAGAAGGTTCCCGACGAAAGAGCACAGATGGTAAGGGATGGGGAGGGCGATGCCAAGCTGGCGAAGGAGAGGCTGGCCGGATCCTGCACAAATCGTCTGGTTGATATTTATTCTCAATTAGCCATGATACTGGCTCCACTCATGTCGGCAGGGGAGAGGGGTATGACGAATCAGAACTGGCAGCGTTACATGCTGGAGGCGGAGAATGCCCTGGGCAAGGGGGCACTTGGCACGGCTATCTGCCTCTATCAGCAGGCGCTGGGGGAGGTCTATGAGCTGGAATCGGACGATCTGGACGAGCTGGCCAGCATGAGGGTCGCCACCTGTCATCGCCTCGCCGACTTCTGGCGCGCCATGGAGGAGCCCGCCTACGAGCTGCGCTACCTCAAGCTCGCCTCCGAGCTGGTCACCGCCCTGGTGCCCCAGTGCCCCAACCGCGAATGCGAGAGCCTGATCAGCGAGCTGGGCTGCTGCCGCGCCGCCCTGCTCTCCTTCCTGAAGCGCCACCCCAACCCCGAGATCGCCAGGCTGATCCAACTGCAGGACAAGGTGCAGGGCTGCGAGTTGATCGGCCGTTTCCGCCTGAACTAGTGGCTCGTCTCAGCGCCTGAGCCTGCGGGCAATGCGCTCCTGCGCCTCTTCCCCCTGCAAGGCTTGGGAGAAGGCGCGGGCCTCCAGATCGATGACGAAGTGCACCGCCTGCCTGAGCTCCTGCTTGAGCAGGGCCTTGCTCTTTTGCAGTGCCTTCGGCGGCTTGGCCGCGAGTTTCAGCCCCTGCTCCCGCGCAAAGGCCAGCAAGCGTTCGGTCGGCAGCACCCGGTTGGCGAGCCCGAGATGCAGTGCTTCATCGGCATCAATGGCCTCCGCCAGCAGCAATAGTTCGGCCGCCTTCAGATGACCGACGGCCCTGGGCAGCAAGAGGCTGGAGGCAAACTCCGGCACCAGCCCCAGCTCGACGAACGGCAGTTGCAGCCGGGCGTTATCCCCCAGATAGACCAGATCGCAGTGCAGCAGCATTGTGGTGCCTATGCCCACGGCGGGGCCGGCGACCGCGGCGATGACAGGCTTGGGGAAATCCGCAAGGGTGTGCAGGAATTGCAGTATGGGATCGTCCGCCGCCAGAGCCGACTTGCCCACGAAGTCGGCCAGATCGTTGCCGGCGGTGAAGCAATCGTCCTGCCCCTGCAGCAGCACCACATGGACGCTGTCGTCCTGGGTCGCCTGATGCAGCGCGGCGGTGAGGGCCTGGTACATCTGGGTGTTGAGGGCGTTGCGCTTGTCCGGCCGATGGAGGGTCAGGATGAGCAAGCCATCCTGCTGCTCGGTCAGAATTGTGAGGGCCATGTCTGAATCCTTGTTATCGGAGGCTGTCAAAAGCTTGCCACAGGGGTAAGCTTCGCTTCTTTTAACAACATCATAAAAGGATTCCAACCATGTTTAAACGTGCGTTTTACGCCATCCTGACCCTGTTGTTGGCGGCCCCCGCCCTGGCCAAGGTCGAGGCCGTCGACGGTTATGTGCGCCTGCTCCCCCCTGGCTCCCCCAACACAGCCGCCTTCATGTTGCTCAAGAACGATGGCGACAAACCCGTGACCCTGACCGCCGTCGCCTCTCCCGACGCGGGCCGGGCCGAGCTGCACACCCACCTGCACGAGAACGGGGTGATGAAGATGCGCCAGGTCGAGGGCATCTCCATTCCCGCCAACGGCGAGGTCGCCCTCCAGCCCGGCAGCTTCCACATCATGCTGTTCGAGGTGCGTGCACTGTCACAGGACGTCCCCTTCCCGCTGACGCTGACCCTGGACGATGGTCAGACCATCAGCCTGAGCCTGCCGGTGAAGCCGGTTGAACCGATGAAAGGCATGCAGCACTGACATTTCTGGACGCTTGTTCAGCTTTTTACTCTAGGTATTCCCTGTATAGAGGGTAAAATAGTGGCCTTTCCAGTCCATTAGGGAGCGATATGATGAAAAAGACTTTGATTGCAGCCAGTTTGTTGGCCCTGTTCAGCCACACCGCCATGGCCGCCGATGACTGGCGTTTTGCCGCCGGTGCCGATATGTGGAACTCCCAGGGCAGCGGCAGCATCCACGGTATGGATGCCAACGGCAGCTACGATGACCAGTACAACTGGACTGGCTACCTGCAACTGGAGCATGACATCTTCCTGCTGCCCAACGCCAAGTTCGAGATCACCGACTTCAGCACCTCCGGCGGCAATTTCAGCAATGATCTCGAAGCCTATGATCTGACCCTTTACTATCGCCTGCTGAACAACGACCTGTTCAAGATCGATCTGGGTCTGACCGGTCGTCAGTATGACGGCAAGTTCCACACCCTGAACGAATCCTATGACGAGGGTGAGCTGATGGCCTACACAGGCGCAGAAGTCATGCTGCCGGGCACCGGTGTCTCCTTCTTCGGCGACGCTCGCATCGAGAATGGCGATCACTATGACTACCGGATCGGGGCGGCTTACCAGTTCTCCTCCATCCCGATGCAGATCCGCGCCGGCTGGCGTGATGCTGCCATCGACATCGCCGAGATGGATCAGGGTATCGAAGGCTGGTTTGTCGGCGCCGCGTTCCGCTTCTAAGCATGCAGGGATGCGTTACGACGAGGTAGCGCACTCTCTGGCTTCCACCGTTAAGGGGTAACAACATGAGCCACATCATAGTGACTGGCGCAGGCTCCGGCCTCGGCCGCGCACTGACAATCGGACTGGTAGCGCGTGGTCACCAAGTCTCCATGATGGGGCGCCGTTACCAGAAGCTGCAAGAGCAGGAGCAACTGCTCGGTCGCGCCGTGGTCGGCATCGCCGCCGATCTGGCGCGCCACGAAGAGGTGGAGATGGCGTTCTCTGCCGCGGTGGCCTGGGGTGGCTTGCCCGAGATGGTGATCCATTGCGCTGGCGCGGGGGAGTTCGGCCCGGTCGGCGTCTACACCACCGAGCAGATACGCCGGGTGGTGGAGAGCAATCTCATCTCCACCATACTGGTGGCCCAGCAGACGGTGAAACTCATCGGCAGCAAGGGGGGCGTGCTCGCCAGCGTGCTCTCCTCCGCGGCCCAGGCCGGCAAGGCCAACGAGAGTCTCTATTGCGCCTCCAAGTGGGGCATGCGCGGCTTTCTGGAGTCCCTGCGGGTCGAGCTCAAGGGATCGAGGCTGCGCCTGGTGAACCTCTATCCGAGCGGGATCCGCAGCGAATTCTGGGACAACTCGGATCATGTGGACTCGAGTAACTTCATGACCCCGGAAGACGCGGCCGCCTATATGCTGGATGCACTGGAAGCGCGCAGCAGTTGTCATGTGACCGATCTCTTTATCGGCCGTAACGACTAGGTTTCTCATTCTGAGTGGTATTAACCGCTGCCTGCACAACAAAAAGCGCGCCGATTGGCGCGCTTTTTTTATCGAGCCTAGTGTTAAGTATCAACACCCCCGCTTGCCCTTGAACAGGGCGACGATATCGGTGATCGCCACGTCCTGCTGCTCGCCGGCGCTTGTACTCCACCACGCCGTTGTCGAAGCCCCGATCGTCGATGACCTGGGCATCTCCAGCAGGATATGGGGAATATGTTGGGCCACTGGATGTGGTAATGATGGATATATTTGAAGGCCGATAATGCAATGTCTTAATCAAGACAGGCATTGTCAACATGTAAAAATAAACATTTAGAGTGAAATGACAAAAGCAGCGATTTTTATAATGAATTATCGCAACTTACTACGCCCATGTTCAATTTTTAGAATATGGCGAATGTATATCCAGCTCATGCGAAATAATATTAAACCTCGGGTGGAGATTAGTTAATTTTACCTGAGCGACTCATTTTTGAGTCGCATATCCCTGCAGGAAGGATTGAACTGCATGCTTTGATTTCTTGCTGAGGGTTAGCAGCAATTCAAAATCAGGGTCGATAATGCCATATCGCAATTCTAATTCCTTTAATAAGGCAAGCCACAGATGCGCCGTCACCTCGGCATCGGCCAGTGCGCGGTGAAATACGCCGTCATTGGGCAAGCTGTGGTACTGTACCAGGGTACCCAACTTATGATCCGGCGCCTCGGGGAATAACCGTCTCGACAGCAGCAAGGAGCAGGCGAACTGCCCAGGATAGTGCGCCGACAGCCGCTCTATTTCAGCATCCAGAAAGCGCTTGTCGAAGGAGGCATTATGGGCGACCAGGTTATCATCACCGATAAACTCGACGAAGTCCGCCATCACCTCGCCGCAAGGTGGCGCCTGTTTCAGCATGGCATTGCTGATCCCGGTATATTGCTCAATAAAGCTGCTGACGTTAAAACCGGGATTCATCAACGCCGAAAAACGCTCACTGATATGGCCGTTTTCAATCCGGACGGCACCAATTTCTATCGCTCTATCACCTTGTCCTGGTGAGAGCCCGGTAGTCTCGAAATCGAGTACGACAACGGTATTGGCTAAGGCAGTGGACATAATCTCTCGGGCAATCTGGATAAAGAACGTCAGTCTAGAAAATCTGCTACTTCATGTACAGCGCAATATCGCGATACAACTGGAGCCTTGTGTTTGTGATGAGCAGCAGCGACAGGCAACATATAAAAAGCCCCGAGTGCGATTCACACCCGGGGCCTTTTATCGAAAACGAAAAGCAGAGTTAGCAGGCGCTATTAGCGACCCAGCTTGCCCTTGAGCAGGGCGACGATGTCGTTGATCGCCACTTCCTGCTTTTCGCCGGAGCGGCGGCACTTGTACTCCACCACGCCGTTGTCCAGACCGCGCTCGCCGATGACGATGGCGTGCGGGATTCCGATCAGCTCCATGTCGGCGAACATCACGCCCGGACGCTCCTTGCGGTCGTCGAACAGCACGTCAACGCCAGCGGCCTTCAGCTCGGCGTAGAACTGTTGCGCCTGCTCGGCGACGCGCTCGGATTTGTGCATGTTCATCGGCACTATGGCCACTTCGAACGGGGCTATGGCGTCCGGCCAGATGATGCCGTACTGATCGTTGTTCTGCTCGATGGCGGCAGCCACCAGACGGGAGACCCCGATACCGTAGCAACCCATCTCCATGGTGACGGACTTGCCGCCCTCGTTCAGCACGCTGGCCTTCATGGCCTCGGAGTACTTGGTACCCAGCTGGAAGATGTGGCCCACTTCGATACCGCGCTTGAGCAGCAGGGTGCCCTGGCCGCAGGGGCTGGGGTCGCCTTCCACCACGTTGCGCAGATCGGCCACTTCATAGGTGGCGATGTCGCGATCCCAGTTGGCACCGGTCAGGTGGAAGCCGGTGTCGTTGGCGCCGCAGACAAAATCGGCCAGATGGGCGGCGCTTCGATCGGCGATGATGCGACCGGCAAAGCCGACCGGACCGATGGAGCCCGCGTCACAGCCGGCGGCGGCCTTGATCTGCTCCTCGCTCGCGAAGGTCAGTGGGTTGGCGACACCCGGCAGCTTCTCGGCCTTGATCTCGTTCAGCTCGTGGTCGCCACGCAGCACCAGGGCGATGACGGCCTGCTGGCCGTGCTCGTCCGCCTCGGCCAGCACCAGCAGGGTCTTGGCGATGGCAGCCGGCGCGAGACTCAGGAAGGCGGCCACTTCATCTATGGTGTGCACATTCGGGGTGGCGACCTTGGTCAGGGCCTGGGTCGCGGCGGCGCGCTCACCGGCCGGTGCAAGGGCCTCGGCCATCTCGATGTTGGCGGCGTAGTCGGAGCTGTCGGAGAAGGCGATCAGATCTTCACCGCTCTCGGCCAGCACCTGGAACTCGTGGGAGCCGGTGCCCCCGATGGAGCCGGTATCGGCCTGCACCGGACGGAAGTTCAGGCCCATGCGGGTGAAGGCGGCGCAGTAGGCGGCATGCATCCGTTCGTAGGTCTCGATCAGCGATTCCTTGTTGATGTGGAAGGAGTAGGCATCCTTCATCAGGAACTCGCGACCGCGCATCACGCCGAAACGGGGACGGACCTCGTCGCGGAACTTGGTCTGGATCTGGTAGAGGTTGAGGGGCAGCTGCTTGTAGCTGTTCACCTCGTAACGGATCAGGGAGGTGATCACCTCTTCGTGGGTCGGGCCCAGCACGAAGGGACGGTTGTGGCGGTCGGTCAGACGGCACAGCTCGGGGCCGTAGTCGTCCCAGCGGCCGGACTCTTGCCACAGCTCGGCCGGTTGCACCACCGGCATGGAGACTTCGATGGCACCAGCATTGTTCATCTCTTCGCGAACAATGTTCTCGATCTTTTTCAGTACCCGCAGACCGGTTGGCAGCCAGGCGTACATGCCGGAGGCCAGTTTACGGATCATCCCGGCGCGCAGCATCAGCTGGTGGCTGATGACTTCAGCGTCGGAGGGGGTTTCCTTGAGAGTGGAAAGCAGATATTGGCTGGTACGCATCGCGATGGACCTTAAACGTGGGACGGGCCGCCTGGCCCTGGATAAATTCAAGGGCGGAATTTTAACATGGGTCACTGCCCTAATGCGATTATCTGTTCGCGATAGAGAACGAATACGCGCTATTCGTGAGTAACGGCCTGTGCTTGTGAGCAGGTGATGAAAGAAAAAGGCAGAATAACAACAGGGCGGCCTGGGGGCAGGCCGCCCTGTTCAGAGGAGGGGACCTGACTTAGCCAAGGTAGTCGATCATGATCTTCGATACCTTGCCATCCAGGCCATTATGGTAATGGCTGGTAACGACCACGTTGCCACCGTCCAGATTGGCGCTGCTGTTGAAACTGCTGACGATGACGGAGTCGGCAATGGGGCCCTTGACCAGGATCTGGGCCCAGTCATCGTCGGTACTGGCTGAAGGGCTGTCATAGACCTTGATCAGGGTGATGCCGGGAAGACCCTCCAGCTTCAGGGAGCGGGCTTCATCGTTGCTAAAGCCATGGTCTCCGCTCTTGCAGTTGATGTTGTAACTCGCACCACCGCTGAGGGTATTGCCGACTTGATCCTGAGTGGCGCCATTGCCTTCCCAAAAACTGATTCGTCCATTAGCCATCTTGCTCTCCTTGCGCTGTGCTGCGCGTGACAAAGGTGAAGGAAAACCATTGAGCTTCATTCAGTTCTCTTTGGCGGATTCAGACTAGTCAGCCAGAGGTATATAGTCAGGCCCAATTGACAATGTTTTTTGTAATGCTTTGAATTTAAATGAATTAAAGATGATGGTTGAATCGGATCCGCCTTGGGGTTGCCGGGCTGGGGCGGATCAGGGGGATTTTCCTCCCGATTGGGGATAAGCCGGGGAGGAAGCCGATCGCGCGGGGCGGGGATACCATGGGCCTGCCGCCCTATGCTGGATACTTATCCAGTTATTCTTTATGCTATGACCCAATTTGAAAGAGTCTGCGTGGCGAGGAAGAGAACATGATTGGTCGCTTGAGAGGCGTTGTGATTGAGAAGAATCCCCCTGAGGTGTTGATCGAGGTCGGGGGCCTGGGCTATGAGGTGCAGATGCCCATGAGCTGCTTCTACGATCTGCCCGAGCTTGGCAAGGAAGCGACCCTTCACACCCACTTCGTGGTGCGTGAAGACGCCCAGCTGCTCTATGGCTTCAATCACAAGCAGGAGCGGGCGCTGTTTCGCGAGCTGATCAAGACCAACGGGGTCGGCCCCAAGCTGGCGCTGGCCATTCTCTCCGGCATGACGGCCACCCAGTTCGTGCTGAGCGTCGAGCGCGAGGAGATAAGCTCCCTGGTGAAATTGCCCGGCGTGGGCAAGAAGACCGCCGAGCGACTGGTGGTAGAGATGAAAGACCGTCTCAAGGGCTGGGTCAGCCACGATCTCTTCTCCCCCGCCGCCATCAGCTTGCCCGCCCAGGAGAGCCAGCTGCGCGCCCCCGATGCGAGCGAAGAGGCAGCCAGTGCCCTGGTGGCACTCGGCTACAAGCCGCAGCAGGCGAGCCAGATCGTTAGCAAGGTGGCCAAGGATGGGATGTCGGTTGAGTCGATCATCCGTGAATCCCTGCGTAGCCTGGTGTGAGGATGAGCATGAATCAAGCAGCTCGCCCTGTCTCGATCTTCGGTGTGCGTGGGGTTATGCATGATTGAAGCGGATCGTCTTATCTCGGCCACCGCCATCGGCGGGGGGCGTGAAGATGAGGTCATCGATCGGGCCATCCGTCCCAGGAAGCTGGCGGATTACACCGGTCAGGATCCCGTCTGCGCCCAGATGGAGATCTTCATCGAGGCGGCGCGCCAGCGCGGGGAAGCGCTCGATCATTTGCTGATCTTCGGCCCGCCCGGCCTTGGCAAGACCACGCTCGCCAATATCGTGGCCAACGAGATGGGGGTCAATATCAAGACCACCTCGGGCCCGGTGCTGGAGAAGGCCGGGGACTTGGCGGCGCTGCTCACCAACCTCGAGCCGAACGATGTGCTGTTCATCGACGAGATCCACCGTCTCAGCCCCGTGGTGGAGGAGGTGCTCTATCCGGCCATGGAGGACTACCAGCTCGACATCATGATAGGGGAGGGCCCGGCCGCCCGCTCCATCAAGCTCGATCTGCCTCCCTTCACCCTGATCGGCGCCACCACTCGGGCCGGCTCCCTGACCAGCCCGCTGCGGGACCGTTTCGGTATCGTCCAGCGGTTGGAGTTCTACAACGTCAAGGATCTCACCGACATAGTCGCGCGCAGCGCCCGCTGCCTCGGACTCGAGATGTCGGGGGATGGGGCACTGGAAGTGGCCCGCCGCTCCCGTGGCACGCCGCGTATTGCTAACCGCTTGTTAAGACGGGTGCGGGATTTCGCCCAGGTGAAGTCCGATGGCCGGATAGACGGATCCATAGCGGCCCGCGCCATGGACATGCTGGACGTGGACAACGAAGGGTTCGACTTCATGGACCGCAAGCTATTGTTGGCCGTCATCGACAAGTTTATGGGTGGCCCCGTTGGCCTCGACAACCTGGCGGCGGCCATAGGGGAAGAGAAAGACACCATAGAGGATGTGCTGGAGCCTTATCTCATCCAGCAGGGCTATTTGCAGCGCACTCCCAGAGGGCGGTTGGCGACCCCCAGAGCCTATGCCCACTTCGGCCTGCAACGGCCGGAAGAAGGATAAACACAGCTGATTGAACAAAAACCGCCTCCAAGGGCGGTTTTTTACTATTCTGACAAAAAAAAGCCCACGGCACAGGCGGTGGGCAAAGACAATTCAGGATGGATGTTCACAGACAGTGAGCGCGTCTGGAGACAGGCCGGGAAAAAAACAAAGGAGCCGTCGCGAGGCCTCAGAGTCGGTTCATTTGATAGAGCTGAACGAACGAAAGCTTGTAGTAACGTATGGTCTTGGCAACAAACTTTTTCATCATTAATCCCAACAAACAGGTTCGAAATGTTCATCGAATACGTACCGGGAACCCAGATTGACCGGCCTGTATCCAGAGGTATGCCCTCACTGCGAGGCGCATTGTAGGAGCTCTTCCCAGGCCGGACAAACAAGAAATTCTATGCGTTTCAGATTAGATTAAGTAATTAATGTTTTTGGGCGTCGTCAAGCATAAACATGTGTTTTTGTTGGTTTTAAATTGAAAGAAGGGTGGCCTGTGCGATTTTGTAAATATCGAGTTGATGAGGCCGTAAACACTCAAGAGTTTTATTTTTTTAACAGAATTGAAACCAATCTGATATTATTTAAAGTTGATTTAAATCAATTGGTTATGACTTGATGTTTTTTGTGAGCAAGCTCTCATAATTAGTGATTATCGATCTTTAAGTTGCCCCAAAAAGGCATGTATTGGTGATGGTTTTACATTGATTTCAATCAAATAAAGGTGATATAAAACAGCGGTCATTATAGGCGGGAATAGAATCACCACTAATGTTTACTAGATGTTAAACATTAGCTTTTTTTGTTCTTGTATATTGCCTTGTTGTTAATGTGGTGGCGTTCGAATCTGGTCATCGGTATCAACCGGGTGATGACCGACCATTCGGGGACTTCCAACGGAAGCATTGTCCTTAAAACTTAAAATAGCCGTGCCAATAATCGGTGAGGAAACATCATGATTGCTGAGCATGTGGTAGACCTATCGCGGTTCCAATTTGCCGCGACGGCCCTTTATCACTTCCTGTTTGTACCCCTGACGCTGGGGATGGCCTTCATCCTGGCGATCATGGAGTCTGTCTATGTGATGACCAACAACACTGTCTACCGGGACATGACCAAGTTCTGGGGCAAGTTGTTCGGGATTAACTTCGCCCTCGGGGTCACCACAGGGCTGACCATGGAGTTCCAGTTCGGTACCAACTGGGCCTACTACTCCCACTATGTCGGCGATATCTTCGGGGCTCCGCTGGCCATCGAAGGGCTGATGGCCTTCTTCCTGGAGTCCACCTTCGTCGGTATGTTCTTCTTCGGTTGGGATCGCCTCAGCAAGCGCCAGCATCTGGCTGCCACCTGGTTGATGGCGCTCGGGACCAACCTCTCCGCGCTCTGGATCCTGGTCGCCAACGGCTGGATGCAGAACCCGGTTGGTGCCGAGTTCAACTTCGAATCCATGCGCATGGAGATGGTGAGCTTCGCCGATCTGGTGTTCAACCCGGTTGCTCAGGTCAAGTTCGTCCACACGGTCGCGGCCGGCTACACCACGGGCGCCATGTTCGTGCTGGGTATCTCTTCTTATTACCTGCTGAAGAATCGTGATGTGGCCTTCGCCCGTCGCTCCTTCGCCATCGCCGCCGCCTTTGGCATGGCCTCCATCCTCTCCGTGCTGGTGCTGGGTGACGAGTCCGGTTACGAGACGGGTGAAGTGCAGAAGGTGAAACTCGCGGCCATCGAAGCCGAGTGGAACACCGAGCCGGCGCCGGCCTCCTTCACCCTGTTCGGTATCCCGAATCAGGAGGAGATGCGCACCGACTACGCCATCAAGATCCCCTATGCCCTCGGCATCATCGCCACCCGTTCCCTGGATACCCAGGTAACTGGCCTCAAGGATCTGAAGAGCGAGCACGAACTGCGCGTGCGTAACGGCATGGTCGCCTACGACCTGCTGACCAAGCTGCAATCCGGTGACAAGTCCGACGATACCCGCGCCCGCTTCGACGAAGTGAAGCAGGATCTGGGCTACGGTCTGCTGCTCAAGCGCTACACCCTCAACGTGACCGACGCGACTGACGAGCAGATCAAGTCTGCTGTGGATGATTCCATCCCGCAGGTGGCCCCGCTGTTCTTCGCGTTCCGCATCATGGTGGCCTGTGGCATCGCCATGCTGCTGCTGATCGGCATCGCCTTCTACGACAGCACCCGTCACCGCATCGGTGAGCGCAAGTGGCTGCTCAAGAGTCTGCTGTGGGGGATCCCGCTGCCCTGGATCGCCATCGAGTGTGGCTGGTTCGTGGCGGAATACGGTCGTCAGCCCTGGACCATCGCCGAGATGCTGCCGACCTCGGTCTCCGCATCCAATATCCCTGCGTCCGAGATCTGGTTCTCCCTGATCGGGATCTGCCTGTTCTATACGGTGCTGCTCGTCATCGAGATGTACCTGATGTTCAAGTATGCGCGCCTGGGCCCCAGCAGTCTGAGAACGGGCAAGTACCACTTCGAACAGAGCAAGGCATAAGGAGAGGATCCCATGTTTGATTACGAATTATTGCGTCTGGTCTGGTGGGTGCTGGTCGGCGTCCTGCTGATTGGCTTCGCCATCACCGACGGTTTCGATATGGGGGTGGGTGCCCTGCTTCCCTTCGTCGGCAAGAAGGATGTTGAGCGTCGGGTGATGCTCAACACCATGGGCCCGCACTGGGAAGGTAACCAGGTCTGGCTGGTGACGGCGGGCGGAGCCCTGTTCGCGGCCTGGCCCATGGTCTATGCGGCGGCCTTCTCCGGCTTCTACATCGCCATGATCCTGACCCTGATGGCCCTGTTCTTCCGTCCGGTCGGCTTCAAATACCGCTCCCTGATGGAAGGCTCCCAATGGCGTACCAGCTGGGACTGGGCGCTGTTTATCGGCAGCGCAGTGCCGCCGGTGATCTTCGGGGTGGCGTTCGGCAACCTGCTGCAAGGGGTACCGTTCAGCTTCAACCAGTTCCTGATGCTGACCTATCACGGCAACTTCTTCGGCCTGCTCAACCCGTTCGGCCTGCTGGCCGGTCTGGTCAGCCTGTTCATGATCGTGACCCAGGGCGCCGCCTGGCTGATGATGAAGACCGAAGGGGAAGTGCTGGCTCGCTCCCGCACCGCCGCCATGATCTTCTCCCTGCTGACCCTGGTCTGCTTCGCGCTGGCCGGTGTCTGGGTGAGCGGCATGGACGGTTATGTGATCGTGGGCAACATGGCCACCGACGCTGTCACCAACCCGCTCCATAAGGAAGTGGTGGTGCAGGCCGGTGCCTGGATGCAGAACTACAACCTCTATCCCTGGATGATCGCCGCCCCCGTACTGGGTCTGGTGATGAGCCTGCTGACCGCCGTGGTGGCCAAGCTGGGCAAGGGTTGGCTGGCGTTCCTGTGCTCCTCCTTAGGCATTGCCGGCATCATACTGACGGCGGGCTTCTCCATGTTCCCGTTCGTGATGCCCTCCAGCCTGGAACCCTCACAGAGTCTGACCATGTGGGATGCCACCGCCTCCTTCAACACCCTCAAGGTGATGACGGTCGTCGCGGCCATCTTCGTCCCGACCGTGCTGGCCTATACCCTCTGGACCTACATCAAGATGTTTGGCCGGGTGAGTAACAAGCACATCGAAGACAACCAACAATCGCTCTACTAAGAAGGTGCCCTGATATGTGGTATTTCACCTGGATCCTGGGTTTGTTGCTGGCTTGCGCGTTTGGGATCATCAACGCGCTCTGGCTGGAGCACACCGAGAACCTGGATCGTCAGATCGATGAAAATAAGTGACGGACTTGCCCGGCTGGCCGCTCCCCTGGAGCGCCAGCCATGGCAGGGACTGATGTTGCTGGCGGCGGCCCTGCTGGGCGTCGCCATCTTGCAGGCGCCGAACCTGATCGCCGCCAACACCAGCGGGCACGGGCTGATGCTCGCGCCCTGGCTGATGTGGGCGGTCTGTTGCGGCGTGATGCACGGACTGGGGTTCCATCCCCGCAGTCTCATCGGTCGAGTCCTGTTTTTCCCTTGGCTCGCCTTGCCCAGTCTGTTGTATGGGCTCTGGTTGACCCAAGGCTATTTCCTGTCATAAAAATGGAGGGAGGCAGACAGTTATCTGCCTCCCTCCTGCTTTTACAACGCCAGTCGGCGACCCGCTTACCCCCCGGTTCACCCGGCCAGGTCTGTTATGCAGGTTCTGATTGACCATGCACTATTGCCTGCCATAAAAACGGGGGGAGATGGGATTTCCCTGTCTCCCCCTGCTTCTTTCCTATTCAGCCCTGCGCTATGATAGCCCCCCATCTGACTGTCGAATGGATCACAGATTTTTATGGGGGAAGTCTCTGAGTTTCCGGTGCGTGTCTACTACGAAGACACCGACGCCGGAGGCATCGTCTACAACGCCAATTATCTCAAGTTTATGGAACGGGCTCGTACCGAATTCCTGCGCGCCGGTGGCATCGAACAAGATGTCCTGCTGCAGGCGGGGCTCGCCTTCGTGGTGAGTCGCACCGAGATCGATTTCCGCTCTGCGGCCCGCTTCAATGAACTGCTGACCGTAATGACGCAAGTGACTGAAGTGAAACGCGCTTCCATGCGCTTTTCGCAACGGATCCTGGCGGCTGATGGACGACTGATCACCCAGGCCATGGTACAGATAGCCTGTGTCAGTCATCCGCAAATGAAACCTGTCGCGATACCTGAAAAAATCAAGGGAGTGCTGTTAAGTGCACGCTGAAATTTCGTTTATTGGTCTGTTCTGGCAAGCCAGCCTGTTGGTCAAACTGGTCATGATGACCCTGATGGGCATGTCGGTCGTCTCCTGGGCGCTGATCATCCAGCGTTCCAAGGCCATCAAGGCCGCCAACCTGGCCTCCGAGCAGTTTGAAGACAGATTCTGGTCCGGGGTGGATCTCAATCGTCTCTACCAGGAGTCCTCCTCCCGTCGCGATGACATCGAAGGCATGGAAGACATCTTCTACTCCGGCTTCAAGGAGTATGCCCGTTTGCTCAAGGCCGGCGCTCGTGGCCAGGATGCGGTGATGGACGGTACCTATCGCGCCATGCGGGTCTCCTTGTCCCGTGCGGTGGACGAGCTGGAGTCCAATCTGCCGGTACTGGCGACCATCGGCTCCATCAGCCCCTATATCGGCCTGTTCGGTACCGTCTGGGGCATCATGAACGCCTTTATCGCCCTGGGTCAGGTGCAGCAGGCGACCCTGCAGATGGTGGCACCCGGTATCGCGGAGGCGCTGATCGCCACCGCCATGGGTCTGTTCGCGGCCATCCCGGCGGTCATCTTCTACAACCGTTTCACCAACAAGGTGGAGCGGCTGGAAAACGCCTACGCCAACTTCATGGACGAGTTCACCACCATTCTGAACCGCCAGATCGCACAGCAGCAGGGTGAGAAGTAATGCAAACCTATCAGCGGATCCGGCGCAAGAAGGTGGCCGAGATCAACGTGGTGCCCTATATCGACGTCATGCTGGTGCTGCTCATCATCTTCATGGCGGTGACGCCGGTGATCACCCAAGGGGTCAAGGTTGACCTGCCCCAGGCGGAGTCGGAGCAGTTGCCCGAGGATGCCAAGCCCCCCTTCATCGTCAGCGTCAATACCGAAGGCGAATATGTCATCAAGGCCGGTGAGGCGGATGACGAGCCGGTACCGAGCGGTACGCCCGAGGCGATGCAGCAATACATCACCGAGAAGGCCATGGGCTATCTGGCCATCAACCAGAATGCCCCCGTGGTGGTGGCCGGTGACAAGTCCGTGCGCTATGAAGAGGTGATCCTGTTGATGGTCGCCCTCAAGAAAGCCGGCGTGCCTCAGGTTGGCCTGATGACGGATCCGGTGAACTGACGGAGATGGATGTGAAGCGTGGTATTTCCGGTTATCTCATCGCGTCGCTGCTGCTGCACCTGATCATCGGCATCATATTGCTGGTCGGGGTCGACTTCAGTAAACCCAAGCGCCCCGAGTCCAAGGGGGAGATCGTCAATGCGGTGATGCTGGACAGCGAGTTCCTGGAACAGCAGGCACAGCAGATCCAGCAGCAGAAGAAGGCGCAACCCAAGGCTGCACAGCAGCAGAAGGAGAAGGACAAGGAAGACGCCGATCAGGCCCGGCGTGAGCTGGCGCAGGAGCAGGAGCGTCTGCGCGTTGCCGAGACCAAGCGCAAGGAGGCCGAGGAGGCCACTCGCAAGGCGGAAACCGAGAAGCAGAAGAAAGTCGCCGAGCAGAAGCAGGCGGAGGAGCAGGCCCAGAAAGCCGAGGAAGCCCGCAAGCTGGATGCGCAGAAGGCCAAGCAGGCCGAAGCCAAGCGTCAGGAGGCCGAGTTGGCCAAGGCGCTGGCGCTGAAGAAAAAGAAAGAAGAGCTCGAGAAGAAGCAGGCCGACGATAAAGCCAAGGCGGATGCGACCAAGAAGGCCGACGCCGACAAGAAAGCCAAGGCCGAGGCGGAGAAGAAAGCCAAGGCGGAAGCTGACAAGAAGGCCAAGGCTGAGGCCGATAAAAAGGCTGCGGACGAGGCTGCCAAGAAGGCAAAAGCTGACGCAGAGAAGAAAGCGAAGGCCGAGGCTGACAAGAAGGCCAAGATCGATGCCGAGCGCAAGCGCAAGGCAGCCGAGGAGGCCAAGCTGCAAAAAGAGATGGAAGCCATGATGCAGCAGCAGCTGGAGGCTGAGGCCAATTCTCGTAGCCAGGCCGCCTCGGCGGCAGCCAAGGGTGAGGTCGACAAGTATGCGGCCCTCATCAAGGCGACGGTCGAGCGCTATATGATTTTGGATCCCACCATGCGGGGTAAAACCTGTACTATCGGTGTCAAATTGGCCAGTACCGGTTTCGTCATCTCGGTGGACAACGGCCAGGGCGACCCGGCGGTTTGTCGCTCCGGCAAGGCGGCCGTGCTGAAGGCCAATCAGCTGCCGGTGCCGAAGGATCCGGCGGCGTTCGAGATGTTGAAGGAGTTTAACCTCAAGTTAGAACCGAACATCTAGGTGTGGTAGAACGGGGTCATTGACTGTGGTTGGCAGGGTCTGCTGATAAAGGAATTTCACCTCTCAATTTTTATTGGAACAGAGTATTTAAGCCATGATAAGAAAAGTGTTTTTTGCTTTGGTTGGCTGCCTTCTGCTGGGCCAGAGCGCTCAGGCGGCCTTGGACATCGTCATCACCGGCGGTATTGACAGCGCAAGACCCATCGCGATTGCGCCCTTCAAGTGGGAAGGCAATGGCCAACTGCCACAGGATATCGCCGAGGTGGTCTCCAACGACCTGATGCGCAGCGGCAAGTTCAAGCCGCTGGCCCGTGGTCAGATGCCGCAGACCCCGAGCACCAGTGGCGAGATCAACTTCGCCCCTTGGGCCTCCCAGGGCGTCGAAGCCGTGGTGGTCGGTACCGTCGCCGCCGTAGGCGATGGCACCTACAAGATCAACTTTGAGCTGGTTGACGTGCTCAAGGGCCAGTTGGCCAAGACCCAGGGCGGTGAGAGCAATGGGTACATCCTGGACAGCCGCATGGCGACCATCCCGGGTGCCCAGATGCGCCAGTTCGCCCACCGCATCTCCGACATCGTCTACGAGCGTCTGACCGGTGAGCGTGGCGCCTTCCTGACGCGACTGGCCTATGTCTCCGTCCAGCAAGGCACCCAGTTCCCGTATCAACTGCGTATCTCCGACTATGACGGTTACAACGAGAAGACCTTGCTGCGCTCCCGTGAGCCGCTGATGTCCCCGGCCTGGTCACCGGATGGCAGCAAGCTGGCCTATGTCAGCTTCGAAAACCAGAAATCCGAGATCTATGTGCAGGATATCTATAACCAGCAGCGCAGCCTGATCACCAGCTTCCGTGGCATCAATGGTGCCCCGGAATGGTCACCGGATGGTCGCCGATTGGCTATCGTATTGTCCAAAGATGGGCAGCCTGATCTCTATGTCATTGATGTGGCTAGCAAGCAACTCACTCGAGTCACAAATAACCGCACCATCGACACCGAACCCTCCTGGATGCCGGACGGTCAAACTTTGCTATTCACCTCTGAACGTGGTGGCAAACCCCAGATTTATAGCGTAAATTTGGCGACTGGCGTCACTCGCCGGATGACCTGGGAAGGGGATTCCAATCAGGGGGCATCCATCACGCCGGACGGCAAGTCCATGGTGATGGTGACCCGGGTTCAGGGACAATATCGCATCGCTCGCCAGGATATGGAAAACGGCGCCATGTTGGTTCTGACTCAGAGTGCTCTGGACGAGTCGCCAAGTGTGGCTCCCAATGGCAGCATGATCATCTATGCCACCATCTATCAGGGTCGTAAAAGTCTGGCTTTGGTCTCGACCGACGGTCGTTTCAAGGCTGTGCTTCCGACCAGTAGCGGTGAAATTCGTGCACCAGCTTGGTCGCCCTTCTTGAATTGATAAAAAAATCGATTGTTTTTTGTTTTGTTATAAAGGTTTAAGGAAATAGCATGCAACTCAATAAACTGCTCAAGGGTTTGGCCATCGCACTGCCACTGTTCACCCTGGCTGCCTGTAGTTCTTCTTCCGACTCCGACGCCGCTGGTGCCGAGTCTGGCATGACCGACGGCATGGGCGGTGTACAAACCGGTGGCGCCAACGGCATGTTGTCCCCGGAAGAGCAGATGCGTCAGAAGTTCGAAGCTCTGCAACGCGACAACGTGATCTTCTTCCCGTACGACGGTTACGACATCCAGGGCCAGTACGCCGACCTGCTGGATGCCCATGCCAGCTACCTGCGTGAGCGTCCGTCCGTCAAGGTGTTGATCGAAGGCCACGCCGATGAGCGCGGTACCCCTGAGTACAACATCGCTCTGGGCGAGCGTCGTGCCAAGGCCGTTGCCAAGTATCTGCAAACCCTGGGTGTGCAGGCCGAGCAGCTCTCCATCGTCAGCTATGGCGAAGAGAAGCCGCTGGACTTGTCCCACACCGAGGACGCCTTTGCCAAGAACCGCCGCGCGGTCCTGGTTTACTAAGGCTTGAACCGAACAAAATTCGTGTATATACAAGCGGCCATTTCGATGGCCGTTTTATTTACACTGAAGCTACCGGTTTGATCTGAATGAAATTTGTGTATAAACAAGCGACTATTGCGATGGCCGTTTTATATACACCGAGGCTACCGATTTGATCCGAATGAAATTTGTGTATAAACAAGCGACTATTGCGATGGCCGTTTTATTTGCACTAAACGCTAAGGTTTGATCCGAATGAAATCTGTGTACAAGCAAGCGACTATTGTGATGGCCGTGTTAGTGGCGCTGAATGCTCAAGCGGCTGCACCGGTGAGCGATCTCAGTGGCGACAGCGGCAGCGCCGTGGCCCTCAGTGGCAACAATGGCGCCATCGTGCCCACAGGCAGCCTGGAAGACAGAGTCGCCTTGCTGGAGCGCACCCTCAATGCCCGTCTGCGCCTGCAGGCCGAGTTGCAGCAACAGGTGGATTCCCTGCAAGGGGAGGTCTCCGAACTGCGCGGTCAGCTGGAACAGCAAACCTATCAGATGGAGCAGTCCCAGGAGCGCCAGCGCCAGCTCTATCAGGAGCTCGACAAGGTGGCGAACAGCCAGCCTGCCGCTGCGCCCGCGACCCCGGCAGCCTCTACCACGGCTCCAGCCGCCGCGGCCAATTACTCGACCAATCAGGACGAGAACCAGGCCTACGACGCCGCCGTGAACATGGTGCTCAAGGAGAAGAACTACGACAAGGCTATTCCCGCCTTCGAAGGGTTCATCAAGCAGTTCCCGAACTCCAGCTATGTGCCCAATGCCCATTACTGGCTTGGCCAGCTGATGTTCAACAAGGGCGACAGAGCCGGTGCCTCGGCCCAGTTCTCCACGGTCGCGAACAAGTACAGCAAGTCGCCCAAGCGAGCCGATGCCCTGCTGAAACTCGGCATGCTGGCACAACTCGATGGCAAGAAGGCGGAAGCCAAGGCGTTCTATGAGCAGGTGATCAAGGGGTACCCCAACACCTCGCCGGCCCAGTTGGCCAAGCAGAGTCTGAGCAAGTTGTAGCATTGCTGTAGGTCACTGTTTTCGTAACAGTCTTGTAAATACGGCACCGCTTTGTACGCGCAGTGAGCAAACAGATTTAATTTAAGAATTTTCTATTGCGCCAGGATGATAAATCCGTAATATAGGCCGCCGTCAGAGCCGGTGCAGCAGTGCACTCGGACCTGGTCGTGGTGAGGGTCGTTAGCTCAGTCGG
>NZ_JRGL01000094.1 GCF_000764655.1 Aeromonas aquatica
ATGTAGCCGCCCGGGGGTGCGATGTGACTTCTCCGGCGAATACCTACATCGACTTTGGTGAACTGAGTACCGGCGACTTTCCGGCGGTGGGCAGTACCACCGGCATCATTTCCAGCATGATCAATTTGCAGTGCGATCCCAATGTCGAGATTAACGTCACCCTCTCGGACCAGACCGACCCGAGCAATAGAACCGATATCGTGAACCTGACTGCCGCCAGTACGGCCCGGGGGCTTGGCGTTCAGGTGGTCAATCCCGGAACGGGGGCGCCTTATCGGCTGGGACCCGATGACGCCGGTGACCATGAGATCAACCAGTATCCGTTGGGGCTGAGTGGTCCCAGTGGTGGCGTGTTCAATTTCCCCCTCGGTTTTCGGTATATCCGGACTGAACAGATGGTGGCGGGCACAGCGACAGCCCTCGTGGGTGTCACTTTTTCCTATCAATGAGGCGGGATGATGAAAAGCAAAATAGCGGCGGGGGTCGGTCTTGCCCTGTGCGGCGCCCTCTTCTTCGCCGGGGCGGCGGATGTGACTATTGAGGTGCGCGCTACCCTGATCCAGCCTGGCTGTGTCATCAACAACAATGCGGCAGAAATCGTGGACTTCGGGACCTTCCCGACCAACAGCATCCGGCTGGGCGCACCGCCCTCCCAACCCGGATTGATCCAGACGGTTTCGATGCCCATCACCTGCGTGGACATGGGCACGCCGGTGACGCTGCGCATGAACGCGGTCCCCTCGGCAGAGAACCCCGCACTCATCGAGACGGGCAAACCTGGCCTGGGGGTGGCGATCTCGACCCAGAGTGACGTGGCCGATAGCGCCTACTGGATCCTGCCTAATGCCGGCACATTGTCGGTGCCATTGCAGAGTGGGCAGGGGACTGTGCTCTTCTATGCGGCACCCATCGGTACCGGCGTCTTGCCAGAGCCCGGCACCTTCACCGCCCAGGCCGTCTTGAATGTGGAATACCCATAAGCCGCTCAGTGGCTGCCACTATCCGGCCAGAGGGTGACCCCTGGCCAGGCCGCGCCCTCTGGCGGCATCTGTTTGACCCCATGCCTGCTTTGATGCCCAGCGATCGCCTTGCGCGATGCTCCGGTGGATCCGGTTCTCTCGTTTTCAGTTACCCCCTGTGATGGCGCGGTCCCGGTGATCGGGACTGGCCATGACGATCTGGCACCCCCCGATGCGCCTGGCTGGCATCTGTTGCGTCGGAATGGGTGTTTGCCGCCGGCCCCTGTCGCGCAGACGAGCGGGCAGGGACGGTCAGGAGCATAAGATGAACAGCTTATTAGGACTTACGATGAAGCAAATATTCATGTGGATCTACGCGTCCATGGCGGCCTTGTTACTGGCCGCATGCGGTGGGGGGGATGACGACTCGTCATCTACGGACTCCGGGAGCGGTGCGCCGAGCATGGTTTCGCTGCAGATCACCCCGCCCCAGGGGCGTATCCCGGTGGCGCTGCCGCAGCAGTATGTGGCGCAGGCGGTGATGAGCGACGGCAAGGTGCAGGATGTGACCGCGCTCGGCGACGTCCAGTGGCGCAGCAGTGACAGCGCCATCGCAACCATCACCAGCACTGGCCTGGCGACCGGGGTCGCACCGGGCCGTGTCACCATCACGGCATCGGGGATGGGGGCCAATGGTGCCCCCATCGAGGCGAAGGCGCAGCTGGAGATCAGCAATGCCCAGGCCACCGGGCTGCAGATTACGCCCGCGGCGGCCAGGGTGGCCGCCGGCCTGAACAAGCAGTTCACTGCCATCTTGCAATTCTCCGATGGCACCACCCTGGATGTGACCCGCGACCTGAGCTGGAGCAGCAATGACGCCGGCACCGCCACCGTCGATCAGGGGCGGGCGACCGGGATGGGGGCGGGCATGGCCGGCTTGAGTGCGAGCGGTCTCTTCCAGGGCAAGACGATCAGCGGTGCGGCGCAGCTCACCGTGAGCGATGCCACCGTCACCGCCTTGCAGGTGACCCCAGCATCGAGCACGACGGCGGTCGGCCTGGCGTTGCCCTTCGTTGCGACCGCCATGCTGTCCGATGGGACCAGCCAGGTAGTCACGGACTCCGTCAGTTGGAGCAGTGGCGACACCGCCATCGCCACCGTCAGCAATGAGCAGGATAAATGGGGGCAGGCCAGCGGCCTCGGTGCCGGCACCGTGGCCATCATGGCCTCGGGTCTCTTCAATGGTCAGGATCTCGCTGGTTCGGCGCAGTTGAAGGTGAGCAGTGCCACCGTGACCAGCCTGCAACTGACGCCGCCCAAGCTCAGGGCGCCGGTTGGCTTGCCGCAACAGTACAGCGCGACCGCCATGCTGTCCGATGGCAGCAGCCAGCCTGTGCTGGATGCCAGCTGGCACAGCAGTGAGCCCGGCATGGCCACCATCAGTACCACCGGCCTGGCCACGGGGGCCAGCGCCGGTACCGCTACCCTCAACGCCAGCACCACCCTCAACGGCCAGCTCTTCAGCGGGCACGCGCAACTGACCGTGACCGACGCGACCGTGACCGCCTTGCAGGTGACCCCGGCCAGGGGCACTGTGCCCATCGGCTTGGCCCAGCAATACGACGCCACCGCGCTGATGTCTGACGGCACCAGCCTGCCGATGACCCACAGCGCCAGCTGGGTGAGCGATCCTCTCATCGCCACCGTGGATAAGGGCCTGGCCACCGGGGTGGGAGTGGGTTCCACCGATATCAGTGTGACCGCCGTCGTCAATGGCGTGTCCGTCAGCAACAGCGCGTCCCTGACCGTGACCGGTGCCGAGGTGACCAGTCTGGAAGTGAGCCCGGGCATCGAGACGGTGCCTGTTGGCCTGAGCAAGCCGTTCACGGTACGCGCCTGGATGTCGGATGGCACCAGTCAGGAGGTGACCGGCAACGACAATATCAGCTGGAGCAGCGACGACAGCGGCATCGCCACCGTCGATGGCAGCACCGGGGTGGCGACCGGGGTGGCGCAGGGTTCGACCTATATCAGCGCCGCCGGCAGCATCAACGGTCTGTTCCTGAGCGACAGTGCGTCCCTGAGCGTGGGCGACGCCGCCGTGATGGGGGTGGTGGTCACACCGGATCCGGCCACGGTGCCGGTCGGGCTCAGTGTGCAGCTGACCGCCACCGCCCAGCTGTCCGACAACAGCAGCCAGGACATCACCGGCACCGCCAGCTGGGGCAGCGATGCCACCGGGGTGGCTACCGTCATCGGCGGGCTGGCGACCGGGGTGAGCGTGGGGGGGGCCAATATCACGGCCACCGATAGCGCCAGCGGTCAGTCCGGCAGCGCGGCCCTGACCGTGACCGGTGCCGTCATGACAGAGCTGACCGTGACCCCGGAGAGCGCCTCGGTCGCGGTGGGACAGAGCCAGCAGTTCGACGCCACGGCGACCCTGTCCGATGGCAGCAGCCAGGATATGACCAGCTCGGTCAGCTGGAGCAGCGGCGATCTCGCCGTCGCCTCCATCGGCAGCAACACCGGCCTGGCGACCGGGGTGGCCGTTGGCAGCAGCACCATCACGGCGATGACGCAAGATGGCTCCGGGCTGAGCGACACGGCCGAGCTGGAGGTGGTCGCAGGTGGCTGTTCCATGGATACCCTGACCGATGGGGCGGGCAAGACCTGGACCTGTCCGCTGACCCAGTCCCAGGCCGATGCCGATGGCATCCCTTATGCCGCCACGCGCACCGAGAACGGCATTGTCTATGCCCTGCTGGAGTGGCCGCAGGCGAGTGCCTACTGTACCGGCCTGGGGGATGGCTATTATCTGCCGGGACGGGATGAGCTGCTGGGTCTGTACACCGAGTTTGGTGACCTGGAAACCCATGCGGGCTGGCCGACTTACCTGTATTACTGGTCGGCCACCATGGCGCAGTATGCGGGTAGCCACCACGCCATCGATCTGAAGAATGGCCACGATGGTGGTACTTACGATGACCACAACGACCTGTATGTGACCTGTGTGAAGCTGCCTCCGACAACGGTCTCTCTGGTCGTGACGCCGGCAGATGACTCGTTTCTGATAGGGGAAACCAAGCAGTTCACCGCCATGGCCACTCTGTCCGATGGGAGCGTTGTTGATGCGAGTGCCAGCGTCGCCTGGAGCAGCGGCAACACCGCCATTGCCACCATCAATGGCGGCGGCCTGGCCACGGGGGTTGCTGGTGGTGCCACCACCATTGCTGCGACGATGCAGGATAGTTCAGGGGTCAGTGCCACTACGCAGCTTACCGTGTATTACCCCCTGCCAGCTTATGGTGCTGGCTGTGTTATAGGCATATTGGTCGACAGTTTTGGTGCCGAATGGACTTGTCCGCCGCTGCAAAGCGAGGCGGATGCCTCGGGGATCCCATATGACCAAACAGTTAAACACAATGGAAAGACCTACGTCACGATGCAATGGTCTAACGGAAACGACTATTGCACTTACCTGGGGCAAGGTTTTCGCCTGCCAACCCTGGCTGAGTATCAGGGACTCTTTGCGGAGTTCGGTAACTTGTCGATAGCTGCCGGTTGGCCGACTAGCTCCGTCCACTGGACGGGCGATTATAGCAGTGGCAGCAATCACTACGTGTTCAACACTCTGTATGGCAACCATTCTTCGGTTCCCGACGCTTATCCCCATTTTGTGTCGTGCCGGCGGGCAGCAGAGTAATTTTTGCTGGTGACCAACGCTCACCCTCAAGCGCAGGGGGCATGGCGAGGAGGGATAGCGAGTCTGGCGGCAGCCGGCATGCGGACAGCCTGGTATATGGGCTGTCCGCCTCGGTGCCATAACGGTGTCAGCCGCAGATCCTGACAGGATGTGACAGGTAGCATCCTGCTTGTCTGCCTTTATGACGTAATGGAGTACAAAGCCCAAGTGACCCAGTCACTTGGGCTTTTTTGTTGTGTCTGGATCCGTCGGTAGGCCGCCGGGGGAGGCTATCGGTCGGCGGTGATCGGTGACTACACTGGCTGGGTTGACGGGACGGGGGGAGTACGCGCGAATTGGCGCAGTAGCAGGCTTACACAAAGGGAGTGGCCGATGGTTGTCAGATGGAAGAGAGCAAGGTTGTCAGGGGGGCTGTTGCTGGTGGGCCTGGTGTCGGGTTGTGCCAACTTCGCCCCGACCCACATCACCTATCTGAGCCAGGATCCCCCGCCGGGCGCCCTCCCTTATGGGAAGCTTGCCTATGTGGACGATGGCCAATGCCCGGATGGTCAGGTGAAGCGGCTGATCGGCGGCGATGCGAGCAAGAATATACCTCGCCACGTGGAGTGCGTGCCGCGTCCACAGTAGCCGCCGGGCAGGCCATTTGGGGGAGGGTATTGGGCCGCTGCCAGGCTCGCTGCTCATCACGCCTCTGCGGTTGCCGCGCCCTGTCTGATGATCTGCCGTGGCGAGAAGCCAAACAGTTTTCGAAACGCCGTAATGAAGTTTGCCGCATGGTTGTAGCCCGCATGCTCGGCGGCTTCCTGCAGTGACATGCTGCGCTCTTCGAGCTTCACCTTCGCCTCCTGCAACTTTCGCTCGCGCAAGTAACGCTGCAGGCTGATGCCCAGCTCTTTCTTGGCCGCCCGCTGCAGGGTGGAGACGCTCATGCCCAGCGCCTCGGCAATGTCCGCAAGGGCCATCTCGTCCACCTTCTCATCCATCAGCAACATTTTCAGGCGAGTCGGTTGCTCGTTGTGCCGCTGGCCACAGACGAAGGCGATCTGCTGGATGTTGACCATCAGGCTCTCCCAGACGGTGAGCGCAAACGCCTCCCTCATCAGCATCTCGGGGGCATTCTGGCTGCTGGTGAGGTTCAAGGCTTCCGCTATCTGGCCAAGATGCGGCGGTAGCGACCAGTCGCAGCGACTCAGATGATGGCTGAATATGCGTTCGAACAGGACTCGGTGCTTGCCGATCAGGTGGCGCTCAAGCCAGGGCAGGCTGAGCGACAAGACGATGCTGCGGCTGCGCACATGGGCCTTGGCGGCGCCCTGCACCATGTCGGGTTCGGTATAGAGAATGGCGGTGGCGACGATGGGGTCTGACTTGTGAAAGCGACAGCCTCTCAGCCGGTGTGTGGCGCCATAGGTCATCAGCGCCTTGCTCTCGAGCGGGATGGCGATGATCAGCTGTGGCGGCAGCTCTCGCTGGGTGGCGAAATCGGCCTTGTGGACTATGTCCTTGTTGTGGAAGAGGATGCCGTCCTGAATCACCAGGTTTTCCACCCTGCCGGTAAACAGGCCGCGTTTGCGGACCGCCGTATCCCTCACCACAGTGTCCGTCATGTGCACTTTGACCAGATCGAAGAGTTAAATGACCAAACCGCAAAACTACTGCGGAAACCTGGATGCTATATTAGCCCCCTAAAAATCAAATGAAAATCATTATCATCTTGTGGGGGTCACTCTTTCTATGGTTGTCTTTAAGGATAAAGCGCCGAGCCCGCTGGCTCTGGCCGTCTCTGCTGCCCTGGCTGTCACTGTCGTTGCCCCTGTGTGGGCGCAAGAACAGGATATCGCTGCGAATGAACCTCTGGTGGTTTACGGCAATCCCCTGTACGGGATGGCGCCGTCGGAGGAGACCGGAGGTTACAGCGTCGACTCGGCCACCGTGGGTACCAAGACCCCGGCAGCCCTGAAAGACATTCCCCAGTCGATCACGGTGTTGACCAACGACTACATCAAAGAGCGCAACTTCGTGGCGGTGGACGATCTGGCCAAATACACGCCGGGTCTGCGCACCATGGTCAACGACAGCGGCCGCTCCTCCATCTTCTCCCGCGGCTACGAATACGATGAGGTGAGCCTCAACGGCTTGCCATCGCCCATGCAGAGCAAATTCGGCACCCTGCCGTCGCTGGCCGCCGTCGACCGCGTGGAGATCATGCGGGGCCCTTCCGGCTTGTTTAACAGCACCAGCGAACTGGGTGGCGTGATCAACATGGTGCTCAAGCGCCCGACCGACGAGTTCAAGGGCTCGGTCACGGCGCGCTATGGCAGTTGGGATCGGCACTATCTGGAAGCGGATATGGGGGGGGCGCTCAACGAGGAGGGCTCTGTGCTCGGCCGCTTCGTGGTGAGCAACGCCGACATCAAGAACCAGGTTGACTATAACAACAACGATAACGGGACCTACTACGGCACCCTGGAGTTCGAGCTGTCGGATCGCACCCTGCTGTCGGTCTATGCCCTGCATCAAACCAAGGACATCCTGCCCACCAATGGCCTGCCGGCGTACAGCGATGGCAGCATGCTCGACATCAGTCGCAGCACCTACCTCGGTTCTGACGAAGACTTCTTCGACGCGAACACCACCGATGTGGGCGCTTCCCTCCAGCATGCCTTTGCCAACGGTGGCGTCGGCCAGCTCTCGGCCCGTTACATGGATCACGACATGCGCCTGGAGCAGACCTATACCAACGGTCCGGTGGATGCCGCGGGGAACACCGGGCTGATGTTCAATGCCCAGGCGAACCAGCAGCAGAACGTCGCGCTGGATGCCAACTACAGCCAGATGTTTGGCCTGCTTGGGCACAAGAGCGAGTTCGTGCTGGGGTCTGACTACAAGCGCTATGAATCCGATATCCAGACCTACACCAACCGCAATATCGGCAAGATCAATGTGTTCAATTTCGATCCGACCACGGTCGCCAAGCCACACTACCAGTACACCAAAAACGACTACGAAGAGAAGTCAGAACTGGGTCTGTATGGCAAGGTGACCTGGCGCTTGATGGATTCGCTGGCCGTGATCACCGGGGCCCGTGTCTCCTGGTATGACACCGAGGTCGTCAGCACGACCCTCAGCTCGGGGGCGCAGAACAGCCAGTCGGGTGATTTCAATGGGAAATTCACTCCCTATGCCGGGGCCGTCTATGACCTGACCGATGAACACACCCTCTATGCCAGTTATTCAAAGGTGTTCAAGCCGCAGACCAGTCAGGATGAAAATGGTGACATGCTGAAGCCGCGCGAGGGCAGCCAGTGGGAAACCGGGGTCAAGTCATCCCTGCTGGATGGCCAGCTCAACACCCGGGCGACCGCTTTCCTGATGAAGGACAATAACATCGCGGCCCAGGCCTATGACGAGCAGGGGATCGCCATTGCCAACACCTACTGGGCGACCGGCAAGGTGGACACCCAGGGGGTGGAGCTGGAGGCGACCGGCTATCTGAGCCAGAACTGGATGGTGATGACCGGCTATACCTTCACCGACATCGAGGAGAAGTCCGGGGGTCACAATCCGAAATTCGATGCGATCCCGCGTCACTCCCTGTCTCTGTGGACCGACTACCACCTGGCGAACTGGGTGCAGGGGCTGCACCTGGGGGCGGGGATGACGGCGGTCAGCGACTATTCGTTCAACCAGAATGGGATCACGACCCATCAGGGGGGCTATGCCCTGTTTGATGCGGCGGTGCGCTACGACATCAACGACAAGATGCAGGCGACCCTGAATGTCTACAACATCTTCGATCGGGAGTACTTCTACCGGGTCGGCTCGACGAGCACCTTCAACATGTACGGCGAACCGGCCAACCTGATGGCAGGTTTCACCTACAAGCTGTAACCCATACGGCAGCAGGGCCTGGCGGCCCTGTTGCCGTTTATCCGAGCCAACTTCATCGACTCCCCTTATGAAAAGACTCATCGCGGTACTGATCACCATGCTCCATCTCGCTTCTGCCCAGGCCGGCATGCTCCACTACGCCGAGGGCTTCAACCATCACTCGGCCCTGCTCGACGAAACCCGGCAATACAGCGTCTACCTGCCGGATGACTACGAACAAAAGCCAGATCAGCACTTCCCCGTGCTCTATCTGCTCGACGGGGAGAAATTCCTGATCGAGGTCGCGGGCATCACCCAGGCGCTGCGGGCCGGGCTGAACCCGGCGATCCCGTCCCTCATCATAGTGGCGGTGCACAACAGGGACCGGATGCGGGATTACACCCCGAGCCATACCATGGTGCTGCCCAATGGGGAGCCCGCGGGAGCCGGTTATGCCAAGACTGGAGGCGGCCCTGCCTTCATGCAGTACCTGACCCGGGAGCTGCGCCCGCTCATCGAGGGCCGGTATCGCACCGCCTCGCCGGCCCTGCTGGTGGGCCACTCTCTCGGGGGCTTGCTGGCCCTGGACACGGTGGCAAGAGACGCCGGTCAGTTTCAGGGCTACCTCTCGGTCGATGCCAGCCTCTGGTTCGACTATCCGGCCAACTATCAGCGCATCGAGCGGGCCCTGACCCATCCGCTCAAGCACGCTTCATCACTGTTTATCGCGGTGGCCAACAACCCCTACACGCCGGGGTTCGGGCGCTCCGAGTTTCACCGGGATCACCTGCGCCAATTTGCCCGAAGCGTAGCGGCGCAGCCCGGCCAGAACCTGCACGTCACCAGTCGCTACTTTGAAGAGGAAGATCACCATTCGGTCTATCACCTGGCGGTCTATCAGGGGCTGCAGTGGCTGTTTCGGGGCTACCGGCTGGACTTGACCCCCGGGGTCTTCACCCGGCAGGCGGTCATCGCCCGCTACGATGCCCTGAACAGGCAGCTCGGCAGCGAGCTCAAGCCGGAGCGGGAGAACCTGATGGACATCAGGGACAAGGCCAAACGCTGGCCCCAGATGCAGTTCTCCCCGGCAGAGGCCGACGCCCTGCTCGAACACTATTACGGACAATAAGCCAAGCCCTGGCGGCAACTCGCGCTCAGCCGGTTGCAAAGATGAGAGTTTGATCCAGGGGGCTCGCCGTTCCTGTCATTTGGCTTTTCTGTGTCTGGATCCGTCACAGCGCAGCCGGGGGCGGGTATCGGCTCGGGGGCAGGGGTGACTACACTGCCTGGGTCGATGCGGCCCGTGGGAACCCGGCGCATGCGATCACACAGAGGAGTGGCCTATGGCTGTTGCATGGAAGAGATCGATGTTGCTGGCGCTGCTGCCAGTGGTGAGCCTGGTGTCCGGTTGTGCCATCGTCACCCCGGCCCCCGTCGAGTATCTGCCGCAGGATCCGCCGCCCGGTGGCCTCGCGTACGGGAAGAAGGTCTATGTGGACGATGGTCAGTGCCCGGCCAGTCAGGTGAAGCAGCTGATCGGCGGCGATGCCAAGCGGAATATCCCGCGTCAGGTGGAGTGTGTGCCCAGACCACAATGATAAGTGGGCTGGGGGAGTGAAATATGTTGTAAAAAAGAGCCAAGGCAGTTGCCTTGGCTCTTTTTTATGGTTCAAAGGGGGATGCTCGGGCTAGAAGGCATCCCCCGGCACCCGTACCCAGCCTTCCATCAGGATGCGGGCGGAGCGGGACATCACCGCCTTGGTCACCGTCCAGTCCCCGTCCACTTGCCGCGCCTGGGCCCCCACCCGCAAGGTACCGGACGGGTGGCCGAAGCGCACCGCCTCCCGCTCGCCGCCACCGGCGGCAATGTTGACGAGGGTGCCGGGGATGGCCGCGGCGGTGCCGATGGCCACCGCGCAGGTGCCCATCATGGCGTGGTGCAGCTTGCCCATGGAGAGCGCCCGCACCAGCAGATCGACGTCCCCTGCCTTGACTTGTTTGCCGCTGGCACTGAGGTAATCCTTCGGCTTGGCCACGAAGGCCACCTTGGGGGTGTGCTGGCGGGTCGCCGCCTCTGCCGCCGTCTTGATGAGCCCCATGCGCAGGGCGCCGGCGACGCGGATCGCCTCGAAGCGGGCGAGGGCGTCGGGGTCTGTGTTGATCTGCTCGCGCAACTCGGTGCCGCTGTAGCCAATCTCATCGGCGTTGACGAACACCGTGGGGATGCCGGCGCTGATCAGGGTGGCCTTGATGGTGCCAAGGCCGGGGACCTCCAGCTCGTCTATCAGATTGCCGGTGGGGAAGAGGGCACCGCCGTCTTCACCGTCGTCTGAGGGGTCGAGAAACTCCAGCACGATTTCGGCGGCGGGGAAGGTGACCCCGTCCAGCTCGAAGTCGCCGGTCTCCTGTACCTGACCGTTGCTCACCGGCACCTGGGCGATGATGCTCTTGCCAATGTTGGCCTGCCAGATCCGCACCACGCAGATGCCGTTGTCCGGGATGCGGGCCGGGTCCACCAGACCGGCGTGGATGGCGAAGGCGCCGGCACCGGTGGAGAGGTTGCCGCAGTTGCCGCTCCAGTCCACGAACGCCTTGTCGATGGCGATCTGGCCGTAGAGGTAATCCACGTCGTGATCGGGCTGCTGGCTCTTGGAGAGGATCACGCACTTGGAGGTGGAAGAGGTGGCGCCCCCCATGCCGTCGATATGGGCGCTGTAGGGATCCGGGCTGCCGATGACCCGCATAAACAGCTTGTCGCGGGCCGGGCCCGGTACCTGGCAGCGCTCTGGCAGGTCCTGCAGACGGAAGAAGACGCCCTTGCTGGTGCCGCCGCGCAGATAGGTGGCCGGGATTCTGATTTGAGGTGTGTGGACCATAGGATTGTCCTGATCGTGCTTGTTCGGGATAGAAGACGGCAGCCTGGGTGGCTGCCGTCTTGACGTTAGGCTCAGCTGGCGGCCTTGTGGGTCGTCGACTCCAGGAAGTCCTGGGCGAAGCGTTGCAGCACGCCACCCGCCTCGTAGACCGAGACCTCCTCGGCGGTGTCGAGGCGGCAGGTCATGGGCACCTCTATCACCTCGCCGCTGCGACGGCGAACCACCAGGGTAAGATCTGCGCGAGGCTGGCGCTTGCCCACCACATCGTACGTCTCGGTGCCGTCCAGGCCAAGGGTCAGGCGAGTGGTGCCCGGCTTGAACTCCAGGGGCAACACCCCCATGCCGATCAGGTTGGTGCGGTGAATGCGCTCGAAGCCTTCCGCCGCTATCACCTCCACCCCCGCCAGCCGTACCCCCTTTGCCGCCCAGTCACGGGAAGACCCTTGCCCGTAGTCGGCGCCGGCGACGATGATCAGCGGCTGTTTGCGCGCCATGTAGGTCTCGATGGCTTCCCACATCCGCATCACCTTGCCTTCCGGCTCGACGCGGGCCAGGGACCCCTTCTTCACCACGCCGTTCACTACCGCCATCTCGTTGACCAGCTGGGGATTGGCGAAGGTGGCGCGCTGGGCGGTCAGGTGATCGCCACGGTGGGTGGCGTAGGAGTTGAAGTCCTCCTCCGGCAGGCCCATCTTCGCCAGATAATCGCCGGCCGCGCTGCTGCGCATGATGGCGTTGGACGGCGACAGGTGGTCGGTGGTGATGTTGTCCGGCAACACCGCCAGCGGCCGCATGCCACTCAGGGTCCGCTCACCGGCTAATGCACCCTCCCAGTAGGGTGGGCGGCGGATATAGGTGCTCTGCGGGCGCCAGTCATACAGGGGCGCGACCTTGGGACCATGGTCTTCCTCTATGGTGAACATGGGGATATAGACCTGACGGAACTGCGCCGGTTTGACCGAGGCCTTGACCACGGCGTCGATCTCCTCATCCGTTGGCCAGATGTCCTTGAGGCGAACTTCCTTGCCGTCCACCACCCCCAGCACATCCTTCTCGATGTCGAAGCGGATGGTACCGGCGATGGCGTAGGCCACCACCAGCGGCGGCGAGGCGAGGAAGGCCTGCTTGGCATAGGGATGGATGCGGCCGTCGAAGTTGCGGTTGCCTGACAGCACGGCGGTGGCGTACAGGTCGCGGGCGATGATCTCCTGCGAGATGGCGGGATCCAGGGCGCCGGACATGCCGTTGCAGGTGGTGCAGGCGAAGCCCACTATGCCAAAGCCGAGTTGGGAAAGCTCCTCGTCCAGACCCGCCTCTTTCAGGTAGAGGGCGACCGTCTTGGAGCCGGGGGCCAGGGAGGATTTCACCCAGGGCTTGCGCACCAGGCCGAGCTGGTTGGCGTTGCGGGCCAGCAATCCTGCCGCAATCACGTTGCGCGGGTTGCTGGTGTTGGTGCAGCTGGTGATGGCGGCGATGATCACGGCCCCATCCGGCAGCATGCCCTCGGCCTCCTGGGCGCGGGCCTTGTCCAGATCCACGGCGATACCTCGATCGCGCAGATCGGCCACCGGCAGGCGGCGATGGGGGTTGGACGGGCCCGCCAGGGTGCGCACCACGGTGGAGAGATCGAAGCTGAGCACGCGCTCGTATTGGGCGCTCGCCAGGGCGTCGGCCCAGAGGCCCGCCTCCTTGGCATAGGTCTCCACCAGCTTGACCTGTTCGCCGTCACGGCCGGTCAGGCGCAGGTAGTCGAGGGTCTGGTGGTCGATGAAGAACATGGCCGCGGTGGCGCCATATTCCGGCGCCATGTTGGAGATGGTGGCGCGATCGCCCAGCGTCAGGGCGGCGGCGCCCTCACCACGGAACTCCAGATAGGCGCCGACCACCTTTTGCTGACGCAGGAACTCGGTGAGGGACAGCACCACGTCGGTGGCGGTGATGCCGGGTTGCGGCTTGCCGGTCAGCTCGACGCCGACGATCTCCGGCAGGCGCATCCAGGAGGCGCGCCCCAGCATCACGTTCTCGGCTTCGAGGCCGCCGACGCCGATGGCGATGACGCCGAGGGCATCCACGTGGGGGGTGTGACTGTCGGTGCCGACGCAGGTATCCGGGTAGGCCACGCCGCGATCGTTGTGGATGACCGGCGACATCTTCTCCAGGTTGATCTGGTGCATGATGCCGTTGCCGGGCTGGATCACCTCGATGTTCTTGAACGCCAGCTTGGTCCAGTTGATGAAGTGGAAGCGATCCTCGTTGCGGCGATCCTCGATGGCGCGGTTCTTCTCGAATGCCTGGGGATCGAAGCCGCCGCACTCCACTGCCAATGAATGATCGACGATCAGCTGCACCGGCACCACGGGGTTGACCTGGGCGGGATCGCCGCCCTGATCGGCGATGGCGTCACGCAGGCCCGCCAAATCCACCAGAGCGGTCTGGCCCAGGATGTCGTGGCACACCACCCGGGCCGGATACCAGGGGAAGTCGCGCTCACGTTTGCCCTGCGCAATCTGGGTCAGACACTCGGTGAGGATGGCCGGATCGCACTTGCGCACCAGGTTCTCGGCGTGCACCCGGGAGGTGTAGGGCAGCCTGTCCCAGGCGCCAGGGACGATTGCTTCGACCGCCGCACGGGCGTCGAAGTAGTCCAGCGCCGTGCCGGGCAGCGGCTTGCGATAGTTGCTGTTCATCACTTGCGCTCCTGATTCTTCTCGGCGTGCACCCGGGAGGTGTAGGGAAGGCGGTCCCAAGCACCGGGGACTATGGCTTCGACCGCCGCACGGGCGTCGAAGTAGTCCAGCGCCGTGCCGGGCAGGGGCTTGCGGTATTGAGTGTTCAGGCTGTTCATCAGGTGCGCTCCTTGAGCGGCACGAACTTGAGATCTTCCGGGCCGACGTAGTTGGCGCTCGGGCGGATGATCTTGCCGTCGATGCGCTGCTCGATGACGTGGGCCGACCAGCCGGAGGTGCGGGCGATGACGAACAGCGGGGTAAACATGGCGGTGGGCACCCCCATCATGTGGTAGCTGACGGCGCTGAACCAGTCGAGGTTCGGGAACATCTTCTTGGCGTCCCACATCACCTCTTCGAGACGTGCGGCGATGTCGAACATCTTGGTGTTGTGCTGTTCCTCGCTGAGCTCGCGCGCCACCTCCTTGATCACCTTGTTGCGGGGATCGGAGACGGTGTAGACCGGGTGGCCGAAACCGATGACCACTTCCTTCTTCTCGACCCGGGCGCGGATGTCGGCCTCGGCCTCGGCCGGATTGTCATAGCGCTTCTGGATCTCGAAGGCCACCTCGTTGGCGCCGCCGTGCTTGGGCCCGCGCAGGGCACCGATGGCGCCGGTGATGCAGGAGAACATGTCGGAGCCGGTACCGGCGATGACGCGGCCGGTGAAGGTGGAGGCGTTGAACTCATGCTCGGCGTAGAGGATGAGGGAGGTGTGCATGGCGCGCACCCAGGAGTCGCGCGGCTTCTCGCCGTGCAGCAGGTGCAAGAAGTGGCCACCGATGGAGTCGTCGTCGGTCTCGACGTGGATGCGCTTGCCGTTGTGGCTGAAGTGATACCAGTAGAGCAGCACCGAGCCGAGGCAAGCCATCAGCTTGTCGGCGATGTCGCGGGCGCCCGGGTGATTGTGATCGTCCTTCTCGGGGGAGAGGCAACCCAGCACGGAGACGGCGGTGCGCATCACATCCATGGGATGGGCGGACGGGGGCAACTGCTCCAGGGCTGTCTTGACCCCGGCCGGCAGGCCGCGCAGGGCCTTCAGCTTGGCCTTGTAGCCCGCCAGCTCGGCGGCGTTCGGCAGCTTGCCGTGCACCAGCAGGTGGGCGATCTCTTCGAATTCACAGCTGGTGGCGACATCCAGGATGTCGTAGCCACGGTAGTGCAGATCGTTGCCGGAGAGGCCGACGGTGCACAGGGCGGTGTTGCCGGCGGCGGTGCCGGAGAGGGCGACGGATTTCTTCGGCTTGAAGCCGGTAGTGGTTTCTGAAATGGCGCTCATCACATGTTTCCTCATTCAGTCCGTTGAAGCGCCAGCCGCCAGCATGAGGCGGCTGGTCGCCGGCTTATTCCTTGGTGAACAGACGATCCAGGGTCTGCTCGTAGTGGTGGTAACCGAGGAAGTCGTAGAGGGACTCCCGGGTCTGCATGGTGTCGACCACGGCGCGCTGGTGGCCATCGTGGCGCAGCTGCTGATAGACGTTGAGGGCTGCCTGGTTGGCCGCGCGGGTGGCGCTCAGGGGGTAGAGCACCATGTCGACGCCGTGCGCCGCCAGGGCCTCCTTGTCAAACAGCTCCGTCTTGCCGAACTCGGTCATGTTGGCGAGGATGGGCACCCCGGCCGCCTGCTTGAAGCGATCGTACTGCTCCAGTTCGGTGACCGCCTCGGCGAAGATCATGTCGGCACCCGCTTCCTTGTAGGCGGCGGCGCGCTCGAGGGCCGAGCCCAGCCCTTCCACCGCCAGGGCGTCGGTACGGGCCATGATGACGAAGTCCTGATCCTGACGGGCATCCACCGCCGCCTTGATGCGATCCACCATCTCGGTGATGCTGACCACGGCCTTGTTCGGTCTGTGGCCGCAGCGTTTCTGGGCGACCTGATCTTCCATGTGGACGGCGGCGACCCCGGCGCGCTCGAAGGCGCGGATGGTGCGGGCGATGTTGAAGGCGCCGCCCCAGCCGGTATCGATGTCCACCAGCAGGGGAACCTGGGTGGCGGCCGTGATGCGCTCGGCGTCGATCAGCACGTCGTTCATGGAGGTCATGCCGAGATCCGGCAGGCCATAGGAAGCGTTGGCCACCCCGGCGCCGGACAGATAGAGGGCCTTGAAGCCGCTACGCTCGGCCATCAGCGCCATGTAGGCGTTGATGGTGCCGACGATCTGCAGGGGTTTTTCGTTGGCAAGGGCGAGGCGAAAACGCTTCCCGGCCGAGGGGGATAGGTTGGACATTGTGACTCCTTTCATGCTGCTCATGTCTTGCTGCGGATAGAACCATCTCACACCACGTTTACGTTAACGTCAATGCTGCTTAGGTAGAAGACCCGGCGCTGGCCGGCTCCTCGCCGAGCGGGGCAATACGTCACTCAATTCACCTCGATGGCCCCGTCATTCCAGCGTGTTGCCACTGTTAATGGGGCTGTCGCCATGGTAGGTCAGGGGGATTCTGGCCTCTTCATCCCGGGTGGGCAACGAATTAGACGGGGGGTGTCATGAGATGAAAAGTGGCTGTCGCCCGATGCAAAGCGGACGTTTACGTAACCCCCTAGATTCACTCTGGACGATGTTTTCACCCATGAATGAATCTGGAGAACAGCCATGGCCCACGCCATACGCTTTTATGAAACAGGGGGCCCCGAGGTCCTGCGCTACGAAGAAGTGACCGTCGGTGAACCCGGCCCGGGCCAGGTCCGTCTGCGCCATGCCGCAGTCGGTCTCAACTATGCCGACACCTATTTCCGTAACGGCACCTACCCCATCCCCATGCCCAACGGCCTGGGCGTCGAAGGGGCCGGCGTGGTGGAGGCCATTGGCGAGGGCGTCACCAATGTGGCGGTCGGCGATCGCGTCACCTACACCGGCTTCATCAACACACTCGGCGCCTATGCAACAGAGCGTCTGATCCCGGCCGCGCCGCTCATCAAGCTGCCGGACAACATCTCCTGCGAGACTGCCGCCGCCATGACCATGCGTGGTCTGACGTCCGCCTACCTGATGCGCCGCATCCATGGCTTCAAACCCGGTGACAGCATCTTGCTGCATGCCGCGGCAGGGGGCGTTGGCCTCATCGTCGCCCAGTGGGCCAAGCTGCTCGGCCTGACCGTGATCGGCACCGTCTCCAGCGAGGCCAAGGCCGCAGTGGCCAGGGCCCACGGTTGCGACTTCACCATCGACTACAGCCATGAAGACGTGGCCCAGCGGGTGCGCACCCTGACCGAGGGCGCCGGTGTCGACGTGGTGTTCGACAGCGTCGGCAAGAGCACCTTCCTCGCGTCGCTCGATTCCCTCAAGCGCCGTGGCCTCATGGTCTGCGTCGGCACTGCCTCCGGTCCCATCGACGGTTTCAATCCCCAGCTGTTGGCCATGAAGGGATCCCTCTACCTGACCCGCCCGGCGCTGGCCGATTACATCGCCGATCCGGCCGAGAAGACGGCCCTGGCGGGCGAGCTGTTCGACCACGTCGCCAGCGGGCGGATCAAGATAGAAGTCAACCAGAAGTACGAGCTGCAGGATGCCGCTCAGGCACACCGCGACCTCGAGGCGCGCAAGACCACGGGTTCCTCCGTCTTCGTCATCTAGGCCAGGGGCCCAGGCCTGCCCCGCGGGGCAGAACCTGGGTCTGCCGGGCAGCACCGACTTGTCATCTAGGGAGAGAGACATGCGTGTAGAACAACTGACCTGCCATATCGGCGCCGAACTCAGTGGCGTCAAGCTGGCGGATGCCGTCCACGACGGGGGCCTGTTTGCGGAGATCCGCTCCCTGCTGCTCAAGCACAGGGTGCTGTTCCTGCGCAATCAGGACATCAGCCGGGGAGATCACGTGGCCTTCGCCCGCCGCTTCGGCGAGCTGGAGGATCACCCGGTGGCAGGGAGCGACCCGGAGAATCCCGGGCTGGTGCGCATCTACAAGTCGCCGGAGGTGCAAAACGATCGCTACGAGAACGCCTGGCACACCGACGCCACCTGGCGCGCTCAACCCCCGATGGGCTGCGTGTTGCGCTGCGTGGAGACCCCGCCGGTGGGGGGCGATACCCTCTGGGCCAACATGGTGGTGGCCTACGAGCAGTTGCCAGAAGAGATCAAGCAGAAGATCGCGGGGCTGCGGGCCCGTCACAGCATAGAGGCGAGCTTCGGGGCGGCCATGCCCATCGAGAAGCGGCTCGCCTTGAAGGCGCAGTTCCCGGATGCGGAGCACCCCGTGGTGCGCACCCATCCCGAGACGGACGAGAAGATCCTGTTCGTCAACGCCTTCGCCACCCACCTCACCAATTTCCACACCCCGGCCCACGTGCGGGTCGGCCAGGACTACAGCATGGGGGGCAGCGATCTGCTGCGCTACCTGATAAGCCAGGCCTATATCCCGGAGTATCAGGTGCGCTGGCGCTGGCAGCCGGGCAGCATCGCCATCTGGGACAACCGCAGCACCCAGCACTACGCCGCCATGGATTACCCCCCTTGCCATCGCAAGATGGAGCGGGCCGGGATCATGGGCGACACCCCGTTCTGAAACCGTACTCTGCCCGGGCAGGATTGTCCGGGTGAACACACCACTCAAGGGTCTTGATGCAAGGCCTGACTATTCAAGGAAAGAACAGATGCAATTCTTTGACGATTCCCTGCACCCGGAAAACCAGGAAAAAGTGGTCATCACAGTGGCACCTTATGGCCCCGAGTGGGCACCGGAAGACTTCCCGGAAGATATCCCGGTGACCATGGAGGAGCAGATCCAGAAGGCGGTCGACTGCTACGAAGCCGGCGCCACCGTGCTGCACCTGCACGTGCGTGAGCTGGACGGTACCGGCTCCAAGCGCCTGTCCAAGTTCAACGAGCTGATCGCCGGGGTACGCAAGGCGGTGCCGGACATGATCATCCAGGTCGGCGGCTCCATCTCCTTCGCCCCGGAAGGGGAGGGCGAGGCGGCCAAGTGGCTCAGTGACGACACCCGCCACATGCTGGCCGAGCTGACCCCGAAACCGGATCAGGTCACGGTCGCCATCAACACCACCCAGATGAACATCATGGAGCTGCTCTACCCGGAATACCTGGAAGGCACCTCCCTGGCGAACCCGGCCTATCAGGCCGCCTACAGCGAGATGACGGTCCCGGCGGGCCCGGCCTGGGTGGCCGAGCACCTCAAGCGCCTGATGGCGAACGGCATCCAGCCGCACTTCCAGCTGACCGGCATGCACGCCCTGGAGACCTTGGAGCGCCTAGTGCGCAAGGGCATCTACCGCGGCCCGCTGAACCTGACCTGGATCGGCATCGGCGGCGGCTTCGACGGCCCGAACCCGTTCAACTTCATGAACTTCGTCCACCGCGCGCCGGACGGTGCCTGCGTCACCGCCGAGTCGCTGCTCAAAAACGTGTTGCCCTTCAATATGATGGCCATGGCCATGGGGCTGCACCCGCGCTGCGGCATCGAGGACACCATCATAGGTCAGCACGGTCAGCGCATGAGCTCGGTCGAGCAGATCCAGCAGTGCGTGCGCGTTGCCCATGAACTGGGTCGTGAGGTGGCCAACGGCAAGGAGGCCCGCGCCATCTACCGCATCGGCGTGCAGTACGACAGCATCGAAGAGACGCTGCTGGCCAACGGCATGGCGCCGAACCGCAAGCCGGGTCAAACCGGGGTGCCGCAACGCGGCTAACCCACTTGGGCCGCTGCGCGCCAAGGCAGGCGCAGCGGCCCGATAACTCTGTTTGCCAAACGCCGGTTGTCCTTGCACTATGCAGCCCTCAGGCAATTGAGCGATGAATCAATATTGTCGAGCCGGGGGCCTGTCCACCGGTTCGTCGACCGAGAACCCAACCCAACTTGTGGTAGCGCGAGGGATTGTATGGCTACGTATCATATCGATGATGACGCAGAGGCTGGCAAGGTTGCCGTGCCCCGTCGTTATGCCTGGATAGTGTTTGCACTGACCTTTGGTCTGCTCATCTCCGACTATATGTCGCGCCAGGTGCTCAATGCCGTCTTCCCCATGCTCAAGGGGGAGTGGGTGCTCTCGGATACCCAGCTTGGCCTGCTCAGCGGCATAGTCGCGCTCATGGTCGGGCTCTTGACCTTCCCGCTGTCCCTGCTCGCCGATCGCTTCGGTCGGGTGAAGAGCCTGGCCCTGATGGCCGCGCTCTGGAGCCTGGCGACCCTGGGCTGCGCCCTGGCCCAGAACTACGAGCAGATGTTCATCGCCCGCTTCCTGGTAGGGGTGGGGGAGGCGGCCTACGGCAGCGTCGGCATCGCTGTGGTGGTCTCCGTCTTCCCGCGGGAGATGAGGGCCACCCTCTCCGGCGCCTTCATCTCCGGCGGCCTGTTCGGCTCCGTGCTCGGCATGGCCTCGGGGGGGGTGCTGGCCCACCTGATGGGTTGGCGCTGGGCCTTCGCCGGCATGGCCCTGTTCGGTCTGCTGCTGGCGGCGCTCTACCCCCTGATCGTCAAGGAGGACCGCATCGCCCAGGCCAACCGCACATCGAAGGGCTGCGGGGGCCGCAATCCGTTGCGCAGCCTCTACTCCAGCCGCTCGGTGATCGCCGCCTACGTGGGCAGCGGTCTGCAACTGTTTGTCGGTGGCACCGTCATCGTCTGGATGCCGAGCTACTTCAACCGTTACTACGGCATGGAGACGGACAAGGCAGGGGCCGCGGCGGCCATCATAGTGCTGTGCAGCGGCGCCGGCATGATCCTGTGCGGCATGCTGAGCGACAGGCTGTGCAAGGCCCGGCCGGATCACAAGATAAGCCTCGCCATCGGCTACTGTCTCGGCAGCTGCGCCTTGCTCTCCCTGGCGTTCGCCCTGCCGGTGGGGGTGCCGCAGGTGCTCCTGATCTGCCTCGGCATGTTCATCGCCACCGGCACCTCGGGCCCCGCCGGCGCCATGGTGGCGAACCTGACCCACGCCAGTATCCACGGCACCGCCTTCGCCACCCTGACGCTCGCCAACAACCTGCTCGGCCTCGCACCTGGCCCCTTCATCACCGGCAAGGTGTCCGATCACATCGGCCTGGACAAGGCCTTCCAGCTGGTGCCGCTCATCAGCATCGCGGCGGCCATCGTCTTCCTCTATGCCAAGCGCCACTACCACAAGGACGTGGCCAGGCTGGAAGGGGAGCAGCAGCCTCAGGCCGCCGATGCCCCCCTCATCGACCCGGCGCCCACGGAGGCGAGGGCCTGACGACGCCCGCTGGAGCACAGTGAGTTTTATCTGTCCGGCGGCGACTCGCCGGACTGAAGTTGATAACACGGAGAGAAGGGCATGAGCAGTACCCTGCAAAAGACGCTGAAAATAGAGATTTATTTCGATTTCATCTGCCCCTGGTGCCTGATTGGCAAACGCCAGCTGGATCAGGCCCTGGCCCTGCTGCGGGCTGAGCGGCCTGAATTGCGGGTGGAGTTGCGCTGGCACGGGGTGCAACTGCTGCCCTACCTGCCGGCACAGGGGGAGGATTTCCACGCCTTCTATCTGCGCAGACTCGGGGGCGAGCAGGCGGTGCGCCTGCGCCAGGCCCAGGTGCAGCAGGCCGCGGCCAGCGTCGGCCTGAGTCTGGACTTCACCACTATCCCCCTGATGCCGAACACCGCCGATGCACATCGCCTGTGGCAGCAGGCCAGCCAGTCAGGCTCGCCGGCTCAGCAAGAGGCCTTGCTGGAGCGGCTGTTCGCCTGCCACTTCCAGCAAGGAGGGGATCTGGGTGACGGCAGCACCCTGCTGAGGCTCGCCGAAGAGGCCGGTTTCGCGCTGGAGACGCTGGTGAGCGGCCTGCACGGGGATGGTAGCCCCTTCCAGGGGATCGCCCTGGGGCCCGCCGGTCAGGGCGTCCCCAGCTTCGTGATCGACGGCGCGCTGACCCTCTCCGGCGCCCAGCCGGTGGAGCGACTGCTCGCCAGCCTGCGCCAGGCCGTGGCCACCCAGCTTGGGGCGGCGCAGACCCGCATCGAGGTGCCCGCCAGCCGGATACCGCTCCCCGGCCAGCGCGTCCTCATCGAAGAGCAGGGCAAGAGCCTGGTGCTGTTCAACGTCGACGGCGCTTTTCATGCCATTGATGACAGCTGTCCCCATCAGGGCGCCTCCCTGTGTGGCGGCAAGCTGGAGGGGGAGGTGGTCCAGTGCCGCTCCCACGGCCTGCGCTTCAACCTGCGCACCGGTTATCTGCTGGGATCGAACCAGCTCAAGGTCGGCCGCTACCCGGTCGAGCAGGAGGGGGACAGTCTCTTCATCGTCATCGCCTCACAGGAGAGCCTCCCATGCACGCCCTCGCTCTGACGGCCCGTTTCTCGCGGGTGCGCGAGCTCGCCCCCGGTATGGCAGTGAGTCTGGTGGTGGCCGCCGCCGCCACCTTCCTGGCCGAACATTATGGCGCCCCCGTGCTGCTGTTTGCCCTGCTGCTCGGCATGGCGCTGAACTTCCTCAGCGCCGAGGGGACCTGCAAGAAGGGGATCGAGTTCACGGCACGCAGCGTGCTGCGCATCGGCGTCGCCCTGCTCGGCATGCGCATCACCCTCGGCCAGATCGCCGAGCTCGGCTGGATGCCTGTGATCCTGGTGGTGACTCTGGTGGTGGCGACCATCAGCCTCTCCGTGGTCGCGGCCAAGCTGATGGGCTTCCAGCGTTTGTTCGGCATGCTGACCGGTGGTGCCACCGCGATCTGCGGGGCCTCCGCCGCCCTGGCGCTGGCCGCCGCCCTGCCCAATCACCCGCAAAAAGAGCGCGCCACCCTGTTCACCGTGATCGGGGTCTCGGTGCTCTCGACGATCGCGATGATCACCTATCCCATGATCGCCCGCTATTTCGAGCTGACGCCGGTGGAGGCGGGGGTCTTCCTCGGCGCCACCATTCACGACGTGGCCCAGGTGGTCGGCGCCGGCTACAGCATGTCCACCGAGACCGGGGACGTGGCGACCGTGGTCAAGCTGATGCGGGTCGCCATGCTGCTACCGGTGATCGTCGTCGCCGCCATGATCACCCGGATGCAGGGGGCGGATCCCGCCTCCGGCAAGCGTCCGCCCCTGTTGCCCCTGTTTGCGGTGGGTTTCCTGGTGCTGGCCTGCATCAACAGCACAGGCTGGGTGCCCCCCGTCATCCAGAGCGGGGTCAACGATCTGTCGCGCTGGTGTCTGGTGATCGCCATCGCCGCCATCGGCATGAAGACCCAGCTCAAGGAGTTGGCGGCGGTGGGCATCAAACCCATCCTGCTGATGGTGGGGGAGACCCTGTTCCTTATCGCCCTGGTGCTGACGCTGATGCATTGGGGCATCAAGCCATGATGACGGACGTTCGCGGCACCACGCCAAATAAAGAAGAATCGTAGTAACAACGACAGCGCCCCCGTGGCCAATGGATGAGGGTCTATTGACGTTCCGTCACGACCGCGACGGCGTCAGTTTTTTCGCGAAACTAGGCGCGAGGCGTGAAGTTTGGTAGTCCAAACGAGCCGCCGAGTAACAACGTTACGCGGAAAAACTGGCCCGTCCCTGCGGGTTGTGCGGCAAAAGACGCCATGCGTTGTTGCGGGGCTTGCCAAGGGAATAACCATTACCTGCACCCCGCGCCTAGCCTGGCGTCCTTTGACGCGGCAACGCGGCTTGCGCCGAAACGTCAGTAGACCCTAGAGAGGTATTTATGAATAAGATCTATCCCAGCGCCCAGGCCGCTCTTGGCGATCTGGTGCAGGACGACATCACCATCGCCTCCGGCGGGTTTGGCCTGTGCGGCATCCCGGAGCAACTTATCGAGGCGCTGCAGGAGACCGGCAAGCGCGGCTTCACCATCATCAGCAACAACTGCGGGGTGGATGAGTTCGGCCTGGGGCCGCTGCTCTACAGCCGCCAGATCAGGAAGATGATCTCCTCCTACGTGGGGGGCAACAAGGAGTTCGAGCGCCAGTATCTCGCGGGCGAACTGGAGCTGGAGTTCACCCCCCAGGGGACGCTCGCCGAGAAGCTGCGGGCCGGCGGTGCCGGCATCCCCGCCTTCTTCACTCGCACCGGCTACGGCACGCTCATTGCCGAGGGCAAGGAGACCCGCCAGTTCGACGGCGAGTGGTTCGTGATGGAGCACGCCTTGACCGCCGACATCGCGCTGATCAAGGGTGCCAAGGCCGACAAGGCGGGCAACCTGATGTTCAACAAGACGGCGCGCAACTTCAACCCGCTCTGTGCCAAGGCGGGGCGCGTCTGCGTCGCCGAGGTGGAGGAGATAGTCGAGGTGGGGGAGCTGGCCCCGGACGAGATCCACCTGCCCGGCATCTATGTGCAGCGGCTGGTGCTCAATCCCCATCCCGAGAAGCGCATCGAGGTGCGCACCCTGAGGAGCTGATCGAGCGCTCATACCGGCATTGAGGTGCCGCGACGGGCACTCGATTCCCCCCCATTTTGAACAGCGCAGCGACCTGCGCACAGTGAGAAAGGACTTATCACATGGCCTGGACCCGTGAAGAGATGGCGCAACGCGCCGCCCTGGAGCTGCAAGACGGCTTCTACGTCAATCTGGGGATCGGCCTGCCGACCCTGGTCGCGAACTACATCCCGAACGGCATGGAGGTCTGGCTGCAGAGCGAGAATGGCCTGCTCGGCATCGGCCCCTTCCCGAGTGAGGAAGAGCTGGACCCGGATCTCATCAACGCCGGCAAGCAGACCATCACCACCCTGCCTGGCAGCAGCTTCTTCGACAGCGCCGAGAGTTTCGGCATGATCCGCGGCGGGCACATCAACCTGGCGCTACTCGGGGCCATGCAGGTCTCCGAGCGCGGGGATCTCGCGAACTGGATGATCCCGGGCAAGATGGTCAAGGGCATGGGCGGTGCCATGGATCTGGTGGCCGGGGTCAAGCGGGTGGTGGTGCTGATGGAGCACTGCGCCAAGGGCGGTGAGCACAAGATACTGGAGTGGTGCAAGCTGCCGCTGACCGGGGTCGGGGTGGTGGATCGCATCATCAGCGATCTCGCCGTGCTGGATGTGACGCCGACCGGTCTCAAGCTGGTGGAGATGGCCCCCGGCATCGAGTTCGAGCAGTTGCAGGCCGCGACCGGCTGCACCATAGCACGCTAGTGCCGTGAGTTTTCGGTGGGGAAGGGGGCCTGGGCCTTCCCCACCGTTTTTGCGTCAGTCCCCTCGAATTTTCCCTGGTAGTGGCAGCAGATGATCCTCCCTTGAGACAAGATCTCCTCCTTCTTTACCGGCTGACGACCTGAATAGGGGCTGTCTGGCACCGCTTTCAGGGGCCTTTGTCAGCGCTTGCATCCCCTGTCATCAAATGAAAAGTGGCTGACGTTCAATGGCAAGCGCGGCCCTGAAGCTAGGCCTTACAGTCGGCACACAAGAGAGAAAGACTGTCTCATCACAGTGAGCGACACCCCGGGGCCGATGCAAAACAGAGCTGCATCCTCGAGAGCCAAACAAGGTGGTGCGCCATGAGGAAGGTCATCTCCACTTGCATGAAGAAAAAGCCAACGGAAACGGCGATTAAACACAGAACAACAAATAACAAATAACAGATGACGATACTCGGAGAGACTGTAATGGATTACAAGCACACGAGTCATGGTTGCGGTGCCCTGCGCCTCAGCCTGCTGGCGACGGCCATCGCGGCCGTTCTCCTGCCAACCGTTCAGGCGGTGGAGATCGACACGGACAGTGAAGACTGGTCCGTACGTTTCGACAACACCGGCAAGTTCAACTACGGCGTACGCACCGAGAGCGCGGACTCCCGCATGCTCGCCACCCCGAACAACAACGACGGTGACTACAACTTCAAGGATTCTGGCGACACCGTCACCACCCGCTTCGATCTGCTGACCGAGCTGGACGTGGTGAACAAGGGCAACACCGGTTTTCGCATCAGTGCGGCGAGCTGGTATGACTATGCCTATGACGACGTCGGCGCGAGTGACAACCCCTTCCTCAACAACAACGGTGACCGCTCTGGCATCGCCGGCTGGGCCGGTCGCCCGGGCGCTCCCGCCATGTTTGGCCAGCCGGGGCTGAGCGATTATGCCGATCGCTACTACAACGGCCCCTCCGGCGAGATCCTCGACGCCTTCGTGTTCCACAACATGGAGATCGGTGACGAGTCGCTGCTCGGCGTCAAGATTGGCCAGCACAACATCTTCTGGGGCGAGACCCTGCTCAACCCGGTGCACTCCATCAGCTACGGTCAGTCTGGCCTGGATCTCGCCAAACTCGCGGCGTCCCCGGGCACCGAGGCGAAAGAGCTGTTCATGCCCCGCAAGCAGATCTCCGCTTCTTTCACCCTGAATCCGGAGTGGACCTTTGCCGCGCAGTACTTCTTCGACTGGGACGCAGCCCGCCTGCCGGAGGCCGGCACCTTCTACGGTGGTTCCGATCTGGTGGGCTTCGGTGCCCGCGCCTTCCTGCTGGGCCACACCGGCGGCCCCGGCCTGGCCGGCCCGAGCGGTACCCTGAGCAACATTCGCCGCGGCGAAGACATTGAGCCGGGCAAGCACGGTGACTGGGGCATCATGACCAAGTGGTCCCCCGAGTCGCTGGATGCCACCCTGGGTGCCTACTATCGCCGCACCGCCGACATCCTGCCCCAGGCGGTACTGGACGCTCGTGGCCTGAACACCGGTGGCAGAGGGCTGGCCGGGGTGCCGCTGCTGCGCAACTCGGTGGACACGGCGAGCTACAGCTTCGCCTACGGTGAGAACATCGACATCCTGGGGCTGAGCCTGTCCAAGGACATCGCCGGGGTCAGCGTTGGCAGCGATCTGAACTATCGCCACAACATGCCGCTCTCCAGCATCCCGGCCCTGCTGAGTGCCGCCGGATCTGACAGCCTGGCCAGTGGCTTCGGTGCCTTGCCACCGCGCAACGCCAACACCGGGGTGATCACCGATGACACCGATGGCTACAGCGCCACCGGCGAGACCCTGCACTGGACTATCAACGGCCTGATGACCATGGCCGACTCTCCGCTGTTTGACGGCGCCGCCCTGCTGGCCGAGTTCTATTACAGCAATCTGTTGAGCCTCAACGATCACAACAAGGCGCTCTACAAGGGTGAGGACAGCTATCAGGGTCTCGACAAGTCGACCACGGACAACTGGGGTCTGGCGGTCAACTTCACCCCGATCTGGTATCAGGTATTCCCCGGTGTCGATATGAGCATGCCGCTGTCGGTCAACCTCGGCCTGGCGGGGGTATCCCCCGTGCAGGGCGGCGGCGCCAAAGACACCGGCAACTACGCGGTCGGCCTCGGTGCCACCATCTACAACCAGTATTTCGTCGATCTGAAGTACGTGGACTCCTTCGGCAAGTCTGCCGACTGTAACGATGGCGCCACCGATGGCTCCACCCCCAACGCCCTGGATGCGACCCAGCGCAACACCTGTTATGCCGGTGGTTATTCCTCCTTCTCCGGTGGCGGCGCCACCACGGAAGACAGAGGCGCCGTCTACCTGACCCTGAAGACCACTTATTGAGTCAAGCGACCGAGTCGGAGAACAAGATGATGAAACATAAACAGACCATGCTGGCCCTGTCCCTCGCCCTGGCTTTCACCAGTCAGGCCCAGGCGGCTGTCTCCAGCAGCGAGGCACAAGCACTTGGCACCAGCCTGACCCAGGTCGGCGCCGATGCCGCGGCCAACGCCGACGGCTCCATCCCCGCCTATAACGGCGGCCTGACCACCGCGCCTGCCGGCTTCAAGGCCGGTGACAGCATGCGCCCGGATCCTTATGCGGGCGACAAGCCGCTGCTGGTGATCGACGGCAAGAACGCGGCCAAGTACAAGGGCGAGCTGACCGCCACCACCGCCGAGCTGCTGAGCCGTTTCCCGGACTTCAGAGTCGATGTCTACCCGACTCACCGCAGCGTGGCGCTGCCCAAGGCGGTGCTGGACAACACCAAACAGAACGCCCTGAACGCCAAGACCCTTGAAGGGGGCATGGCGGTGGATCAGGTGCTGCCGGGCATTCCCTTCCCGATCCCCAAGACAGGGGCCGAGGCGATGTGGAACTTCCTGCTGCGCTACCAGGGGGTGAACATCGCCACCAAATACGACTCCTGGAACGTCGATGCCGCCGGGGTGGCGGCGCTCTCCACCACGGGGCAGGCGTTCATCAACTACGCCATCTACGAGGACATGGCCAAGCCCATCTCGGCCAAGGACACCTACTACCAGATGAAGTTGTACTACACCGGGCCCGCCCGCCGGGCCGGTGAAGCCATCATGCTGCGCGATGCCGCCAACCCCCTGGAGCAGCCGCGCAAGGCCTGGCAGTACCTGCCGGGGCAGCGCCGGGTCAAGCTGGCGCCGAACCTGGCCTACGACACCCCGAACCCGGGCACCTCGGGCGCCGGTACCTATGACGACGTCTTCGTTTTCAACGGCGCGCTGGACCGCTTCGATTGGAAGCTGGTGGGCAAGCAGGAAATGATCGTGCCCTACAACACTTACAAGCTGACCTATGAGCAGGATGCCAAGGCGCTGACCACCCCGAACTTCCTGTCGCCGGATCACGTGCGCTGGGAGAAACACCGGGTCTGGGTGGTGGAGGGCAACCTCAAGGCAGGCGAGCGCCACATCTATGCCAAGCGCCGCTTCTATCTGGACGAAGACAGCTGGGTGGCCCTGGCCTCCGATCAGTACGACGCCCGTGGTCAGCTCTATCGCGGCTCCTTCGCCTTCCTGAGCCAGAGCTACGACAAGCAGACCCCGGATGCCACCCCCTTCATGATCTATGACCTGGTGGCGGGGACCTACAACATCAACGGCGTGGTGGGGCCTTACGGCGGTATCAAGTACGGCGCCTCCCTGTCGAAGGCGAAGTGGTCACCGGAGTCCCTGGCTGGCGCCGGGATCCGCTAAGCCGTCACGGGAGCCTGGTTCGTCATTGGCGAACCAGGCTCCTCGATGTTGGCGTCGGGCCGCCCTCTGGCGTCCCGCCGCACAGTGAGACAAGGACGTGGTATGGGTTCATTCAAGACGTTGGCGCCATTGATCTGCTGCGCCCTGCTGATGCAGAGCACAGGGGTGACTGCGGGGCAGGCGACCGAGTATGTGGACGTGCTGGACTTGCCGGCCAAACCGAGCGCGCTGGCCCAGCGCAGCCCCTTGCTGGATCTGGCCCGTGCCGGCAGCCGGCTGGTGGCGGTGGGGCATCGGGGTCACATCCTCTATTCCGACGACGAGGGGCAGCACTGGCAACAGGCTAAGGTGCCGGTCAGCTCGGATCTCACCGCCGTCGCCTTCCCCACGGCCGAGCAGGGCTGGGCCGTGGGGGGGGATGGGGTTGTTCTGCACAGCCAGGACGGTGGCGCCAGCTGGCAGAAGCAGCTGGACGGCCGCCAGATTGGCGAGCTGGTGCGCACATTCTATGCCGCCAAGGCTGAGATCGAGCCGGACAACGAACAGTGGGCCGCGCTGGTGGAAGAGGGCCAGCGGCTGGTGGAGGAGGGGGCCGACAAGCCGCTGCTCGACGTCTGGTTCCAAGACGACAAGGTGGGCTACGTAGTCGGAGTCTTCAACCTCATTCTGCGCACCGAGGATGGCGGCCAGCACTGGACGCCGATGCAGGATCGTACCGACAACCCGGATGGGCTCCACCTCAATGCTATCAACTCGACGGGGGAGGGGCTCTACCTCGCCGGCGAGCAGGGTCTGCTGCGCAAGTGGGATGAGGCGGCGCAACGCTTCGTTGCCCTGCCGACGCCCTACGAGGGCAGTTATTTCGGCCTCATCGGCCAACCCGGCGAACTGCTGGTCTATGGCCTGCGCGGTCACGTCTATCGCAGCACGGACGGGGGCGAAAACTGGACCCGGCTCCTGAGCCAGGTACCCATCAGCATCAGTGCGGCGGTGCAGGATGCCGAGGGTCATTTCCGCCTCTTTACCCAGGCAGGACATATGTTGCGCCAGCGTGGCAACGATCCGCTGCAGCTGGTGGCAGAGGCAGAGCCCTCACCGGTGGCGGGCGCCGTGCTGACCCCGGATGGGGTTCTGGCGCTGGTCGGCAGTCGCGGTGTGCGTACCCTGACCGTCAAATAAAGCCGTCATGGAATGACGGCCGATAACGATAACAAGAGAATGAGGATCCAGACATGGGCCATGTGAAGCAAGATTCGATGCCGGTGATCCACGAGTTGGCACAGTTCGATCGGCGCTCCGGCAACCTGCTGGAGCGGCTGGTGTTCAACCATAGACCCCTGTTTATGCTGTTGATGACGCTGGCGACCCTGGTGTTTGGCTATATGGCGACGACTCGCCTGGCGCTGGCACCCAGCTTCGAGAAGATGATCCCCCAGAGCCAGCCCTACATCAAAAACTTCCTGGAGAACCGCAGCTCCTTGCGCGGTCTCGGCAACTCGGTGCGGGTGGTGGTGGAGAACACCCAAGGGGACATCTTCGACCCCGACTACCTCGGCGTGCTCAAGCAGGTCAATGACGAGCTGTTTCTCACCGAAGGGGTCGATCGGGCCTGGATGAAATCCCTCTGGAGTCCGGCGGTGCGCTGGACCGAGGTGACCGAAGAGGGCTTCCAGGGCGGGCCCGTGATGCCGGATGCCTATCAGGGCAAGCCTGCCGACATCGAACAGCTGCGCCAGAACATCAACCGAGCCGGCATCGTCGGCAGCCTGGTGGCGAGCGACTTCAAGTCCACCATGTTGATAGTGCCCCTGCTGGACAAGGCATCCGCCACCGGCAAGCCCCTCAATTATCACGAGTTTTCCCAGCGTATCGAGCAACTGCGCAGCACAATCGAGTTTGACGGCCATCCCCACCAGGTGGGAGAGGAGGGAACCGGCAAGTACAAAATCCGGGTCATCGGCTTTGCCAAGCTGGTGGGGGATCTGATCGATGGCCTCATTCAGGTGATCATGTTCTTCGCCCTGGCGGTGGTGACCTCCCTCCTCATCATCTTCCTCTACACCCGCTGCGTGCGCAGCACCTTGCTGGTCGTGGGATGCTCCCTGATCGCGGTGATCTGGCAGCTCGGCATCGTCGCCTGGCTCGGCTACGCCATCGATCCCTACTCTGTGCTGGTGCCCTTCCTGATCTTTGCCATCGGGGTCTCCCACGCGGCCCAGAAGATGAACGGCATCATGCAGGATATCGCCCGCGGCACCCATCGCCAGATCGCGGCCCGCTACACCTTCCGCCGCCTGTTCCTGGCCGGCGTCACTGCGCTGCTCGCCGATGCGGTGGGCTTCGCCGTGCTGATGCTGATCGATATTCCCGTCATCCAGGATCTCGCCATCACCGCCAGCATCGGGGTGGCCGTGCTCATCTTCACCTCCCTCTTGCTGATGCCGGTAGCCCTCTCCTATGTGGGGGTCGGTCGCAAGGCGGCCGAGCGGGCCCTGCGGATGGAGAACAACGCCGCCGCCCACAAGGGTTTTGGCAGACTCTGGGATCTGCTCGATCGCTGCACCGAGCGCAAGTGGGCCACCCTGGTGGTGGCGCTGGGGCTGGCCATGGGGATAGGCGGCTACCTGATGAGCCTGAACCTCAAGGTCGGCGATCTGGACAGCGGGGCGCCGGAGCTGCGCGCCGATTCCCGCTACAACAAGGACAACGGCTACATCACCAGCCACTATGCGCTCTCGAGCGACCTGTTTGCGGTGATGATCAAGACGGCGCCGGAAGGCTGTCTCGACTACAAGACCCTGATCCTGGCGGATCGCCTTGGCTGGGAGCTGCAGCAGCATCCCGGGGTGCAGGCCACCACCTCGCTGGTCAATGCGGTGCGCCAGATCACCGCCGGCACCTATGAGGGCAACCCCAAGCTCGCCAGCATCCAGCGCAACCAGAACGTGCTGAACTACGCCGCCCAACAGGCCTCGGTCAACAGCCCCGAGCTGTTCAACACTGACTGCTCCCTGATGCCGGTGATTGCCTACTTGAAAGATCACAAGGCCGAGACCCTGAGTGGCGTGGTCGCCATCGCCGAGCAGTTTGCCCGTGACAACAGCACGGCGGATCGCCAGTTCCTGCTGGCCGCAGGCTCGGCGGGCATCGAGGCCGCCACCAACCTGGTGGTGCACGAGGCGAACCGCACCATGCTGCTCTACGTCTATCTGGCGGTGACCGTCTTCTGCCTCATCACCTTCCGCAGCTGGCGGGCGACCGTGGTGGCCCTGGTGCCCCTGATGCTCACCTCTGTGTTGTGCGAGGCGTTGATGGTCTTCATGGGAATAGGCGTCAAGGTGGCGACCCTGCCGGTGATCGCACTCGGGGTCGGTATCGGTGTGGACTACGCGCTCTATCTGCTGAGCGTGCAACTGCACTACCAGCGCCAGGGCCTCTCGCTGGTGGAGTCCTACCGCAACGCCGTGGCCTTTACCGGCCGGGTGGTGGGGTTGGTGGGGATCACCCTGGCCGCCGGTGTGGTGGGCTGGGCCTGGTCACCGATCAAGTTCCAGGCAGATATGGGGATACTGCTCACCTTCATGTTCCTGTGGAACATGCTGGGGGCGCTGATCGGGGTGCCTGCGCTCTCCTATTTCCTGCTCCGGGATCCCAAGCAGGTTGTGGCGAAGACGAAGGCAGAGGCGCCGCACACCAACGGGGAGCACAGCGCACCTCAGGAAAGCGTGGTGGCGAAACCGCTGTCGGCGGATGCCCGCTGATGACTGAGGGTTCGCTAACGGGAATGCAAGGAGGGAGGCACTGTGCCTCCCTCTTCTTTTAGGGTTGATAGTGCAAGGTCGGGGGGAGCAGGAAAGGGGATAGGAGATAGGAGGAGTCGCGATGCCCCCTTAGCTCCGGTGCCGAGGACGAGTGACTCACGGGGGATGGGAGAGGGAAATACAAAGAGGGAGGCCTAAGCCTCCCTCTTTGCGTCTGGCGCAAGATGTGATGTCTAGCCGTAGGCCAGGCTGGTGCGCGCGCTCTGGGCCACTCGGGGCACTATCTTGTGGCGGGTGCGCCAGGTGGCGGGCGGCATGCCGAACTGGGCGTTGAACCAGCGGGTAAAGGAGCTTGGCATGGAGTAGCCCAGCATGTCGGCGATGTGGCCGAGGGAGTAACCGGAGTTTTGCAGGTAGCGCATCACCAGATCCCGGCGCACCTCGTTGATGAGCTCGCTGAAGGTGGCACCGCTTTCCTCGAGATGGCGCTGCAGGGTGCGCACGTTCATTCCCAGGGTGCGGGCGATCTGCTCTATGGTAGCGCGCCCCATGGGCAGCAGCAGGTAAATGGCCTTGCGCACGTCGGTCAGCAAGGATTGCTGGGTCTCCACCAGCAGGGTGTCGAGATACTGGCGCGCGTGGCGGGCCATGGCCTGGTTGGCCAGGGGGTTGGGGATGTCCAGGTCGGCGGAGTGGCAGACGATGCCGTTGAACTCGCTGCCAAACTCCAGCTTGCAGCCGAACAGGCGCTTGTGGATGGAGAGATCCGCCGGGGCATCATGGGTGAAGTTGACGCTGATGGGATGCCAGTTAGCCCCCACCCCGACCTGGGATGCGCAGAAGCGGAACATGACGCCGACCGCGAGCTCAGTGGCCTGGCGCGACGGCATGGGCGCGTCCGTTATGATCTCCTCACGGATGATGACCGCCTTGCCCGCCTCTTCGATGAAGATGGCCAGCGCATTGTTGAACAGGTGGATGTATTGCACCATCACCTGCAAGGCTTCGCGCAGGTTGGGCTGATAGCCGAGCAGCAGGCTGACCTCGCCAAAATCCGACAGCTGGCGATGCTCCGCCATGCGCAGCCCCAGGCTCTGGCAGCCACCGGTGCGGGCCGAGAGTTCGAGCAGGTTGACGATGGTGGCGACCGGGATGCGCTGATTGGGGACATCCAGAATGGAGGCGCTGAGTCCGGCTTGGGACAACAGGTTGGGGGTGTTCAGGCCCAGTTGGCGGGCGACGTCGAGATAATTGGTGAGGGTGGCGGCTCTGGCAAGGAGGGTCATAATGCGGTTCCCATGGCGACAGCTCATCTGCTGGTTGTTAACTGTTTTTTATCATCTTGTTTACATCATGAAAAGGCTTATTAATAGGTCTATTAGTCTAAGATGCTCACCGGTATCACTGGATAACCCTGTGTTTCAGGCCCTTTCGCCGAGCCGTTCGCCGCTTCTTCTTTGTCATCATAGGGTTGCATTTTTGTCATTCGGCGGCTACGGCGCCATCACAAAGCGGCTGCGCCTCCGTCATAAGGCGGCTGCGCCTCTGTCACAAAAAGACAAGTCCATGGCACCCAAGGTAAAGCAGCCGGGCGCAGGGCATCTTACTGTGATGCCCATATCACCCGGTCGTCGTCGGGTCATCTGGAGAGGGGAGTGAGATGAAGCAATGGCAGCCCAAGGCCACGGTGCTGATAGTGCCTGGTTTGCGTGAGCATGTGGCGGAGCACTGGCAGACGCTGCTCGCCGCCGAGCTGGACAAGGTGGTCATTGTGTCGCCTTTAACCTCGGACAAGCTCAATTGTCGGGCCAGGGTCGAGGCCATCGAGCAGGCGCTTGCCTCCATCGAGGGGCCGGTGATCCTGGTGGCCCACAGCGCCGGCGTGTTGATGACGGTGCACTGGGCCGCGCAGAGCCAGCGCCAGATCAAGGGCGCCCTGCTGGTGACGCCGCCGGATCTCGGCGCCACCTGGCCAGCCCAGTACCCGAGTGCAGACGCCATGCAGGCTGGTGGCTGGCATCCGCTGCCGCATACCCGGCTGCCGTTCCCGAGCCTGGTGGTGATGAGCCACAACGATCCCCTGGCAAGCCGTGAGGCGGTGCAGGCCATGGCCTTCGACTGGGGGAGCGAGCTGGTCGATGCGGGGGCCGTGGGTCATCTCAACCCGGCCAGTGGCTTCGGTCCCTGGCCCCAGGCCCAGGCGCTGCTGGCGCGCCTCGATAGCTGAATATCTATTTCTTCAAGGGGACGGAGTTTCCCCGGCAGTCCACAGCTCTGTGAGCATGAATCGAAAGGAGTCCATATGGTGAAGACCAGGGTCATACCGCCAGCGCAGGGAGCCCATGCCTATCCGCTGCTGATCAAGAGCCTGCTGTTGTCGGGGGGGCGTTACTATCCCGATCAGGAGATCGTCTACGCAGACAAGTTGCGCTATGACTATCGCACCCTCAATCAGCGGATCCACCGGCTGGCCAACCTGTTGACGGCGGCGGGGGTGGGTCCCGGCGATACCGTGGCGCTGCTGGACTGGGACAGCCACCGCTCCCTCGAATGCTTCTTCGCGGTACCTATGATCGGCGCCGTGCTGCACACGGTGAACGTGCGCTTCTCGCCGGAGCAGATTGCCTACACCATGCACCACGCCGAGGATCACCTGGTGCTGGTGCACGACGATTTCGTGCCGATGCTGGAGTCCATCGCGGATCAGCTGCCCACGGTGCGAGGCTATGTCCAGCTGACCGACGAGCACGCGGCGGCGACCCGCCTGCCGGTGCTGGGGGAGTATGAGACGCTGCTGGCCGGGGCGGATGGTCACTTCGATTTTCCCGACTTTGATGAAAACTCGGTGGCGACCCTGTTTTACACCACGGGCACCACGGGGGATCCCAAGGGGGTTTACTTCAGCCACCGTCAGCTGGTGCTGCACACCCTGAATGAACTGGGCACCCTGGCGGCCCATGCGGGGCAGTCGCTGCTGCAATCACACGATGTCTACATGCCCATCACCCCCATGTTCCACGTGCACGCCTGGGGTGTCCCCTACGTGGCGACCATGCTGGGGGTGAAGCAGGTCTATCCGGGGCGCTACGAGCCCAACAAGCTGGTGCGGCTCTATCGGGAAGAGGGGGTGACCTTCTCCCACTGCGTGCCGACCATATTGCAGATGATCCTCGATTGCGACGAGGCCAGACAGGGTTCCTTCGACGGCTGGAAGATGCTGCTCGGGGGCAGTGCGCTGCCACTTGGCCTCGCCACTCAGGCAAGCAACAAGGGCATTCTGGTGCACGCGGGCTACGGCATGTCGGAGACTTGCCCGCTGCTGTGCGTGGTGCACCTCGGCGAGGCCGAGCTGGCGCTGCCCATGGACGAGCAACTGCCCTTGCGGATCCGCACCGGCAAGCCCATCGGGCTGGTGGATCTGCGCATCATCGACGAGCAGGGCCGCGAGGTGGTGCACGATGGGGAGACCATGGGGGAGATAGTGGTGCGCGCACCCTGGCTGGCTCAGGGCTATCTGAAGGAGCCGGACAAGGGGGCCGAACTCTGGCAGGGTGGCTGGTTGCACACCGGGGACATGGCCTCCATCACGCCGAATGGCACTGTGGAGATCAAGGACCGCATCAAGGATGTGATCAAGACCGGGGGCGAATGGATCAGCTCGCTGGCGTTGGAGAATCTCATCAGCGCGCACGGCGGGGTGCATTCGGTGGCCGTGGTGGGGGTACCTGACGAGCAGTGGGGAGAGCGCCCGCTGGCGCTGGTGGTTGGCAAGGAGGGGGAGAGCCTGGACAGTCAGGCCATCAAGACGCATCTGCAAGGGTTTGTCGACAGCGGCCGCATCAACCGCTGGGCCATTCCGCGCCAGATCCGCATCGTCCAGGAGATCCCCAAGACCAGCGTCGGCAAGGTGAACAAGAAGCTTATTCGTGAGCAGGAGCTGAGTACGCCGAGCAAAAACTGAGCGCAGCATCATAAAATCCCACAGCGGCCCCTCAGGCATCCTCATTGTCTGAGGGGCCGCGTTGCTTGGCCCCATGGGCTTGACTACGCTAGTTGAGTTATCACACAAGAGGCGTGCGTCATGAATAAAACCCAGACTCATCTCGTGGATGAAGAGGTGGATTTTCCAGCAAATGAACAACTTGTCTCCACCACGGATCTGCAGGGAGTCATCACCTATGCCAATGATCACTTCTGCCGGGTCGCGGGATACAGCCGGGCCGAGATGATAGGCCAGCACCACAACATGGTGCGCCATTCCGATATGCCCAAGGCGGCCTTCGCCGATCTCTGGGGCAAGCTGAAACAGGGCAAGCCCTGGCGCGGCATGGTGAAGAATCGCTGCAAGGATGGCCGCTACTACTGGGTAGATGCCTATGTCACCCCCATCTTCGAGCAGGGCCGGATCAACGGCTACCAGTCGGTGCGCAACCGCGCCGAGCCCGAGATGAAGGCCATCGCCGCCCGCACCTACGCCAGGTTGAAGGCGGTGGAGCGAGGGGAGCGCAAGGCCGGTTTCTCCCTCGGTCCTATGCGCCATGGGCTGGCCATCGTCGGGCTGGTGCTGATGCTGGTGGGGGGCGCCTATTGGATGGGGGGCTGGGAATCCTTGCTGATGTTGCTGCCACTGTTGTGGCTTGGCCTCATCTATCGGCACGAGATCATCACCACCCCCCGCTATCTGGGGCAGCTGACCCGCGAGTATGACAGCCTGACCCGGCTCATCTACTCGGGGGACGAGCCCAGCGCCATCGCCGATTTCCACATCAAGCTGCTGCAGGCCAGGATCCGGACCGTGCTCGGGCGGGTCGACGATGCGACGCTCTCCCTGCAGGAGCTGGCCGTGCACCTCAAGACGGCGTCCAGCGAGGCGAGTGCCGACATCGCCGAGCAGGATATCCAGACCCAGCAGGTGGCGACCGCCATCACCGAGATGGCGGCGACCGCCCACGAGATAGCCCGTAACATCCAGGAGACGGACAACCAGATAGCCCAGGCCAAGGTGCACTGCCAGCACACCAACCAGCAGCTGGAGGACACCCAGCACAGGGTCACCGAACTGGCCACCCAGGCCGAGCAGGCCTTCAGCGCGGCGGTGGCGCTGGCGGAGGAGTCGGATCGCATCGGGGTATTGATGAGCGAGATCCAGGGGATCGCGGATCAGACTAACCTGCTGGCGCTCAACGCGGCCATCGAGGCGGCGCGCGCCGGCGAGCAGGGGCGCGGTTTCGCGGTGGTGGCCGACGAGGTGCGCACCCTTTCCACTCGCACCCACAAGGCGACGGAGCAGATCCAGGGCAGCATAGGGCAGATCCAGCGCACCCTGAACGGCTGGAAGGGCATGATGCAGCAGAATCTGGATCAGACCCAGTCCTGTGTGAGCCTGACCCGGCAGGGTTCCGCGAGCCTGCATCAGGTGTTGGCGGAGATAGAGCAGGTGGTCGATCTCTCGACCCAGATCTCGGCGGCGGCCGAGCAGCAGCAGGCGGTGGTCGAAGACATCAGCCAGAACGTCAACGCCATCTCCCTGCACTCCCACACCAACAGCAGCAAGATGCAGGACATGGATGCGTCGAGCGACATCCTGCTCACCAAGGCGCGGCAGCTCAAATCCCTGGGGCAGACCTTCGGTTAATCACCATGAAGACGCGCATGCAACGAGGCCACCCCAGGGTGGCCTCGTTGTTTCTTTGGGAGTGTGGATTGGCGCTTATGGGCAGAGGCGGTATTGAGCTGGCTCGGGCGCTGCCAGCGCCTGTGCCGCGCTCGCGCTGTGGGGTCAGCCGGATTGTTCCGCCAACGCCGCGAAGCTGCCGCTTTTGTCATCATACATGGCCCTGTCCGCCTGGATGAGCCACTGCTCTGCGCTCCAGCCGCTCTGGTAGTGACTTACGCCTATGCTGATCCCGATGTACATGAGCTGGCCATCCACCTCGAACGGCGACTGCATGGCAAGCCGGATCACCTCGGTCACATCCTGCGCCTGACGGCAGCTGTAGTCGGGCAGCAGCAGGATGAATTCGTCCCCCGCCAGCCGGGCAAAGAAGCAGCGATGATCGATGGCATCGTCGATCCGCCTGGCCAGCTGGCAGAGCAGGGCATCTCCCTGGCTGTGGCCAAAGTTGTCATTGATGCGTTTGAAGTCATCGAGATCGCAAAACAGCAGGCAGCCGGGATTGGGGCTCTGGACCTGCCGCTCCAGCTGCTCCATCAGACTGAGGCGATTGGGCAGGCCGGTGAGGGGATCATGGCGGGCCAGTTGCAGTATCTCTTCTTCCCGTTGCTTGCGCAGGGCGACCTCCCGATTGAGCCGCTTGTTGCTGACGAACAGATAGATGGCCAGCAGCAAGATGAGGGTGCCCACCCCCAGGCTCAACAAGAACCAGGGGCGCCAGAATGTCCACTGCTCCGAGGGGGCCTGATAGAGGAAATCCGCCAGCGGTATGGGCCCTGAAATGAGGCCTATCTCCGTCAGCTGCTGCATGATGTGGGCGAAGCGATCCGGGTTCATATACCCGATCTCCACATAGAGCGGCTGGATCATCTCCTTGCTCATCTGCAGCTCGTACTCCAGATGAGCCTGAGAGCGCTGGACGCCATACTCCCGGCGCAGCAGGCTGATGGCCTCGGCCGGGTGGGAGAGGGCGTAGCGCCACCCCTTCAGGCTGGCGGCCCGAAAACGTTCAACCCGCTCCGGGTTGGCCTGCTCCTCGGCCTGGGTGGTGAACAGGATGTCACTGTAAAAATCGACGCCGTAGTTGCGGGGATTGATGATGGAGATCGGGACGCCGCGCTCTTCCAGATAAAAGGGCTCATTGCTCAGATAGGCGTTGAAAATATCGATCTTGCCCGCGATCAGATCGTCGATATTGACCGAGGTGGGAACGGGGGTGAGCTCACGCTCGTGCAGCCCCTGATAGTAGAGGGTGGCGAGCAGCTCGGCGTCCTGGTGGCCGGGAAACATCATGATCCGTTTGCCACGCATGTCCGCAACGGTGAGAATGCCGCTGTCGCGTCGGGCCAGGAAGATGGATGGCGAATGCTGATAGACGCTGGCGAGCGCCAGCAGGGGTTTGCCACTGGCGTAGCTGGTCAGCACCTCGGTGTTGCCGACCCCAAAGTCGGCGCGCCCGGCCAGCACCTCCTGCACCGGGCTTATCCCCTTGCCACCGGGTCTTATCTCGACGTCCAGTCCGGCGTCGGCATAGAATCCCTTCGCCTTGGCCATGTGGTAACCCACAAACTGGGGTTGATGCAGCCAGCGCAACTGCAAGACGACCCGATCCGGACGCTCATGGGGACGGTCACTTGCCAGGACAGGGGAAGCGTAACTGGCGCCAAGCAATAGCAGCCAAAACAAGTATCTCTTCATCCGTGCGATTCTTGTGCTGAGGGTCCATGGGGTATGGCCTGAAGGCCCATTCACATTTTATTAATAAATGACATTCTAAAGGGTTCTAGATGTACCGGATACTGTCGCAGCATAAAGATTTCATGGTGATCAACAAGGGCCCGGGCCTTGGCATGCACGATGAAGCGGGTGAACCCGGCCTGGTGAATCTGGTGCGCGCCGAGACTGGACTGGAGCTCTATCCCGTCCATCGGCTCGACAAGATGACCTCGGGGCTGCTGCTGCTGGCCCGCACGCCGGAGGCGAACCGGGCGCTCAGCATGGGGTTTGCCGAGCGGCGGGTGAGCAAACAGTACCTGGCGCTCTCCGACAGCAAGCCCAAGAAGAAGCAGGGCTGGATCAAGGGGGATATGCAAAAGGGGCGCGGCGGCAGCTGGATGCTGGCCCGCAGCCTGGACAATCCCGCCATCAGCTGGTTCGACTCGGCGCCGGTGCGCGAGGGCCTGCGGCTCTATCGCATCAAACCCCAGACCGGCAAGACCCACCAGATCCGGGTCGCGCTGAAGAGCATCGGCGCCCCCATCCTCGGGGACGAGCGCTACGGCGGCACCGCGGCGGATCGCGGCTACCTGCACGCTTGGCGTCTTTCGTTCTCTCTGGGGGAGGAGGGGTTCGATTTCGTTTGCCCCCCCGACGAGGGACAGTTGTTCCTCCTGCCCGAGCTGCACGGGGTGATCGCCGGGTTGGGTGAATGAGCCGGCTGGAGGCAGTGCCGCCCAAGGGCTGGATCCTGGCGGACTTTGACGACACTCTGGCACCGGACGACAGCCACGCCGGCCTGCTGAGGTTCATCTTGCGCCGCCGCCTCTGGCCGCTGTTGCTGCTGCCGGTCATCGCCCTGGGTGGCCTCGTCTATCTGTTGCCGAGCCGATTGTTGCCAAGCCAGCGACGCCTGGGCATCTCCCTCATCTGGTGGGCCATCACCCTCGGGCTCTCGCCCCTTGGTTGGCGCAAACTGGTGCGCGCCTATTGCCGCACCCGGCCCGGGCTGTTTCGGGAGGCCCGCGCCCTGCTGATGGCCGAAAGGGCGCGCTGCTGGGTCATCTCCGCCAGCCCCCGGGCTTTGGTCCGAGCCCAGCTCCATCGACAACTGCCACGGCTTCCCCATCGCATCACAGGCTCGCGGATGGGCTATCGCCTCGGTGGCCTGGTGCCGCGTTTTTATTGCCACGGCCAACACAAGCTGCTGCCGGAGATCCGCGCCCTCGCCCCCGTGCTGAGCCTGAGCGACAGCCCGCACGATCTGCCGCTGTTGGCGCTGGGTGAGCAGGCCTGGCTCATTAACCCGAGCCCTGCGCGCCTGCAAAAAATACAGGCGCAATTGCCCCGGATCCTGCCCAAACGCTGGTCACTGTAAGGCAAAGCTGACAGCCTCCCGGATCCTGAGGAGGCTGCCCGCAAGGCCTCCACCTCAATGTCACAATCCATTTACATTTTTGAGAGGGCAAGTCCGCAAGACTATCTGGATCCCGCCTCTTCTCTTCTGCCGTTCCCACGCCTCTAATGAAACAAGTTGTTAACAACCTGGATTGGCGAGCATCCTGGCCCTGGCCCGCTCCGTCAATCCGGTGTTACCCGATTTTATTCCCAGGCCAGCCGCAAGGAGCGCATCATGACCCCCTCTTCTTCCTCTTCCCACACCATCAACCCCCTTGGCACGGACGGCTTCGAGTTCGTCGAATACACGGCGCCGACGGCCAAAGGCATTGCCGCCCTCAAGGCGCTGTTCGTCTCCCTGGGGTTTGCCGAGGTGGCGCAGCACAAGCACAAGCAGTGCTGGCTCTATCGTCAGGGGGACATCAACTTTGTGGTCAACGCCGAGCCCCACTCCCAGGCGGAGCAGTTCGCCAGCGCGCACGGGCCGAGCGTCTGCGGTATGGCGTTTCGGGTGAGCGATGCGGGCCGTGCCCAGCAGTACGCCATCGCCAAGGGGGCCAAGCCCTTCGTCGGCAAGATAGGGCCCATGGAGCTCAACATCCCCGCCATCTACGGCATCGGCGAGAGCACCCTCTCCTTTGTCGACCGTTATGGCGACAAGGGCTCCATCTATGAGGTGGACTTCGTCTTCTACCCCGACTGGCAGGCGCGCATGGGGGCGGTGGATGCCGGGTTGATCGAGATCGATCACCTGACCCACAACGTGCAGCGCGGCAACATGGATCTCTGGTCCCAGTTCTACGAGCGGATCGGCAACTTCCGGGAGATCCGCTACTTCGACATCGAGGGCAAGCTGACCGGCCTGCATTCCCGCGCCATGACGGCCCCCTGCGGCAAAATTCGCATCCCCATCAACGAGTCCTCCGACGACAAGTCCCAGATCGAGGAGTACCTGCGCCAGTACAAGGGGGAGGGGATCCAGCACATCGCCCTCGCGTCCAGCGACATCTACCAGACCATCCGCACCCTGCGCGGGCGGGGCACCGGCTTTATGCCAACACCGGATACCTATTACGAGGGGGTGAACCGCCGGGTGGAGGGCCATCAGGAAGATCTGGAAGCGCTCAAGGCGCTGCGGATCCTGATCGATGGCTCGCCGACCAAAGATGGCATCCTGCTGCAGATCTTCACCGACACCGTCATCGGCCCCGTGTTCTTCGAGATTATCCAGCGCAAGGGCAACGAAGGCTTCGGTGAGGGCAACTTCCAGGCACTGTTCGAATCCATCGAGCTGGACCAAATTCGCCGTGGCGTGCTGACTGGAGAGGGGCATGGCGAGAAGAACGGAGAACTGAACGATGCGTAACTGGATCAGTTTCCCCCACCGGGAGGGGACCCACTCCCGTCAGGCCCACGCCGACCTGCCCGAGCAGGCCATCTACGAGCGCGAGCTCGGGCGTGCCGGCTTCTTCGGCCCCGCCACTCACATGCACCACAAGCACCCTCCCACCGACTGGGTGGGTTGGGAGGGGCCGCTGCGGCCCAGAGCCTTCGATCTCAACGGCCTGCAGGAAGAGATAAGCTCCCTCTCCCCCTGGGTGATGCCGGACATACTGCACAATGCCCACTGCCGCTACCGGGTCTGGCGCTTGGCCGATGCCATGCCGTTTCTGGTGCGCAACGCCGACGGCGACGAGCTGCTGTTCATCCACGAGGGGAGCGGCGAGTTCTATTGCGACTACGGCCATCTCACGCTGAAAGAGGGGGACTATGTGGTGATCCCCCGTGGCACAATGTGGCGCATAGAGCCAGCAGAGCCGATGTTTATTCTAATGATCGAGGCGACCGACGACAGCTATCAGCTGCCGGACAAGGGTCTGGTGGGAAATCATGCCATCTTCGATCCGGCGGCGCTGGACGTGCCCGCCATAGACCCGGCCTTCCTGGCCCAGCAGGATGAAAATCCCTGGTCCCTGCAGATCAAACGCCACAACCAGGTCTCGGTCGTCACCTGGCCCTTCAACCCGCTCGATGCCCAGGGCTGGCACGGGGACTTGTGTGTAGTGCGCCTCAACTGGCGCGACATCCGTCCGCTGATGAGCCACCGCTATCACCTGCCTCCTTCGGCCCACTCCACCTTCGTGGCGAGCCGCTTCGTGGTCTGCACCTTCGTGCCGCGCCCCATCGAGAGCGACCCCGGCGCCCTGCGGGTGCCCTTCTACCACAGCAACGACGACTTCGACGAGGTGCTCTTCTACCACGCCGGGGACTTCTTCAGCCGGGACAACATAGAGCGGGGCATGGTGACCTTCCACCCCGCAGGTTTTACCCATGGCCCCCATCCCAAGGCGTTTGCGGCCGGTCGCGCCCACGCCAAGACCTTCACCGACGAGGTGGCGGTGATGCTCGACACCCGCGATGCCCTGAGTGTGGGCGGTCTGTGCGAGGGGGTGGAGAACCCCCGCTACGTCAACAGCTGGCTGCGTCCCGGCCCCTCCACAGCGCCAAGCGGCAAATAAGGATCCTCTATGAAACTGGCAACCTTGAACAACGGCAAGCGCGACGGCGCCCTGGTGGTGGTGAGTCGCGATCTGAGCCTTGCGGTGCGCGTGACCCAGATAGCCCCGACCCTGCAGGCGGCCCTCGATGACTGGGCCGAGCTGGCCCTAGAGCTTGCGGCTGTCTATCAGGCACTCAATGACGGCGCCTGCGCCGATGCTTTTGCGTTCGATGAGGCAGCCTGCCTCTCGCCGCTGCCCCGGGCCTACCAGTGGGCCGATGGCAGCGCCTACGTCAATCACGTGGAGCTGGTGCGCAAGGCGCGTGGCGCCGAGCTGCCGGACAGCTTCTGGCACGATCCCCTGATGTATCAGGGGGGCTCCGACAGCTTCCTCGCCCCCCGGGGCCCCATCCTCATGGGATCCGAGGAGTGGGGCATCGATTTTGAATCCGAGGTGGCCATCATCACCGACGACGTTCCCATGGGGACCAACCCGGAAGCCGCCGCTCAGCACATCAAGCTGCTGATGCTGGTGAACGACGTCAGCCTGCGCAACCTCATCCCCGGCGAGCTCGCCAAGGGCTTTGGCTTCTTCCAGTCCAAGCCGTCCAGCGGCTTCTCGCCGGTGGCCATCACCCCGGACGAGCTCGGCCAGGATTGGCGCGAAGGCAAGGTGCACCTGCCGCTCCTGACCCACCTCAACGGCGCCCTGTTTGGTGCCCCGGATGCGGGGCTCGACATGACCTTCAACTTCTTCGAGTTGGTTGCCCACGCCGCCAAAACCCGCCCCCTCGGGGCGGGCTGCATCATCGGCTCCGGCACCGTTTCCAACTACGACAGAAGCAGGGGTTCTTCCTGCCTCGCCGAGCTGCGCATGCTGGAAATTATCGAGTCAGGTCAAGCCACTACACCCTTCCTGCGCTTTGGTGATACAGTGTCCATCGCGATGCAGGATCGCAACGGGATGAGTCTGTTTGGCACCATTTTTCAGCGGGTCACGCAAATGGAGGCCAGTCAGACAAGCTAAGAACCTGTCACGTTCTGTCACGAGAGGTCGTCAGCAAGGTAAAGAGCAGCGCAGGAACCGGAGTTTATAGATATAAATGAGGATTCCGAGCAGCACATGAGCCTTGATCACGGCCTCGCAGTAAGATCGTGAGCAGGTTCTAAGGAAGCCTGGGCCGGTACAAGGCCGGCAGGCGACACGGCAGGTGGCGGACACCTGCCATCACAGGGACAGAATATGCTGCAGTTGTTTGGATATTGGCGTTCATCGGCAAGCTATCGGGTGCGTCTGGTGTTGCAACTCAAGGGACTCGGTTATGAGCAGCACCCGGTGCATCTGGGCAAGGGCGAACAGAAAGAGAAAGCCTATCGCCGGCTCAATCCTCAGGGGCTGGTACCTTTCCTCATCGACGGCGAGGTGCAGATTGGCCAGTCCGTGGCCATCATGGAATACCTCGACGAGACCTATCCCGCCTATCCCCTGATGCCCTCGGCCCCCATCGATCGGGCCAGGGTGCGCCAGATAGTCAACATGATTGCCTGCGACACCCATCCCCTGAACAACCTGCGGGTGCTCAATTACCTGGAGCAGGAGCTGGGGCAGGGCAAGACGACGCGGGACATCTGGTATCGCCACTGGATTGACGAGACCTTCACCGCCCTCGAGCAGTTGCTGATGACCACCGCCGGTGTCTACAGCGTCGGCAACGAGGTGACCCTGGCCGACTGCATGCTGGTGCCTCAGGTCTACAACGCCCACCGTTTCAATATGACCCTGGACGACTACCCCACCATCGCCCGCATCGTCGCCAACTGCGAGCAGTTGCAGGCCTTTATCAAGGCCGCCCCCGCCAATCAGCCGGATGCGCAGGGGTGATTTCCCCACTTATGCTTTGCTAAAGAAATGCCCCGTTCTGGTCGGGGCATTTTTAAAAAATTGGCAAGTTTTAGTCAGCCAGTGGGTGTACTTTTGGATGACACTTTAAATATGCAGTGTAGAACGAATGTAGTGGTCTAATCATCC
>NZ_JRGL01000095.1 GCF_000764655.1 Aeromonas aquatica
TAGGAAACAACGCCCTTTGAGGTTGCCGGTGAGATACCACCATTCGGATCTGTAGTCCGGGTGGGCCGCGTGATCGGCGGGCAAGTTCACTGTCTGCCCCGGCTGCGCCTTTTTAAACTGATCGCCGCCACTGCCCAGCACGGCGCCGAGATCCTGGGCCTGAACGCCGGTGCCCAGCACGGCAAGCAGGGCGGCCAGCAGCTTGGTACGTAGTAAGTGCTTCATACCACTCTCCTTGCGGCAAACCAGGAGGCGAGGGCGGCGCAAAGCGGCGCCAATAATAGCGCCGTGATGGCGTGACGGGGGGCGGGCTCGAACGCGAGGCGCCAGCCGAAGGCGCGGGGATTGACCACCTCGATGAGCACCCAGGCCAGGCCATAACCCACCGGCAGGGCGAGCAGGGCGGTGACGAGGCCAAGCCCGGCCCCCTGCCAGATCAGCAACATACGGCAGCGGCGGGGGCTCAATCCCAGGCTCTGCAGGGTCTGCAGCTCGCTTCGCCGTGCCAACCCCAGCACCATAAAGGCGGAGCCGATGCCCACAAAGGCAATCCCCAGGATCAGCAGCTTGAGCAACTCGGTCACCACGAAGGTCTGATCGAACACCTCCAGCGCCGCGGCGTGGATGGCGGGGGCGGGCAAGAGGTTGACCCTCTCGCCAAAGCGGGCCCGCAGCCCATCGGCGAGTTGCTCAGGCTTGGGGCTGAAGAGGGCGAGGGACTGCACCGGCCCAGTCTCGAAGGCGTGCAGGATCTGCCCCTTGTCGCTGCCGTAGTCCTGATAGACCCCGGTGACCACGAGTGCCCGTGGCCCCGCTTCGCTCGTCACCTCCAGGGTCTGGCCGACCCTGACCCCGAGGCGCACCGTCAGCGGCTCGCTCGCCAGCACCTCGTTCGCCCGCTCGGGCCAGCGGCCGGCCAGCAGGGGATAAGCGGCTTTGAGTTCGGGGATAGCGTCCATCTGGGCCCACTCTATGGGCTCCCCCTGCCAGCGGGCGGGCTGCACCGAGCGGCGCGACGCGGCGCTTAAATGAGGGCTCGCGAGTATGGCATCCAGAGTCGGCTGATCCAGAGTTCCTCGGCTGCCTGCCGCGCCCTTGGGGGCACTGACATAGAGATCGGCGGCGAGGCGCTGGTTCAGCCAGATCTCCACGCTGGAGCGAAAACTCGACACCATGACCCCGATGCCGATGGCCGCGGCGATGGCCAGCTGCAGCGCCATCACGGCGATGGCGGTGCGATCCAGGTGATATTGAGTCTCGGCCACCGCCAGCCGGCTGGTCAGCCCACGGCTGCGGCGGCGCAAGCGGCCGAGCAACCAGCGCAGGGCATCCGGCAGGACGAGCGCCATGGCCAGCAGCCAGCCACCGGCGATGAGCAGGGCGCCGGGCAGGCCGGTCTGGGGCAGCCACAGGCAAATGGCGCACAGCAGCAGTATGGCCAGCGCCAGCAGGCGTCGGCGCCCCGGATGAGGGTCGGGGCGGGTGCCCCCCTCGCGCAGTTGCAGCGGCGACTGGCGCAGCAACTGCCACCAGCCGGGCAGGTTGGCGGCGAGCGTCCCGAGCAGGCCGATGGCGGCGGCCTTGAGCAGGCCTGAGGGGGAGAGGCGCAGCAGATCGAGGGGGTTGGGGCCGTAGAGATCGGCCAGCGCCCGGGTCAGCTGCCCCATCAGCCCGGCGGCGAGCAGCACCCCGAGCAGCAGGCCGAGCAGGGTACCGACAGAGGCCAGGATCGTCAGCTCCAGCCCCAGCCAGCCCAGCACCCGGCGCGGCGGCATCCCCAGGATGATCAGCTGGGCGAGCTGGGGGCGGCGCACGCTCTGCACGAAGCGCTGGGCGTTGAACACCAAAAACAATCCCACCGCCATGGCGAGCAGGGAGAGGGCGCTGAGGTTCAAGGCCAGCGCATCGCCGAGCTGGCTGGCATCCAGCGCCGGGCTGATGGGCTCTAGCCAGAGCGGCTTTGGCAGTCTGGCCTGCAGCGCCGCGGCCTCGGCGTCGCTGAGCTTGAACAGGATGCGATCCAGCCGCCCGTCCTTGCCGAGCAGGGGCTGGGCTATGCCGAGATCGGTGAGCAGCAGCCGCTCCATGGGAACGGCGCCGGGCTCGAAGGTGCCCACCAGAGTGAGGCTGAGTGACCGCTCACCCAGCATAAAGACACGGTGCTGACCGACGGACCAGCCGAGCCGCTCGGCCTCGGGGATCGCCAGCCAGACACCGTCGGCCCGGCTCAGTTCGAGGTGGGTGTCGCCCCCTGTCTTCATCTCCCCGAGCAGGGGCCCGAGGGGGCCGGGGTTGAAGAGATCGATGCCGAGCAGCTGGAAGCTGCGGCCCTGCTCGTCTTTGAGCCAGGCGTGCACCTGGGGCAGGGCGGTGAGGGCTCGCTGACTGCGCACCAGCTTGACGTAGAGCCGCTCATCCAGGCCGCCGCTCGGCGCCAGCCGGTAGTTCGCCTCTCCCGCCAGCTGGCTGCGGGCGGCGACGAAGTTGGTCTGGGCACTGTGGTTGAGCAGATCGATGGCGACCACCAGAGAGACCCCCAGCATCAGCCCGGTCAGGCTCATCAACAGCAGCCAGGGGTGGGCGCGATAGAGGCGCAGCAGCGCCTTTAGCGGCAGCAAGGCACGGCTCCTTGCGCGGGATCAGCTGCTCGATTTAGCACCTGATCAGCCATGGGCAGGGCCCTTGAGCGTGACCAGTTGCCCCCCTTCGAGGCGCAGCACCCTGTCTGCCAGGGCGGCGTAGGCGGGGTTGTGGCTCACCAGCAACAGGCCTGCCCCCGTCTCCCTGACCGCCGCCATCATCAGCGCCATCACCTGCGTGGCGTTGTGCTCGTCGAGACTGCCGGTGGGCTCGTCGGCGAGCAGCCACTGGGGCCGGTGAATGAGGGCCCGGGCCAGGGCGACTCGCTGGCGCTGGCCGCCGGAGAGCTGCTCCGGCCAGGCGTGGCGCTTGTCCGCTATCCCCAGGCGCTCGAGCAGGGCATCCAGGGTCGCCCGATCGCGGGGCAAGACGTTGATCTCCAGCGGCAGGCAGAGATTTTCTTCCACGGTCAGGGTCGGCAGCAGGTTGAAGTCCTGATAGACGATGCCAAAGTGCCGGCCGCGCAGGCGGGCCAGCTCGTCCTGGGATTGCCGGTCGAGGCGGGTCTCCCCGAGCCAGATCTCGCCACTGTCTGGCGCTATCAGCCCGGCGATCAGGTTGAGCAGGGTGGACTTGCCGCAGCCGCTCTGCCCCAGCAGCAGGCAGCTTTCCCCCGCGCCGAGACTGAGATCCAGCCCCTCGAACAGGGGGCTCGTCTCGCCGCCATTGTGGAAGCCTTTACTGAGATTGCGCAGGGTCAGCATGGGATAACCGGTTGATGGTCAATGGCTTTCACTATGCCAGTTAGTGATCACGGCTGCAAAAGGGATGAGGATCCTCGCTGGATCCCGTTCGCCAGAGGTGGTTAGAATAGAGGCTTCCATGGGTCGCAGGATGAGCAAGGATGTTACACAAGCAAGTCAGTTTTATCATCGACAGCAAGGGCACCAAGCAGGCTGCCGTGGTTCCCATCGACATCTACAACGAGCTGATGACCCTGCAAAAGGCGCTCTCCGACAACAAGCCGGGGGAGCGCGAGCTCTACCACTTCAACGGCAAGGGCGCCGAGGCCCATGGCTATCCGGTCGGCAAACGGCAAAACCCCGGCTTCATGGTGCAGGCGGGATCCACCGCCAACGGTGAAGATGCGGCATCCCTGCGCGAGGCGGTGATCGAGCTGCGCCAGGAGCTGTTGAGCAAGGGGGTGATAGGTCCCCGCGCCGAGGGGGGCTTCGTGTTCATCGCCGATCAGCTGTTCAACAGCCCGAGCCTCGCCGCCAGCCTGGTGGCGGGCAACAACAGAAGCGGTCTGGACGCCTGGCAAAACAGTGCCGGCTACACCCTCAAGCAATCCGGTTTTGGCAAAAAATCCCCCTGACACCCCTTGAGTGAGCCACGCCGCCCGGTCGAGGCGGGCGGCTCGATCCTGCGGATAGGGATGAGGGTGACTTCCCTGTCCGCTGCTAGCCTCAATGCCAGACAGTTCTCAAGAGACGCGCACTCATGTCTGGATCCTCACGCCTTGCCCCCTTGTCCGGGCTCTGCCTGTTTTGCGGCCCCGTCCTGGCCGAGGGCGGCGCCATTCCCCTGACCCACAGCGGGGCGGGCGGGTTCGCCCTCGTCCTCTTCGTGTTCGCCTATGGCCTGGTGATGGCCGAGGAGTCCCTGCAGCTGCGCAAGTCCAAGCCGGTGCTGATCGCGGCCGGCATCATCTGGATAGTGATTGGCATCGTCTATGCCGAGCAGGGGCTCGGCACCCTGGCTCACGACGGATTTCGTCACAACCTGCTGGAATATGCCGAGCTGCTGCTGTTCCTGCTGGTGGCCATGACCTATATCAACGCCATGGAGGAGCGGCGGCTGTTCGATGCCCTGCGCGCCGCCCTGGTGCGCTCGGGTTATAGCCTGCGCACCCTGTTCTGGCTCACGGGTATCTTGGCCTTCTTCATCTCGCCGGTGGCGGACAACATGACCACGGCGCTCTTGATGTGCAGCGTGGTGCTCAAGGTGGCGGGGGGGGATCGCCGCTTCGTCAACCTCTCCTGCATCAACATCGTAGTGGCGGCCAATGCCGGCGGCGCCTTCAGCCCCTTTGGCGACATCACCACCCTGATGGTGTGGCAGGCGGGCAAGGTGCAGTTTGGCCAGTTCTTCGCGCTCTTCATCCCCTCCCTGCTCAACTTCCTGGTGCCGGCCCTGCTGATGAGCCTCATGGTGCCGCGCCACGCCCCCCAGGTGCAGGATGAGGAGGTGGAGCTCAAGCGCGGTGCCGGTGTCATAGTGCTGCTGTTCATCCTCACCATAGTGACCGCGGTCGCCTGCCAGCACTTTCTGCAGCTGCCCCCGGTGCTCGGCATGATGCTGGGGCTGGGCTATCTGCAATTTTTCGGCTTCTACCTGCGCAAGACCCTGGCTCGCTCCCTGGCCCGCAAGCGCGCCCTCTATGAGCGCAGCGGTGATCAGGTGCGGCTGCAGCGGCTGGATAGCGCAGTGCCGTTCGACGTGTTCAGCCAGATCGCCAGGGCCGAGTGGGACACCCTGCTGTTCTTCTACGGGGTGGTGATGTGCGTCGGCGGGCTCGGCTTCATGGGGTATCTGGCGCTGGCGTCCCAGCTCCTCTACCAGGGGGATCCGACCCAGGCCAATGTGGTCATAGGCCTGCTCTCCTCCATCATCGACAACATTCCGGTGATGTTCGCCGTGTTGTCGATGGAGCCGCAGATGTCCACGGGGCAGTGGCTGCTGGTGACCCTGACCACGGGGGTGGGGGGCAGCCTGCTCTCCATCGGCTCCGCCGCCGGTGTGGCCCTGATGGGGCAGGCCAGGGGCATGTATACCTTCCTCGGCCACCTCAAGTGGTTGCCTGCCATTTTGCTTGGCTATATGGTCAGCATAGGGGCGCATCTGTGGCTCAACAGCGCCCTGCTTTGAGGCGCATGGAGAGGGGAAGGAAGATGGGACAGTTATTCGAGGCGCTCTCGCCGCGCCATGCGGCCTTTATCGAGGCGCAGAAGATCTATTTTGTTGGCACGGCGGCGGGCGAGGGCACGGTCAACCTCTCCCCCAAGGGCGGGGATTCGTTGCGCATTCTCGATGCCCATACCCTGGCCTGGCTCAACCTGACCGGCAGTGGCAACGAGTCGGCGGCCCATGTGTTGCTGAACTCGCGCATGACGGTGATGTTCTGCGCCTTCGAGGGGGCGCCCATGATACTGCGGGCCTATGGCCAGGCGCGAGTGTTGCACCGCGGCGACCCGGGCTGGGAGGCGGCCATGGCGCGCTTCCCGGCCAGCGTGGCGGCCCGCCAGATCTTCCTGCTCGACATTGAACGGGTCCAGACCTCCTGCGGAATGTCGGTGCCCCTGTTTGACTACCAGGGGGACAGGGAGGATCTCGCCAACTGGTCGGCCCGCCAGGGCCAGGAGGGCATCGAGGCCTACTGGCGCAAGAAGAACCAGCTGAGCCTGGATGGATTCGAGAGCGAGATCCTGGTACGCAGCGGCCTGGAGGCCGATCAATAGCACCCTCGCCGATGCCGTACGATGCAAAAAGCCCTGTCCGGTGGACAGGGCTTTTTCGTGTCGGCATCGCGGTGAGCCTAAGAGCGCGTCAGGCCGCCCTGGCACGCTTGCCGGTGAGCAGCCAGTAGCTGAGCGCCGAGCCCAGGCCACAGGCGGCGATGGCGATGGCCATGGGCAGCGGGGACTGGGGCGGATTGAGGTTGACCAGGATGCCGACCAGGGCGCCGACGCCAAAGCGCAATGTACCCGCCAGGGCCGCGGCGGTGCCCGCCGACTGGGGGAAGTGGCCCATCAGACCGGTCATGGCGTTGGCGCCCACCAGGCTGATGTGACCGACGAACAGCACCACCGGGATGACGATGCCCCAGAGGCCGCCAGTCTGGCTCCAGGCGTTGTAGATGAGCAGGGCGCCAGCCAGCGGCAGCACGAGCAAGCCGTATTGCAGCATGCGCTCGGCACCCACCCCCTTCACCAGCCGGCTGTTGACGAAGGTGACCACCATCATCAGCAGGATGTTGAGGCCAAACAGCCAGCCATAGTGCTCGGTCGGCACCTTGAAATACTCGATGTAGACGTAGGGGGAGGCGCTCAGGAAGGCGAACATGCCTGAGCTCGACAGGGCGCCGCACAGCACATAGCCCATGGCGCCACGGTGGGAGAGCACGCCCCAGTAGTTGCGCAGCACCTGGCCGAGCTTGAGCGGCTGCCGATGTTCGGGTTTGAGTGTCTCCTGGATCTTCCACTGCATCACCACGCAGATGAGCAGGCTGATGCCCACCAGCAGCCAGAAGATCGGCCGCCAGCCGACCTGGGCGCTGATATAGCCGCCCACCACGGGGGCCACCAGCGGTGCCAGAGTCATCACCAGGATGACGAAGGACATGGCGCGGGAAAACGCATCCTTCTCGAACAGATCCCGCAGCAGGGCATTGACCACCACTGAGCCGGCCGCCCCGCCGGCGGCTTGCACCATGCGCCAGGCCAGCAGCTCCGGCAGCGACTCCGCCATGGCGCAGCCGACCGAGGCGATGGCAAACATGGAGAGACCCGCCAGGATCACCGGCTTGCGGCCGTAGCTGTCGGCCAGGGGGCCATAGAACAGCTGGCCGATGGCGAAGCCGCCGAGGAAGGCGCTGATGGTGAGCTGGGCCCCGTCGATACTGGTGGCCAGATCCCGGGCGATGGCCGGGATCGCGGGCAGGTACATGTCGACCGCCAGCGGCGTCAGACCCGCCAGGGCACCGAGCAGAATAAACAGGAAGCGGGGGGAGAGGGCTATGGACTGAGGCATAGGGTATCCGATCGTGAGCGAGTAAGGAGTGCGCAACAAGCTTGAAGTTTATCAGCTTTGTGCCGCGCTGGCTGGACTATCACGCCGGGGATCGGGAGGTCTGATCTGCTGGTAAATCAGCGCTCTAGAGGCGATCGTTGGCGATAGCATGCGAGCCCAAGCCAGAGCAGCCAGCCCAGCAGCGACAACAGGTTGCCCAGCCGCTCCGGCCAGCGCGCCGCCAGCTCGAGGGTGAGGCGATGGTGGCCCGCCGGCACCCAGACCTGCAGCAGCCCTTGCCGGCTGGCGCTCACCGTCAGCGGCAAGGCGTCATCCAGCCAGGCCTGCCAGCCGGGGTAGTCATATTGGTGCAACACCAGCTTGGTCGGCACCCGCGTCGTCACCTCCAGCGCCAGCGCGCGGGGTTGCCAGCGTTGCACCGTCCAGCTGGCGCCGGGTTGGTCGGTGCTGACGGGGGGCTGGAACTCCTCTTTCCAGGCGAGCAGGGTCGGGGCGAACTGGCCGCTTGGCACCTGCCTCGGTCGATACTCGCGAGCGCTGCGTTTGCTGTCGAACTCGTCCGCGATGGCCGCTCTGGTCGGCGCCTGGGTGAGGGGGGAGGAATGGATGTAGGCGAGGGAGGAGATCAGGGTCAGCAGCAATAGCCCCCACCAGAGCCACTGCCAGGGTTTATGGACCGGGGTGCCGAGCGCCACCACCGCGACCGTGGCCAGGGCGAGGATGAGGTTGAGTCGCCAGGGGAATTGCACTCGCTGCAGCGGGGGCAGCAGGCTCCAGAGCGGCTGGCTCAGGGGCAGCATCATCAGGAAGGCGAGCACGCCGATGGTCCCCCAGCACAGCAGTTCGGGGTGGCGCGGCTCGCGGCTGGCGGCCCAGGCGGTCAACAGCAGGGCCAGGGTCAACAGGCTCTGCCAGGTCAGATGGGCGCGAAAGCGCCAGTCGCCCCAGCCGCCGGGCAGGCGGTCGAGGAAATTGCGCCGATAGTCGAACATGCCGCCGCGCATCAGCTCCATGGAGATGGCGTTCTGATCGCTCAGGGCGGGCAGCAGCAGGGCGGCCGCCATGCAGAGCCCCAGCCCCTGGGCCCCCAGGGTGAGCCAGCAGGGACGCCAGGTGCGCGCGCGTTTAGCTTGCCACAGGGCGCGCAGGCTGATGAGGCCCAGCATCAGCAACAGGCTGGGCAGGTGGGAGTAGGCCAGCAGCGCCAGGCCCAAGGCCAGCAGGGGCAGGCCATGACGCTGGTTGCGGGTAGCGAGATCCTGGGCCAGCAGGATCAGCGGTGCCCAGGCGAAGGCCCAGAATTCGGCCAGCGCGAAGCGGGCGTAGAAATCCATGGCCAGGTGATAGGGCAGGGCGAGGTAGAGCAGGCTGACGGTCAGGGCCCGTCCCGGGGGGGAGAAGCCGCGCAGCCAGAGATAGGCGAACAGGCCGGAGAGCCACAACCCCAGGCTGGCGCTGGCGAGCAGGGGATAGACGGCCTGCTGAGGGAGGGCGCCGGGACCGGCGAAGAGGGCGCTGACATAGTAGGGCAGCGGGGGATAGAAGAAGAAGGTGGGGCTGCCAAAGCCACCGTTCATCCCCATCAGCCAGCGCGGGTAGAGATCCCCCTGCCACAGCTGCTGGGCAAAGTAGTGGCCGGAGAGCAGATGGTGGAACAGATCGTGTCCCTGGGTCCCGCCTTGCAGCCAGGCTGGCAACAACAGCAGCGCGCAGGCCATGGTCAGTACCAGCGGCGCGAGATACCCCGCCTTGCCTCCCTTCATCTCCTATCCCCTGCAGCCTCTGTGCGCAGTGAGTGTAGTCGAGTCAGCGAGTATATTTGGTGCCAATGGAAACCATATGGCGAACTAAGGTCAGAATATCAACGGGGTAGGGCGAGCCAGAGGCCGGGCTCGGCGCGAAAACGGGGCGCAAACCAGACCGCCTGATAGGGGCCTGGCAAGTCGCCGGCATCGAGGGGGCGGCGGCTGAGGCGGCAGGCTCCCTGGGTGAGCGCCAGCCGCGCGTCACCCTGATACCAGCCATCGGTGACGGGCAGCGGGCTGGATTCGCGCAGCAGGCGCACGCCCCACTGAGTCACCAGCGCCGGACAGCGTTGTTCGGCCACCTCTCTGGCCTGGCTCATGGCCGGTAAGCCGGGGGGGATCAGGGTGCTGCCCAGTAGCGCCAGGGCCCCCAGCATGGCAGCCATCACGACGGACCTTGCCGCAGGCAGCCAACCGGCCAGCAGGATCAAGCCCAGATACACCAGCGGGGCCAGGTGGCGGGGATTGTCCGGGTTCTGGCCGAGCAGGGTCCAGAGCAGCAGGGCCAGCCAGCCGATCCCCCAGCTCCTGTCACCCCCTATAGCCAGCCGCCGCGCACCTCGCCAGAGGGGCCATAGCAGCAAGGGCCACAGTGGGCTGAGCTGGGCATTCAGGGTCTGGCCCCAACTCAGCAGCCGAGAGCCATGGGCCGCCGCCGTGTTGCCCCAGAGGTGGAAGTGGCCGTCGGTGAAGCGCCGCCCCTCGGCAAAATAGGCCCAGCCATCCGCCTGCCAGACGAACAGCAGGCAGGCGAGCCCCACCAGGGCGATGGGGGCGGCGAAGTGCAGCCTCTGCCCTTTGTGCTGCCAGCCTTGCCAGAGCGGCAGCAGGGCCAGCACGAAGTAGGAGGGGCGCAGGGCCAGCAGGAGACCCAGCAGCAGACCCGCCAGGGCCAGCCGGCGTGAAGAGCGTGGCGAAGAGGCGGATGCCGCCGATGACGAAGAGTGCAGGGCCAGCAGGGCGCCGAGCCAGGCGGCCAGCGCCGGCCCGTCCGAGAGGCCGGAGAGTGCCAGGGTGGGGGTGAGCGGCAGCGCTATCGTCCCTAGCCAGACCGGCGCCAGCAGCTCGGATCGCTGCCACAGTCGCACCGCCAGCAAGGCACTCAAGGGGGGCAACAGGCTGCTGCCGAGCAGGCTGGCCCACTGCACCGCGCTGGCGGGATCCGGGGCCACCAGATGGATCAGGCGAGCGAACCAGATAAAGGCGGGATAGCCGGGGAAGTGGGGGGAGAATTCGAGCACGCTGAAGCGCGCGACCCCGTGAGCGAAGTTCAGGGCATCGTCGGAATCGAGTGCCACGGGGAAGGCGAAGAGCCAGCCCATCCAGACCCCTTGCAGCAGAAGCAGCAGCCAGATGGGCAGGCAGGCTCTAGCCGGTTGTCGAGAGTAGCTCCCTTCTCCCCTGGTGGGAGAAGGGCTGGGGATGAGGGGGGGCATCACTCGGCTGAGGCGATCAGAGCGGGGCCAGCACGGCCATCAGATCCTGCTCGGCGGCCTTGAACGCCTGCTCGTCGGCGACCTTGGCACCCACCCCGAACACGCCGGGGTTGCCGATAGCATCCAGCACCTTGGCCAGCGCCTGTTCGGCCGCCTTGCGATCCCCTTCGCCGAGGGAGGGGAGGATCAGATCGAGGAAGCGCTTGCTCTTGACCACCAGCACCTTGGCGGTTTGGTAGTCCCCGAGGTTCTGCCCGGCCCCCTCGAGGCGGCGCTCGATCTCGGCCTTGTAGGCGCGGTTGAGCAGGGCCGCGGTCGCGGCAGCATCTTTTCCCTTGATGGCGGCAGCCAGGGGCGCTTGCAGTGTCACCTTGTGGTGCTCTTCCAGATAGGTCAGTTCGTCCGCAATCTCGCTCAAGGTGGCGCTGGCATCTTGGCCTTCGCTGGCGGCGCCGAGCAGCGCCTCGCGGGCGTCGATCAACGGCTCCTTGCCTGCAGCGGCGTAGGAGTAAGCCTGCGCCTGTCCGCTGAGGGTCAGCAGCGGGCCCGTCAGCAGGGCGAGGGCGATCAAGCCGTGGCGTATGGTCATCCTGTTCTCCTTGTTATGCCCATAAGGCGGCCCTCAGGCCACGCTCTGGGTTTCGATCACGGTGTTTTCATTGCGATGGTTATAGATGGCGTGCCGTCTGTCTACCCCGTCGATCACCATGTCGGCGGCCATCAGCCCCATCTCCATGGCGGTGTCGGTGAAGATGTAACGGAAGGTGCCCTGACGCCCGCTCATGATGAGGTTGTCAATGGGCATCAGCAGCTGGATAGCCGCGTCCCGTCGCCCTTGATAACCGAGATCCATCAGCGGATAGGCATGCTCACTGCGCGCCTCGAAGGTTTCCTCCCCGAGCTTGCAGGTATCGACCCCCAGGCTCGCCAGATCCTGGCTGACTCGCTCGCGCAGGGTGGCCAGCGGCGCCTGCCAGGTCTCATCCCCGGGATTGCAGGGGACTTCCAGCATCACCGAAGTTTTCCCCTCAGGCGCCATAAAGGGGCTGCGGCGGCGCGGCTCCTGCAACCGGGTGGCGAGGATGTGCGGATCCGAGAGGTACTGCCAGGTGTTGTCCGACAGGTTCTCCTGATTGAGCGGCATGTTGATAAAGCGCAGGGCGCGATAGTACAGGTCGCAGGGCAGCCCCAGATGCTGGCAGGTGAGCGGCAGGGGCAGGGTGGAGATCACCTGATCGAAGGCCTCACTCTGCACCACGCCCTCTTGCTGCCACTCGACCCGCTCGATGCGGCCATCGGCTTGAGTCAACCGGCTGATGGTGGCCCCTGTTCTGAGTTCGACACCTTCCGCCACCAGCCGCTCCCCCAGCGTGGTGAAGATCTGGCCGAAGCCATACTTTGGATAACGATACTTGCGGGCATAGGTGCGCACCGAGGTGTTGCCCTTGCGCCTTGGCAGCAGGCGACGGGCCACGTCCTTGAGATCGATGAGGCTGATGCGCTGACCCGCCCAGTCGGCGGAGAGCCGGTCCGGGTTGATACCCCACAGCTTGCCGGTGTAGCCCTCGAAGAACTGGCGATAGAGGGTGCGGCCGAAGTGGCTCTGGATCCACTCGGCGAAGCTCGCCTTGGCGAAATCGGTGGGCTTGCTCGCGAAGGGGAGCAGCAGCAAGTCCTTGAGTGCCCCCGCCATCAGGGAGAGCGGCGCCGTCTTGAGCAGGTTCGGCAGATTGAGGGGGTAGTCGTAGGTGCGCCCCGCGAAGCGAATGACGCTCTTGCGCTCAGCGTGCAGCAGATCCTCCCCCATCAGCTCATCGATGAAGGCGAGCAGCTCCGGGTTCTTGGTGATGAAGCGGTGGCCACCGTAGTCGAAGCGGTAGTCCCCATCCTTGCCCGTGAAGCGCTGGGTGGCGCACATGCCCCCCACCACGCTCTCCTGCTCGAACAGGGTGACCGCAAAGCCCGCCTGGCGCAGGCGCCAGGCCGCCATCAGACCGGCGGGGCCGGCCCCAAGCACCGCAATTTTTTTATTGTTGTTATCGCCTGTCACTCTCTATCCACCGCTGTTCACGAAAAAGGAGAAAAGGGGCCCGCAGGCCCCGCTACTGAAAAAGGTGGCTCACGCCTTGTTGGCTTCGACCTGCTTGGGCTTGTAGTTGCGATACCAGATGGTCACGAAGACCGCCAGGTAGGCCAGCCAGGTAGCGAGTTGCAGGCCGGCCGGGGAGGCATTGTAGCCGAACAGCGCCCGCAGGAAGGTGCCGAATACGCCCCTGTCGTCGAGGATATGGCTGATGTTGAACACCGGCGTGGTCCAGAGGGTGATGACCCCGGCCGCCTGCAGCATGTTGACGGCGGACGACAACAGGCCGGCGGCTATGATGATGATCAGCAGGCCGGTCCAGCGGAAGAAGGGGGCCAGCGCCACCTTGCGGGTGGAGCGCAGCAGCCCCCACACCAGCACAACAGAGACCAGCAGCCCCGCCAGCGCCCCCATCAGCCCCTCGTGCAGATCCACCCCTTGCCCGGAGTAGACCAGGGCCGAGAAGAACAGCACCGTCTCGAAGCCCTCGCGCATCACCGCCAGGAAGGCGAGCAGCACCAGACCAAAGAGGTTGCCCCCGTCGATGGCCGCATCGATGCGCGCCGTCATGGCCCCCACCTGGGACTTGGCCTGCTTCTGCATCCAGACCGCCATGTAGGTGAGCACCAGGGTGGCGAAGATCAGGATCCCCGCCATCAGCAGGTGGTTGTAGCGCTCGCTCTCGAACTGGCTGACCACCACCTGGAACAGGAAGGCCACCGCCAGGGAGGCAATCAGCCCCAGCCCCACCCCCAGGTAGATGAACTTGTTGTAGCGGCTTGCCCCCAGCTTGGCGAGGTAGGAGAGGCAGATGCCCACCAGCAGAAAGGCTTCCAGCCCCTCGCGCAGGGTAATGAGAAAACTTGCAAACATCAGCGTTCATGCTCCGTGTCAGGGGCGGGTGGGGTCGGCTGCAGCAGGGACAGCTGTAGCCGGTTGAGTAGCACTATGGGGGGCTCCGGCAGTTGCGGCTCGCTGGCACGCACTATGTCGTTGACCCACTTGGGATAGGTACGGAAATTGAGTTTGATGTCGGCGCTAAAGGGCCCCTTGGCATCGGCGGGCAGCGGCCAGGCCTCGTCACGCCAGCCATCGGCCGGGATGCGGGTGTCTTCCAGGAGCTTCTCGTAGCGCCAGAATTTGAGCCCCAGCGGCTTGCCCTCGGCATCGCCAAACACCTTGCGGAACAGCCGGGCATCCTCCGGCACGGCACCATTCACCGGCTGGCCGCTGCGCAGCACTATTTTGCCCTCGGCATCGGTGAGTGTCAGCTCCAGCCAGAGCTCACGAAAATCCGCGACCCCGGTGGGCAGGGCATGGCCGGCGCCGACGTTGGTGACGCGCACCACCAGGTTCGGTTGCCCCGCATTTTCTTTGATACGGGCGGACAGGGCGGCGCTGGAGCGCAGCAGCGCCAGGCTCTCTTGCTCGAGTTCTGGGTTGCGCAGCCCCACCAGCTGGTGCTGGGCGCCGGTAAAATTGTGGCGATAGAGGCGCTCCTTCACGGGGCCGTTCTCGGTGGACTGGCCCGCGACCGGGGCGCCGCCGTTGCCGGGCTCCGGGTTCATATGGCAGTCGATGCAGCCGCGGCGCTTGGCGGGATCCTCTGCCGTGGCAAAACTGGAGTTCTGCCACTCATCCCAGGTGTTGACGATATTGGCGCCGGTGCCTGGGGCAAACTCGTTGTGGCAGGACTTGCACAGGGCCGCGTCTTGATAGAAGTCCTGCTGGTAGGAGGCCTTGTGCATGGCGGGGCGCGCGTTGATCTGCCGCTCCGCCAGCCAGTGGCGAGCGCTGCCGCCGGGGGCATCCTCGAACACGTAGCTCTCCCTGTCCTTGAGGTTGACGGTGAAGGCGCTGTTGCCGCCGGCGTCTTCGAGCCGGGTGATGCGATGGCACAGCAGGCAGCTGGTGCCTTCCTCGACCACGGGCTCACCCGCCTGATGGGCTTTGATGAGGGAGGCGCCACCCCGCTCCAGCATATGGGAGCCCTTGGGCAAGTCGGTCTGGCCCGTCATCACCTGCTGGGGCATGTGGCAGCCCTGGCACCACTGGCCGAAGGCTTCCCCTTCGGTCTGTCTGGCCAGCGCCTGCACCGCCTTGTAGTAGGGGTGGGAGTTGCCCATCAGCCGATGGTTGCTGTCGCTCCAGTCCTTGAAGGCCTGTTGGTGGCAGTTCTGGCAGGAGGCTGAGCTGAGCCACTCCTTCGGATGGCTGGTGGGGGCCTTGGCGGGATCCGTGCGCGGGGCATCGAGCCGCAGCCAGTTGGCGAGATAGGGCAGGTTGCCATCGGCCGTCACGAAGGCGTGCAAGTCCTCCATCATAGCCTTGACCTCGGGCTTGGGCTTGGCGGGGTCAACCGCCTCGGCGCCATCGCGGGTGTCATGGCCCATGCCGCCCTGGGTCTGCTGTGTCATGCGCAGGTATTCGCCGACAAAATCCCCCGCCACCATGTTGGTGAGGTTGGCATGGCCATTGATGGCGTTGTCTTTGCTGGCCTGACGATGAGCCTGCATCAGGAAGCGGTTGGTGAAGTTGAAACCGTCAAGGTGGCAGGAGTTGCAGCTCATCCAGTTGTCCCCCGCCATGGGGAAGCGGCCATTGGCGCTGGTGTTGCCGAGGGTATTGCCGAGATGGAACAGCCGCTCACCGCGCTTGAGTGCCTCGGGACGAGGATCGGCCTGCACCAGCTTGGCGAAGTGAGGGACATCCACAGTCACCCGGGCGAAGGGGCCGGAGCCGCCGCTGGCGAGGCGAGTCAGATCCTGGCCCATGACGTTGTGCACCAGTATGTGGTCGCCATCGATGAGCAGGTCGCGTGGGTTCTGGCCCGGCAGGTGACGCAGCAACTGAGTCGCCTTGGCACCGCCCTGGAACTTCTTGCGCCTGTGGCGGTTGTTGTTCTGTTTGCCGCTGCGGGACAGGTCGAACACCAGCAGATCTTCGGATCCCGCCAGGGTCAGATAGACCCGTTTGCCGTCGGCGGCGAAGCGGGCGGCGAAGGGGTTGGAGACGATCTGGCTGCGGTTGCCGACGTTCGGCAGGTTTATTTGCAAGAACAGCTGCTTGCGCTCATCCACCCGCTCCGTCTCGCTGTCGAGATCGATGATGGAGACCGCCGGGAAGACGGTGCTCTGGAACTGGAAGGGATGGTCGAAGCTCCAGAGCACATGAGGCAGCCAGGCCTCGCTGCCGTCGGGGGAGAGGCTGATGCCATCGAGCTGGCGCGGCAGTCCTTGGGAGTCGCTCGGGGTGTCGCTGTGAGTCTCGGCCAGGGTGATCAGCTTGGGGTTGGCCAGGGTCGCCTGATCTGCCGTGTCCTTGAGTGTGCCGAGATCGTAGATGGCCAGCTGACCCGTCATGGCGTGGGTCAGCAGCAGGCGATCGTCGTCGGTGAGGGCCAGTCCGCGCGGGGTCTCGCGGGTGGGCAGATCCAGCTTGAGGCGACCATCCACGTCATAGGCCTGCAGCCGCGCCGCTTCGAACAGGCTGACCCAGAACCAGCCCCGCTTGGGATCAAAGATGACGCCATAGGGTCTGTGGCCGGTGGGAATGGCTTTCTTCACATCGAGATCGTCATCCAGCAGCAGCAGGCGATCGCTGCTGTAGTCGGTCACCAGCAGGGTGCCATCGTCGCTGCGGGCTAGCTGGCGCAGATCGCCGCCGAAGGCCACCTCCTTGAGCCGTTTGCCGCTGCCGCGCTCAAGCAGGGTTACCGAGCCTGCGCTCTGGTTGGCGGTGACGAGACGCGGAGCCTTGGCATCCTCATAGGGGATCAGGGCCGAGCTCATCTGCTGGGCCTGGGCCGATCCCAGCAGCGAGAGAGCGATGAGCAGGCAGGATAAGAGCAACTTCAACATGGGATCAGGAAGACCATTTGAGAATGGTCCAGCGCCAGGCATGGCGCAGTACCAGAGGGGTGAGCGCCAAGGAGCTGAGCCAGTGTGCCCAGCTCGCCAGCGCGCCTAGCCTGTCGCCGGGGGTGCCGTGCAGGACGAGCACTAGGCCGCTGCCGAGGCAGACCAGCAACAGGGCCTCGATGATCTGGCCCGTGGTGCGCAAGAACGGCTTGTGGCTGTGGCGCAGCAGGCGGCGATGAGAGAGCCAGAAGGCGCCAAACAGCAGTGGGAACAGGGACAGCGACAGCATGACGTGAAGGAACAGGTTCCAGCGTGCCAGGGACCAGAACGGGGTCAGGGGCTCCCACAGCAGCAGACCGGAGAAGAACATCAGGTAGAGGCTGCCTTCGGCGGCTTGATGGTGGTAGGCCAGCCATCGCCAGAAGTGTCGTGCTGAGAGAGAAAGGCTTGTCATACAGGCTCCAACGCCCGGGCATTCCGTCCGGGGGAGCAAGTTTACAATGGGGTAACCGCAATGAAAAGAGTTATCAATTCCGCTGCCGATGAATAGGCCCTGAACAAAAGGGGGCGCTATTTGTGATCCGCCAGCCGTTCGGTGATCGCATAGATGAGCGCCGCCAGCGAGAAGGCGAGGAACACGATCACCGACCACTTCATCTCCACCTCGTTGCCGACCCCGTCATCCAGGAAGGCCTTGAGCACCTCGATACCGGCGATGGTCACCAGGGAGTTGATGACGATGAGTTTCAGGGAGGCGAAGTTGATCTTGCTGAGCCAGTTGTTGCCGAGCGCCTCGCGCTGCTCTTGGGTCTGGATAAATTGCACATAGCCGCAGATGGCCACCAGGATCAGCATCTGTGCCACCAGCACGAAGTCCACCAGAGTCAGTACCCCGGTGATGAGGTCCATGTAGTGGATCTCGATGATGTCGCGGCACAACACATAGAGCTGCATGGCAAACTTCACCATCAGCAGGGCGACGCAGACCAGGATGCAGACATAAAAGGGGAACATCATCAACCGGCTGCCATTGAGCATGAAGTTGAAACGACGCATGGGAAATCCTGTACAGGGGGTTTGGCGCTGATTATGACCCGGATCAGGGGGCCAATGCATGTGTTAAGACGATGGCCCCGGGGGAAGGGGCATAGGGATAGCTGGCCCGGCCGTGAGCCGGGCACGCTGGGTGTTATTCGAGATTGATGAGGCCCTTAGTGCCGGCATCGCTATCGAGCCACACATCTTCCCCCTGCAGACGGCGATCACCCTGAAGGGTGAAGGTGATGCTGCCTTGCTTGAACACCAAGGCGCCATCAGAGAGTTTCGCCTTGACCGGTTGGCCATTGACCCAGACCTGTTCCTTGTCATCGATCCGGATGGTGGCGACTGTGGTGCCTTCGCCGTTTTTGGCAACCCACTGTCCTGCATAGGGCGTGGCATCCGCACTTGGAGGCGTGGTCGTGTTGTCAAAGCCGGCCTTGGCGTTCTCGGCCTTGCTCTTGGTGATATCGCACCCTTGCAGCTCGGAAGCCTGGGTGCAGCCGGAATGTTCGAGTTGCTGCCGATATTTGGCGCTGATGGCGTGGGCGGGGGATTGAGTCAGCAGGGTCAGGGCCACCGCCGTTATAAGGGTTTTATGCATCATGCTGCTCGCTTCTGCTGTCGGGATATTCACCTGTCTACTTTAGTACTGCACTTTGCCAACGGCTACCCCCTTGCCCATACCCTGCCGCGGGTAACTTGGCATAGGGAGGGGGGTCATGAGCCGGATATAAAATGAGATGGCTGTATGAGCTATTACGGCAGATGGCGCAAGGTAGCAAATATTCTGGCCACCGTATGATTCATTTTCGTTATTTTTAAGCGGATGTGATCCCCGCCGTAATTCCACCTTGTCGCGCCGGGTCGCCCAAAACGGCGCCCTATACTGTGGCAGGTCAAAATTTTTCTTATCGATTTGCAACTATGGCAATCATTTGCTTAGCTTTTTTCAGCTCGCAGCGAGTGTAAGAACCCCACCTCCACTTCACAGGATAATGTCTGGATTAAGTTCGCTTCGTGCATTTAGTTCTCGTGTTTGCTGTTGGGTTGGTCGCGCCATCGAAACGTTCAACTTCACATACATAAACCTCTTTGCTAAGGAACAGCATAATGTCGATAAAGCTCATCAGAAGTCCTATTTCCCTTGTGTTGACGGGTTGTCTGGTCACGGCGTTTTCCGCCCAGGCGGATATTGTGATTGGTGTGGCAGGCCCCTTCACCGGGCCGAACGCTACCTATGGCGATCAGTATTGGCACGGGGCGACTCAGGCCGCGAATGACATCAACGCCGCAGGCGGGATCAATGGCGAAAAAATCAAGCTGGTGCAGGGGGATGACGCCTGTGAACCCAAACAGGCAGTCGCCGTGGCCAACCGCCTGGTTGATCAGGACAAAGTGAATGCGGTGGTCGGCCACTTCTGCTCATCTTCGACCATGCCCGCCTCCGAGGTGTACAACGACGCCGGGATCATCGCCATCACCCCGGGGTCGACCAACCCGCTGGTCACCGAGCGCGGCATGAGCGACATGTTCCGCATGTGCGGACGCGATGACCAGCAAGGGCAGGTTGCCAGTGACTTCATCATCGACAAGCTCAAGGCTAAACGGGTGGTGATCATTCACGATAAAGATACCTACGGGCAGGGGCTTGCCGATGCGACCAAGGCGGCGCTGGCCAAGCGCGGCGTTAAAGACGTGATGTACGAGGGCTTGTCGCGCGGCGAAAAAGACTTCAACGCCTTGGTGACCAAGATAGGTGCGCAAAAACCCGATGTGGTGTTCTTCGGTGGCTGTCACCCGGAAGGCGGCCCGCTGGTTCGCCAGATGCGTGAGCAGGGCGTGTCTGCCAAGTTCTTCTCGGGCGATTGCATTGTCAACGCCGAGATGGTCACGGCAGCCGGTGGCCCGCAATACACCAAGGGTATCTATATGACCTTCGGCCAGGACCCGCGTCTGATCCCGGACGGCAAAGCGGTCATCGAGAAATTCCGCGCCAATAAATTTGAGCCGGAAGGCTACACCCTCTATGCCTACGCCTCGGTGCAAACCATTGCCGCGGCATTCAAGGCCGCCGGTGGCACGGACTCCGCAAAGGCCAGTGCCTGGCTGAAGGCGAACACGGTTGAGACGGTAATGGGTAAAAAGTCCTGGGACAGCAAAGGCGATCTGAAAGTTTCCGACTACGTGGTTTATGAGTGGGATGACCAGGGGAAATATAAAGAAGTCCAGTAACGGCCCAATAACGGCACAGTGGAAAACGCTCAGCGCCGACGGGAGTCGGCGCTCTATAAACACCAGGTCTTCGCGACCCATAACGAGAGCGTACTAGGATGGATGTATTTTTCCTGCAGCAGTTGATCAATGGATTAACGCTGGGTTCCGTCTACGGTTTGATTGCCATCGGATACACCATGGTCTACGGCATTATCGGCATGATCAACTTCGCTCATGGCGAGGTGTATATGATCTCTGCTTATCTCAGCGCCATTGGTCTGGCGTTATTGTCGTTCTTCGGGTTGCACTCTTTTCCATTGTTGATCCTCGGCACCCTGGTATTCACCATAGTGGTGACGGGTGTATATGGCTGGACCATAGAGCGCATCGCTTATAAACCGCTGCGTAACTCAACTCGCCTGGCACCGCTAATTTCCGCCATCGGCATGTCATTAATTTTGCAAAATTACGCACAAATCAGCCAGGGGCCGCGCCAGCAAGGGGTGCCTACCTTGCTTGACGGGGTATTCCGTTTTCATATCGACGACGGTTTTGTCCAGATAACCTACACCAAGGTGTTTATCTTGATTGCCTCCTTTGCAGGCATGTTATTGCTCACCTGGATCATCAGTAATACCAAATTGGGGCGTATGTGCCGGGCGGTGCAGCAGGATCGAAAAATGGCCTCGATCATTGGCATCAATACCGATCGCATCATCTCGCTGGTGTTTGTGATTGGGGCCGCCATGGCGGGGCTGGCCGGCGTCTTGATCACCTTCAACTACGGCACCTTCGATTTCTATGTCGGCTTCATCATCGGCATCAAGGCCTTCACCGCCGCCGTGCTGGGGGGCATTGGTTCCCTGCCAGGCGCCATGCTGGGGGGGCTGGTTCTGGGCATTGCGGAGGCGCAATTCTCGGGGATGGTGAATTCCGATTACAAGGATGTGTTTTCGTTCGGGTTGTTGGTGATGATCCTCATCTTCCGTCCGCAGGGGCTGCTTGGCCGCCCCGTCATTACCAAGGTGTGAGGCCCCGACATGACATCACAAACGAGGTTACAGGACGGATTCTCCCTCAAGCGCTGCCTGCTGGATGCGATTTTTGCCGGCTTGGTGGCGCTGATTATTTTTGGCCCCATCGTCGGCGTGGTGCTGGATGGCTACAGCTTTAATTTCGCAGGACAACGATTGCTGTGGATCATCCTGGCCGTCATGGCTGGGCGTTTTCTGATGAGCGCCTTCTTGACCACGGCCGTGGGGACCCGCCTGCTCGCTTTTTTTGAAACGGACAACTCGGGCGTCTATGTGCGGGCTCCCGACTACAAGAATCCCCTGCGCTGGATTATTCCGCTGGTGCTCGCGCTGGCCATCTGTTTCCCCTTCGTTGCCACCAAATATGTGCTGACGGTGGCGATCCTCGGCCTGATTTATGTGCTGCTCGGCTTGGGATTGAACATTGTGGTGGGCCTGGCCGGTTTGCTGGATCTGGGGTACGTCGCCTTCTATGCCATTGGTGCCTATGGCCTTGCGCTTGGCTATCAATATCTCGGCCTTGGGTTCTGGTCCATGTTGCCGCTGGCGGCGCTGATCTCGGCGGCGGCCGGGGCCTTGCTGGGGTTTCCGGTGTTGCGCATGCATGGGGATTACCTGGCGATTGTGACGCTCGGTTTCGGGGAGATCATTCGCCTGATCTTGAATAACTGGCTGGCCTTTACCGGCGGTCCAAACGGGATTTCTGCCCCGCCACCCACGCTCTTTGGTCTGGAGTTTGGGCGACGGGCGAAAGAGCAGGGCGGTGTGCCCTTTCATGAATTCTTTGAGCTCACCTATAACCCCAATCTTAAATTCATCTTCATCTATACCATTCTGGTGCTGGTGGTGGTGTGGGTGCTCTATGTCAAACATCGCCTGACCCGCATGCCGATCGGGCGCGCCTGGGAGGCGCTGCGGGAAGATGAAGTCGCCTGCCGCTCCATGGGGCTGAACCACGTCTTGGTCAAACTCTCCGCCTTCACGCTCGGGGCATCCACCGCAGGGATTGCCGGGGTGTTTTTTGCCACCTATCAAGGATTCGTCAACCCGACCTCATTCACCTTCTTCGAATCGGCCCTGATCCTCGCCATAGTAGTGCTGGGCGGCATGGGCTCGACCATTGGTGTCGTGCTGGCGGCCTTTGTGCTGACGGTCACGCCGGAGCTGCTGCGCGGCTTCGCCGAGTACCGGGTGTTGCTGTTTGGTATGTTGATGGTGGCGATGATGATCTGGCGGCCGCGGGGCCTTATCCGCATTAACCGCAGCGGCTTCGCGGTGCGAAAAGGGGTGGCACCATGACAACTCATCCATTGAACGACATGATCCTGAGCGTCGAGCATCTGATGATCTCCTTCGGCGGCATCAAGGCGCTCAACGACGTGAGTCTCGAGGTGCGGCGTGGCTCCATCACCGCACTCATCGGCCCCAACGGCGCGGGGAAGACCACGGTGTTCAACTGCCTGACCGGTTTCTACCGGGCGACCGGCGGCAATATTTTTTTCAACGCACGCAATGAAACGACCAATGTGATCCAGGTCCTCGGTCAGAAATTCCAGCCAGGTGACTGGGTCAACCCGGCGCAGCTGGGGCAGCGCATCTTCTACAAGATGTTTGGTGGCACCCACCTGGTGAACCGTGCCGGGCTTGCGCGTACTTTCCAGAATATCCGCCTGTTTAGGGAGATGTCGGTAGTGGAAAATCTGCTGGTCGCCCAGCACATGCAGGTCAACCGCAACTTGCTGGCCGGTGTGCTCAACACCCCGGCGTACCGGCGGGCCGAGAGCCGCGCGCTGGATCGCGCGTTTTACTGGCTCGAGGTGGTGGATCTGGTGGACTGTGCCAACCGGTTGGCGGGGGAGATGTCCTATGGCCAGCAACGACGGCTGGAGATTGCCCGCGCCATGTGCACGGCCCCGGAGCTGATTTGCCTCGATGAACCCGCCGCCGGACTCAACCCGGTGGAGACGCGCACCCTCAGCAAGATCATCCGGTTTCTGCGCGATCATCACGGCATCACAGTGCTGTTGATTGAGCACGACATGGGCATGGTGATGGAGATCTCGGACCACATCATAGTGCTGGATCACGGCGATGTGATTGCAGAGGGTAAACCTGAACAAATTCAACATGATGATAAGGTGATTGCCGCCTATCTTGGCACCGACGAAGACGAGGTCTGCGCATGAGCGAGGCGATGCTGGAGTTTCGTGACGTCGATGTGTTCTATGGCGCCATTCAGGCGCTGCAACAGGTCAGCCTGCAGGTGCATCAAGGGGAAACAGTGGCGTTGATCGGCGCCAATGGGGCCGGGAAATCCACGTTGTTGATGTCGATCTTTGGTCAGCCACGGATCCGCAGCGGTCAGATCCTGTTTTGCGGCGAAGAGATCAGCCATCGCTCGACACACTTCGTCGCCTCGGCGGGCATTGCCCAGGCCCCGGAGGGACGGCGGATCTTCCCCGACATGACGGTCGAAGAGAATCTGCTGATGGGCACCATACCAATAGGCGATCGCCATGGGGCGCAGGATATGCAGACCATGTTCGATCTGTTTCCGCGTTTGAAAGAGCGCCGCAAGCAACGGGCGATGACGATGTCAGGGGGGGAGCAGCAGATGCTGGCCATCGCCCGTGCGCTGATGAGTCGCCCCAAGTTGTTGTTGCTGGATGAACCCAGCCTCGGGCTTGCCCCCATCGTAGTGAAACAGATCCTGCATACGCTGCGAGAGCTGGCGCAAAGCGGCATGACGATCTTCCTGGTCGAGCAAAACGCCCATCACGCGCTGAAGCTGTCCGATCGTGGCTATGTGATGGTCAACGGGAAGATCCGGTTAAGCGGCACTGGTGAGGAGTTGCTGGGTAACCAGGAGGTGCGCAGAGCCTATCTGGGGGGGGCAGAATAACAAAAAAGCCCGCTCAGTTTCCTAAGCGGGCTTTAGAAGATGGCTCCCTCGACAGGACTTGAACCTGTGACATACGGATTAACAGTCCGCCGTTCTACCGACTGAACTACGAGGGAATTGGCTCCTCCTACTGGACTTGAACCAGTGACATACGGATTAACAGTCCGCCGTTCTACCGACTGAACTAAGGAGGAATTGCCTGTCTCGTCGAGACGGTGCGGATATTAATGATCCCCCGGACGAGTGTCAACCCGTAACCTTGCGCAAAAAATGGCTTTTCGGTCCGTTTGCCCAAAACTTGGTCGTTGTGGACTATTTTCAGCACAATCAGCAGCTTGGGATAGCTATCTGGCACCGGTCAGGCGGCTCTGTCTTGTCTGGTAGGGCTTGGCTGGGCGAGCGCGGCTCAAAGGTGCGGGGGAGAGGCATCCGCTGCGGCGTTGATGGGCAGGTACAGGCTACATCTAGCCGCTCAAGGCGCCGCTGCCTGAGGGCCGGGCAGCGGCAGCCAGCTTGCGCAGCCCCGAGTCGTTAGATGATCGCGGATAACTCAAATGACGATAAACATCGGCGATATACCGCTCATCCACGGCAATACTGTGGGGTAATGGCCATTTCTTGATCCTGCCCATCGAATTATCTTGCCGGCTCGGGTATGGTTGCCCTCGATACCATCGCCGCGTCGACAGCTCTGCCGGCCCTTGATGATGATCGGGTGCCGGTTCACTCCGGCCTTTGTCTCCCTCTTCTGGTATTACCCTAGACATGCACAATCAAGCTTCCTTACAAGGCGTGAAGCTGGCTATCGCATTGCGCCAATCCTGTTTCGACGAACCCTATAGCGTTGCGCGCTTCGGTCGCGATCTCATCGCCGGCATCACGGTCGGCATCATTGCCATTCCGCTGGCCATGGCGCTGGCCATCGCCAGCGGCGTGCCGCCCCAGCATGGCCTCTACACCGCCATCATCGCCGGCATTGTCATCGCCGTGACGGGGGGATCGCGCTTCTCCATCTCGGGGCCGACCGCCGCCTTTGTGGTGATCCTCTATCCGGTGGCCCAGCAGTTCGGGGTCGGTGGCCTCTTGATGGCGACCTTGCTCTCCGGCTTCTTCCTGGTGGCCATGGGCATGGCCCGGCTCGGCCGCCTGATCGAATACATCCCGCCCTCGGTCACCCTGGGCTTCACCGGCGGCATCGCCATCGTGATCGCCACCTTGCAGATCAAGGACTTCTTCGGCCTCACCGTGGCCGAGATGCCGGAAACCTATGTCGGCAAAGTCGAGGCGCTGGCCCTGGCCCTGCCAAGCTGGCAGTGGGGGGATACCCTGGTGGGGGTGGCTACCCTGGCCGTGCTGCTGCTCTGGCCCAGATTGCGGCTGCCGGTGCCGGGCCATCTGCCGGCCGTGCTGGTGGGGGTCGGACTCGGAGTGGGCCTGCACAGTGTGGGCGTGGACGTGGCCACCATCGGCAGCAAGTTCAGCTACACCCTGGCCGATGGCACCCAGGGCATGGGGATCCCGCCCATAGCGCCGACCCTGATGATGCCCTGGTCCCTGCCCGGGCCGGACGGTGCGCCCGTGGTCTGGGATCTGGAGGCCATTCAGCGGTTGCTGCCTGCCGCCTTCTCCATGGCCATGCTGGGCGCCATCGAATCACTGCTCTGCGCCGTGGTGCTGGATGGCATGACGGGGCGCAAGCACAGCTCCAATGGTGAGCTGGTGGGGCAGGGGTTGGGCAATATCCTGGCGCCCTTCTTCGGTGGCATCACGGCGACGGCCGCCATTGCGCGCTCCGCCGCCAACGTGCGGGCCGGGGCTACCTCGCCCATCTCCGGCATAGTGCATGCGCTGGTGGTGCTGGCCGCCATCCTGGTGCTGGCCCCCTGGCTCTCCTGGTTGCCGCTCTCCGCCATGGCCGCGCTGCTGCTGTTGGTGGCCTGGAACATGAGTGAAGCCCACAAGGTGGTGGATCTGATCCGCCGGGCGCCGCGCTCGGATGTGCTGGTGCTGCTGGTCTGCCTCTCCCTGACCGTCATCTTCGACATGGTCATCGCCATCACCTTCGGGGTGATCCTGGCATCCCTGCTGTTTGTGCGCGAGATCGCCAAGATGACCCGACTGCACAACCTGGCCGAGCACAAGCGTTACGCCAGCGAGGTGCCGGCACAGACCCTGATCTACAAGATCAACGGCCCCCTGTTCTTTGCGGCGGCGGAGCGGGTCTTCGACGAGTTGCTGGCCCAGGTCAAGGATCACAAGGCGCTGATCCTGCAGATGGAGGCCGTCTCCATCCTCGACGCAGGGGGCTTGTCGGCCTTCCAGCAGTTCGCGAGGCGGATGGCCAAGGCAGGCGTGCCGCTGAAGGTGGCCGAGTTGCAGTTCCAGCCCCTCAAGACCCTGGCCCGGGCCAGGGTGCGTCCCATCCCGGGTGAGCTGGAATTCTACGGCTCGCTGGAGGAGGCCATCAGAGGAGAACACTTGCACGAAGTGGCTGAAAATTGACTGAAAGGGATAGGGAACGGCCTGTTTTTGGTCAGTTGGTTCGGTAATTGAGCAATTGATTGCAAAAAGTAAAAAATGAGATTGACCGGTCTGCACCTATCCCTTATCTTACGCCCCGTTCCAGCGCAACAGCGACGAGAACGGCGTGGTGATTGGACACGTTAAAGCGCAGTCGAAAATTTGGTGAGGTGTCCGAGTGGCTGAAGGAGCACGCCTGGAAAGTGTGTATACGGCAACGTATCGAGGGTTCGAATCCCTCCCTCACCGCCAAATTGAAAGTGAAAAAACCCAATGAACTTCATTGGGTTTTTTCGTTTATAGTCTTTGCGTGATTTCTCCCTGGATCCGCCGGGTGGCTCCATCATGTGTCCAAGCAACAATCAAAGCGGCAACGATTAGGCCCCCTTCCTCTTGCGAAGGCATTGTGTAGCTCTGGCTTGCCCTGCTCTGCCCGTATTCTCCTCTGGATCAACGCGCCCCCGCTTGCCATAGACTGCGGCTGCCCATATCTGGGCTCTCATCGATCGCCCCTCCCAGCCCCACCTCTGCTTGCCGTGTCTGCACCGCTTCCATTCCCCTTCGCCAGGGCGCTTGAGTCCTATGACATCAATCACCGGATGAACCAGCGGCCATCGGTTGGTTAGCCGGACCCTGATATCCACTGTTCAGCTCGCACTATCATCCTCGCTGCTTCCGCCAGTCCGCAGGGGGTTGGTCCGCTTGCGCTACGGATCTGCATCAAGAGGCGACTGACACAACAAGGCCCTTATGAAGCTGGTTTCAGGGCGCTTTGTTGAGATAGATCAAGGGGATGGTGGATTATCGTTCGCAGGGGATGTGATGTTTTCCGGCAGTGGGTATGGTAGGCCCGCCACTAATAATTAATAACTGAAAGGTTCTGTGAGCTATGTGGAAATGGTTGCACCCCTATGCCAAACCCGAGCGAGCCTACCGGCTGGCCGGGACCCTGCTGCCCTGGTTTGCCGTGACCAGCCTGCTTGCCTTCGTCGTCGGCACCGTCTGGGGTCTGGCCTTCGCGCCCCCTGACTACCAGCAAGGGGATTCCTTTCGGATCATCTATATCCATGTGCCTGCCGCCGCGCTCTCCATGGGGGCTTACGCGACCATGGCGGTGGCGGCCTTCATCGGGTTGGTGTGGCAACTGCGCATAGCCGACATGACGGTGGCCGCCATGGCGCCGGTGGGGGCCCTGTTCACCGCCCTGGCCCTGTTGACAGGCTCTGCCTGGGGCAAGCCCATGTGGGGTACCTGGTGGGTCTGGGATGCCCGCCTCACCTCCGAGCTCATCCTGCTGTTCCTCTATCTCGGCGTCATCGCGCTCTACAACACCTTCAGCGACAAGGTAGTGGCGGGACGCGCCGCCGGCATACTGGCGCTGGTGGGGGTGATCAACCTGCCCATCATTCACTACTCGGTGGAGTGGTGGAACACCCTGCACCAGGGCGCCACCATCAGCAAGCTGGATAAACCCTCTATGTCCCCCGAGATGCTGTGGCCGCTGCTCATCATGATGCTGGCGTTCGCGACCTTCCTCGGCGCCCTGACCCTGATGCGTTTCAGGAATGAACTGCTGATGCGGGAGTGGCATCGCCCCTGGGTCGCCGACATCGCCAGGCTGGAGAAGTAAGCATGCACTTTGCCTCATTCAGTGACTTCATGGCCATGGGCGGTTACGCCTTCTACGTCTGGCTCTCCTATGGCTTCGTCGCGCTCGGCCTCATCGGCGTCATTATTACCACCCGGTTGAAGACCCGCAGCCTGCTCAATGAGTTGCGCAGCAAGCAGGCGCGCGAGACCCGCCGCCAGGCGGCCCAGCAGATGGAGAACACCCTATGAACCCGAGACGCAAGAAACGGCTCACCATCATCCTGGCCATCAGCCTCGGCCTCGCCAGCGTGACCGGTCTGGTGCTCTATGCCCTCAGCCAGAACATCGATCTCTTCTATACCCCGAGCGAATTGGTGGAGGGCAAGGGGCCGGACAAGATCAAACCCGAGGCGGGGCAGCGTCTGCGGATCGGTGGCCTGGTGGTGCCCGGCACAGTGGTACGGGATCCCCAGAGCCTCAGGGTGACTTTCAAGCTGATCGACAACGGCGGCAAAATGGTCGCGGTTGAATATGACGGCATCTTGCCGGATCTGTTCCGCGAGGGGCAGGGCATCGTCGCCCAGGGCGCCCTCAAGGATGCCACCACGGTGGCCGCCTTCGAGGTGTTGGCCAAGCACGACGAGAACTACATGCCGCCGGAAGTGGCCGACGCCACCAACGGCCTGCACTTCAAGCCGCAATACACAGAGGCGCAGTTGAAGAGCGTTCAGCAATGAGGTCGTTCGTCCTGCCGTCCTGTTTATCCAGCCTTGCCGCGCCATCGAAAGGAAGTCGTTCATGATCCCTGATGTGTTGGCGCAATGCTCACCGTCTCATGCCTGTGCACCGGTTCTGGTCGCGGCGCAATTGAAAGGAAGTCAGCCATGATCCCTGAACTGGGGCAATTTGCACTGATCCTGGCCTTCGCCACCGCCTTGCTGCTGGGAAGTTACCCGCTGCTCGGTGCCAAACTGGGTCGCCTCGGCATGATGTCGGCGGCCAGGCCGCTGGCCTATACCCAGTTCCTGCTGCTGCTGCTGTCGTTCCTCTGCCTGACCTGGGCCTTTGTGGACAACGACTTCACCGTGCAGTATGTGGCCACCAACTCCAACAGCCTGCTGCCGCTCGCCTACCGCATCTCGGCGGTGTGGGGTGCCCACGAGGGATCCTTGCTGCTGTGGGCGTTGACGCTCGGCGGCTGGACCGCCGCCGTGGCGCTGCTGAGCCGCAGCCTGCCGCTCGATGCGGTGGCGCGGGTGCTGGGGGTGCTCGGCCTCATCTCGATCGGCATCACCGCCTTCGTGCTGTTCACCTCGGATCCCTTCACCCGCACCCTGCCGTACTTCCCGGTGGATGGGCGTGACCTCAATCCACTGTTGCAGGATCCCGGCCTCATCTTCCATCCACCCATGCTCTATATGGGCTACGTGGGCTTCTCGGTGGCCTTCGCCTTCGCCATCGCCTCCCTGATGACCGGGCGGCTCGACGCCACCTGGGCGCGCTGGTCCCGTCCCTGGACCATGGCGGCCTGGGTCTTCCTGACGCTCGGCATAGTGCTCGGCTCCTGGTGGGCCTATTACGAGCTTGGCTGGGGCGGTTGGTGGTTCTGGGATCCGGTGGAAAACGCCTCCTTCATGCCCTGGCTGGCGGGCACGGCCCTGCTGCATTCACTGGCGGTGAGCGAGAAGCGCGCCAGCTTCAAGGCCTGGACTGTGCTGCTGGCGCTGTCTGCCTTCTCTCTGAGCCTGCTCGGCACCTTCCTGGTGCGCTCCGGTATTTTGGTGTCGGTCCATGCGTTCGCCTCCGACCCGACCCGCGGCCTGTTCATCCTCGGCTTCCTGCTGGCGGTGATCGGCTCCTCTTTGCTGCTGTTTGCCTTCAAGGGCTCCCAGGTCAAGAGCCACGGCAAGCATGAGCTGTGGAGCCGCGAGACCCTGCTGCTCGGCAATAATATCCTGCTGGTGGCGGGTCTGCTGACCGTGCTGCTCGGCACCCTGCTGCCCCTGGTACACAAGGAGCTGGGGCTCGGCAGCATCTCCATCGGTACTCCCTTCTTCAACCACATCTACAGCTGGCTGATCATCCCCTTCGCCTTGCTGCTGGGGCTGGGGCCCCTGTTCCGCTGGCGCCGCCAGGAGCTCGGTGAGCTCAAGGGCAAGGTGGTGCTGGCGCTGGGGCTGAGCCTGGTCGCCGCCTTCGGGCTGCCGCAGCTGTTTGCCGGGGAGTTCAAGCCCTGGGCCGCGCTCGGCATCGGGCTCGGCACCTGGATCATCGTCACCAGCGTGCAGGAGACCTGGGTGCGTGCCACCCACAAGCACGGCTTCACCACCGGTGTTCGCCGCCTCGGCAACAGCCACTGGGCCATGATCCTGGGTCATGTGGGGCTGGCGGTCAGCATCATCGGTATCGCCTGCACCCAGAACTACAGCATCGAGAAGGACCTGCGCATGCAGGTCGGCGATCGGGCGCAGTTCGCCGACTACGAGTTCGTCTTCGCCGGCATCAAGGAGAAGAACGGCCCCAACT
>NZ_JRGL01000096.1 GCF_000764655.1 Aeromonas aquatica
AGTCGGGGGGGAGGGGGAGGTCATGAGGGGCACAGACGGTGCCCCATCAGAGTTCGTGGGCGTGGAATCCCTTGCGATAGCGGGTATCACAGCGTGGGCAGCGTTGCAGGGTCGGATCCTGCCCGAGCTGGGCGATGGCCAGCGGCTCTTCGCAATCGGAGCAGAGGCCATAGAGGCCCAGATCCATCTGGCAGAGGGCGGCGTCGATCCGCTTGAGGCTGGCCACGCTCTGCTCCACCTTCGGCAGATCGAGGCAACTGGTCAGCTCCACCAGCTGGTCACGCTCACAATGACCCACCTTCTCAGCCCAGTCGTCTCGCCGACTGGCCTTGAGCCGATCGATCAGCTCTTCTCTTACTTGCGCCCAGTCGGTCAGCAGGCGCTCGCGCCATTCGGCCAACTGGGCTTGCGTCATTTCACACAAAGGAGCCTCCATAGACGAATTATAAAACTCGGCCAGTATAGGGAAGCGAGTGAATTATCAAGATGACATGAGTCAAGTAAAGGGTGGTTAGCTCACAGTTTTCGCGGCGTGCAGCAGTGCTTCCCGGATAGGTCCCGTCTCCTTGTGCAGACGAATATCCTGAAATAACTCGGCTGCCTGGGGATATTCTCGCTTGAGGTAGCTGAACCACTGCTTGATCCGGCTGGGATAGTAGTCGGCCTTCTCGCTCGCCAAGTCCTGCTCCGTGTAGCTCACCATCAGTTGCAGCACCTCGGCCCAGCTCATGTGGGCACAACCGGTCTTCATCACGTTGGCCAGGTTGGGCAGGGAGATGGCGCCACGGCCCACCATGAGGGCGTCGCAGCCGGATACCTGGGCGCAGGTCAGGGCATCCTTGTGATCCCAGATCTCGCCATTGGCGGTGACAGGAATGGGCAGGGCGCGGCGAATCGCGTCCACATATTCCCAGTGGGCCGGCGCCTTGTAGCCTTCCCGCTTGGTGCGGGCGTGCACCGCCAGCTCGCAGGCGCCGGCCTGATAGACCGCCTGGGCGTTGTCGAGATAGAGCGCCTTGTCGTCATACCCCAGCCGGATCTTGGCGCTCACCGGCAGATGGGCAGGCACCGCCTCACGCACCGCCTTGACGATGCGATAGACGGTCTCGGGCTCCTTGAGCAGCACGGCGCCGCCCTTGCTCTTGTTGACCGTGGGGGCGGGGCAGCCAAAGTTGAGATCGACCCCGGGGGAGCCGAGCTCGATGGCGCGCACCGCGTTCTCGGCCAGCCATTCGGGGTGCTGGCCCAGCAGTTGCACCCGCACCGGGGTGCCGGCACGGGTCTTGCCATCTTGCTTGAGTTCGGGGCAGAGGCGATAGAACACCTTGGCGGGCAGCAGCTGATCGACGACCCGGATGAACTCGCTGACACAGAGGTCGTAATCGTTGACGGAGGTGAGAACCTCCCGCATCAGGTGATCCAGCACCCCCTGCATGGGGGCCAAAATAACGCGCATAGCTGCTTCCGAAGACAAGGGGAGAAAAAAGAGCGCAGATTGTAGTGGCAATGGGCGGCGTTGTCAGCCGTCTGCCCACTCGATGGGCCTAATCGACTGCCGCCGCATGGGCCAGGCTGTCAGCTTCTGGGCCAACTCTGTTAGGCTAGGGCTGGGTGCATTCGAGAGGAGTACAGATGAAGCGTTGGTGTTTGATGGCCCTTGGCTGGTTGGCCTTCGCCACGGGTATTGTCGGGATAGTGTTGCCACTGCTGCCGACCACGCCCTTCATGCTGCTGGCGGCGGCGCTGTTTGCCCGCTCGTCCCCCCGTTTCCATCGCTGGCTGCTGGCGCACCCCTGGTTCGGGCCGCCCATCGCTGACTGGCAGCAGTATCGCGGCATTCGTCGCCATGCCCGGCGCCGGGCCATCATCTTCATTCTGCTCTCCTTCTCGGTGTCGCTCCTGGTAGTGCCCATGCTCTGGGTGCGGTTGCTGCTCGTTGCCATAATGGTGATCCTGCTCACCTGGTTAATGCGTTTGCCGGTGCTGGAGCCAGTTGCAATGGAGAAGTGAAATCCCTAAGCTATTGCAGCAATAATGCTATGGAGTCGGCTCGTCATTTTTGCGTGACGGGCCTTTTTATTGCCTGCTGGCGGGCAGCGCAAGAGACGCCACGCCTGGGCTCAAAAATAAGCGGTCAAACAATGAATCCGGATACCCTGAAGTTTATCGAAGCGAGCATAAAGACCATCCCCGACTATCCGAAGCCGGGCATCCTGTTTCGCGACATCACCAGCCTGATCGAGAATGCCGAGGCCTTCAAGGCCACCATCGATCTGCTGGCTGCGCATTATCGTGATCAAGGGATCACCAAGATTGTCGGTACCGAGGCCCGCGGCTTCATCTTTGGCGCCCCCGTGGCCTTCGCGATGGGCTTGGGCTTCGTGCCGGTCCGCAAACCGGGCAAGCTGCCCCGCGCCGTCATCGAGGAGTCCTACGCCCTCGAGTACGGTACCGACACCCTGCAACTGCACACCGACGCCATCGTCCCCGGTGACAAGGTGCTGGTCGTGGACGATCTGCTGGCCACCGGCGGCACCGTCGATGCCACCGTCAAGCTCATCCGTCGTGCCGGCGGTGAAGTGGCCGATGCGGCCTTCATCATCTCCCTGCCGTCGCTGGGCGGTGATGCCCGCCTGACCGCCGCTGGCGTCAAGGTGGTCTCGCTGGTTGAACTCGCTGGCGAGTAAACCACGGGCGTGAATGACAGGCAGGCCTCGTCAGCCTGCCTGTTTTGCTTGGCAGCTGATGCCTGAATGGGCATCGGTTTGAAAATCCAGCGATCCCTCCCAAGACGGCCCTTCGCCCATACAGCCCGCCCTCCATTTGTGTTAGCATCCTGCCTCAATGCCTCGTTTTCCAGCATCGAGATCTATGAGCTATCAGGTTCTGGCGCGTAAATGGCGCCCCCATACATTTGAACAAGTGGTTGGCCAGCAACATGTGCTGACCGCCTTGACCAATGCCCTGGATCAGGGACGGCTGCATCACGCCTATCTGCTGAGTGGCACCCGCGGGGTGGGCAAGACCACCATAGCCCGCATCCTGGCCAAGAGCCTCAACTGCGAGCAGGGGATCAGCAGCCACCCGTGTGGCGTTTGCGACACCTGCCGCGAGATCGATCAGGGCAACTTCGTCGATCTGCTGGAGATCGACGCGGCGTCCCGCACCAAGGTGGAAGACACCCGCGAGATCTTGGACAACGTGCAGTACCGCCCGGCCCGTGGCCGCTTCAAGGTGTACCTCATCGATGAGGTGCACATGCTGTCGCGCCACAGCTTCAACGCGTTGCTCAAAACCCTGGAAGAGCCGCCCCCCTATGTGAAGTTCCTGCTGGCCACCACGGATCCCCAGAAGCTGCCGATCACCATCCTCTCCCGCTGCCTGCAGTTCCATCTGAAGAGTCTGGATCAGAGCCAGATCGCCAAGCAGCTCGAATGGGTGCTGGATCAGGAGGGTCAGCCGTTCGAGCCCCGCGCCCTGCTGGCCCTGGCCAAGGCGGCCGACGGCAGCATGCGAGATGCCCTGAGCCTGACCGATCAGGCGCTGGCCCACGGCAATGGCAGCGTGCGGCTCGACAGCGTGCTGACCATGCTGGGCACGCTCGATCATCATCACCTGCACCAGTTGCTGGAGGCCATCCTGCGCCAGGACGCCCCGGCGACCATGGCCAAGATCACCGAAATCGCCACCCTGGGGCCGGATTTTGATCAGCTCCACGCCGAGTTGGAGGCCTTGCTCCATCGCGTCGCCATGGCGCAACTGCTGCCCGCCAGCGTGCAGGAGCAGGGGGCCGATGCGGACGCCCTGTTGCAGCTCGCCCAGGTCATGAGCCCGGAAGAGGTGCAGCTCTGTTACCAAATCGTGCTGGGGGGGCGCAAAGATCTGCCCTGGGCACCGGATGGCCGCACCGCCCTTGAGATGACCTGCCTGCGGATGCTGGCGTTCTCGCCGCGTCGCGAGGTGCTGCACCCTGCCAGCCTCACCGCTCTGCCACCGTCCATGTCGACACCGTCGGTGACTGGGACGAGGGCCGCACCGGCATTGCCGGGAAAGCCCCTCGGGGCTGAGCCTGCCCCCGCCTCGGCGATAACCCCTACTCCTGTACAGGTGCCTGCCAAGCCGGTAGAGCCGGTCATTGCCCCATCATCTGCGGCGCCGGATGCCGATGGTATGACAAAGGCCAGCGCCGGGTTGGCGATGGGCGAGGACGGAGAGGATGCCGGCGATGAGCCGGTCAATCCGCTGTTTGCCGAGCAGGAGGAGTTGCTGCGGGAGGCGCAGCAGATGGGATACGAGGCGCCGCCTGTTGAGCCGGGCAGCGCTTCTGATGCCCCCCCCGTGGCCCAGGCAGTGATTTCTCCTGTCGATGAGGCCATGACGGCCGCTCACGACGAGATAACGCAGGCTGAGGTAGTAGCCGAGGCGGTTGCTGCACCGACGCCGGCCTCGAACCTGCAGAGCCTGCTTGGCAAGCGCAACTTGCTGCGCAGCCGGCTGCGAAGCGATGCCGGGACGACGACAACGCCTCCTCGGGTCGCGCCAGTCAAACCGGCCATGACTCCCGAGCCGAGAGCTGTGGCCCCGCAGGCAGCGGCGTCGCAACTGAGTGCACCACAGGCGAGTGCGCCCTGGCAGCCAGCCGTGCCATCGGCGGGCCAGCAGGAGGTCGCGCTGGGTTATGAGGATCTGCCGCCGCTCGATGCCTATGACGACAGCGGCAGCGATTACGAGGAGTACCTGAGCCAGGGCTTGGGTGACGGGCTCGTCAGCGCCCCCCCTATAGCGGCGACTCAGGCGTCGCCAAACCAGCGCCAGAGTGCATCGCTCAAGGCTCGCCCCGATCCCGACGATCTGCCGCCCTGGGATCTGGACGGCGTGGCTGTCAAGGCCGCCCCTGCTAGCGCCCTCCTGCCCGCTGCAGCGGCAGTGCCCGTTGCCGCGCCGAGTGAAGCGCCATTCGCGACGGCCCAGGTGATGGAGACCATCGACTGGGATGAGCTGGAAGCGGAGGCCGAGCCACAGGAGGGGGAAGAGGTCGCAAGGCTCATTCCCTCTTCCCTGCTCGCCAACTGCGGCGATCCCTGGGCCGAGCTGATTGCCCATACCGGGGTCGGTGGCAGGTTGCGGCAGCTTGCGATCAACTCCGTGATGACCCGGCAAGGGGATCTGGTGTCGCTCGTCCTCAAACCCGAACAGCGCCACCTGGTCAGTGACAAGGCGTGCGCCGATCTGGCCGGGATCATAGGCCCTGAACTCGGCCAGGTGGTGCGGGTGGAGGTGACCCTGGGCACGGATCCGACGCGGGAGACGCCGCTCGAGATAGAGCACCGCCTCTATCTGGGGGTGCGTGAGCAGGTGGCCCGGGATCTGGCCGAGGATCCCCATGTACAATTTCTACAGCAGCGGTTCGGCGCCGTGCTCCATCCCGAGAGCATAGAGCCCCTGAGCCATTGACCGAATATCGTTAAAATCCATGCGGGGGCTGGCTCCCCGCTTGAAAAACACCATGGCTGCCCCCATTTAGGGCAGAACAAGCCCACAGCCCGGCGCTGTATGCCGGATTTCAAGACGAGAGACGACCTATGTTTGGTAAAGGTGGAATGGGTAACCTGATGAAACAGGCCCAACAGATGCAAGAGCGTATGCAGAAGATGCAAGAGCAACTTGCCCAGATGGAAGTAGTCGGCGAAGCCGGTGCCGGCCTGGTCAAGGTCACCATGGCTGGCAGCCACAGCGTGCGCCGTATCGAGATCGACCCGAGTCTGATGGAAGATGACAAGGAGATGATCGAGGATCTGGTCGCCGCCGCCGTGAACGACGCCGTGCGCCGGGTGGAAGAGCAGAACAAGTCCAAGATGGGCGAGCTGACCGGCGGCATGCAACTGCCCCCAGGCATGAAGCTGCCATTCTAAGCGAGATAAACCTCGGCGCCCGGCGCCCGGCGGCCTGTTTGGCCTGTTTGGCCTGTCGCCGGGGCGCGGGGCACCCTTGCTAAAAAGGCCAGAGCCATGCTCTGGCCTTTTTGCTGCGCGCCTCACGATGTCCTGTGGCGCCATGCCGACGACAGCGGCAAGGGGCGGGATCCTGGCACAGCCGTTAGGGCTGCCGGACAAGGTCGCCGCACTATGGGCGGGGCGACTCTTCCGCCAGGGGGGCGAAGCCGTGCACCAAATGATCAATCAGGGCGCGCACGGAAGGCAGCAACCCGCGACGGGAGGGGAAGACCGCGTGGATCACCTCCCGACGCGGCGCCCAGTCAGGCAGCAACCGCACCAGGCGGCCATCGGCCAGCGCCTCTTGCACCATCATGGCGGGCAGTTTGACCACCCCCACACCCTCTATCGCCGCCCGGCGCAGGGTCTGCATGTCGGTGGTGGCGAACCTGGGGCTGTGGTGCTGCTTCACGTGGGCACCATCCGCAGCCTGCAGGATCCAGTGATGTCCCTCGAGGGAGGGGCCGTGTCCGAGGCTGGGCCATGACAGCAGATCCACCGGTGCCCGTGGCATGCCCTGTTGCGCGATCAAGGCGGGGCTTGCCACCAGATACTGGCTCGCATAGCCCAACACCCGCATGGCCAGATCGCTGTCTTCCAGCGGCAAGGGCCGTACCCTGATCGCCATGTCCAGCCCCTCGGCGACCACGTCCACCGCCCGATTTACCCCGACAAGCTGAATGCTGACGCTCGGATACTGCAGGGCAAAACTCACCAGCATGTTGCCGACGTGGGCATGCTGCAAGTCGATGGGGCAGGCGAGCCGCAGCACGCCACAAGGCTCGCTCTGGGTCGATTCAATCACGGCCTGAGCGGCCTCGGCCTCCACCAGCATGGCCCGGCAGCGAGCATAGTAGGCCTGTCCCAGCTCGGTGACCTGGAAGCTGCGGGTCGAGCGCTGGATCAGCCGTACCCCGAGCCGCTCCTCCAGCAGGGCGACGCGGCGGCTGAGCTTGGACTTGGGCATGCCAAGCGCCCTGCCGGCCTGGGCAAAGCCGCCGTGATCCACCACCTGGACGTAGTAATAGAGATCATTGAGGTCTTGGTGCATCGATGTATCGTTCACAAAATAGGACGCTGAGGTCAAATACTACGCCTACCGATGATGTCGTTCCATATGCACAATGTATCCAAGGCCACACAGGCTAATGACAACCTTGGAGATCATCATGAAAAAAGTCATCGGTATCTACAGTGCGCCACGCCAACACTGGGTGGGTGACGGCTTTCCGGTTCGTTCCCTGTTCTCGTACCACAGCCACGGCAAGGCACTGAGCCCCTTCCTGCTGCTGGACAGGGCCGGGCCGGCGGATTTTTCCCCCGGTGAGCAGCCTCGCGGCGTGGGTCAGCACCCGCACCGGGGGTTCGAGACGGTCACCATCGTCTACCAGGGGGAGGTGGCCCACCACGATTCCACCGGGCAGGGCGGGGTCATAGGCCCGGGGGATGTGCAGTGGATGACGGCTGCATCCGGTATCATGCACGAGGAGTTTCACTCCGAGGCGTTCACCCGCTCAGGGGGCACCCTCGACATGGTGCAACTCTGGGTCAACTTGCCGGCCAAAGACAAGATGTCGTCCCCGGGCTATCAGGCCATTCGCAGCGACAGCATCCCGGTGCATGAGCTGGCGGATGAGGCGGGGTTGGTGCGCATCATTGCGGGTGACTACGCGGGACAGACAGGGCCGGCCCGTACCTTCTCGCCGATGAATGTGTGGGATCTGCGGCTACATGGCGGGGCCAGTGTCCAGCTGCCTGCCGTCGATGGCTGGAACACGGCCATAGTGGTACTCAAAGGGAGGGTGCGGGTCAATGGCCAGGAGGAGGTGGGCGAGGCGCAGATGGTGTTGCTGGATCCCCGTGGCACTGGCATCGAGATCGAGACCCGTGAGGATGCCGTCCTGCTGCTGCTCAGTGGTGAGCCCATCGATGAACCCATCGTCGGCTATGGCCCCTTCGTCATGAACTCGCAAGTGGAAATAACCCAGGCCATCGACGACTTCAATAACGGGCGTTTTGCACAGGTAGCCCATTGACCTCAAGCCTGATGCCAGCACGGCATCAGGCTTCTTTCGTGTGGTTCGCGGCGGCTGATCCGTCCGGCATCACCGCCGTCAGGGGATCGGCCCTGGCGGCTGTGTATCGCAGACCTTCTCAACGATGCTTTGAGCCTGCATGGTGTATTCGCAGCGGCAAGGGATTTGACTGTCCAGCCTGCCGAGTCTCCCTGTGTGGTTATTTTTTAGGCAATTATTCTATCCCTTTCGTGTTATTTCCGAGGCGCTCGGATAATCCTTTATGCCGAATTGGCGGTTATTTCCTGCTGGCCGTATGCGAGAAAACCAGCCCGCACACGGCGCCGGTCAACGACATCGAGTGGGTATCCATATGAGGGGGAAATAATAATGGCGCCCTTAACTGTCTCTTAAGAATGCCTCCCTAGGTTCAGTATTGACGAAGCGTTCGTCTTACCACTGGAAGGTATCTCATGTTAACAACACGCGCAGACGCATTGAGTAAAGTACCCGAGATCACCCTGGCATTCTGGGTGACGAAAATTCTGGCGACGACATTAGGGGAAACCGGTGGCGATGCCGTCACCATGTCGATGGATTTGGGTTATCTGGTCGGTACCGTTATTTTTTCAGCCATCTTTTTGATAGCCGTTTATTTTCAGGTTTCTGCCAAGAGCTACCATCCGACACTGTATTGGGCAACCATCATCGCGACGACGACCGTGGGCACCACTATGGCTGACTTTGCCGACAGATCGTTGGCTATGGGTTATGCCGGCGGTTCAACCTTGTTGCTCATCTTATTATCTGGCTCCTTTATGGTGTGGTATAGAGCCCAGGGGGAAATATCAACAAGCGCTATTTCTTCACCCAGAACGGAGATGTTTTACTGGGTCACCATCATGTTCTCGCAAACATTGGGGACAGCATTGGGTGACTGGATGGCGGACGATGCCGGCTTTGGTTATGCGGGCAGCGCTGTCTTGTTCGGGGGCATGCTGCTGGCCATAGTCGCAGCCTATTTCTGGAGCCAGGTTTCCCGCACCTTGCTGTTCTGGGCTGCCTTTATCATCACGCGTCCCCTCGGTGCCGTGGTGGGGGATTTCCTGGACAAGCCTGTCAGCAAAGGAGGGCTGGAGCTGAGCCGCTATTCTGCCTCGGCAGCGTTATTGGTGGCCATCGCCGCCCTGGTCTACCTGGCTACCCTCAATAACAAACGCGTTGGCACCGTGGTGTTGGACTCTGATGGTTAAATACGGTCAGGGCAAGCCATTGATGGCTTGCCCTGAATATGAATGCCGTGACCTTTTAGTGGCATATTTCACTCTCTGGTAGCATTCGGAGCATATGGCCTTAATATCAGACTATTTATTGCCAGGTTATGTTCGAGTCGTCACCATATTGTTATTAACTTAATGCATTAGCTTTCCTATTCATGATAGGAGTGAGTTGGGATTTATATCGACCTGCCACATTGTTTTTTAATGAATGGATGCAATAACAATGCTTCATATTAAAGGGTTCTATCTCGTTGCTATTTATAGGCTGTAAATAAACGCGGTATCCGTGTCTGTTTTTTAAATTGGTTCTTGGCTGGTCTCATTAAGTCGGCGCGAAGGGATTAATCGTTATTTTATATTTTCTCATCACCAACACATCTGTCGAGCGACTACATGGCTATTGCTGCCATTTTCAAGTCGTCGGTAGAGCATTAAATGGAGTTTATATGAGAAAGGAACTTCTCGGCATCATACTATGCGGCATCAGCGGTGCCGCGAATGCCACCAGTGCATTTGAAACCTACGGTGATATCGGTCAGTTTGCCATTCCCGCCGTTGCCGCTGGCATCTCCTGGTATCAAGGGGATTATGACGGGCTGGAACAATTTGGATATTCCCTGTTGGCGACCACGGCAACCGTCGAAATTTTGAAAAATACGGTCGATGCGACCCGTCCGAATGGGGGGAGCAAGAGCTTCCCATCCGGGCACACCGCCTGGGCATTCAGTGGCGCCAGCTACCTGCAGATGCGTTATGGCTGGGGCTATGGTCTGCCTGCCTATGTCGCTGCGGGCGCCGTCGGTTGGTCTCGGGTCGAGTCGGACAATCACTATTGGCGTGATGTGATCGCCGGTGCGGCCATTGCCACCGGTTTCAGTTACCTGTTTACCACCCCCAAGGGCCCACAACTGGCATTCTACCCCTTGCTGATGGAGGGGGATGCCAGGGGGATTGGTGTCAGTCTGACCTATTGACTACCTGGGGCAGCTCGCTTGCCGCGAGATCTGCCTGGTTGTGGCGAGGAAGCCCAGCGCCTGATGACGAAATGGTGTGGGGCCGGGAGCGGATCTTGGACGAGCTGGCGCGCAGGTTTATCGGAATGAGCCGCGATGCCGTGAAAGCCACTGACTTCTGGCATGCTTCGGGCAATCGGCTGATCACGCTGGGGGACCAGGCCGAGTGGTAGTGATGCCAGAGTTACGCCAGCTTTGCTCTGTCGGGCCCACCCATAAAAAGCGCCTGAAGGCTCTTTGCTGGTGGGGAAGATGAAAAGGGGAAGCTGGCGGTACGGCGTGCGAGGGAACGCATCTTGGACAAACCTGCTGTATAACGACAAAAGCAATATGAAACATTAGCTTGGATTTAAACATTTCCCCTGCCTTCATCCATATGTACTTTTCTCATTACTATTTACGGATTGCTCATAAAACCTTTGTTCATTTGACTACTTCTCGAGGTTCTCATTGCAGAGTAAGATGCCACTTCAATAAAAATAAAAATGTGGAGTTCGGGTGTGAAGGCATTAGAAAAAGATAGGATATCGCCCTATATCAGCCAGTTATACGAGTGCGGTATTAATGATTCTGACATTAAGTTGGTCGTAGACCAATTTCGTTCCGACCTGTCCGGCAGTTCGTCCCTGTTTTTATTGCGGGACGATGACAAGAGCGACGGAATAAGGCTCTTCTCCAGCGGCCTCAGCGAGGCCCAGCAGCAGTTCTATGTCCAGCACCATCGCCAGGATGTGTGGTTCAACCACTATCTGGACAAGGGCTGCCAGGGGATCGTCAACGCCAACGCCATCTCCAATTCGGCGGGTCTGCTGGCGAGTTTCGGCGCCCAGTTTGCCGCCGGTGGTGTCTGCCGGGTCAAGGGGCGTGGCCTGAGCAGCCTGTGTAGTTATCGCAGCGCGGCGCAGGATGATTTCAGCGCCAGAGACCTCGTGTCCCTGACCGAGATCTATTCCGGCCTGGCGGCCTGGAGCCAGCATTATTGGAATCTGCTGGCCCTGGAAACCCAGAACTATCAGCTGCAACAGCTGGTCAAAAACCATAATAAGCCCAGTGCCATCATCGATGACAAGGGGCATATTCATTATTCCAACGTGGCGTTCAACCGTATCTCCGATGAAAATGTGGAGCTGCGGGCCATCAATGGTATTTTCTCTTTGCAAAATAAGGAGCAACAACGCCAGCTCAAGGACATATTGAATGGCTTTGCCTATTTGTTGCCGGGGGCGAGTGCCTATATGTCCATTCCCCGTCAGGCCAATTTAAGGCCGCTGCTGATCCAGTGCACCCTGATGAGTGGCCTCAACCGCTTCGAGCGTTATGTGGAGGTGGTGCTGCGCGACCCCGAGCACTCCTTCAATCCGGATATCGAAGCGCTGGCCAGCCTCTATCCCCTCACCATAGGCGAGAAGGAGCTGCTGGTGCTGATGAGCAAGGGCTACAGCAGCAACGATATCGCCGAGCTGCGAGGGGTCAAAGTGGAAACCGTGCGTTCCACCTTGAAGGGGGTGTTCAAGAAGACCGATTGCCACAGCCAGAACGAGCTGCTGCTGTTGCTGCAGTCCATTTCCTGATCCCTGGCGGGCTATGCTTGCAGTGAGCCGGACATCCTGTCCGGCTTTCGCCTCCCGCCCGGGAGGCCTGTTGGGGGGAAGGGTCATGGAGTCACTCAAGGCGAAGGATTATATGCAGACCAAACCCATCACGTTCGGCGCGGACATGATGGTGCAAACGGCGGTGGAGAAGTTTCTCAATAGCCACCAGCTCGGTGGCCCCGTAGTGGATGCACTGGGCCATCTGATTGGCTGGGTGTCCGAGCAGGACTGCATCGCCGTTATGTTGAAAGAGGCCTATCACTGCGAGCAGGTGGCCCAGATCAAGGATGTGATGCAAAAGGAGGTGCTGGCGGTGGGCCCCGACACCAGCATCCTGGATCTGGCGGAGATGATGATGGGCCAAAAACCCAAGATCTATCCGGTGGTGGAGGGGGGGCGTCTGCTCGGGGTGATCAGCCGCCACAATGTGATGCAGGCGATCCATGCCCAGCTGGGCACCTGCTTCGTGCACCAGGCGCGGGTCTGACCGCTGTTTTCGTCTCTGTCATCAGGAGCAGGCCGGGTGCCTGCTCTTTTCATTTGGCGTGATCCCCTTATCCGACAACGGGTTGCTTTAAGGCTTGCACCGCTCCCGCCCGCTCTTTAGGATCGGCTCCAGCTATCGAATGGCCCGCGCGGGCTTCATATTTAAGGAATCTGTACCTTGTCTCTCTCTCTCGAGGCGTTGCGCCGTCGCTTATCCGCCTGCATGAATCTCGACGCCCGTCGCCTTTCCAGTCGCCTGCACGGGGTCAAGAAATTGCCCGAGGGCAGTGCTGGAGACCATCGCCGCCGATCTGGATGTCGCGCAGGCGCGCTACCAGTCCCGTCTGGCGGGCGTCCCCAAGGTCACCTACCCGGACAACCTGCCGGTCAGCCAGAAGCAGGCGGAGATCGCCAAAGCCATCAAGGATCATCAGGTGGTGATCATCGCCGGCGAAACCGGCTCGGGCAAGACCACCCAGATCCCCAAGATCTGCCTGGCGCTCGGGCGCGGGGTCAAGGGCTACATAGGCCACACCCAGCCACGCCGGCTGGCGGCCCGTACCGTGGCGGCCCGCATCGCCGAGGAGATGCAGTCCGAGCTCGGCCAGTACGTGGGTTACAAGGTGCGCTTCACGGATCAGGTGAGCGAACAGACCCACATCAAGCTGATGACAGACGGCATCCTGCTGGCGGAGATCCAGCACGACAGGATGCTGACCCAGTACGACACCATCATCATTGATGAGGCTCACGAGCGCAGCCTCAACATCGACTTCATCCTCGGCTACCTCAAGCAGTTGCTGCCAAGGCGCCCGGATCTCAAGGTGATCATCACCTCGGCCACCATCGATCCCCAGCGCTTCTCCCGCCACTTCAACCAGGCGCCGGTCATCGAAGTGTCCGGCCGCACCTATCCGGTGGAGGTGCGCTATCGCCCCTTGTTTGAAGACAAAAAGAGCGATGGCAAGGAGAGCGGGGATGAGCGCGACGAGCTGCAGGGGATCTTCGATGCGGTCGAGGAGCTGGCCCGCGAAGGACTGGGGGACATCCTCATCTTCATGAACGGCGAGCGGGAGATCCGCGACACCGCCGACGCCCTGCGCAAACTCAACCTGCGCGACACCGAGGTGCTGCCGCTCTATGCGCGCCTCTCCAACGCCGAGCAGAACAAGGTGTTCCAGCAACACGCCGGGCGGCGCATCGTGCTCGCCACCAACGTGGCGGAAACCTCCCTCACCGTGCCGGGCATCCGCTACGTGATCGATCCCGGTACCGCCCGTATCAGCCGTTACTCCTGGCGCACCAAGGTGCAGCGCCTGCCCATCGAGCCCGTCTCCCAGGCCAGCGCCAACCAGCGCAAGGGACGTTGCGGCCGGGTGGCGGACGGTATCTGTATCCGCCTCTATTCGGAGGAAGATTTCAACAACAGGCCCGCCTTCACGGATCCCGAGATCCTGCGCACCAACCTGGCCTCCGTCATCTTGCAGATGCTGGCGCTGGGGCTTGGCAACATGGAGGCCTTCCCCTTCGTCGAGCCGCCCGAATCCCGCCACATCAAGGACGGCCTGACCCTGCTCAAGGAGCTGGAGGCGGTGCGTGAGTTGCCAAACCCTCATGGGAGTGAGGAGCAAGAGGCCCGTCTGCAGCTGACCGACACCGGTCGCCAGTTGTCGCGCATCCCGCTCGATCCCAGGCTGGCCAGGATGGTGATCAGCGCCGCCCAGACCGGCTGCCTCAGTGAGGTGCTGGTGATCACCGCAGGGCTCAGCATTCAGGATCCCCGCGAGCGGCCCATGGAGAAGAAGCAGGCCGCCGACGAGCAGCACAGGCGCTTCGAGGACAAGGATTCCGACTTCCTCGCCTTCGTCAACCTGTGGAATTACCTGAAAGAGCAGCAGGATCTGTTGGGCAGCAACCCGTTCCGCCGCCTGTGCCAGAAGGAGTTTCTCTCCTATCTGCGGGTGCGCGAATGGCAGGACATTCACTTCCAGCTGCGCCAGAGCGTCAAGGAGCTGGGCTTCAAGAGCAATGCTGAACCGGCGGACTTCAAGGCGGTGCACTGCGCCCTGCTGACCGGCCTGCTCAGCCACATCGGCAACAAGGAGCTGGAGAAGCCCGAGTTCCTCGGTGCCCGCAACGGCCGCTTCCACCTGTTCCCGGCCTCGGGGCTGTTCAAGAAGCCGCCCAAGTGGGTGATGGCCGCCGAGCTGGTGGAGACCTCACGGCTCTATGCCCGCATCAACGGCAAGATTGAGCCCGAGTGGGTGGAGCCCCTGGCGGGCCACCTCATCAAGCTGCACCACAGCGATCCCCACTGGTCGAAGAAAAATGGCGCCGTCATGGCCAAGGAGAAGGTGACACTCTATGGCCTGACCCTGGTGAACGAGCGGCTCATCAACTTCAGCCGCATCGATCCCGACCAGTGCCGCGAGCTGTTTATCCGCCGCGCCCTGGTAGAGGGGGATTTCGAGACCCGTCACCGCTTCTTTGGCGAGAACCGTAAACTGTTGGCCGAGGTGGAGGCGCTGGAGCACAAGTCCCGTCGCCGCGACATCCTGGTGGACGACGAGGATCTGTTCCGCTTCTACGACGCCCGCCTGCCAGAGGATGTGATCTCTGCCCGCCACTTCGACAAGTGGTGGAAAGAGGCGCAAAAGCAGGATCCCGAACTGCTGAACTTCGAGAAAGAGATGTTGATGAAGGGGGATGCCGCCCACATCAGCGATCTCGACTACCCCAACTTCTGGCAACAGGGGCGCCTCAAGCTCAAGCTGACCTACCAGTTCGAGCCCGGGGAGGCGGCGGACGGCGTCACCCTGCACATCCCGTTGCCGCTGCTCAACCAGGTAGAGGTGAAAGGCTTCGAGTGGCTGATCCCCGGCCTGCGCCACGAGTTGCTGGTGGCGCTGATCAAGTCGATGCCAAAGCCGATGCGCAAGAACTTCGTGCCGGCCCCCAACTATGCCGATGCGCTGCTCGCCAGCATCAACCCGGAGCAGGGGCCGCTGCTGGACGAGATGGAGCGCCAGCTGCGGCGCATGACAGGGGTGACTGTGCCCCGCGAAGCCTGGGATTGGGCTGCGGTGCCCGATCACCTGAAACTCACCTTCCGGGTGGTGGACGACAAGCACAAGCCCATCGCCGAGGGCAAGGATCTGGAAGCGCTAAAAGAGTCGCTGCGCGGGCGCGTGCAGGAGACGCTCTCCCAGGTGGCGGATGACGACATAGAGCAGTCCGGCCTCACCCTGTGGAGCTTTGGCGAGTTGCCCAAGGAATACAGCCAGAAGCGGGCGGGCTTCGAGGTGAAGGCCTATCCGGCCCTGGTGGATCAGAAGGATTCGGTCGCCATCCAGCTGGTGGAGAGCCCGGTTGCCCAGCAGCAACTGATGTGGAGCGGCCAGCGTCGGCTGATCCTGCTCAACGTGCCATCCCCCATCAAGTACCTGCAGGAGAAGCTGCCGAACAAGGCCAAGCTCGGGCTCTATTTCAACCCCTTCGGCAAGGTGGCGGAGCTCATTGACGACTGCATCGCCTGTGGCTGTGACAAGCTCATCGAGCGCCACGGCGGCCTGGCCTGGGACGAGGCGGGCTTCGAGGCGCTCAAGGAGTTCGTGCGCGCCGAGCTGAACGATGCCGTGGTCGAGGTGGCGAGCCAGGTGGAGGCGGTGCTGACCCTGTCCCATGAGATCAAGAAGCGGCTCAAGGGCAAGATGCAGCTCGACACCGCCTTTGCCATGTCGGACATCCAGCAGCAGCTTGGCAACCTCATCCACAAGGGCTTTGTCACCGAGACCGGCTGGCAGCGGCTGCCGGACTTGCTGCGCTACCTGCGCGCCATCGAGCGGCGCCTCGAGAAGCTGGCCATCGACCCTAACCGCGACCGGGTCTACATGCTCAAGGTGCAGAGCGTCGAAGCGGACTACAAGGCGCTGCTCGCCAAGACGCCTAAATCCCAGCCGATCCCGACCGAGGTGGCCAATATCCGCTGGATGATCGAGGAGCTGCGGGTGTCGTTCTTCGCCCAGCAGTTGGGCACCCCCTATCCGGTCTCCGATAAACGGGTGCTCAATGCGATAGCGCAGTGCTAAGCTGCTATGTATCTGTTTTCTGAACCATTGTCGAAGAGGGACGGGGAGCAGGGGAACGAGGAAACCAGGAGAAAGGGGGAGGGCGCAGGATGCTGGGGATCTGGTTAGGGGTGGCGCTGGTCAATATCAGCGGATATCAACCCATCGCGGAACAAACCTGGGTACAGCTGAATCCGGAATATTATCCGGTCCACCGCGCCGTGCCGTCCATCTTCGTGGCCTGGCGGGGCAACCAGTTCCCGCCGCTGGAGCAGAAGAAAAAGAACGGCCATTGGCTGGTGCTGTTCCCCGCCCGGCTGGTCCCCCCCTTCGACTTGTTCGAGGGGGAGGCCGAGCTCTCCAAGGCCTACCTGGCCCGGCTCAAGCGCATCGACGAGATGGCCTATGGCATGGCGCCCCATCAAGCGGTCAATCCGGCCGTCGGCATGTCTGCCCCCATGCCGTCACAGGAGGGGCTGAACCAGCCCTTCATCGCCGAGTTTTCCCTGCCCGGTATCGGTGGGGAAAGTCACCGACTGGCGCCGCCGGAGCCACTGTTGGCCAGCCTGGTGCGCCATGGGGCCTTGAATACCCCCCCTTCGGAGCCAGCCCAGGTGCAGCTTGCCGCCACAACGCGGCTTGAGGAGACAACCCTGACCCTGTCGGCGCCAGCGGCGGGATCGCGGGTCTGTCATCAGGTTGCGGCGGGCGAGACCCTCTGGCGCATTGCGAGCCAGCTGGTGTCGCAGGGGGGCACGGGAGGGGCCGATACCTACAGTTATCTGCTGGCCCTGGTGGAGGACAATCGCACCAGCATGGGCAAGGGGATCAGGGTACAGACCGGGCAGAGCCTCTATTGTCCGCGGGCCGAGACCCTGGCCCAGTTCGATGCCATGAGCCCGGTGCAGCGTCAGCAGCAATTTGCCCGATTGGAGCAGGGGCGCTGAGAGCAGTGGTCCCCGGCGACTCGGCAGTTGCAGTCTGTCTGATGGGGGGTCGACATGCGAAGGGCAGACAGCCCCTGGATGAGATCCGGCGTGGTCTCGACAGCAGAGGTTGTCTGATGGGAAACCGGGGGCCGAGGGTGACGGGTCTCTGGCTTGTATCCGCCTTGGGCCCATGCTAGTATGCGCGCTCGTTTTGCGAGGTGCTGACCGGTCGCAGTCAACACCATACATTCATCTTAAAAGAGATAAACACTATGTCTTTCGTATTCCAAGCTGAAGTCCGTTCTGACCTGGGGAAAGGTGCGAGCCGCCGCCTGCGTCACGCTGACCAAGTTCCTGCCATCGTTTACGGTGCTGGTAAAGAAGCCGTTTCCATCACTGTGGATCACAAGAAGCTGATCCTGGCCCAAGAGAAGCCGGAGTTCTACTCCTCCGAGCTGACCCTGGTCATCAACGGTGAAGAAGTAAAAGTAAACGTCAAGGCGATCCAACGTCACCCTGTACGTTACAAGCTGGTTCACCTGGACTTCGTACGCATCTAATTGCGTCAGTTCGGTTGAATGAAGAGCCACTCCCCGGAGTGGCTTTTTGCATTCTGGCGCTCGGGAATGGGTGACCGGCTGTCAGGCATCAGGTACGAGCCATAAAGAAGGGCGACCCCAGGGTCGCCCTTCTCGTCATCCCGAGCCTACCAGACCGGCTGGGTGAGGTAGGGATTGCTGACCCGCTCGCAGCCGAAGGTGGAGCTGGGGCCGTGGCCTGGCACGAAGACGATGTCATCGCCAAGCGGCAACAGGGTCTCGGTGATCGAGCGAATGAGGGTGCCGTGATCGCCACGGGGGAAGTCGGTGCGGCCGATGCCGCCGGCAAACAGCACGTCGCCGACCCAGGCGAGCCGCTCGGCCTGGCTGAGCAACACCACATGGCCAGGGGTGTGGCCGGGGCAGAAATAGACCTCCAGCTCACAGTTGCCGACGGTCACCTTGTCACCCTGTACCAGCCAGCTGTCCGGGCTGAAGGCGGGCGTGTGGGGGAAACCGAACATCTGGCTCTGCTGGGGCAGCATGTCGAGCCAGAAGGCGTCTTCCTGGTGGGGGCCCGTGATGCGCACACCGGTGCGGGTGCGCAGCTCGGCGGCGGCGCCTACGTGATCGAGGTGGCCGTGGGTCAGGATGATTTTCTCCAGCACCAGCTGGTGTCGCTCGATGGCCGCCAGCAGCTTGTCCGCCTCGCCACCGGGATCGATCAGCGCCGCCTGGCGGGTCTCGTCACACCAGATGAGGGAGCAGTTCTGGGCAAAGGGAGTGACCGGGATAATCTCAAATTTCAACATATCGGACTCTTCTGGTTAGTCTTGTTAGCATGTTGTTCTGCAAAAAAGGCGAGACAGGCCTGCTTGTCGCCCCTGAAATGCACTCGCTCACGCTTGTTGTCCAGCTGATAGAGATACATGGGGTCGTAGTAGCGGGTCAGCAGGAGGCGGATCCAGGCCAGATGCAGCTCGGTATTGCCGCTCTGGGCCTGCTCGGCGAGGGCCGCCTGCATCAGCGCATCCAGCTCCCGATGATCCTTGTCCCCGAGACGGCGCTTGAGGCGAGCGAGGGCATCGGTCAGGTAGGCGGCAAACAGCGGCCAGCCGTCCTCGGCGCCATACATCTCCAGATAGCGCTGCCAGAGATCCTGCACGTAATCGATGCGGATCTGCTCGGCGCGCTCGTCTTGCGGCACATCCACCACCACCAGCGGGGCCTGGCACATGGCCTCATAGAGGTTCAGCGGCAGGGCGCAGCGACCGATGAGGCGGCTCTCGTCTTCCACCACGAAGGCAGATTCCCCTAAGTGGCGGCGCTTGAGCAGCTCGATGGCGAGCTTGTTCTCGAAGTTGATGTTGCTGGGCTGCCCACCCGGCAGCTGACCAAAGGAGGATCCCCTGTGGTGGGCGTGCCCCTCCAGATCCACCGCCTGGGCGACCTTTGCCAGCATGTGGGTCTTGCCGGAGCCGGTCATGCCGGTCAGCACTGTCCAGTGACACACGGCCGAAGCCTTGTCTTGGGTATCCATGAGGAAGCGACGCAGCTCCTTGTAGCCACCGGCCACCCGTGGGCGGGTGACGCCGGCTTCGGCCAGCCACTGCTGCACCGTCTGGGAGCGCAAGCCGCCGCGAAAGCAGTAGAGCAGGGCATCGGGCTGCTGGCGCAACTGCGCCAGCCAGCCTTCCATGCGTTCTGCCCGCACGGCTCCTCCCACCAGCTGGTGGCCGAGGGCGATGGCGGCGGCCTGACCCTGCTGCTTGAAGCAGGTACCGACCTGGGCGCGCTCCTCGTCCGTCATCAGCGGCAGGTTGATGGCGCTGGGGAAGGCGCCGTCCTTGAACTCGATGGGGGCGCGCAGGTCGATGAGCGGCACGTCTTCGAGGAAGATGCGGGCCAGATCCGTCGCCTGTGGCAACGCACTCATTGGATGACCTCGATGAAGCGCTCGCCATCCAGCGGCTTCATCAGCCCGACGGGGGAGAGGGAGAGCCCGGCCTCACGGGCAATGGCCAGCAGCTCGGCCTCGCTCTCTTTGCCGACCGCCACCAGCAGGCCACCGCTGGTTTGCGGATCGCAGAGGATGTTGCGGGTGCGATCGTCCATGGCATCGAGCTTGTGGCCATAGGAGTCGTGATTGCGCAGGGTGCCGCCGGGCACGCAGCCCTCGGCCAGGTAGTAATCCACCTCGTCCAGCAGGGGCAGCGCTTTGAAATCGAGACGGGCGCAGAGCCTGGAGCCTTCGCACATCTCCAGCAGATGACCCGCCAAGCCAAAGCCGGTGACGTCGGTCATGGCATGCACGCCTTGGAGCGCGGCGAAGCGCTGGCCAATCTTGTTGAGGGTACACATGGCGTCGGGGGCCAGTTGCTCGTGCTCGGGCTTGAGCTTGCCCTTCTTCTGGGCGGTGGTGAGGATGCCGATGCCGAGGGGCTTGGTCAGATAGAGCACGTCGCCCGCCTGGGCGGTGTCGTTCTGCTTGATGGCATCGAGCGGCACTATGCCGGTCACGGCGAGGCCGAAGATGGGCTCGGGGGCATCGATGCTGTGACCACCGGCCAGGGAAATGCCCGCCTCGTGGCACACCTGGCGACCACCGTCGATCACCTGCTGGGCAATCTCAGGCTCGAGCGTGTTGATGGGCCAGCCGAGGATGGCGATGGCGACGATGGGTTTGCCGCCCATGGCATAGATGTCGCTGATGGCGTTGGTGGCGGCGATGCGGCCGAAGGTGAAGGGATCATCGACGATGGGCATGAAAAAATCGGTGGTGGAGACGATGCCCTGGCCGTTGCCGATGTCCACCACGGCGGCGTCATCCTTGCTGCTGTTGCCAACGATGAGAGTCGGATCGTCAAAACCCGGGATCTGGCTCTTGAGAATGGTGTCGAGCACCTTGGGGGAGATTTTGCAGCCGCAGCCAGCGCCGTGGCTGTATTGGGTGAGACGAATGGAAGACATACTGACCCCTCTATGGTTCACGCTCGCGTGAAGCGGTTCGATATGGGTGCGGCCATCGCATTGCGGATAATAACAGTGCGGATAATCGCAGAAAACGGATGAGCCTGGTGGCATGGCGGGCAGACAAGGTGCGCCACGCAGTGGGAACGGGTCCCACACCGCGCCACCAAAGGCCACGGGACGGGGCATTATGCCACAAAGAGGATGAGGGATCCGACTCGCAATTGAGGCGAGATGGATGGGCAGAAGGCAAGATGCGACGAGCTGTACACCCCGGTGATGAGCGGGATCCCGTCCTCTTCAGGCTCTGCTACAACTAGCTCACCCCTGTGTTGCAAGGCAAGAGCATGAGTACCTCGCTTTTTTCGGCCATGAACTGGTTTGGCTGGGCCCTGTTGTCGGCCCTCTTCGCCGCCCTGACCGCCATCTTCGCCAAGCTCGGCGTGGCGCAGATCAACTCGGATCTGGCGACCCTGATCCGTACCGCCATCGTCTTCGTGCTGCTCTGCCTCTATGTGGCCGGCACCCGCCAGTGGAGTAATCCGCTGGCGCTCTCCGGCCACAGCTGGCTGTTCCTCGGCCTCTCCGGGCTCGCCACCGGGGCCTCCTGGCTCTGCTATTTCCGCGCCCTGCAACTGGGCAATGTCGCTCAGGTGGCACCCATCGACAAGTTCAGCCTGGTACTGGTGGTGATCTTCGCCGTCCTGTTTTTAGGAGAGCGGCCCTCCCTGCGGGAATGGCTCGGTATCGGTCTCATCGCCGGGGGCGTCATGGTGCTCGCCTTCAAGGAGCAGGGATAGTGGCAGGAATCGTCCTTTAAGGCGTATTCATCTGCTTTTGTCTTGTTTTGTGAATGAAGTGCACTGTTTATTTGGTAAGCACAACGGAATATAAGGAGTCGGTGATATGAAACTCTATGCCCATCCCTTCTCGTCCTACAGCCAGAAGGTGCTGATTGCCCTCTATGAGAACGCGCTGGCGTTCGAGTACCACAATCTGGAATCCCCCACGGTCAAGGCCGAACTGGTCAGCCTATGGCCGCTCCAGCGCTTCCCCGTGCTGGTGGACAACGGCCATACCCTGCTCGAGAGCAGCACCATCATCGAGTATCTCCAGCAGTGGCATCCGGGCCCGAGTACCCTGGTGCCGGCGGAAGAGGCGGGCATAGAGGTGCATATGCTGGATCGCCTGTTCGACAACTATGTGATGACCCCCATGCAGAAGGTGGTGCTGGACAGGCTGCGTCCGGCGGCCGAGCGCGACAGCTACGGTGTGGCCCAGGCCCGGGAGATCCTGAACAAGATCTATCCCTGGCTCGATGAGCACCTCAGGGGACGTCACTGGGCGGCGGGGGAGACGTTCACCCTGGCCGATTGCGCCGCCGCCCCCTCGCTTTTCTACGCCGACTGGGCTCACGAGATCCCGCCGGCCTGCGCACAGCTTCGGGCCTATCGTGCCCGCCTGCTCGGCCACCCCTCCGTCGTGCGGGTGGTGGACGAGGCGAGGCCCTATCGCCACTACTTCCCGCTGGGGGCGCCGGATCGTGACTGAGACGATGGTCCATCATGGGAGCGGTAAGGAGCCCGCTCCCATGGTCACTTTCATCCCAGGTTGCGTACCTGGTCGGTTGATTACAGAAACGATATTTTAATGTAAACAGGGGGTTAAGATTCTCATTCGGTTCCTGTACCCTGACTGGGATTGAATCGTCATCGCTGAATGACCCAGGGTGACCGGTATGAAAACGTCATAAATGTTAACTAATCGAGGATTCAAGAATGAGACTGACCCAGATTGCCAAGAGTGTTGCATTGGCGGGTATGCTCGCCACTGTTGCCGTTCCAGGATTTGCTCAAGTGAGCCCCAAAGAGGCGACAGCGGCCACCAAGCAGGCCAATGATGCCCTCTATAAACAGCTGCCCTTTGCCAACAAGACGGATTTCACCGATGCCCACAAGGGCTTCATCGCGCCATTGCCGGATGCGGTGATCAAGGGCGAGCAGGGCAATGTGATCTGGGATCCCAAGCAGTACACCTTCATCAAGGAGGGGGAAAAGGCCCCGGACACGGTCAACCCCAGCCTCTGGCGCCAAGCTCAGCTCATCAACATCAGCGGCCTGTTTGAAGTCACCGAGGGTATCTACCAGATCCGCAACCTCGATCTGTCCAACATGACCATCATCGAGGGCAAGGAGGGGGTCACAGTGGTGGATCCCCTCGTCTCGGCCGAGACGGCCAAAGTGGGGATGGAGCTTTACTTCAAGCAGCGCGGCAAGAAGCCTGTGGTCGCGGTGATCTACACCCATAGCCACGTCGATCACTACGGCGGTGTGCGCGGGGTGGTGGACGAAGCGGACGTCAAGGCCGGCAAGGTGAAGATTTACGCGCCCGCCGGCTTCATGGAATCCGCCGTGGCCGAGAACATCATGGCGGGCAACGTGATGAGCCGCCGGGCCAGCTACATGTATGGCAACCTGCTCAAGCCGGATGCCAAGGGGCAGGTTGGCGCCGGGTTGGGCACCACCACCTCCGCCGGTACCGTCACCCTGATCGCGCCCACCGACTATGTTACCAAGACTGGGGAGAAGCGGGTCATCGATGGCCTGACCTATGACTTCATGATGGCACCTGGCTCCGAGGCTCCCGCCGAGATGCTCTGGTTCATCGAGGAGAAGAAAGTCATCCAGACGGCCGAAGATGTCACCCACACCCTGCACAACACCTATTCCCTGCGCGGCGCCAAGATCCGCGAGCCCTTGCCCTGGTCCAAATACCTGAACCAGGCGCTGACCCTCTGGGGTGACAAGGCCGAGATCATCATGGCGCAGCACCACTGGCCGACCTGGGGCAATGAGAACGTCAAGCAGCTCATCAAGAGCCAGCGTGATCTCTATCGTTACATCAACGATCAGACGCTGCGCATGGCGAACGAGGGTTATACCCGCGATGAGATAGCCGCCAAGTTCACACTGCCACCCAGCCTGGCCAACACCTGGGCGAACCGAGGCTACTACGGCTCGCTCAGCCATAACGTCAAGGCCACCTATGTGCTCTATCTGGGCTGGTTCGATGGCAACCCGGCCACCCTGGATGAGCTGCCACCGGTGGAGGCCGCGAAGAAATATGTCGACTACATGGGTGGGGCCGACAACATCCTGAAAAAAGCGCAGGAGGACTTCGCCCAGGGTCACTACCGCTGGGTCGCGCAGGTGGTCAGCAAGGTGGTATTCGCCGATCCAGACAACAAGGCGGCCAGGGATCTGGAGGCAGATGCCCTCGAGCAGCTCGGTTATCAGGCCGAATCCGGTCCATGGCGAAACTTCTATCTGACCGGCGCGCAAGAGCTGCGCAACGGGGTGGTGAAGCTGCCGACGCCGAACACCGCCAGCCCGGATACGGTGCGCGCCATGACGCCCGAGATGTTCTTTGACTACCTGGCGTTGCACATCAACGGTGAGAAGGCGGCCAGTGCCAAGTCGGTGCTGAACATCGATCTCGGTGCCCAAGGCGGCAAGTACAAGCTGGAGCTGGAAAACGGCGTGCTCAACCACACCGCCGATGCCGAAGCCAAAGATGCCGATGCAACAGTGACCCTGAGTCGCGATACCCTCAACAAGATCATCTTGAAGGAGGAGACGCTCCAGCAGGCGCAAGACAAGGGCGAAGTGAAGATCAGCGGCAAGCCAGAGAAACTGCACGAGCTGTTGGGCTACATGGATAAATTCGAGTTCTGGTTCAACATCACCACACCCTGATCATCGGGTGCGCCAGGCCGGCAAGCATGTCAGGCCTGGCTCCTGGCCGAGGGGAAACGGCAAACAAAACAGGCCCGCAATTGCGGGCCTGTTTACGTTGGCGAGGAGGAGCGCTCGGCTTGGCGGGCACGCACCGCCAGGCTCGACAGCTTGCCGATCCAGACAGCAGCGAGTACGCAGGGTGAGGGTTGCATCAGCAGGGTGGAAAGTAATGCTTTATGCGTGAAAATGATTTTTTATGAAAATAGTGTCGATATTTCCCCGGGGAATTTCCAACATCAGTGATTGAATGCGCAGTTTTTTTGCATAGACAAGAGCGTGGTTCTCTCTCCTGTCCTTGGGGTTGAGTTTCCCAAGCCCAGCGGTTGGCAGTGAAGGGCCGGCGATTCGATGGGTATCTGTGGCAAGTGTCTGCCATCTCCTTGGTCAGCGTGACCTTCGTTATCTCTTGCCGTGGAGGGGCGCAAACAAAAGGCCCGCTAGCGATAGCGGGCCTTTTCCATGACGCTGTGGTGGGCTCCCTGTACTGGCAGAGGGAGGTCCCGCGGTCGCTGCGGCTTAGCGGGCGCGGACCACCAGGCCCTTGAGGTAGAAGCCTTCCGGATAGGCGGTACCGATAGGGTGATCGGATGCCTGGGACAAGAGCTCCAGGATCTGGGCATCGCGACCGGCGTCCAGCGCCGCATCCGCCACGATTTTTTGGAACAGGCTCTGCTCCATCAGGCCGGAGCAGGAGTAGGTCAAGAGCACGCCGCCCGGCGCCAGCAGCTGGAACGCCAGCATGTTGATGTCCTTGTAGCCGCGGCAGGCGCCCAGCAGTTGGGCCTTGCTCTCGGCAAACTTCGGCGGATCCAGCACGATGACGTCGAACTTCTCACCCTTCTCGCGGTATTCCCGCAGCAGCTTGAACACATCGTGACGGATGAACTGGGTGTTGGAGAGATCCAGCCCGTTCAGCTCGGCGTTCTGGCGAGCGGTATCCAGCGCAGTCTGGGAGAGATCCACGTTGACCACTTCCTTGGCGCCGCCCTTGAGGGCATAGATGCCGAAGCCGCCGGTGTAGCTGAAGCAGTTGAGCACCCGCTTGCCTTCGGTGTACTTGGCCACCGCCTGACGGTTGTCGCGCTGATCCAGATAGAAACCCGTCTTGTGACCGTTGCGGATGTCCACCAGGATCTTGACGCCGTTCTCTTCGATGACCACGGGCTCGCTCGGGGTTTCCCCATGGATGACGCCGGTGCGCTCTTTCAGGCCTTCCTTCTTGCGTACCGCCACGTCGGAGCGCTCATAGATGCTGCACTCGGGGTAGAGGGTACGCAGGGCCTGGGTGATCAGTTCGCGCTGGAATTCGGCCCCGGCGGAGAGGATCTGGCACACCAGGAAGTCGGCATAACGGTCGATGGTCAGGCCCGGCAGGCCGTCCGACTCGGCGGCGCACAGACGATAGCCGGTGAGGCCCTGGCGCTTGATCAGCGGATCCCGGGACTCCTGGGCATATTTGAGGCGACGGAGGAAGAAGTCCAGATCGACGGTCTCGTCTTTGTCGAAGGTCCAGACCCGGGCGCGGATCTGGGAGCTGCCGGACCAGGCGCCGCGGGCGAGCCACTTGCCATCGTTGGCGTAGATCTCGACGGTATCGCCGTCGATGGGGTTGCCTTCAACCCGCTCAATCCCCTTGGAGAAGATCCAGGGGTGACGGCGCAGCAGGGATTTTTCGCGGCCTTTGACGAGGTAGATGTAAGCGCTCATGGGTGTTTACCGATGCCAGAAAGAAGAGGGGGCGTATTTTAGTAGCAAGCTCCGCGTTAAGCCAGCTTTCATGCTGCTCGTGAGGCCGGTGAGGCATGTGCCTGCGCGGAAAACCGGACCAAAAGCGAGGGCTCCCCGCTGGGGAGCCCTCTTGTTGCCACGAGGCGAACGCTTGACTAGATCCGCAAGCCGGTCATGGCCTGGCTGAGCTCGGTGGCGGTGGCCTTGAGGCCGGAGGTGCCGGCCACCGAGGCGCTGGCCGACTCTTCCACCCGGCTCGCCTCGTGGCGCACCTGATCCAGGTTGCGGGTGATCTCCTCGGCCACCGAGCTCTGCTCCTCGCTGGAGGTGGCGATCTGGGTGCTCATCTCCAGCACCGCATCGCTGTGGCTGCTCAGCTTGTCGATGTCCTGCCCCACCTCGGTGATGAGCTGCTGGCTGCTGGCGGCGCGCCCGACCGTCTTCTCCATGATGTCGTTGAGCGCGCCTGTGCCGGCCTGCAGCTCCTCGATCATCTGCTGGATCTCCACCGTGGCCTGCTGGGTGCGGCTGGCGAGGGTACGCACCTCGTCGGCCACCACCGCAAAACCGCGACCCTGCTCGCCGGCCCGGGCGGCCTCGATGGCGGCATTGAGCGCCAGCAGGTTGGTCTGCTGGGAGATGGCGTTGATGACGCTGACCACCTCATTGATGCGATTGGCGTTGTGGGTCAAGCGCTCGACGGCGCCGGAGGCGTTGCCAATCTCATCGGCCAGGGTGCGGATCGCCGTGATGGTACGGGCCACCCGCTCGGCGCCGTTGGCGGCCTCCTCGCTGGACTGGCGGGTCTGCAGCAGGGCGTCGTTGGCGTTGCGAGCCACTTCCCGGATGGCGGCGGACATCTGCTCCATGGCGGCGGCCAGGGAGTCCATGTGCTGGCGCTGGGCACGGGCCAGGGTCTCCCCGTCGCTGGCATGCTCGCGGAACTCGTCGGCGGCCATGGCCAGCGCCTCGGCGGACTCATCCACGAGACGCACTATCTTGTGCTGGCGATCGGTGAATCTGTCTATGCTGCCGGCCAGGATGGAGAACTCGTCCCGTACCGGGAAGAAGTTGAGGCGGAAGGTGAGATCGCCGTTCGCCACCGTCTGCAGCGCCTTGTTGGTGGAGTAGAGCGCGCCTGAGACGAAGGTCATCAGGTAGTGGGTGATGAGGGCCAACAGGGCGGAGAGCACGGCGATGATGGTGAGGGCGGTGCCCTGACCATCCCACATGGAGTAACGGCTGGCATCCAGGGTGCCGGTGACAAACCCGGCCTGGCCTGCGCTCGCGCTGACACTGTAATGATCCCCCTGCTGACTCAGGCCGGCGCTGCCCGTCTGAGCGAGAGTGAGCTCGGCTGGCAGGCTGAGGCCGGGCTGCTGACTCACCAGTTGGGCGGCGGTCTCGACCCTTTGCTTGAGCTGATCCAGCCTAACCTGCATCTGCTGATCATGGCCATCGGCCAGCAGGTACCAGGTGAGGAAGGCGATGAACAGGAGCGGGCACCAGAAGGTGATGAGAAATTTTTCGCTGATCGTGAGGTGAATGAGATAGCGGTCAACCCAACGGAATTTAACTTCTTTCATAATGATATTGCGTCCTGCAAGGGGAGATGTGTCGCAGTCATTATCGCCTTGGAGGGAAATTTCTTAAGGAAAAGGTGCTGAAAATGGGAGAGCAATCGTTTGTCGTTCGGGTCTGGGGTCAGGTGCAGGGGGTCGGGTTTCGTTACTTTACCCGGGAACGCGCGCTGCAGCTGGGGCTTCGGGGGCATGCCTACAACCTGGAGGATGGCTCGGTCGAGGTGCTGATCGCCGGCCCGGAGCAGCAGGTACAAATGATGCTGGGCTGGCTGGAGCACGGACCCCGCACGGCGACGGTAACCCGAATGGAGTGCGCCAAGGCCGCGCCGCCCACGGGGAGCGGTTTTCATACCAACTAACAGGAGACAGGGGCATGGAGATGATGGTGCAGACCACATGGCAGGCGCAGGCGCGCCGGCTCATCGATCAATATGGCGCCGCCACCCTGGCCTTGCGCCAACAGGCAGAGCCGGCCGAGGTGCATGCCTACCGGATCGCGGCTCGTCGGCTGTTGGCCTTGCTCGCCCTGTGGCGACCATTGATCCATCAGCCCGGGTTGGAGCGGCGCTTGCTGCGAGCAACGGCCACGCTCTCCACCCTGCGCGATGCCCAGGTGTATGAGGCGCGTTTTGGTGGCAAGCCCCATGGGATGTCGGCGCCCCGGGTTCCCATGCTGACGGTGCGACTGGCGCGCTGGCTGGATCGCCTGGCGCAGGTACCCGCCGACTTCAATCCCCTGCCGCTGTTTCAGATGCAGTTGGCGCTCTCTCTCGCCGATGGGCTGGCCGAGCCGGGACTGGACGCCTGTGCCGGCAAGCAACGTCAGTTGCGCCATTGGCACAAGTTGCGGTTGATCCTCAAGCGGACTCGCTACGGGGTGGAGCTGCTGGTGGGGCAAGGGCATGGGGATCCGGCCTGGCTGGTCATGCTGACCGCCTGGCAGGACAGGCTCGGCCAGTTGCAAGATGCCAGACAGTGGCTCAAGCGATTGAGCCGCAAGGGGGGAGGCGGCAAGAGGCAACGTGAGCTGGTGCGTCTGAAGGCGGCGATGGGCTGCCAGTTGCAACAGCTGGACTGTCAGCAGGCGGAGCTGGTGGGACTCAGGATGGCAATGCTGCCTGTGGTGTGAGAGCTATCCCCCAGGCTCGTCAACAGGGTGAAATGAAAAGAGAGGCCCTCGGGCCTCTCTTGCTGATCACAGCATCAAGGGCTGCGCTTATTTGACGCGCATGCCGGGCTGGGCGCCTTCTTGCGGCTCCAGGATCCAGAGATCCTTGCCGCCCGGGCCTGCGGCCAGCACCATGCCCTCGGACATGCCAAAGCGCATCTTGCGCGGCGCCAGGTTCGCTACCATCACGGTCAGCTTGCCTTCCAGATCTTCGGGGTTGTAGGCGGACTTGATGCCGGCGAACACCTGACGAGTCTCACCGCCGAGATCCAGCTGCAGTTTCAGCAGCTTTTCCGCTTCCGGCACGGCTTCGGCCTTCTTGATCAGCGCGACGCGCAGATCCAGCTTGGCGAAGTCATCGAAAGAGATGGTTGGGCTGATGGGGTCATCCGCCAGCGGGCCAGCCGGCTTTTTGCTCTGCTCCTTGGCCAGATCGTCCTTGGAGGCTTCCACCATGGCTTCAATTTTGGCGGGCTCGATGCGGGCGAACAGCGCCTTGAACGGGGCCAGCTGATGGTTGCACAGCGGCAGGGCTACGCCATCCCAGGTGAGGGTCTCGCCGAGGAAAGCTTCGGCACGCTCGGCCAGCAGCGGCATGACGGGCTTGAGGTAAGCCATCAATACCCGGAACAGGTTGATGCCGACGGAGCAGACCGCTTGCAGCTGCGCATCCGCGCCTTCCTGCTTGGCCAGTACCCAGGGTGCCTTGTCGTCGACGTAGCGGTTGGCCTTGTCGGCCAGGGCCATGATTTCGCGAATGGCACGGCTGAACTCGCGGGTCTCATAGGCCTCGCTGATGGAGGCGCTGGCGCTGGCAAACTCGGCGTAGAGCTCGGGTTCGGCGCAGGTCTCGGCCAGCTTGCCGTCGAAGCGCTTGGTGATGAAACCGGCGTTGCGGGAGGCCAGGTTGACCAGCTTGTTGACCACGTCGGCATTGACGCGGGAGACGAAGTCTTCCAGGTTCAGGTCCAGATCGTCGATGCGGCTGTTGAGCTTGGCGGCGTAGTAGTAACGCAGGCACTCCGGATCCAGGTGTTTGAGGTAGGTGCTTGCCTTGATGAAGGTGCCCTTGGACTTGGACATCTTGGCGCCATTGACGGTCACATAGCCGTGCACGTTGACCTTGGTCGGCTGGCGGAAACCGGCGCCTTCCAGCATGGCCGGCCAGAACAGGCAGTGGAAGTAGGCGATGTCCTTGCCGATGAAGTGATAGAGCTCGGCGGTGGAGTCTTTCTTCCAGTAGCTGTCGAAATCGATATCGCCACGCTTGTTGCACAGGTTCTTGAACGACGCCATGTAACCGATGGGGGCATCCAGCCAGACGTAGAAGTACTTGCCGGGGGCACCGGGTATCTCGAAGCCGAAGTAGGGGGCATCACGGGTGATGTCCCACTGCTGCAGGCCGCTCTCGAACCACTCCTGCATCTTGTTGGCCATCTCTTCCTGGATGGCGCCTGAGCCGCGCACCCAACCGGCCAGCCAGCTTTCAAACTGGGGCAGGTCGAAGAAGAAGTGCTCGGAATCCTTCATCACCGGGGTCGCGCCCGAGACGGCGGATTTCGGATCGATCAGCTCGGTCGGGCTGTAGGTGGCGCCACAACTGTCGCAGTTGTCACCGTATTGCTCCGGGGACTTGCACTTGGGGCAGGTACCCTTGACGAAGCGATCCGGCAGGAACATGGACTTTTCCGGATCGAACAGCTGGGTGATGGTGCGACCCTTGATGAAGTTACCCGATTTCAGACGACCATAGATCAGTTCCGCCAGCTCGCGGTTTTCATCGCTGTGGGTGGAGTGATAGTTGTCGAAGCTGATGTTGAAGCCGGCAAAATCCGCCTGATGCTCCTGAGACACGGCCGCGATCATCTCTTCCGGGGTGATCCCGAGCTGCTGCGCCTTGAGCATGATGGGGGTGCCGTGCGCATCGTCGGCACAGACGAAATGCACCTGATGGCCACGCATTCGCTGATAACGAACCCAGATATCGGCCTGGATGTGTTCCAGCATGTGGCCAAGATGGATGGAGCCATTGGCATAGGGGAGGGCGCAGGTTACCAGCATTGTACGAGGATCAGTTGCCATAATACGTTCTTTATGTGCCTGTTGGGATGATACAGTGCCGAGCATGTTACCCGAATTGGGGGCGGCCTGCCTAGGGTTGTGGCCCTGCCTGGCTTGGCGGAGGTTCTCTCGAATGAGCAGGCAAGCCACTGATTTGTGTGCGGTAACCGTTCACCTCAGCATAACGACAACATAATGGGGAGTTAATGGTGATTGATTCAGTAAAACAGATCCTTGCCGAATTTAAGCCAGCAGGGTGGGGCAAGGATCTGGTCGCGGCCGGTTTTGTGCGTGCCATCGAATCCCATGGGCAGAGCCTGACCATCAAGTTGGTGTTGCCCTTTGCCGGCCAGTCCTTGTTCGAGCAACTCAAGCAGGTGTTCGATGCCCGCCTGCGAACGGCCACCGGAGCCGTTGCCATCGACTGGCAAGGCGAGATCGAAGTGGCCAGTATGCCCCGCGCCCAGCAACTGGCGGCGGTACAGGGCATTCGCAACATCCTGGTGGTGGCCTCCGGCAAGGGGGGGGTGGGCAAGTCCACCACAGCGGTCAACCTGGCGCTGGCGCTGCAAAAAGAGGGGGCGCGGGTCGCCATCCTGGATGCGGACATCTATGGGCCCTCCATTCCTACCATGATGGGCACCCTTAAGGAGCGCCCACACAGCCTCGACGGCAAGCTGATGGAGCCGGTCATGGCCTGCGGTCTGAAGAGCAACAGCATCGGTTATCTGGTCGACGAGCAGGATGCCACCATCTGGCGCGGCCCCATGGCGAGCAAGGCGCTGGGGCAGATCCTGCACGAGACCCGCTGGGGCGAGGTGGATTATCTGGTGGTGGACATGCCGCCGGGCACCGGCGACATCCAGCTCACCCTGGCCCAGCAGGTACCGACCACGGCCGCCCTGATCGTCACCACACCGCAGGATGTGGCCCTGGCGGATGCCCGCAAGGGAATCGCCATGTTCAACAAGGTGAATGTGCCCGTGCTCGGCATCATCGAGAACATGAGTTATCACGTCTGCAGCGCCTGTGGTCATCATGAACCGCTGTTCGGTACCGGCGGTGGCCAGAAGATGGCTGCTCAGTACAAGATGTCCCTGCTGGGGCAGTTGCCGCTGCACATCGACATCCGTCAGCACATGGACAATGGGACTCCCACTGTGTCCGGTGCACCGGCAGGAGAGTTGGCTGAGATCTATCTGAAGCTGGCCCGTCGGGTGGGGGCCGAGCTCTATTTCAGCGGTAAACCGATTGCGACTCCGCTCTACACCGTGGCGCTGGACGAATAATCGTCTGTCGGCCGTCAGGGATGGATTTAGGGTGGGCATGGCTCACCCTTTTTTATATAATGGATCGGTTTAAACAATCCCCAGTGCTCTTCTCTTTAGGTATTTTCAATGTCTGATACTCAACATTCGTGTGTGATCATCGGTATTGCTGGTGCATCCGCATCCGGCAAGAGTCTTATCGCTCAAACCATTTATGAAGAGCTGGTGGCCGAACTGGGCGCAGGTCAGATTGGTGTGATCACCGAGGATTGCTACTACCGTGATCAGACCCACATGACCATGGAAGAGCGGGTCAAGACCAACTATGACCATCCCAATGCCCTGGATCACGATCTGCTGGTGCAGCATCTGACACAGCTGGTGAAAGGCGACGCGGTCAATATTCCCCAGTACTCCTATACCGAACACACCCGCATGAGCGAGGTCACCGCCTTCGCCCCGCGCCGGGTCATCATCCTGGAAGGGATCCTGCTGCTGACCGATAGCCGTCTGCGGGAGCTGATGGATGCCTCCATCTTCATGGATACCCCGCTTGACATCTGCCTGTTGCGCCGGCTGGTGCGTGACGTGCAGGAGCGTGGTCGTACCATGGATTCCGTGCTCAAGCAGTATCAGAAGACGGTACGTCCCATGTTCATGCAGTTCATCGATCCGTCCAAGCAGTACGCGGACGTGATCGTGCCCCGAGGGGGCAAGAATCGCATCGCCATCGACATGCTCAAGGCACGTATCCGCCACATGTTGATCGGATAAGATGCTACAAGCCGGGCGATGCCCGGCTTTTTTAAATGAATCATTTAGCAGGAGAGTCGCCCAATGCGTCTTTGTGATACCGATATCGAACGCCATCTGGATGAAGGCAAGATAGTGATTGAGCCGAGACCCGGCATCGAGCGGATCAGTGGCGTCAGCGTCGATGTGCTGCTTGGCAACGAGTTTCGGGTGTTTCGCGATCACACCGCCCCCTACATCGATCTCAGCGGCCCGAGCAGCGAGATGGCCGACGCCATCGATCGGGTGATGAGCGACGAGATCCACATACCGGACGGGGAAGCCTTCTATCTGCACCCGGGTCAGCTGGCGCTGGCGGTGACCTATGAATCCGTGACTCTGCCGGCGGATATCGTCGGCTGGCTGGACGGTCGATCCTCCCTGGCACGCCTCGGGTTGATGGTGCACGTCACCGCGCACCGCATCGATCCGGGCTGGTCCGGTCGCATCGTGCTGGAGTTCTACAATGGCGGCAAGCTGCCGCTGGCGCTGCGACCCAAGATGAAGATAGGGGCGCTCAACTTCGAGATGCTCTCAGGCGTCGCTGCCCGCCCGTACAACAAGCGGGAAAATGCCAAGTACAAGAGCCAGCAAGGGGCCGTGGCCAGCCGGATGAGCCAGGACTGAGTGCGCTTGTTTTGCTGTTCGTGTTGATGAAGGGTGCCAAGGCACCCTTATTATTTTTCCTGGCCGCAGAGGGACGCGGCACTACCGGTTGTGGCGAACTATTTTTCGACGATTGTGGTCTGGCGGGTGAGATAACTGCAGGGAAAAACAGTCGCTTATTGATTGAATAGGTCTGATTGAAGCCTTTCCATGATTGTTGAATGGGCTTTAATTAATCTTCGACAAGGCGCATTCCTACAGGCCCTAAGACATTTTCTGACGGAATGCCCTTTTTTTTTCTTACTGAAATATTTCAACAACGGGTATGGCGCACCGAGCCTTCTGGCATAATCCGCCGCAACTCATAAACAGGTTCGTTTTTATGTTTGAAATGTTTAGTGGTTTGGGTTTGTGGTGGTCAATCGGTTTGGTATTGGCCGTTTTTTTTGTGCTTGCCTATGAATTCATCAATGGCTTTCACGATACCGCCAATGCGGTAGCAACGGTTATCTATACCAAGGCAATGCCCGCACACACTGCGGTAGTGGCTTCCGGCTTGTTTAACTTCGCCGGGGTCATGATGGGTGGATTGGGGGTGGCATACGCCATCGTTCATCTGTTGCCCATCGATCTGTTATTGGGCATGGACTCTACTCAGGGTCTGATCATGGTGTTCTCCCTGCTGTTCTCCGCCATTGTCTGGAACCTGGGGACCTGGTTCTTCGGCATTCCGGCGTCCAGTTCTCACACCCTGATCGGCTCCATCCTGGGGGTAGGCGGTGCCTATGCCTGGATGAGCAATCAGCCTCTGACAGAGGGCATCAACGTCGGTAAAGCCATCGACATCATGCTCTCCCTCATTATTTCTCCTACCGTGGGCTTCATCATCGCCGCTTTGCTGCTGTTCGCCATGAAACGCGTCTGGCTGGGGAGCAAGATCCACAAGACCCCGGAAGAGCGTCTGCTGGTGGACGGCAAGAAGCACCCGCCGTTCTGGGCCCGTGTCACGCTTATCTGCTCCGCGATGGGGGTCAGCTTCGTGCACGGCTCCAACGACGGCCAGAAGGGCATAGGTCTGGTGATGCTGGTGTTGATCTGTGTGGCACCAGCCTACTTTGCACTGGACATGAATAGCCGCTCCTACGATCTGGACAGAACCCAGGATGCCAGTCAGCGCATCATGGAAATCTATCAGCGTAACCAGGAAGTGGTCTCTCAGGTGGTCAACTTCAGCGTCCCGGCACATGCCCAGGAAGAGCTGATGACTCACTGTGAGGCCGGTGATGCGCTGGAAGCCATGGCCACGCTGAACAGCCGTCTGGGCAAGGTGCGTACCTATGAGCAGATGGATCTGACCGATCGCCGTGAAGTGCGTCGCCTGTTGCTCTGTATCGACGATACCGCTCGCAAGGTCTCCAAGCTGCCGTTGCCGGCCAAGGAGCTGACTGATCTGGCCAAATGGCGTAAAGACCTGACCGCAACGGCCGAATACGCGCCGACCTGGGTCATCGTCTCCATCGCCCTGGCGCTGGGTTGCGGCACCATGGTGGGCTGGCGTCGTATCGTCTACACGGTCGGTGAGAAGATTGGCTCTTCCGGCATGACTTACAGCCAGGGGATTGCCGCCCAGATCACGGCCGCGGCCTCCATCGGTGTGGCGAGTTTGACCGGGATGCCGGTCTCGACTACCCACATTCTCTCCTCTGCGGTAGCAGGGACCATGGTAGCGAACAAGTCGGGCCTGCAGAGCCAGACCATCAAGACCATCTTGATGGCCTGGGTGTTGACCCTGCCGCTGACCATGGTGCTCTCCGGTGGCC
>NZ_JRGL01000097.1 GCF_000764655.1 Aeromonas aquatica
AAGCTGAGCAGTGGGAAGAGAGACAGCAGGTGTTGAAAGGCTTGGGTATCCATGATGGTGGCCCTCAGGGTGATGACCTATTTCAAGGTTAGCCTTTCAACACGTAATTGGGACAGAGCCATTTTTATGCCCAGGATCCGCTCATTTTGATGAGTTCCGCTCAGTCCCAGGCCCACCACAGAGCCAGGTTCGTCTAAATCCTGACCACTCGCCGACACGCCCCACAGGATCTGCATTCATTGGCACTCTAATTGCTTAGTGGCAGTCAGCGTCAATGATTTGTCTGGGGATGAAGATGGAAATAAGTGCAAGCAGCCTGATGCAAGAGATGCAGGCGCTCAAGGTCGAAGCCGGCGCCACGCCGCTGAGCCAACCCGGTCGTCAGGTTAATTCGGATTTTGGTCAGATGCTGCAACAGGCGCTAGACAACGTCAACGAGCTGCAGGGCGGCGCCAATGATCTGCGCACCCGTTTCGACATGGGTGACAAGTCGGTGGACCTGTCCGAGGTGATGATCGCCGGGCAGAAATCCTCCATCGCCTTCGAGGCGACGGTACAGGTGCGTAACAAGATGGTCGATGCCTACAAGACCATCATGAACATGCCGGTATAAGGGTCAATAAACCGTGAACATGTCAGCAATAAGGACCTAACTCGTGGCAACTGATCAAAACGGCGACCTGCTGATCAACAGCGAGGGGGGCGCGGCCCTCGACGAGCACGAGCAGAAGAGCTCGGCGCTGGGCTTCTTGTCCAACACCGATGTGTTGCGGCAGATCACCCTGATCCTGGGGTTGACCATCTGTCTGGCCATCGCCGTCTTCATCCTGCTGTGGGGCAAGGAGCCGGAGATGCGTCCGCTCGGCACCTTCAACACCCAGGAGCTGGTCTCCACCCTCGACTATCTGGATCAGCAGAAGATCCCCTATCAGGTCGAGGGCAAGAGCGTGCTGGTCAGCGCCGAGAACTATGGTGACATCCGCCTGCGTCTGACCCGGGCCGGACTGGCTGGCAACAGCGACGTCAGCAACGATGGCGAGTCCATCCTGCTCAAGGACTCCAGCTTCGGCGTCAGCCAGCGCATGGAGGGGGAGCGCCTCAAGCTCAGCCGCGAGCGCCAGCTGGCGAGCGCCATCGAGCAGTTCCAGAATGTGGCCAAGGCCCAGGTGCTGCTGGCCATTCCCAAGGACAACGTGTTCGCCCGCAACGAACGCAAACCCAGCGCCACCGTGGTGCTGAGCCTCAAGGGCAGCGCCCTCGGCCAGGGGGAGGTGGACTCCATCGTCGACATGGTCGCCTCCGCCGTCCACGGCCTCGAACCGACCCGCGTCACCGTGACCGATCAGAACGGTCGCCTGCTCAACTCCGGCTCCCAGGATCCGCTCTCCGCCCAGACTCGCAAGGAGTTTGCGATGCAGCAGAAGCAGGAGCTGGAGTACAAACAAAAAATTGACGCCATCCTGATCCCGGTGCTGGGGGCTGACAACTACACGGCGGAGGTGGATCTCTCCCTCGACTTCTCCCAGCAGGAGCAGACCCGCAAGACCTACAACCCCGACCTGCCCGCCGTGCGCTCCGAGATGACGGTGGAAGACAACAGCGGCACGGGCAGCAATGGCGGCGTGCCCGGCGCGCTCTCCAACCAGCCTCCGGCCGCTTCCAGCATTCCCCAGCAGGCGACGGGCGCCGATGCGGAGTCAGCCTCCAGTGGTCGCTCCCGCAAGGAGGCGACCCGTAACTTCGAACTGGATACCACCGTCAGCCATATCCGGCGCCAGCAGGGCGGCATTCGCCGCATGACGGTGTCGGTGGCGGTGGATTACAAGGCCACCCCGGGCGCCGATGGCGCCGTCACCCGGGAGGCCCGCAGCCAGGCCGAACTCGATACCCTGCGTCGCCTGCTCAGTGGCGGCCTCGGTTATGATGTGACCCGGGGGGATACCCTGGAGGTGGTCGCCATTCCGTTCAACCGCCCCGAACTCGAGGCCATGGCCGATACCCCCGTCTACGAGCAGCCCTGGTTCTGGCGTGCGGTGCGCATCGCCGCCTCGGTGCTGGTCATCATAGTGCTGATCGTGACCGTGGTACGGCCCATGCTCAAGCGCCTGCTCTACCCGGATGCACGCCCGGAAGGGGAGCTGGATCTGGACAACAGCATAGTGCTGGGTGGGGATGACGAGCTCAGCCTGCTGGCGGCGCAAGCGGAAGCCGAACCCGTGTTCGGGGTGCGTGACGGCCATCTGAAGCTGCCGGATCTGCACCGTGACGAAGACTTGCTCAAGGCGGTGCGTGCGCTGGTGGCGAATGAACCGGATCTGGCCGCTCAGGTCATTAAAGAATGGGTAACGAACCGAGATGCCTGAAGAGAAGAAAAACCAAATCACCGGTAACGAGATTACCGATGTGCAGCGCCAGATCCTGGATCAGATGCCCGGGATGGAGATGGCCGCCCTGTTGATGCTGAGCCTCAACGAAGAGGATGCGGCCCAGATCTTCCGCCACCTCGAGCCCAAGCAGGTGCAGCGGCTCGGCATGTCCATGGCCTCCATGTCGGACTTCAGCCACGATCGGGTGGCGGCGGTGCACCGTCAATTTATCGAAGACATCCAGAAATACACCAATATCGGCATCGGCAGCGAAGACTTCGTGCGCAAGGCCCTGGTGGCGGCGCTCGGCGAGGACAAGGCCAGCAACCTGGTGGATCAGATCATCCTGGGGTCCGGTGCCCGGGGTCTCGATTCCCTCAAGTGGATGGATGCGCGCCAGGTGGCCAGCATCATCCAGAACGAACACCCGCAGATCCAGACGATCGTGCTGTCCTACCTGGAGCCAGAGCAGTCGGCGGAGATCCTGAGCCAGTTCCCGGAGCAGGTGCGCCTGGATCTGGTAATGCGCATCGCCAACCTCGAAGAGGTGCAACCGGCGGCGCTGCAGGAGTTGAACGACATCATGGAGAAACAGTTCGCCGGTGCGGCCGGGGCTCAGGCCGCCAAGATGGGCGGTCTCAAGGCCGCCGCCAACATCATGAACTACCTCGACACCAACATCGAAGGCCAGCTGATGGACTCCATCCGCGACTCCGACGAGGAGATGAGCCAGCAGATCCAGGATCTGATGTTCGTGTTCGAGAACCTGATCGACGTGGACGATCGGGGCATCCAGACCCTGCTGCGGGAAGTGCCGGGGGATCTGCTGCAACGGGCGCTCAAGGGCTCCGACGATCAGATGCGGGAAAAAGTGTTCAAGAACATGTCCAAGCGGGCCGCCGAGATGCTGGCGGACGATCTGGAGGCCATGGGGCCGATCCGGGTCTCCGAAGTGGAGGCGGCCCAGAAGGAGATCCTCTCCACCGCCCGTCGTCTGGCGGATGCGGGCGAGATCATGCTGGGCTCCGGTGGCGGCGAGGAATTCCTCTAAGCCATGCAGCCTAAACCGTGTGATGATATCGCCCTGTCATCTGGTCGTCGCGAGGAGCGTCTCTAAAGCATGAATAACAACAATAACAAGCTGCGCGGCTATGTCAGGCCCGAGGCGGACGCCGATCAGGTCGAGGCCTGGGGCTGGCCCGAGATGGAGGTCGAGTCCGAGATCCAGGTCAATGCCCTGGGGCTTGGCCCGGACTGGTACCGGCAGGAGCAGGAAGCCGAGGCTCCCATCGAAGAGCCCGAGGAGGAGCCGGCTCCCAGCATCACAGCCGAAGAGCTGGAAGCCATTCGCCAGGCCGCCTGGGAAGAGGGCATGCGCGATGGGCGGGAGGCCGGTTTTGCCAAGGGGCTGGAGGAGGGCAAGCTGGAAGGCTTGCAACAGGGTCATCAGGCCGGTTTGGAGCAGGGCAGGGAAGAGGGGCTCGCCCTCGGCCAGGAGCAGGTGGAGCAGCAGATTGCCCACTGGCAGGGACTGGCGGATCGTCTCGCCAACCCGCTCAGCGAGCAAGACAGTGCGGTGGAGCAACAGCTTATCGCCCTGGTGCAACAGCTGGCCCGCGCCCTCATCCGCCATGAAGCGCAGACGTCCCCCAAGCTGCTGCTCGAGGCGCTCAAGCAGGGGCTCTCTCTGCTGCCCGCCGCCGAGCATGGCGTGACCCTGATGCTGCACCCGGACGATGTCACCCGGGTCGAGCAGGCCTTCGGCGCCGAGGAGTGTGCCAAGCGTCACTGGCGGCTGCGTAGCGATCCCACCCTCTCCCCCGGCGATCTGCAACTGGCCACCGAACTCTCCAGCATCGATCTGACCCTCTCGGGACGCATCGATCAGCTGCTGCGCAACTTCCTGCGCGACAATGCCGAGTAACCCTGTGGGGCTCTTTATCGGGACGTCGCGCCGCTGCGCGGCATCTCCCAGCGTGACAATGCCGAGTAACGGCATGTTCCGTGCTCTCTACGAGGCATCGCGCTGCTGTGCGGCATCTCCCAGCGTGACAATGTCGAGTAACCCTGTGCTCCGGCTCTTTATCGGGACGTCGCGCCCCTGCGTGGCATCTACCTGCGTGACAATGCCGGACAATGGCATGCTCCGCCATCTTTCCCCTTTCTCTCTGGAGGCGCGATGACAGCGTCCTTGCTCAATCGGCTGCAAGGCTATCGGGTGCGCGATGTCGCCCCCATTCCACCGGTGGCGGGCAAGCTGACTAGGGTGGTGGGGCTGACGCTGGAGGCCATCGGCTGCCGCGCCGCCATCGGCGCCCTCTGCCGCATCGATACCCAGGATGGTGCCCTGGAGGCCGAGGTGGTGGGCTTCTCCGGCGATCGCCTGTTCCTGATGCCGAGCGAACAGCTCAAGGGGGTCATCCCCGGTGCCCGGGTGGTGCCCATCACCGAGGATCACGGCATCCCGGTGGGCATGAACCTGCTCGGCCGGGTCATCGACGGCATAGGCCAGCCCCTGGACGGACTCGGCCCCATCATCTCCTCCCAGACGGTGCAGTTCGCCCAGCAACGGATCAATCCGCTCGCCCGCCGTGCCATCCATCAGCCGATGGATGTAGGGGTGCGCGCCATCAACGCCGTGCTCACCGTGGGCCAGGGCCAGCGCATGGGGCTGTTTGCCGGCTCCGGCGTCGGCAAGTCGGTGCTGCTCGGCATGATGACCCGTGGCGCCGCGGCGGACGTGGTGGTGGTCGGCCTCATCGGCGAACGGGGCCGGGAGGTGAAGGAGTTTATCGAGGAGATCCTCGGGGCCGAGGGGCGCGAGCGCGCCGTGGTGGTGGCGGCCCCCGCCGATGCCTCGCCGCTGATGCGGCTCAAGGGTTGCGAGACGGCGCTCGCCATCGCAGAATACTTCCGCGAGCAGGGCCTCAACGTGTTGCTGCTGATGGACTCCCTCACCCGCTACGCCCAGGCCCAGCGCGAGATTGCCCTGGCGGTGGGCGAGCCACCGGCCACCAAGGGCTACCCGCCCTCGGTGTTTGCCAAATTACCGGCGCTGGTGGAGCGGGCCGGCAACGGCAGCGACGGCCAGGGCTCCATCACCGCCTTCTTCACCGTGCTGACCGAGGGGGACGATCTGCAGGATCCCATCGCCGATGCGGCGCGGGCCATCCTCGATGGCCACATAGTGCTGGCGCGGGAGCTGGCGGATGCGGGCCACTATCCGGCCATCGACATCGAGAAGTCCATCAGCCGGGTCATGCCCATGGTCACCTCGCCGGAACACATGGAGCTGGCGCGTACCTTCAAGCAGTTCTACTCCCTCTATCAGCAGAACCGGGATCTCATCACCATAGGCGCCTACAGCCAGGGCTCGGATCCCCGCATCGACAGGGCCATCATCCAGAAACCCTATCTGGATCAGTTCTTGCAGCAGAAAATGCGCGAGGTGATTCCCTACGACGAAGGCCTGCAATCCCTGCACATGGTGGCCATGCCACTGATGCGCTGATGAGATGAACCGGATGGGAGTGTTGGAATGAGTAAAGGCTTGGAGTTGTTGGCCACCAGGTTGGTCGAGGCGGAGCAGCAGGCGGCCATGGCGCTGGCCAAGGCCCAGCAGGATCTGAAGCTGTTCATGGATCAGCAAGAGGCGCTGAACCAGTATCGCCAGATCTACCACCAGCAATGGACAGACCGGGGCCTGCAGGGGATCACGCCCCAGCAGAACAGCCAGTATCACGCCTTCATCAGCAAGCTTGAGAATGCGGCGACCCAGCAGTACCAAGGGGTGCTGCAGGTGCGCGAGGCGCTGGCATTGTGTCGCACCCAATGGCTGGAGGCCCAGCAGCGACGCAAGGCGGTCGAGCTGCTGCTCGAGAAACAGGCGGGACGGGTGCGCCAGAAGGCCCAGCGTCAGGAGCAGAAGATGCTGGACGATTACGCCATCATGCGGCGCTATCACCATTCTGGCCTGTAACTTGCTTCCGTTTTCTTTATCGTGATAAATACGCGGTGACGGGGCGACGTCGATGTCGCCGGCCACCGGATTGTCGTCAGGGATCCCCGCATGATACAGACCCAGTTGCTCAAGGCCGCCATCCAGGCCACCCCTGCCGACAGCGGCACGCCGTCGGCCATGCTCCAGGGCAATGAGGCCGAACTGCCACTGCAGGGGGATGGCAAGGCCGCGTTTGCCGATGCCATGGCCAGGGCCCAGCTTGTCGGCAAGGGGGCGCCAGCCGCCCAAACTGGCGAACAGCCCCCGATAGCGATAGCGCTGGATGCCAAATCTTTGGCGACCGACGGGACTCCCGTCGCGACGCAGCCAACGTCTGACAAGAGCGACGAGACCGAGCTGCCCCCCGATGATTTTCTGCAGCAGTTGCAGGCCTCCCTCAGACAGGATGTGAGCCTGGTGGTCCCTCCTGCGCCCCTGGTGACCCAGACGGCGGTGCCGACGGCGCCGGTCATCGACGGCAACGACTTGCCGTCCGAGTCGCAGCCGGTGTCACTGGCTGACGTCGGCAAGCCCACGGTTACGACCGGCGCCGCCACGCCGCAGGCGCTCTTGCAACCGGCGGCCGAAGGGCGAGGCACGGGCGAGACCCTTGCTCAAGGTGCAGCAGCTCCAGACGCCGAGGCAGGCAAGAGCGACAAGGGGAGTGCGCCTGTTGCCGGACTTGGCAAGGGGGCTCAGGCTCTTGCCCTGCCTGTCGACGCTCTGGCCGCAGATCGGGCTGCCCAGTCAAAAGAGCAGGCCACCAGCCAGGCAGAGAGGCTCGAGGCTGCCGCGCCGAAAGCCGTCCCACAGCCGCTGTCCGGTCAGGATCGGGCCGCCTTGCTGGCCAAGGTGATCCCCGCGGACGCCGAGCCGGTGGTAGACGCGAGCGTGCTACCCAGGGCGGGCAAGCCGGTGCAGCCTATTTCGGCTGAGCACGCCGCCCATGGCGCTCAGGCAACTTCAGGGGCGCACGGCGCCCAGGCGAGTGTGGCCAAGGCCTTTGGCGAGGGGCTGGTCAGGGTGGATACCAGGACAGACACCAGCGCCAATGCCACCCCGGATGGCACCAAGTCCGGCGATGAGAGCAGCCAGACCAGAGCTGCCGCCGAGCAGGAGGCCAAGCCGGGGCAGACGCCGGCAGCCAAGTCCGAGACCACTGCCGCCGCCCAGGGCGCCGCTGGGAGCGGGGCGCCTACACCCGCCGGCGCGGATCCCGAGCCGGTACTGACGGCGCCACCGCAGATCCTGGCGAGCCACGAATCCCAGGGGCCGCAAGCCTCGCTGACGGCCCTGTCGGCCGGTATTCAGCAGATGGAGGCCGAGCCCGCGGTCGCGGTCAGGGCGGCCGTCGAGCTCAAGCAGACCGACATGAAGCTAAAACTGGATGAGTCCGGTACGCCTGCGCTGGAGACCAAGTCGGTCGAGCAGAGCGAATCGACTCCGGCCCCGCAGCATGCACAGACCCAGCCCGGCGAGAGCAGACCTGCGGCCGAAATAGCGGCCAGGCGGGAGGCTCAGAGTCTGCCGCACCTCAAGCTGGCGACCCCGGAAGCACCTGAGCAGTTGCACCAGAAGGTGAACCTGATGCTGACGGACAAGTTGCAGCAGGCGGAGCTCCAGCTCGATCCTCTGGGGCTTGGCAAGATGAAGATCCAGATACAGATGGGGGCTGACAACCAGGCCAGCGTCCACTTCGTGGTGCAGCATGGCCAGACCCGGGAGATGCTGGAGCAGGCCATGCCACGTCTGCGGGACATGCTGGCGGGGCAGGGGATCCAGCTCGGTCAGACCCAGGTCCAGCAACAGTCACAGCAGCAGGCGCAGCAGGGACAACAACAGCAATCCCAGGGCCAGTCGGCCTTCAACGGTCAGGGTCAGCAGAGTCAGCAAGAGGGCGGATCTTTCGGCGGCAGCGGCCAGGGGAAGGGAGATAATACGGCCCGTGCCATGAGTCTGCTGGTGGAATCGACAAACGACAGCGGAATTGATTTCTATGCTTGATGCCTGCCTGAGTAAGTTTATGATATCGAACCAGTTTAGGACCAGGGTGGACAAGGGATGGCAGACGATAACGAACTGACGCTGAAGGACCCGGCGGCAGCCAAGAAAAAGAAGCTGATCATGATAGTCGCCCTCGCCGTCATCGTGCTGGGGGGCGGCGGCGCCGGTGCCTGGTTCATGCTGGCGGGCGGGGACAAAGCCGCGGTCGCCGCGACCGAGGAGGCCAAGCCACAGGCCAGCACGCCACAGCCATCGCTCTATGTCGCCATGCTGCGCCCCTTCGTGTTCAATGTGGCGGGTGGGCAGCGAGATCGGCTGGTGCAGATCAAGATCCAGCTGATGGTGCGCGGCGCCGCCGACGAGGCGCTGGCCAAGCAGAATGCTCCCCTGATCGAAGGCACCCTGCTGCGGGTCTTCAGCGCGGCCACCGCCGAGCAGCTGATGACCTTCGAGGGCAAGGAGAAGCTGCGTCAGGATTCACTGGAAGAGTGTCGCCGGGTGCTCAATGACCTGGTCTCTTCCCCCGTAATAGAACAAGTGCTGTTTACCGGCTTTGTCATGCAATGAAAGGTGAAGCGTGAGCGATCTGTTAAGTCAGGACGAAATTGATGCCCTGTTGCACGGTGTCGATGATGTCGAAGAGGAAGAGCTAGGGGCGGCCGGGGATCCCGGCATCGCCCAGTTCGATTTCTCTTCCCAGGACCGTATCGTCCGTGGCCGCATGCCGACCCTGGAGCTGGTGAACGAGCGATTCGCCCGCCACATGCGCATCAGCCTGTTCAACATGATGCGGCGCACCGCCGAGGTCTCCATCAACGGCGTGCAGATGCTGAAATTCGGTGAATACGTGCACACCCTGTTCGTGCCGACCAGCCTGAACATGGTGCGTTTCCGTCCCCTCAAGGGCACGGCGCTGATCACCATGGAGGCCCGCCTGGTGTTCATCCTGGTGGAGAACTTCTTCGGTGGTGACGGCCGCTACCACGCCAAGATCGAGGGACGCGAGTTCACCCCCACCGAGCGGCGCATCATCCAGATGCTGCTCAAGCTGGTGTTCGAGGACTACAAGGATGCCTGGGCGCCGGTGATGGACGTGGGCTTCGAGTATCTCGACTCCGAGGTCAACCCGGCCATGGCGAACATCGTCAGCCCCACCGAAGTCATAGTGGTGAGCTCCTTCCACATCGAGCTCGATGGCGGCGGCGGCGACTTCCACGTGGCCATGCCTTACTCCATGCTGGAACCCATCCGCGAGTTGCTCGATGCCGGGGTGCAGAGCGACAAGGGCGACACCGACGTGCGCTGGAGCAAGGCGCTGCGCGACGAGATCATGGACGTCAAGGTGGAGCTCAAGGCCAAGCTGCTGGAGACAGAGCTGACCCTGCGGGATCTGATGGAGCTCAAACCCGGCGACATCATCCCGGTGGAGATGCCGGAGAACCTGCTGGTCTACGTGGAGGACTTGCCGACCTTCCACGCCAAGATGGGGCGCACCAAGGAGAACGTGGCGCTCAAGATAGTCGACAAACTCAAACGCCCTGACGGGGTCAAGACAGAGATGCATCTGGTGACCCGTGGGGGCGTGCGCATCGATGGCGAGGCCGAGCTGGAAGAGCTCGAGCGCAGCATCGAAGACAAACACTCTTAACAGACCCGTCGTATCAGACGCGGGTCACGAAGCAGCATAAGGAAGCAAGATGAGCGGAACCGATGACGAGCAGGATTTGATGGCAGATGCCTGGGCGGCTGCGCTGGAAGAACAGGTGACGGCCGAGGCCAAGCCCGCCCCGCTGGAGGAGCTCAAAGACGATGCCCCCATCAGCGCCGAGGAGCGCCGCAAGCTGGACACCATCCTGGACATTCCGGTGACCATCGCCATGGAAGTGGGCCGCAGCCAGATCAGCATCCGCAACCTGCTGCAGCTCAACCAGGGCTCGGTGGTGGAGCTGGACCGGGTCGCCGGCGAGCCGCTGGACGTGCTGGTCAACGGCACCCTGATCGCCCACGGCGAGGTGGTGGTGGTGAACGACAAGTTCGGTATTCGCCTGACCGATGTGATCAGCCAGATAGAACGGATCAAGAAGCTCAAATGAATCTCGTTTTCCCGTTGCTGCTGTTGTCCTTCCCCGCGCTGGCCGAGGGGGGCGTCAATCCCCCCAGCATCACCTCCTGGCTGCTCTCCAGCCTGATGGTGATCGGCCTCATCCTGGTGCTGGGCTTTTTGCTCAAGAAGAGCAAGCTCACCCAGGTGATGGGGGGCGGCCAGATGAAGGTCATCGCCACCCTGCCGGTGGGTTACAAGGAGAAGCTGATGGTGGTCAAGGTGGGCGAACAGCAGTTGCTCATCGGGGTGACGCCCCAGCAGGTCAACTTTCTCTATCGCCTGGAGCAGCCGCTGGACGAGAGCCAGCCTCAGGCGTTCTCCCAGCAGCTCGGCAAATTGATGGGCAAGCATGAAAAAAGCTAACTGGATTGGGTTGCTGGGCCTGTTGTCCGTGTTGCTGTCGCCACTGGCCCTGGCCCAGGACGGCATGTCGGCGCTGACCGTCAAGACCATGGCGGATGGCAGTCAGGAATACAGCCTGACCCTGCAGGTGCTGGCGCTGATGACCGCGCTCTCCTTCCTGCCGGCCATGGTGATCATGATGACCTCCTTCACCCGGATCATCGTGGTGCTCGGCATACTGCGCCAGGCCATTGGCCTGCAGCAGAGCCCGTCCAACCAGGTGCTGATCGGCATCGCCCTCTTCATGTCCTTCTTCATCATGTCGCCGGTGCTGGATCGCATCAACGACGAGGCGCTGCAGCCCTATCTGGCGGAGACCATAGGCGCCAAGGAGGCGCTGGAGAAGGCCGAGCTGCCCATCCACCAGTTCATGCTGGCCCAGACCCGGGTCAAGGATCTCAACACCTTCATGGAGATAGCGAACGTGCAGGTGGACAAGCCGGCGGACGTGCCGCTGCGGGTGCTGATCCCGGCCTTCGTCACCAGCGAGCTCAAGACCGCGTTCCAGATAGGCTTCATGCTGTTCCTGCCGTTCCTGGTCATCGATCTGGTGGTCGCCAGCATACTGATGGCCATGGGGATGATGATGCTCTCCCCGATGCTGGTCTCGCTGCCGTTCAAGCTGATGCTGTTCGTCATGGTCGATGGCTGGAACCTGATCCTGGGATCCCTCGCCAACAGCTTTGGTCTGGGAGCAGGATGATGTTCTCCTCCGGTGCCGCCCTCACTGCCCTTCAGGCTGATGCTGGTTGTCATGGTGGACGGTTGGAGCCTGATCCTGGGATCGTTGGCCAACAGCTTCGGATTGGGCGCCGGCTAAGCCGGTCAATGGAAAGGAGCCGATAAGATGAGTCCGGAAACCTTTGTCGATGTGTTTCGCGAGGCACTCTGGCTGGTGACCATCATGGTGTGCGCCGTGATCCTGCCGAGCCTGATGGTGGGGCTCGTCGTCGCCATCTTCCAGGCCGCCACCTCCATCAACGAACAGACCCTGAGCTTCCTGCCCCGTCTCATTGTCACCCTGCTGGCGCTGGGGGCGGGCGCTCACTGGGGCCTGCAGAGCCTGATGGACTTCTTCCAGCTGATGGTGAGCCAGATCCCCGAGGTCGTCGGCTGATGCCCGTGTCGGCATTCGCGACCATCAGGCTGCCGATGACCACCAGTCCCATGGCTTCGGTAGCGGCGGCATGAGCTATACCACTGCGGTGATCATGGAGTGGCTGGCCTCCATCCTCTGGCCGCTGGCCCGGGTGAGCAGCCTGCTGATGGTGATGGCGGTGTTTGGCAGCCGGCTGGCCCCGGCGCATATCCGCATGGGGTTGGCGCTGGCCATCACCCTCATCATCGCCCCCCTGTTGCCCCCCATGCCCAAGATAGAGCTGTTCTCTGTCGGCAGTTTTCTGGTGCTGGGGCAGCAGTTGCTCATCGGCGTGGCCCTGGGCCTCATGACCCAGTTCCTGCTGGAGAGCTTCGTGATGGCGGGCCAGGTCATCGCCATGCAGACCAGCCTGGGGTTCGCCACCCTGGTGGATCCCATGAACGGCCAGTCCGCCCCCGTGGTGGGCCAGTTCTACCTGATGCTGGCGACCCTGGTGTTCCTGGCGGTGGACGGTCACCTGCTGATGATCAAGATGGTGGTGCTGAGCTTCGAGACCCTGCCGGTCTCCGACAGCGGGCTGACCCTGCCCGCCATTCGCAGCCTGATAAGCTTCCTCGGGGTCATGTACCAGGCCTCATTGGTGATGGCGCTGTCGGCCATCGTCGCGCTGCTGCTCATCAACTTCGCGTTCGGGGTCATGACCCGGGCCGCCCCCCAGCTCAACATCTTCAGCATCGGCTTCGCGGTCAGCATGATGTCCGGCCTGTTTATCCTCTGGCTCACCATAGGCGGCTTCATGGGCCACTTCGAATCCATCTGGGAGCGAGTGCAGGAGACCAGCTGCGAGCTTATCAACGTCCGGTGCTATGGGGGCCAGAATGGTTGACCTGGTGTTGGCGCAGTTCACGCAATGCCAGGTCTTTGGCCGGATGATCGCCTGCCTCTCGCCAGTCGGGGGTCAGCATGGCTGATACCGATCAGGCACATGGCACCGAACAACCCGGTCAGGTGTCACAATGTCAGGTCTTTGGCCGGATGATCCTTTGCCTCCTGCCAGTCGGGGGTCAGCATGGCTGATACCGATCAGGCACATGGCACCGAACAACCCGGTCAGGTGTCACAATGTCAGGTCTTTGGCCGGATGATCCTTTGCCTCCTGCCAATCGGAGGTCAGCATGGCTGATACCGATCAGGCACATGGCACCGAACAACCCGGTCAGGTGCCACAATGCCTGACCTTAGGCCGGATGATCCTTTGCCTCCTGCCAGTCGGAGGTCAGCATGGCTGATACCGATCAGGCACATGGCACCGAACAACCCGGTCAGGTGCCACAATGCCTGACCTTAGGCCGGATGATCCTTTGCCTCCCGCCAGTCGGAGGTCAGCATGGCTGATACCGACCAGGAACGTACCGAACAACCCACGGGCAAACGACTGCAACAGGCCCGGGAAAAAGGGCAGATTGCACGCTCCAAGGAGCTGGGTACCGCCAGCGTCTTGCTGGCGACCGTGTTTGGCCTGCTGATGATCAAGGAGAGCCTGGCCGATGCCATGGTCAAGGTGCTCACCGTCGGCTTTACCCTGGACAGGGATCAGGCCTTCGATCCCAACGCCATGGGCGCCATGGTGCCCGCCCTGCTGGCCCCGCTGTTGCAACCCCTCGGCCTGCTGTTTCTGCTGGTAGCCATCGCCGCCTTCGTCGGTAACACCCTGCTCGGCGGGATGAACTTCTCCTCCGAGGCCATGCTACCCAAGTGGAGCAAGCTGAGCCCCTTGAATGGTCTTAAGAGGATGTTCGGGGTGCAATCCCTGGTGGAACTCATAAAATCCATTGCTAAAGTGATTTTTATTAGCACATTCGCCTGGTGGATGCTCTCCAGCAAGTTCAATCATCTGCTGAATCTCTCCCTCGAGGGTTTTCCCGGCGGCATCATAGACGCGCTGGATCTGCTGCTCTGGATGCTGATCATTCTCTGCTGCGCCCTGATCCCCATCGTCGCCATCGACGTGCCCTTCCAGACCTGGAACCACAATCGCCAGCTCAAGATGACCAAGCAGGAGATCAAGGACGAATTCAGGGACAGCGAGGGCAAGCCCGAGGTCAAGGGCAAGATCCGCCAGTTGCAGATGCAGATGGCGATGCGCCGCATGATGGGAGATGTGCCCAAGGCGGACGTCATCATCACCAACCCGAGCCACTACTCGGTGGCCCTGAAATACGATGCGAGCAAGCCAGGCGCGGCCCCCAAGGTGCTGGCCAAGGGGGTGGACGAGGTGGCGATGAAGATCCGGGAGATAGCCCGCGAGTACGAGATCCCCATCATGCCGTCCCCGCCGCTCACCCGCGCCATCTATCACGCCACCGAGATTGGCCAGGAGATCCCGGAGGGGCTGTTCGCCGCCGTGGCGCAGGTCCTGGCCTATGTGTATCAGCTCAAGAAGTTCCGCCGTGGTCGTGGCCGGCGCCCGACCCCGATCGCCAAAGACCTGCCCATTCCCCCCGAGTTCCGCACATAGCGGCGTTTGAATAACGCCATCAGCCGCAGGGCTGTCTGTCGCCGTGGTGTAAGCGCTGGCCTGTGCGTACCGGCTCAAGAAGTTCCGCCGTGGTCGTGGCCGGCGCCCGACCCCGATCGCCAAAGACCTGCCCATTCCCCCCGAGTTCCGCACATAGCGGCGCTTGCGTAACGCCATCAGCCGCAGCGCTGTTCGCCGCCGTGGCCGACACCTAACCCCACTCGCCAAAGACCAGCCCATTGAGCCCCAATACCGCCAATAAACGCAAAACCCTGGCCCCGCCCGCCATGGCCCCGGTTCATGTGCGGGCCGAGGGCGACGGACTTCTGACATACTAAAAATAAATTCCATATATATCAGTATTTTAAATTATTGGCTTGATGTTTGCTTTAGTCCGGCACTGGCGGTTGATAATTTGAGAATAATGATGGGATTCAAGGCTGGACTGAGCCGTTTCAAAGAGTACCGATGGTTGCTGACCAAGGGGGTGGGGACGCCGTTGCTGGTGCTCGCTTCCCTCGGCATGGTGGTGTTGCCCATCCCGCCGCTGATGCTCGATATCCTGTTCTCCTTCAACATCGCCCTCTCCATCGTCGTGCTGCTGGTGGCCGTCTACACCCGCCGGCCACTGGAATTTGCCGCTTTTCCCACCGTCTTGCTGATAGCGACCCTGCTGCGGCTCGCGCTCAACGTCGCTTCCACCCGGGTGGTACTGCTGGAAGGCCATAACGGTACCGCGGCGGCCGGCCACGTGATCGAGGCCTTCGGCAACGTGGTGATCGGCGGCAACTATGCGGTGGGCATCATCGTCTTCATGATCCTGGTGATCATCAACTTCGTGGTGGTCACCAAGGGGGCGGGCCGGATCTCCGAGGTGAGCGCCCGCTTCACCCTGGATGCCATGCCCGGCAAGCAGATGGCCATCGATGCGGACCTGAACGCCGGCCTCATCAATCAGGAAGAGGCCAAGAAGCGTCGTCAGGACGTGACCCAGGAAGCAGACTTCTACGGCTCCATGGACGGTGCCTCCAAATTCGTGAAGGGGGATGCGGTCGCGGGCATCATGATCCTCTTCATCAACATCATCGGTGGCTTCATCATCGGCATGGTGCAGCACCAGCTCACCTTCGGCGAGGCGGCCGAAGTCTATACCCTGCTCGCCATCGGTGACGGCCTGGTGGCCCAGATCCCGTCCCTGCTGCTCTCCATCGCCGCCGCCATCATAGTGACCCGCCAGAATACCGATCAGGACATGGGCACGGCGGTGCTCGGCCAGCTGTTCGAAAATCCCAAGGCGCTGGTGATCTCCGCCGGCATATTGCTGATGATGGGCAGCGTGCCCGGCATGCCGCACCTGGCGTTCCTGAGTCTGGGGGCCGTGGCGGCGGCCGGAGCCTGGTGGTTGCTGCGCCGCGAGAAACAGAACAAGGCCAGGGCGGCGAGCGGTGAACTCTTGCCGGCCCATGGGGATGCCCCGGTCGAGCAGAAAGACCTGAGCTGGGACGATGTGATGCCGGTGGACATCATAGGGCTGGAGGTGGGCTATCAGCTGATCCCGCTGGTGGACAAGAGTCAGGGGGGCGAGCTGCTCAACCGGATCAAGGGGGTGCGCAAGAAGCTCTCTCAGGAGTTCGGTTTCCTGGTGCCTGCGGTGCACATCCGTGACAACCTGGATCTCGCCCCGAACCAGTATCGCATCACGCTGATGGGGGTGAGTACCGGCGAGGCCAGCGTCTATCACGACAAGGAGATGGCCATCAACCCGGGCCAGGTGTTCGGCCAGATCCAGGGCATTGCGACCCAGGATCCCGCCTTCGGGCTGGAGGCGGTCTGGGTCGCCAAGGAGCAGGTCTCCCAGGCCCAGACCCTGGGTTATACCGTGGTGGACGCTGCCACTGTGGTAGCCACCCACATGAGCCAAATTCTCTCCAATCATGCCGCCCTGTTGCTGGGATATGACGAGGTTCAGCAGCTGCTGGACATGATCGGAAAACATCAGAGCAAGCTGGTGGAAGGGCTGGTTCCCGAGGTGATCAGCATGGGGAATCTGGTCAAGGTATTGCAAAATCTCCTCAATGAAGGCGTGCCAATTCGCGATATGCGCACTATCCTGCAGACCCTCGTGGAATATGCGCCGCGCAGTCCGGATCCGGAAGTGCTGACGGCCGCTTGCCGTATCGCCCTGCGCAGGTTGATCGTGCAGGAGATCGCCGGCCCGGAACCCGAGCTGCCGGTGATCACGCTGTCACCAGAATTGGAACGTATATTGCATCAATCCCTGCAAGCAGGTGGAGGAGATGGCGCCGGCATAGAGCCGGGACTGGCGGAGCGGATGCAGCGCTCCCTGGTGGAAGCCACTCAACGACAAGAACTGGAAGGCCAGCCGGCCGTGCTTCTGACATCGGGGATACTGCGCAATACCCTGGCGAAGTTTGTCAAGAATGCCATTCCTGGATTGCGTGTTCTGTCTTATCAGGAAGTGCCTGATGACAAGCAAATCCGCATCGTCAGTGCGGTAGGACAGAACTAGTTAGCGGAGATGACGGGTGAAGATTAAGCGGTTTTTTGCCAAAGACATGCGAACGGCGCTGGCCGAGGTCAAGGAGACGCTCGGGCCGGATGCCGTCATCATGTCCAACAAGAAGGTCACCGGTGGGGTGGAGATAGTCGCGGCCGTCGACTATCAATCCCAGGTGCCCGGACCCAAGGACGCGCCGGTTCGCCGTCAGTTGAACGATGAGAGCGTCAATATCTCGTCTGCGGGCAAGCAGATGACGCGCCCGGCGCCAGCCAAGGAGCAGAACGAATATTATGCCGATACTCTGGCGGCCCTGCTGGCCCGCCAGCAGAAGCTCAACCCGGCCAACCCGTCAGGCAATGGCAATCCAGCGCCGGGTGCCTGGTCCGCGAATGCGGCGGGCGGTGGCAATTCCTCGCCGGGTTCTTGGTCCGGGAATGTGGCGGGCGGTGGCAACCAGTCCGCGGGTCTGGTGTCGGCCAATACGGCCCCCAGAACCCTGGCCGAGCAGGGCCAGTGGGGCGCCGCCCCCGAGCCTGCCAAGCCAAGGCCGCGTTCTGCCCCAAGCCCGCGCCCAGCCCAGGCTCCCCAGCGGGAGCAGGAGATGGAAGGGATGCGCAAGGAGATGGCCAGCATCCGCAAGTTGCTGGAGCACCAGATCTCCGGCCTGATGTGGCAGGAGGTGGAGCGCCGGGAGCCGATGCGGGCGCTGCTCATCAAGGAACTCAAGAAGATGGGCTTCGACGATGCCTTCGCCGATCAGCTGGCGGGTCTCATCCCGGAAGATATGCCCATTCATCAGGCCATGGCCCAGTTGGCCGAGGTGCTGACGGCCCAGCTCAAGATCAGCGAAGACGATATCCTGCGCCAGGGTGGCGCCGTGGCCCTGCTCGGTCCGACCGGGGTCGGCAAGACCACCACCATCGCCAAGCTGGCGGCTCGCTTCGCCATGAAATACGGGGCCGAGCAGGTGGCGCTGATCACCACCGACAACTATCGGATCGGTGCCCATGAACAGCTGCAGACCTATGGCCGCATCATGGGCTGTCCGGTGCGCCAGGTGCGGGATGCCGAGGAGCTGGCCAATGCGCTCTACCAGTTCCGTAACCGCCGGTTGGTGCTCATCGATACCGCCGGGGTGGGTCAGCGGGATATCCGTCTGACCGAGCAGCTCGATACCCTGGTCAAGAATGCCAAGGTGCGCATTCGCAGTTATCTGGTCATGTCCGCCACCTCCCAGCGACGGGTGATGCAGGAGGCGGTGGATCACTTCCGGCGCATTCCGCTCAGTGGCTGCATCCTGACCAAGCTGGACGAGAGCCTGAATCTGGGTGAAGTGATCAACGTATGCATTCAGAACGCGCTGCCCATCAGCTACATCACCGATGGACAGCGGGTGCCGGAAGATATTCAAGTTGCCAATGCGGCGCTGCTGGTCGGTGCCGCCATGGGCTCGCTCGAGCGAGAAGCAGAGGATCCCTATTTCTGGGGGTCGGGTTTTGGCGAGGCCGAAGATTCGGAGTTTTATGAGTAACATGTATATGGATCAGGCGAGTGGTCTGCGCAAAATGCGTCAAAACAATCGAGTGAAAGTGATCGCCGTGTCCGGAGGCAAGGGGGGCGTGGGCAAGACCAACGTCACCCTGAACGTGGCGGGAGCCATGGCCGCCCAAGGCAAGCGCGTATTGGTACTGGATGCTGACCTTGGCCTGGCCAACGTCGACGTCATGCTCGGGCTGCGGGTGCACCGCAATCTGTCCCATGTGCTGGCCGGGGAGTGCACCATAGACGACATCATCGTCGAGGGGCCCTACGGCATGATGATAGTGCCGGCCACCTCCGGGACCCAGTCCATGGTCGAGCTCTCCCCGGTGCAACATGCCGAGCTCATCCGTGCCTTCAGCGAGATGAAGACTCAGGTCGATGTGCTGCTGGTGGACACCGCGGCGGGGATCTCCGACATGGTGCTGAGTTTCACCCGTGCGGCCCAGGACATCATGGTGGTGGTGTGCGACGAGCCCACCTCCATCACCGATGCCTATGCCCTCATCAAGATCCTCTCCAAGGATCACGGGGTGTTCCGCTTCAAGGTGGTGGCCAACATGGTGCGCTCCCTGCGCGAGGGGCAGGAGCTCTTCGCTAAGCTGACCCGGGTCACCGACCGCTTCCTGGATACCTCTCTGGAGCTGGTTGCTTGTGTCCCTTATGACACCAACCTGCGGGCCGCCGTGCGCAAGCAGAAGCTGATCGTCGAGGCCTTCCCCAAGTCGCCCGCCGCGCTGGCGTTTCGCGCCCTGGCCAACAAGGCGGCGAGCTGGCCCATCCCGAACCAACCGGGCGGCCACCTCGAGTTTTTCCTCGAAAATTTATTGCAAAAGCCGGTCATAGCACAGGAAGACTCCCGTGAATAAAGCCCAAGCATACTTGCGTCATCAGGATTCCTATGTGCTGGTCGAGCGTCATGCTCCGCTGGTTAAACGGATCGCCCAGCATTTGTTGGCTCGTCTGCCGAGCAGTGTCTTGCTGGATGACCTGATCCAGGCAGGTATGATTGGGTTGCTCGAAGCCTCCCGCAATTTTGACGGCAGCAAGGGCGCCAGCTTTGAAACCTATGCCGGCATCCGCATCCGCGGGGCCATGCTCGACGAGATCCGCCGTGGTGACTGGGTGCCGCGCTCGGTGCACCGCAACAGCCGTGCCATCGCCGAGGCCATCGAAAACGTGGAGCAGGCTCATGGCCGGGATGCCCGTGACAATGAGGTTGCGTCCCGGATGGGGGTCTCCCTTAGCGAGTATCACGCCATGCTGCAGGATGTCTCTTGCGGCAAGATCATCGGCATCGAGGATCTGGGGGTCAGCGAGGATGTGATAGGGCATCCCGATGATGCCAGCGGTCATGGTGGCTTTGACGATCTGGCGGCCGAGCGCTTTCAGGGCGCCCTGGCCGAACACATCGCCCGCCTGCCCGAGCGGGAGGCGCTGGTGCTTTCGCTTTATTACGACGAAGAGCTGAACCTGCGCGAGATCGGTGAAGTCTTGAGTGTGAGCGAGTCTCGGGTGAGCCAGATCCACAGCCAGGCCATGCACAGATTGCGCGCGCGTTTGCGAGATTGGAATTTATAAGTGGTTGTACTGGCTACACTGGAACGCAACTCTAAGGCATAATCCGCACCATTCAACCTGCATTCAGCATCATGTAAATGAGCCGTTTTGGCGGCTATTTAGGAGGGAATTTTGGACAAGAACATGAAAATCCTCATCGTGGATGACTTTTCAACGATGCGCCGGATTATCAAGAACTTGCTGCGTGACCTGGGATACAACAATACCCACGAAGCAGACGATGGCAACACGGCGCTGCCTATGTTGAAGAACGGCGACTACCAGTTTGTGGTCACCGACTGGAACATGCCCGGCATGCAGGGCATCGACCTGCTCAAGGCCATCCGCCTCGATGACAAACTCAAGCACCTGCCGGTGCTGATGGTGACTGCGGAAGCCAAGCGCGAGCAGATCATCGAAGCCGCCCAGGCAGGGGTCAATGGCTATATCGTCAAGCCGTTCACCGCCGCCACCCTCAAAGAGAAGCTCGACAAAATCTTTGAACGCATCGGTTAAGGAGTGGCAGGGATGACGGCCAAAACGAGTGCCCTGATCTCGCTCGATCAGGCAAGGATGCTGGTGACCCACCTTGAGCAAGGGGAGTTTGAACAGGCCGATACCATCCTCGCCGAGGTGTGTGCCCCCAATGCGGCGGCGCTGTTCGACAAGGTGGGTCAACTGACTCGCCAACTGCACAACTCTTTGCAGGATTTTCGGCTGGATCCCCGGATCCCCGACCTGGCCACCCACGAGATCCCCGATGCCCGGGAACGTCTGAGCTATGTCATCGACATGACGGACAAGGCGGCCAACCGCACCATGGATGCGGTAGAAGCCAGTCTGCCCATCGCCGATCGGCTCAATGACAACATTCAGCTGGTCATGCCCAATTGGAATGCCTTGATGAGCCGGGATCTCGAGCTGGGCCAGTTCAAGGCGCTCTGCCATCAACTGAATGATTTTATTAAGGCTTCAGAGGCAGATGCCGATAAGTTACGACAACTGCTGACGGAAATTCTGATGGCTCAGGATTTCCAGGATTTGACCGGTCAGATGATCCGCAAGGTCATCAAGCTGGTGCAGGAAGTTGAAACGAAGCTGATTGAGATGCTGACGATGTTTGGTGAGGCGGTGGCCGAGAATTCGGTGCGCGGCCTGCCGGCGAGCGGCATCGAAGCCGAGGGCCCCATCATGAACCCGCAGACAAGGTCCGATGTGGTCAACGGTCAGGATGATGTGGACGATCTGCTGTCTAGTCTGGGATTCTAATGGAGTGACGCATGGCCTTCGAAGTTGATGAAGACATACTGCAAGACTTTTTGGTCGAAGCATCAGAAATATTGGAACAGTTGTCTGAACAACTGGTCGACTTGGAAAAGCGACCCGATGACAAGAATCTGTTGAATGCCATTTTCCGCGGCTTCCATACCGTCAAGGGGGGAGCCGGTTTCCTCTCCCTGACCGAGCTGGTGGACGTCTGCCACGGTGCCGAGAACCTGTTCGACATGCTGCGCAACGGCAAGCGAACCCTCAGCGCCGAGCTGATGGATGTCATCTTGCAGGCCCTCGATGCCATCAACGTCATGTTTGCCCAGGTACAGAACCGGGAGCCGACCAGCCCGGCTTCCGCCGATCTCCTGCACGATCTGCACGAGCTGTGCAAGCCCGAAGGGCAGGAACGGCTGCGAACCGCCAGCGTCGTCGTCGCCCCGCAACTCGAACCCGTGCCCGAGCCGGTGATCGTCGCCGAGGTGGCACCTGTTGCCGTCAATGGCGGTGGCTCCATCGATGAGATCTCCGCCGATGAGTTCGAGCGGCTGCTCGATGAGCTGCACGGTGCCGGCAAGGCCCCGACGGTGTCGGTTGCCCCTGTCTTGAGCGGCTCTGGCGACATCACCGACGACGAATTCGAGGCGCTGCTCGATCAGCTGCACGGCCAGGGCCAGCACGGTGGTGCCCCCGATTTGAGCCCGCTGCAGTCGGTACAACAAGAGGTGGACGAGCTCATCGATGACGACGAGTTCGAGCGCCTGCTGGATGAGTTGCACGGCCGCGGCCAGGCGCCGCAGCACAATATGGCGGCGTCGACGCCAGCGCCTATCGCTCCGGCTCCCGCGCCTGTGGTTCAGCCCAGTGCCACCGCCAGCCCGGTGCCGGTTGCCAAGGCTGCCCCCGTGGTCGCCAAGCCAGCACCAGCCCCTGCGCCAGCCAAACAGGCGCCCCCTGCCGAGAGCAGCACGGTACAGAACGACACCACGGTACGGGTGGATACCAAGACTTTGGACGTCATCATGAACATGGTGGGCGAGCTGGTCCTGGTGCGTAACCGTCTGGTGAGCCTCGGCGTCGCCAGCAATGACGAAGAGATGTCCAAGGCGGTGGCCAACCTGGATGTGGTGACCGCCGATCTGCAGGGCGCTGTCATGAAGACCCGCATGCAGCCTATCAAGAAGGTATTCGGTCGCTTCCCCCGCGTGGTACGCGATCTGGCCCGCACCCTCAAGAAAGACATCGAGCTGGTGATGGTCGGGGAGGAGACGGATCTCGACAAGAATCTGGTGGAGGCCCTGGCCGATCCCCTGGTTCACCTGGTGCGCAACTCCTGCGATCACGGCGTCGAGATGCCGGATGTGCGCGAGAAGGCGGGCAAGCCCCGTCAGGGCACCATCACCTTGAGCGCCTCCCAACAGGGGGATCATATCCTGCTCTGCATCGAGGATGACGGCGCCGGCATGGATCCGGAGAAGCTGAAGTCCATCGCCATCAGCCGTGGCGTGCTGGATGCCGACAGTGCTGCGCGCATGAGTGACAACGACGCCTATAACCTGATTTTTGCTCCCGGTTTCTCTACCAAATCGGAGATTTCCGATATTTCCGGTCGTGGCGTTGGCATGGACGTGGTGAAAACCAGCATCGTCAGCCTCAATGGCTCGGTCCACATAGATTCGACCTGGGGCAAGGGCACTCGCCTCGAGATCAAGGTGCCCCTCACCCTGGCCATCTTGCCGACCCTGATGGTGGAAGTGGGCAAGCAGACCTTCGCTCTGCCACTTGGCTGTGTGAACGAAATTTTCCACCTGGATCTGAAGAAGGCCAACGTGGTGGATGGCCAGCTCACCATCATAGTGCGCGACAAGGCGATCCCCCTGTTCTACCTGCACAAGTGGCTGGTGCGCGGCGCCGGCAAGACGGCGCGCCAGGACACTGGCCACGTGGTCATAGTCCAGATCGGTACCCAGCAGGTGGGCTTCGTCGTGGACAACCTCATCGGCCAGGAAGAGGTGGTGATAAAGCCCTTGGACAACCTGCTGCAGGGCACCCCCGGCATGGCCGGCGCCACCATCACCAGCGACGGCGGCATCGCCCTCATTCTGGATGTACCCAGCCTGCTCAAGGCCTATGCGCGCCGGCACTGATCGTTCCGACCCGAGGAGTTAGAAGAAGAACAATGGCAGTCAAGGTATTAGTGGTCGACGATTCGAGCTTCTTCCGCCGCAGGGTGAGCGAGATCATCAATCAGGATCCCCTGATGACGGTGATCGACACGGCCCAGAATGGACGGGAGGCGGTGGACAAGGCGCTGCAGTTGCGGCCCGACGTCATCACCATGGACATCGAAATGCCGGTACTCGACGGCATCAGCGCCGTGCGCGAGATCATGGCCAAGTGTCCCACCCCCATACTGATGTTCTCCTCGCTGACCCACGACGGCGCCAAGGCGACCCTGGATGCGCTGGATGCCGGTGCCCTCGACTTTCTCCCCAAGAAGTTCGAAGACATCGCCCGCGACAAGGACGAAGCGGTCAGGCTGCTGCAACAGCGGGTCAGGGAGATTGCCCGCAAGCGCTTCCTGATGGCGGCCAAGCCGAGGGCCCCCGAACCGCTGGTGCGTCCTCCCGTGGTCGGTGGTGGCCTGGGACGTCCCCTCGAGCGCCAGCCCGAGCCGACCCGTGCCCCGGGGACTCCCGCCAGCTTCAAGCGCAGTGGCAAGAGTTATCAGCTGGTGGCTATCGGCACCTCCACCGGTGGCCCCGTGGCGCTGCAAAACGTGCTGACCAAGCTGCCGGGGGATTTCCCGCACCCCATCTTGTTGATCCAGCACATGCCGGCGACCTTCACCGCCGCCTTCGCCGCTCGCCTCAACGGCCTGTGCCAGATCGGTGTCAAGGAGGCCGAGGACGGAGACGTACTCAAGCCAGGTCATGCCTACCTTGCCCCCGGCGGCAAGCAGATGCTGCTGGAGGGACGGGGCCCAGGGGCTCGCCTGCGGATCATCGAGGGCAATGACAAGGTCAACTACAAGCCTTGTGTCGACATCACCTTCGCCTCGGCCGCCAAGACCTACGGCGACAAGGTGCTCGCCATAGTGCTGACCGGCATGGGCGCCGATGGCCGGGACGGGGCGCGTCTGCTCAAGGAGCAGGGGGCGACCATCTGGGCCCAGGATGAAGCCTCCTGCGTGGTCTACGGCATGCCCCAGGCGGTCGCCAAGGCTGGCATAGCGAGCGAATCCCTGCCGCTGGATCGGGTGGCACAGCGCATCCTGATCGAGTTGGGTCGCTGAGCATGGGCATGCTCGGTCTGGTGCTGGCGTTGGGCGCCGTTGCCGTTGCCCAGTGGTGGCACGGTGGCAGCCTGCTGACTCTGCTCGATGGCCCGGCCTTCGTCATCGTGGTGGGCGGCACCTGGGGCGCGGTGATCCTGCAGACGCCCCGCAAGTACCTGCTGGCGGCGCTCGGGCAGGTACGCTGGATGCTGTTTCCGCCGCGGTGGGATCTGGCCCAACAAGCCGAGCGGCTGCAAAGCTGGGCCCAGTTTGCCCGTCAGCAGGGTCTGCTGGCGCTGGAAAACCAGGCCGAAGAGGAGACAGAGCCTTTCACTCGGCAGGGCCTGACCATGATAGTGGACGGTGTCTCCATCGAGGATATCCGTCGGCTGCTGGAGGCGGACATCGACATCGAGCAGGAGCGCAACGAGCACGCCGCCAGAGTCTTCGAGGCCATGGGAGGCTATAGCCCGACCATCGGCATCATAGGGGCGGTGATCGGCCTCATCCAGGCCATGTTTCATCTGGAGGAGCCGAGCACCCTCGGTGCCGGCATCGCCATCGCCTTCGTCGCGACCATCTACGGGGTGGGGTTTGCGAACCTCATTTATCTGCCTGTCGCGAATCGTCTGAGAGCATTCCACTACCAATACGGCCTGTACCAGGAAATGACCCTGGAGGGACTGCTGGCCATCGCCCACGGGGAGAACGGCCTGCAGGTTGAGCGGCGGTTACGGGCCTATCTGAAAGGCGAATAGCCGACGTCATGGCGTCTCGTCCACGAAGAGGCTTGCCGGCCGGCGGTTACTGGGTTATCTGACTGAAAGGGGAATAGCCATGCGCAAGCGCTACCGTTTGCACCTGCAGGGACGAGAGCACCTCGATCGCTGGCTGGTCTCCTACGCCGATTACATGACGCTGATCTTCGCCCTGTTCGTGGTGCTCTACTCGGTGGCCATGGTCAACAAGGAGCAGTATCGCGCCGTCATCGATGGCATGACTCAGGGGTTCAATCAGGCGACTCCGCGCAGCGATGGCTTGCTGGAAGGGCAGGGCAAGTCCCTGTTGAACAACCCGGTGTCGGCCGCCCCCTCGTTGCTGGAGAGTGCGGCGTCCCCCTCACCCTCCCTCGCCCCCATCACGGGCACCCCGATTTCGCAAGATGGCACGGCCCTCGCCACCATAGCGCTGCAGCTGCAGGAGGCCATGGGCGCCCTGGTCGATGCCGGCGTGGTCAAGCTGGCGCAGGATGAAAACTGGATCACGGTGGAGCTGAGCTCGGGCCTGCTGTTCAACAGTGGCAGCGCCTTTCTCGGCAACAATGCGACCCCGGTACTCGATACGCTTTCAGGTATTCTGAAACCGGTCGATAACTATGTCAGGGTGCGGGGTTATACGGATAACCAGCAGATAAACAATGAGATTTTTCGCTCCAATTGGGCTCTCTCCGGGGCAAGAGCCGAGGCCGTGCTCAATGCACTGGTCGGTAAGGGCATAGTGCCACAGCGGCTCGCCTACGAGGCTTATGGAGAATTTTCCCCCTTCGCCGATAACAACACTGAGCAGGGGCGGCTACAGAATCGCAAGGTCGTGGTCGCCATATCCCGCTTCGCCTGGGTGCCCAGAGCTGCCGTCAATCCCGTGACGGTAGCGCCTGTGCCAGCCGCGCAGCAGGCGGCAGAGGATGTCAGGGTGGTGACGCTGCCCGGTGGTGGCATACGCATAACAACAAGGCAGGATTGATACAGTGATTGTTTGGACGGTTGCCAATCAGAAAGGTGGAGTCGGTAAAACCACCACAGTGGTCTCTCTCGCAGGGCTCTTGGCCCAGCGTGGCCAGCGCGTGCTGCTGATCGACACCGACCCTCATGCCTCCCTGACCTCGTATTTCGATTTCGACTCGGACCGGTTGGAGGGCACCCTCTATGAGTTGTTCCAAGCGGCCAAGCCCAGCGTCGAGCTGGTCAACCGCATGACCCTCAAGACCAAGTTCGACAACCTTCATCTGCTGCCTGCTTCCATCACCCTGGCAACCCTGGATCGGGTGATGGGCAACAGGGAAGGGATGGGGCTGGTGCTCAAGCGCGCCCTGCTGCGGGTGCAGGATCAATATGACTATGTGCTCATCGACTGTCCGCCGGTGCTGGGGGTGATGATGGTCAACGCCCTGGCGGCCTGCGATCGGATCCTGGTACCGGTGCAGACCGAATTTTTGGCCTTGAAGGGGCTGGAGCGGATGATGAAGACCTTCGAGATCATGCAACGATCCAAGCGAGACAAGTTCCGCTATACCGTGATCCCGACCATGTTTGACAAGCGCACCCGTGCCTCCCTGATGACGCTGCAATCCATCAAGGAGCAGTATGGTGAGACGGTGTGGAATGCGGTCATCCCCATCGACACCAAATTCCGGGATGCCAGCCTGCTGCACATCCCACCTTCCATCTATGCACCGGGCAGCCGTGGCACCTATGCCTACGAGACCCTGCTCAATCATCTCGATGCTCAGGAGCGCCAACGGACCCAAGAGGTGAAGTCATGAGAGAAACCACCCAGGTTCGGGCCATGGATGATTATTTCAACTCCCTGCTGCTGGACGATGCCCTGCTGCGGGAGAGCCTGGATGACGAGGCGCCGGCGCCGGTATTGCAGCGCCAGGCCAAGCCTGTCTCCTTGCCCGAGGTGGTCGTCGCTCCCTATCTCGAGACCGACCAGCGGCTCGAGCAACTGAGCGAGTTGCTCGCTCAGGTGGGGCAGGTGCAGTTCGAGATGGATGCCTTGAGCCATGAGGAAATCCACGCCGAGCCTCTGCAGATCGAGGTGGCGCTTGAGACAAGCACACAGATCGAGCCCGAACAGCTGCAGCCCGAGATAGTGCCGGCACCTGCCGTCATCGAGCCGGCCACCCTGCTGGTGACCGAACCCGAGCCGGCACCGCTAGTCGAGGTGGAGGCCGCTCCGTCGAGCTGGGAGAATCTGGACACCGGCAACGAGTTTCAGGCACTCTTCTTCGATGTGGCGGGGGTGACCTTTGCGGTGCCTCTGACCGAGCTTGGCGGCATTCATCAGCTGGGGGAGGTGACTTCCCTGTTCGGCCAGCCGGCCTGGTATCGCGGCATCATGGCCTCCCGGGATCAGAAGATGAACGTGGTGGACACGGCGCTCTGGGTGATGCCGGACAGATCATTGGATGTTACCGACTACAAGTATCTGATCATGTTGGGAGAGTCCCCCTGGGGGCTGGCCTGCCATCAGCTCAAGGGCACCGAGCTGTTGCGCCGGGATCAGGTAAAATGGCGCCATCAGGAGGGCAAGCGCCCCTGGCTGGCGGGCATGGTCAAGGAGAAGATGTGTGCCCTGCTGCACGTCAGGGAATTGCTGGTGCTGCTCGGGCGTGGCGTGAACATAGAAGGTCGCTGAGAATATCGGCAATACCGTGGTTTTATTGCTAATTTTACCCGTTGACGGGTTCATACAAGGATTAAGAGCATGACAGAGAAGCGCAATATCGCACAAAATCTGGCCGAAGATGAAGTGCTGCAGTGGGTGACCTTCCAGCTGGAAAACGAGACCTATGGCATCAACGTGATGCAGGTCCAGGAGGTGTTGCGCTACACCGAGATCGCCCCCGTGCCGGGTGCCCCGGACTATGTGCTGGGCATCATCAACCTGCGTGGCAACGTGGTGACCGTCATCGACACCCGCTCCCGCTTCGGCCTGCCGGCCGGGGATGTGAGCGAGAACTCGCGCATCGTCATCATAGAGGCGGAGAAGCAGGTGATCGGCATCATGGTGGACAGCGTGGCCGAGGTGGTCTATCTGCGCTCCTCCGAGATCGATCCTGCCCCGGCGGTGGGCACCGAGGAGAGCGCCAAGTTCATTCAGGGGGTCAGCAACCGCGACGGCCAGCTGTTGATCCTGGTGGATCTCAACAAGCTGCTCTCGGACGAAGAGTGGGACGACATTGGCTCCCTGTAATGGGAAGAGAGAAGAGAAAGGACGAGAGGATACGGACTCCGGGAGCACAAGCCCGGGGTCGCGTTGCTCGGTCTGCGTTGACAGGAAGGTGATAGTTTGATGATTGAATTCGCAGCCTTGGGGTTGTCCTTGTTGGCACTGGTGCTGGCCCTGGTCGGGATATTCGGCCAGCGTCGCAGCCGACGAGAGTCCGAGGCCAGGATAGAGACGCTGCAAGGGCAGCTCGAGAGTCTGCGCAAGCAGATGATGGAGCTCCATACCGGGGCCATTGGCATGGGCCAGCGCCTGCAATCGGCCGAAGGGGCCATGCAGAAGATCCATGACAGCCAGCAGGAGTTGACCCTGCAGGATCCGGATCGCCGCCTCTACAGTCGCGCCGCCAAGATGGTGGAGCTCGGTGCCGATCTCGATGAAGTCATGAGCGAGTGCGAGTTGCCGCAGGCCGAGGCCGAACTGCTGATCTCCCTGCGCAAAGGGCGCTCCTGAATCCGAAGGGGAGGCAGCCGCTTCCCCGATTTCCCCCGCCATATATTCCTCTGCCAAGGCGCGATCTCCCCCACAAATCCTGCTGATTGTTGGCATCTTTGAAAAGACGCTCCCCAATCCTGTGTTAACATGCAGGCCGCCTCTTTCCACTGATTAAATCCTCATGCTGCTTCAAGCCAACAATCTGAGCTGCGTGCGTGAAGATCGCACCCTGTTTGAACATCTCTCTTTCGCGGTGACGTCCGGCGATCTGGTACAGATTGAGGGCCCGAACGGGGTGGGCAAGACCAGCCTGCTGCGGTTGCTGACCGGACTCTCCCAGCCTTTTGCCGGTGAGGTGTGCTGGAACGGGGAAGACATCTGCCGTTGCCGTGACGAGTACCATGCCAACCTGCTCTATCTGGGCCATCAGCCCGGGGTCAAGGCAACCCTGACCCCTCTCGAAAATCTCGCCTTTTACCAGAAGCTGCATGGCACGGGCGCCACCGAGGTGGATCTCTGGCAGGTGCTGGCTCAGGTCGGCCTCGCCGGGTTCGAAGATTATCCGGCGGGCCAGCTATCGGCAGGCCAGCAGCGCCGGGTGGCCCTGGCCAGGCTCTGGTTGTCGGAGCAACCGGCACTCTGGATCCTGGACGAGCCCTTCACCGCCATCGACAAGCAGGGGGTCAAGGTGCTCGAGCGGTTGTTCCTGACTCACGCCGAGCGAGGCGGCATGGTGATCCTCACCACCCACCAGGATCTGACCCTGATGCAGGGGCGCCTGAAGACCCTCTCCCTTACTCCCCTGATGCAGGATGCCGTCTGATGCTGAGCGCCGTACTGACCCTGATCCAGCGAGAGTTGTTGATGGCCTTGCGCCAGCGCGCCGACATCTTCAACCCGCTCTGGTTCTTCCTCATCGTCATCACCCTGTTCCCCCTCGGCATAGGGCCCGAGCCCCAGCTGCTGGCCCGCATCGCCCCCGGCATCATCTGGGTGGCGGCCTTGCTGGCGGCCATGCTCTCCCTGGAGCGACTGTTTCGCGACGACTTCAGCGACGGCGCGCTGGAGCAGATGATGCTGATGCCCCATCCGCTCGGGCTGCTGGCGCTGGCGAAAGTGGTCGCTCACTGGCTGCTGACCGGTCTACCGCTGCTGCTGGTCTCCCCCCTGCTCGCCATCTTGCTCTCCCTGGACATGAAGACTTATCTGGCGGTGGTCGCCACCCTGGCCCTCGGCACCCCGGTGCTGAGCCTGCTCGGGGCGGTCGGGGTGGCGCTGACGGCCGGGCTGCGCAAGGGCGGGGTACTGCTCAGCCTGCTGCTGTTGCCGCTCTATATTCCGGTGCTGATCTTTGCCACCTCCGCCATCGATGCGGCTGGCATGGGGTTGCCCTATGCCGGCCAACTGGCCATCCTGGGGGCCATGTTGGCGGGGGCACTGACCCTGACCCCGCTGGCGATCTCGGCGGCGTTGCGGGTCAGCGTCAACTGATGAAATCGATATAAGTCAATGTGATGGCTGTTTATCGCTGTCGGGGTATGTGATGTTTCCCGGCAGTGGGCGGGCCTCGCCACTAAAAATGAATAACTGAAAGGTTCTGTGAGCTATGTGGAAATGGTTGCACCCTTATGCTAAACCCGAGCGAGCCTACCGGCTGGCCGGGACTCTGCTACCCTGGTTTGCCGTGATCAGTCTGCTTGCCTTCATCATAGGCACCGCCTGGGGGCTGGCCTTTGCCCCCTCGGATTATCAGCAAGGGGACTCTTTCAGGATCATCTATATCCATGTGCCTGCCGCGATCCTCTCCATGGGGGCTTACTCCACCATGGCGGTGGCGGCCTTCATCGGCCTGGTGTGGCAGCTGCGCATGGCGGACATGACGGTGGCCGCCGTCGCCCCGGTGGGCGCCGTGTTCACCTTTATCGCCCTCTTTACCGGCGCCGCCTGGGGCAAGCCCATGTGGGGCACCTGGTGGGTCTGGGATGCCCGCCTCACCTCCGAGCTCATCCTGCTGTTCCTCTATCTGGGGGTCATCGCACTCTATAACGCCTTCAGCGACAAGGTGGTGGCGGGACGCGCCGCCGGCATACTGGCGCTGGTGGGGGTGATCAACCTGCCCATCATTCACTACTCGGTGGAGTGGTGGAACACCCTGCACCAGGGCGCCTCCATCACCAAATTTGACAAGCCGTCGATCTCGGCCGAGATGCTGTGGCCGCTGCTCATCATGATACTGGCGTTCGCGACCTTCCTCGGCGCCCTGACCCTGATGCGTTTTCGAAATGAGCTCTTGATGCGAGAGTGGCATCGCCCCTGGGTCGCCGACATCGCCAGGCTGGAGAAGTAAGCATGCACTTTGCCTCGTTCAGTGACTTTGTGGCCATGGGCGGTTACGCCTTCTACGTCTGGCTCTCCTTCGGTCTGACCGGGCTCTGTCTGGTCGGTATCGTTATTTCCACCCGGTTGAAGACCCGCAGCCTGCTCAATGAATTGCGAAGCAAGCAGGCCCGCGAGGCCCGCCGCCAGGCGGCCCAGCAGATGGAGAACACTCTATGAACCCGAGACGCAAGAAACGCCTCACCATCATCCTGGCCATCAGCCTCGGCCTCGCCGCCGTGATCGGCCTGGTGCTCTATGCCCTCAGCCAGAACATCGATCTCTTCTACACCCCGAGCGAATTGGTGGAGGGCAAGGGGCCGGACAAGATCAAGCCGGAAGAGGGCCAGCGGCTGCGGATCGGCGGGCTGGTGGTGCCCGGTACCGTGGTGCGGGATCCCCAGAGCCTCAAGGTGGTCTTCAAGCTGATAGACAACGGCGGTCATCTGGTGACGGTGGAATTCGATGGCATCTTGCCGGATCTGTTCCGCGAGGGGCAGGGCATCGTCGCCCAAGGCACCCTCAAGGATGCCACTACGGTGGCCGCCTTCGAGGTGTTGGCCAAGCACGACGAGAACTACATGCCGCCGGAAGTGGCCGACGCCACCAATGGCATGCATTTCAAACCCGAATATACCGAGGCGCAGTTGAAGGGAGCCAAGCAATGAGCGCCTCCTTCCTGATGTCGTTTTCATCGTTTCTCGCCCGTGAGCAGGTTCAGGTCGCGGCTCGATTGAGAGGAGCTCAACCATGATCCCTGAATTAGGGCAATTTGCACTGATCCTGGCCTTTGCCACCGCCCTGTTGCTGGGGAGCTACCCGCTGCTCGGTGCCAAGCTTGGTCGCCTCGGCATGATGTCGGCGGCCCGCCCGCTGGCCTATACCCAGTTCCTGCTGCTGCTGCTGTCGTTCCTCTGCCTGACCTGGGCCTTCGTCGACAACGACTTCACAGTGCAGTATGTGGCCACCAACTCCAACAGTCTGTTGCCGCTCGCCTACCGCATCTCGGCGGTGTGGGGCGCCCACGAAGGCTCCCTGCTGCTGTGGGTGCTGACGCTCGGCGGCTGGACTGCGGCGGTGGCCCTGTTCAGCCGTAGCCTGCCGCTCGATGCGGTGGCGCGGGTGCTCGGCGTGCTGGGGCTGATCTCGGTCGGCTTCACCGCCTTCGTGCTGTTCACCTCGGATCCCTTCACTCGCACCCTGCCGTACTTCCCGGTGGATGGGCGTGACCTCAATCCGCTGTTGCAAGATCCCGGTCTCATCTTCCATCCTCCCATGCTCTACATGGGCTACGTGGGCTTCTCGGTAGCCTTCGCCTTCGCCATCGCCTCCCTGATGACGGGCCGGCTGGACGCCACCTGGGCACGCTGGTCCCGTCCCTGGACCATGGCGGCCTGGGTCTTCCTGACGCTCGGCATAGTGCTCGGCTCCTGGTGGGCCTATTACGAGCTTGGCTGGGGCGGCTGGTGGTTCTGGGATCCGGTGGAAAACGCCTCCTTCATGCCCTGGCTGGCGGGCACGGCCCTGCTGCATTCGCTGGCGGTGAGCGAGAAGCGCGCCACCTTCAAGGCCTGGACTGTGCTGCTGGCGCTCTCGGCTTTCTCTCTGAGCCTGCTCGGCACCTTCCTGGTGCGCTCCGGCGTGCTGGTGTCGGTGCATGCCTTCGCCTCGGATCCGACCCGCGGCCTGTTCATCCTGGGCTTCCTGCTGGCGGTGATCGGCAGCTCCTTGCTGCTGTTTGCCTTCAAGGGCTCTCAGGTGAAGAGCCACGGCAAGCATGAGTTGTGGAGCCGCGAGACCCTGCTGCTCGGCAACAATATCCTGCTGGTGGCGGGTCTGTTGACCGTGCTGCTCGGCACCCTGCTGCCGCTGGTGCACAAGGAGCTGGGGCTCGGCAGCATCTCCATCGGTACCCCCTTCTTCAACCACATCTACAGCTGGCTGATCATCCCGTTCGCCCTGCTGCTGGGGGTCGGCCCGCTGTTCCGCTGGCGCCGCCAGGAGCTCGGTGAGCTCAAGGGCAAGGTGGTGCTGGCGCTGGGACTGAGCCTGGTCGCCGCCTTCGGGCTGCCGCAGCTGTTTGCCGGGGAGTTCAAGCCCTGGGCCGCGCTCGGCATCGGCCTCGGCAGCTGGATCATCATCACCAGCGTGCAGGAGACCTGGGTGCGTGCCACCCACAAGCACAGCTTCACCACCGGTGTTCGCCGCCTCGGTAACAGCCACTGGGCCATGATCCTGGGCCACGTGGGGCTGGCGGTCAGCATCATCGGCATCGCCTGCACCCAGAACTACAGCATCGAGAAGGACCTGCGCATGCAGGCCGGTGATCGGGTGCAATTCGCCGATTACGAGTTCGTCTTCACCGGCATCACCGAGAAGAACGGCCCCAACTACGACGGCTTCAAGGGCGTGCTGGAGGTGCACAAGGATGGCAAGCAAGTCGCCCTGCTCAAGCCCGAGAAGCGGATGTACAAGGTGAGCCGTATGCCGATGACGGAAGCCGCCATCGACGCCGGTATCACCCGGGATCTCTACGCGGCCCTCGGCGAGCAGCTCGACAACGGCGCCTGGGCGGTGCGGATCTACTACAAGCCATTCATTCGCTGGATCTGGTTCGGCGGCGTCTTCATGGCCATCGGCGGCGTGCTGGCGATGCTGGACAAACGCTATCGCTTCGGCCGTCGTGAAGAGGAATCCAAGCCATGAATCATCGTAAAACGTGTTTGTTTCTGACCTTTTTTGATGACAAACGCTGCCTTCATGGTTGCCGTGCAGAGGGATCCAACGCATGAGCCGTAGAACCTGGTTATTTCTGCTGCCGTTGATGGTGTTTCTGGGGGGCGCCGTGTTCCTGTTCAAGGGGCTCTACTCCGACCCGACCAAGCTCGAATCCGTGATGGTGGGCAAGGAGGTGCCGGTGTTCACCCTGCAGGACCTCCATGACCTGAACAAGCAGCACGACAGGAGCATCCTCAAGGGGCGTCCCATGCTGCTCAACGTCTGGGCCACCTGGTGCCCGACCTGCTACGGCGAGCACACCTACCTCAAGCAGCTGGCGGGGCAGGGCATTCCCATCGTCGGCATGAACTACAAGGACGAGCGGGACAAGGCCATCAAGTGGCTGGCAGAGCTCGGCAACCCCTATCAGGTCAACCTCTATGATCCCGATGGCATGCTGGGGCTGGATCTCGGGGTCTACGGTGCCCCCGAAACCTTCTTCATCGACAGCCAGGGCATCATCCGCTACCGCCATGTGGGGGATGTGAATCCCGAAGTCTGGGCCTCGACCCTCAAACCCATCTTCGATGCCATGAAATAAGGGAGCCATAGATGAAAACACTGATTGCTTCTTTATTGCTGATGGCGGGGCTGTTTGGTGCCGGTCAGGCCAGTGCCGCCATCGACGTCTATACCTTCGACAGCGACGCCCAGGAGCAGAGCTTCCGCGAGCTGACTAAGGAGCTGCGCTGCCCCAAGTGTCAGAACCAGGACATCGCCGACTCCAACGCCGGGCTCGCCAAAGACCTGCGGGACAAGACCTACCAGATGGTGCGGGAGGGCAAGGACAAGCAGGAGGTGGTGGACTACATGGTGGCCCGCTACGGCAATTTCATCCTGTATGACCCGCCCATGATGGCCTCGACCCTGATCCTGTGGCTCGGCCCGCTGCTGGTCATCGTCATCGGCGCCACCACTGTGGTGGTGCGCAGCCGCCGCCGTTCCCCCGCCGCCGTCCAGGCACAGAGCGCCCTGAGCGCGACAGAGCAGGCCCGGCTGGCCGCCCTGCTCAAAGAGGAAGAGAAACCATGACCGCTTTTTGGATTGTGACTGCGGCCCTGCTGGCGCTGGTGAGTCTGGCGCTGATCCTGCCGCTGTGGCGCGGTGAGGGCAGCCAGAGCATCAGTCGCTCGGCGCTCAACAAACAGCTCTATCGCCAGCGTGTGCTGGAGATCGGTGAGGAGCGCGACCAGGGCGTGCTGGCCGAGGAGGGGGAGTCCCTGGTGGAGCTGCAGCGCAGCCTGCTTGACGACATCCCCGACGTGGAGCAGAGCGCCCGCAGCGGCAAGAGCCTGGTGTGGATCCCGGGGGTGCTGGTGTTGGTGGTGGTGAGCCTCGGCCTCTACTACCAGCTGGGTGCCTGGCAAGAGGTGAGCCGCTGGCAGGATGCCAACAGCCGGCTCGGGGAGCTGAGTAACCGCATCCTGGTGGAGCGCGATGCCGAGGTGACCGAGCAGGATCTGCTGGACTTCACCCTGGGGCTGCGCACCCGCCTCAAGGATGAACCGAACGATTACCGTGGCTGGCTGCTGCTGGGTCGGCTGACCCTGGATGGCAACGATCCCGAGATGGCCCGCGAGGCGCTGGAGCGGGCCTATGGCCTGGCCCCGCAAAAAGCCATGGTGGCGGTGCCCTATGCTCAGGCGCTGATGATGACGGGGGAGGAGGCGCAGGCGGCACAGCTGCTGCAGGCCGCCATCGCCCAGGATCCGAAAAACATCGAGGCGCGCTCCGTCTATGCCTTCATGGCGCTGCAGAAAGAGGACTTCCAGACCGCGCTCGACCGCTGGCGGGCCATGTTGCCGCTGCTTGAGAAAGGCTCGACCCGCCATGCCATGGTGGAGCGCTCCATCGAGTATGCCGAGCAACAGCTGCGCCAGCGCGGCATAGCCCCGACCGCCGCCCCGGCCACCCTGAGTGAACAGGCTGGCACACAGGCACCGGCTCAGGTGCTGGCGGTGAAGGAGGGAGAATTTCCGCTGCACATCAGCCTGGCGCCGGGTATTCAGTTGCCGGAAGACGCTCACCTGTTCGTGTTTGCGGTGATCCCCAACGGTCCGCCCATGCCGATCGCGGTCAAGCGTATTCCGGGTCCCGGCTTCCCGCTGACCCTGTCCCTCGGTGATGGGGATGCCATGATGGAGGGCAGCAAGTTGGCTGCCTATCCTGAGTTGCAGTTCAAGGCCCGTTTGTCCCGTGGCGGCAACGTCATGAACAAGGAAGGGGCCTTCGAAGGGGTCTCCGTCACAGTACCGACGACCTCAATTCCTACAGCGCCGATTGACATCCGCATCGATCACGCCCTCTAATACCCTCTTGGCCCGACCCCGGGATGGGGCGGGCCGCCTATAATTCAGACTGATTCAAAATAAAAAGCTTAGGACTTTCATATGTATCTGCGTTCAGGAGCATTGGCAGTGGCACTGCTATTGGGGGGCTGTGCGGGTGGCCCTCCCAAGCCGGGCCCAGAGAGCCTGGATCTCGAAGAAACCCCAAACCGTCCCGAGGCCAGCAGCACGGCCAGCGATCCCCGTGACCCCTTTCAGGGCGCCAACCGGGCCATGTGGGCGGTCAACTACGATGTGCTTGAACCCTATGTGGCCCGTCCTGTGGTGCACGGCTATGCCCGCTACGTGCCGCAGGGGGTGAAGGACGGCATCGACAATTTCGTGGATAACTTCGACGAGCCGAGCAGCATGGTCAACCACCTGCTCACCGGTGACTTGAAAGGCGCGGGTACCAACTTTGGCCGCTTTACCCTCAACACCACAGTGGGTCTGCTCGGGATCTTCGATGTGGCCAAGCATGCCGGCCTCGAGCGCAACATGCTGGAGATGGATACCGTGCTCGGCAAGGCCGACATCGGCGATGGCGCCTACATCATGGTGCCTGTCTACGGCCCGACCACCACCCGGGAGCTGGTCGGCGATACCATAGATACCATCTACTTCCCCTATGCCCTGCTGACCTTCCCGCTGCGGGTGGTGCACTGGGCGCTAGACGGGGTGGGGACGAGAGCCAAGCTGATCGATCAGGAGCGGATCATCGACAACGCGCTCGACCCTTATGCGCTCACCAAGGACTTCTACCTGCAGTACAACGATGGCAAAGTGAGTGGTCGCCAGCCTGAGCTCAAGCAGCAGAAGGGCCAGGAAGATGACAGCAACCTGGACGAGTATCTGGACGAGATAGACCAGTAACCCTTCCTGAAGCACAAGAGAGGCGTCCGTGGGCGCCTCTCTTGTTTTATTGCTGCCATAAAAAACGCCCCGCGATGCGGGGCGTTTTGGTAAGAGCGGGCTATCAGGCAGCCAGATTCTTGGCCACGAATTCCCAGTTGACCAGGGTCCAGAAGGTTTCCATGTACTTCGGACGCAGGTTGCGGAAATCGATGTAGTAGGCGTGCTCCCACAGGTCGACGGTCAGCAGCGGGGTTGTCCCGGCTTCGGTCAGCGGGCAGCCGGCGTTGGAGGTGTTGACGATGGCCAGGGAGCCATCGGCTTTCTTCACCAACCAAGTCCAGCTAGAGCCGAAGTTGCCGATGGCAGACTTGGTGAACGCATCCTTGAACTCGGCGAAGGAGCCGAAGGCCTTGATGATGGCATCGGCCAAGGCGCCGGTAGGCTCGCCACCGCCGTTCGGGGAGAGGCAGTGCCAGTAGAAGGTGTGGTTCCAGATCTGGGCGGCGTTGTTGAAGATGCCGCCAGTGGAGGTCTTGATGATCTCTTCCAGAGACTTGCCTTCAAACTCGGTACCCGGCACCAGGTTGTTCAGGTTGACCACGTAGGTGTTGTGGTGCTTGCCGTGATGGTATTCCAGGGTCTCCTGGGAGATGTGCGGTTCCAGAGCATTGATTGCATAGGGCAGAGCGGGAAGTTCGAAAGCCATTTTCTACTCTCCATTGGCTGGGCCGTGCGAAGGCGACGGTTGCAAGACATTGCGTATTCTTTTCTATTTTGAAAAGAATTGTTGTTAAAATAGGGGGCCGGAAGGCCCAAAGCCAAGGGATTGTAGCAGTATCAAAGATGGGCTAACAACTCTTGATTCTCGCCATGACTTGGATCAAGCTGCCGCTTATTGACCCATATCTTCTTGCACTTCGCATGGTTTGCCAGTTTGTGGTCTGCCCGGTTTGCAGTAGAATGGCCGCCGAAATCGCTCTAGTGAGGCACCTATGGAAACTATCGAAAAGATCAAACAGCAACTGGCTGACAACCCCATCATCCTCTACATGAAGGGATCCCCCAAGCTGCCCAGCTGCGGTTTCTCTGCCCAGGCTTCCCAGGCCATGATGTCCTGCGGTGAGCCCTTTGCTTACGTCGACATCCTGCAAAACCCGGACATCCGTGCCGAGTTGCCGAAGTTCGCCAACTGGCCCACCTTCCCCCAGCTGTGGGTGGAAGGGGAGCTGGTCGGTGGCTGCGACATCATGATCGAGATGTTCCAGGCCGGTGAGCTGCAGACCCTGATCAAGGAAGTGGCCGCCAAGCACAAGCAAGATGAGACCGCCGCCGAATAAGGTCGCATCCGGATCATGCAAAATGGGGAGCTAATGGCTCCCCATTTTCTATCATGGTGTTATCTACTGCTGGCCACACAAGCCGGCCACTCGCGGTTTGTTACTGTTTTTTAGGTGGCAGCAGCAGGCTGTCGTCGAGGGTGCCATCCCCCCTGAGCTTGTTGCCGTTGGCATCGACCGCATCCATCCCGTTGTCGTCGAGGGTGC
>NZ_JRGL01000098.1 GCF_000764655.1 Aeromonas aquatica
GCCCTGAATGCCATAACGGGCCTGAGCCTGTTTGTAGGTGAGCTCGCCTTTTTCAATCTGCTCGACCAGCGCCAGTTTAAAAGTCAGCGAGTAATCGCGCTGTGTCCGTTTCACACCTTGTCCCATCGGGGTCTCCATTTATTGAGGGGAAAGGTGTAAACCATATTCAGGACGGGACATAGCCATAAAAAAGGCCGCTCGATGAGCGGCCTTTTATCAGTGCAATCAGGACTTAGCTGTCGCGGCGCTTGTTGCCACCGAACTTGCGATCCTTGTTGAAGCCACCTTCACGGCGCTCCCCGCTCTTGTTGAACGGACGGTCACCGGCAGGACGGCGATCCTTGTTGAAAGGACGGTCCTTGTTGAAGGCAGGACGATCACTGGAAGGACGGGGGGCAGTGTTGGTGCCGGCCGGTACTTCGGTGTAGCGAGTGATCTGCAACGGACGCTGGCAGACACGGGCCTTCTTGATCACTTCCAGCACATCGGCTGTCATGCCCTTGGGCAGATCGACGGTGGAGAAGTCATCGGCGATGTCGATGTTGCCGATGAAACGGCTCTCGATGTTCGCTTCGTTGGCGATGGCGCCCACGATCTGGCCCGGCTTGACGCCGTGATGGGCACCCACGTCTACGCGGTAACGCTCCATCTCTACGTCAGGATTGTCTTTGAGCGGGCGCGGCTCCAGGGACGGCATGCGACGGGCAGGACGATCACCACGGTCGGCGAAATCACGGGGAGCACGATCACCGAAGTCACGGCGCTCGAACTCACGGCCAGCACGATCGCTTGCCGGTTCAGTGATGGAGTCATCCAGCAGCAGCGGTTGGTCACCTTGCACCAGCTTGGCCAGGGCGGCAGCCAGCTCCAGCGGATCGGCAGAATCTTCTTCGATCAGCTCGTTCACCAGGTTCACGTAGATCTCAAGCTCTTCGCCCATCATGGTTTCCCGGATGCGCTCCTTGAACTTGGTCATGCGGTGCTGGTTGATGTCCTCGGTGCTCGGCATCTTCATCGGCTCGATGGCCTGACGAGTGGCGTGCTCGATGGCGCGCAGCATGCGGCGCTCGCGAGGAGCCACGAACAGGATGGCCTCACCCTTGCGACCGGCACGGCCGGTACGGCCGATACGGTGAACATAGGATTCGGTATCGTACGGAATGTCGTAGTTCACCACGTGAGTGATGCGCTCGACGTCCAGACCACGGGCGACGACGTCGGTAGCGATCAGGATGTCCAGCTGGCCTTGACGCAGCTTGTCAACGGTACGCTCACGCAGCTTCTGCGGGATGTCACCGTGCAGGGCTTCACAGGCGTGGCCACGAGCGGCCAGCTTGCCGGCCAACTCTTCGGCGGCATTCTTGGTGCGCACGAAGACCAGTACGGCTTCGTACGGCTCTACTTCCAGCAGACGGGTCATGGCGTCCAGCTTATGCAGACCGGTTACCTGCCAGTAACGCTGACGGATGGTCGGTGCAGTGGACGTCTTGGAGACGATCTTGATCTCTTTCGGCTGCTTCAGGTGCTTCTGGGCAACACGACGGATCTGGTCCGGCATGGTGGCGGAGAACAGGGCAACCTGACGGCCGGCCGGGCACTGATCCATGATCCAGTCCACGTCGTCGATGAAGCCCATGCGCAGCATTTCATCGGCTTCATCCAGCACCAGTGCTTTCAGACCGGAGAGATCCAGGTTCTTGCGACGGATCAAGTCCATCACACGACCCGGGGTACCCACGACAACCTGAGCACCACGACGCAGGGCGCGGGTCTGGGTTTCGTAGGAGGAACCACCGTAGATCGGCAGGACATGGAAGTCCGGCATGTGCTTGGCGTAACGTTGGCACGCCTCAGCAACCTGCAGCGCCAGTTCACGGGTCGGTGCCAGCACCAAAACCTGGGTGTTACGGTTACCAGCTTCCAGACGAGACAACAGAGGCAAGGCAAAAGCAGCGGTCTTCCCTGTACCGGTTTGCGCCTGCCCCAGCAGATCGTGTCCCGCCATCAGGTGGGGGATTGCTGCGGCCTGGATGGGAGACGGGCGCTCATAGCCCACGTCCTGCAGCGCTTTCAATACAGGCGCGGCCAGTCCAAGCTCACTAAAAAGGGGCAGTTGTTCGGTATCAGACATAGATTCGATTCTTCCAGATTAAGGCAGGCGGCTAACACCGCGGAATAGCAAAAAGGCGGCGATTATAGCGCCACTTTGTTCTGCTGTCTTGAAAAATGTGATAAGCATCTCAAGACGTTGGCAATTATAGAGGGATCTCGCGACTATGGCTTGCTTATTTTGCACGCATGGTGCGTTATTGCGGATCACTCCTCACGAAAGTCCTTGTCCCGCTTGTGTTTGAGCACGGCCATGGTCAGCCGGCTGGTGCACAACAAACGCATCCGTTCATCCCGGATCTCGATCTGCCACACCTGAGTCGTCGCCCCCAGATGCAAGGGGGAACAACGCCCCGTCACCACCCCTTCCCGCTTGGCCCGCAGATGGTTGGCATTGACCTCCAGTCCCACGCAATAGCTGTCTTCCCCGACCGCCATATTGGCCGCCAGTGACCCTAGCGTCTCCGCCAGCACCACCGAGGCTCCCCCGTGCAACATGCCAAGGGGCTGGTGGGTGCGGTGATCCACCGGCATGCTGGCCTCCAGCCAGTCGGGGCCAAAGTCCGTGTAACGGATGTCGAGATGGGCCATCAGGGTATTGCGGGAGCTGGCATTGAGCCCGTCGAGGCTCATGGGTTTGCGCCAGATGGGGGCGATCTCTTGACTCATGACAGTCAGACTCCTTATGTGATTAATGAGTATGATCAATGGGTTGCCATTAACGATATCAAAATGGCCCGGGTCAGCGCAAAACGGTTTGATAAGAAATGCCCCGACAGGGGCATTGAACGAAGCAATCGGCCTCACCAGGGCCAGGTCAGCGTCACCAGGGATAGGTGACCCCAGGCCACTCGTCCCAGGGGATTTCCCGCCCCGGCAGGCAGGGCGCCGACCAGTGCCAGACCTTGCCAAGCCAGGCGCGCAACTCGCGCTCCAGCTCGCCATCGCTGAGCGGTGCCTCGGCCACCTTCCAGAAGAACAGCTCCACCTCCACCTCCGGCAATACCGAGGGGTAGAGATAGACCCCGCCCCAGAACTGGGGCTCCCGCTCCGGGCTCCACAGGCCATAGGCGAAGGAGCGCTTGGCCAGAAACTCCGAGCACTGCCACTCCAGATCGGCCTCGTGCTGACTCAGGCTGAAATTGGCGGAGGGCCAAACGTCGTCTCGGCGAAACAGCCGATGCAACTGCTCGCGCTCCCGCAGCATGGCCACAAACTCCACCACCGCCTGGGTCGGGCTGGTCGGCAGCAGCAGAAAGTGCGGATGCCGACAGGCTTGCGGCACCCGAAACCGCTTGGGCAACGTCAGCATCAGAGCAGTTCCAGCAGGGCCTGCAACGGGTGCTTAAGTTTCTCCCCCTCCATCCGTTTCACCTGGCTGCGGCAGGAATAGCCGGTGGCCAGACAACGCTCCTTGGGCAGACGGGAAAGCGGCTCGGCCCAGCTTAAGGAGTAGATCCCCTTGGAGTTGTCCACCTGCTTGGCGTCGTGGCCATAGGTACCGGCCATGCCGCAGCAACCGACCGATACCGGCTGCAGCCGGGCGCCAAAGCGCTGGAACAGCGTGCTCCAGTCACCGTGAGTCGAGGGCTTGGCGGTCTTCTCGGTGCAGTGGGCGAACAGATACCAGGGCTCGGTCTGCTCGCCATCCACAACTTTGGCTTCAGGGGCGGGCAAGGTGTCTGCAGGTAAAGAGAGCAGCCACTCCTGGGGCAGCAGCACCTGGAAGTCGCCACGGGCGGCGCCCAGCGCCTTCACATACTCATCCCGATAGCAGAGCACCAGGGAGGGATCCACCCCCACCATGGGGATGCCCAGGGCCGCGATCTTGTTGAGGAACTGGGCACTGTTGGCCGCGGTGCGGGCGAAGGCACGCAGGAATCCCTTCACGTGTTGCGGCTTGCCGTTGGGCTTGAACGGCAGCAGATAGGGTTGATAGCCCAGCTTGCTGGCGAGTCTCACCAGGTCGCGCACCACGGGGGCATCGTAATAGCTGGTGAAGGGATCCTGCACTATGAGTACCACTTTGGCACGCTGCTCCGGGCTCATGGCCTCCAGGCCCGGCAGATCGAAGTAGCGGGCGCGGTGATCGCGCAGGGCGTCGGCCAGGGTCGGCACCGAGAGCAGCGGCACATCCACCATGCCGATGCTCTTCTCGGTCGCCTTCTGGGCCCACTCCTTCTCCAGGAAGAAGTTGACCAGTTTCGGCGCCTTGGCCAGCAGCGGCGCATAGCTCTCGACGGTGCCGACGAAGTAATCCTTGGGACCACGCAGATAGCGGCTGTGATAGAGCTGCATGAAGCGGGCGCGGAAATTAGGCACATCCACCTTGATGGGGCACTGGCTGGTGCAAGCCTTGCACGCGAGACACCCCTCCATCGCCTCCATCACCTCGTGGGAGAAGTCATACTGGCCACGGGCGCGGGCCACCGTATTGCGGAACTTGTTGACGATGGCCTTGATGCGCAGTCCGCCGCTTTGCAGCGCCACCTCTTCCGCGAGGGGATCGAAGCCCTGCTCCGCCAGCTGGCGCAGCCATTCGCGCATCAGGCCCGCCCGGCCTTTCGGCGAGTGGCGCCTGTCCTTGCTTATCTTGACCGAGGGACACATGGGGGAGTCGGTCTCGAAGGTGAAGCAGAGGCCGTTGCCGTTGCAGTCCATGGCGCGGGTGTAGCTTGTCCGCACCGCAATCGGGATCTGGCGGTCGAACTTGCCGCGCTTGGGGCCGTCTACCGACACTAGCTCGGCGCCGCTGCCATAAGGTATACAAATTTTGCCGGGGTTGATGCGGTTGTCGGGGTCGAAGGCCCCCTTCACCCGCTGTAACTCCTCCCACAGCTCGCCGAAGAAGGCGGGGCTGTACTCGGAGCGGAAACCCTTGCCGTGCTCGCCCCACATCAGGCCACCATATTTGGCGGTGAGCGCCACCACCTGATCCGAGATGCGGCGCAGCAGCACCTCCTGCTCGGGATCGCACAAGTCCAGCGCCGGCCGCACGTGCAGCACGCCGGCATCGACGTGGCCAAACATGCCGTAATCGAGGCCATGGCCGTCGAGCAGGGCGCGAAACTCCATGATGAAGTCGGCGAGGGATTCCGGCGGCACTGCGGTATCTTCGGTGAAGGCCACCGGCTTCTTGCGCCCCTCGGCGTTGCCGAGCAGCCCCACCGATTTCTTGCGCATGCCGTAGATGGTCTCGATGCTCGGCAGGTGGCTGCACACCTGGTAGCCGATGATGCCGGCCTCGCCGCGCGCCAACAGCCCATCGATGCGCCGGCACAGCTCGGCCACCTTGGCCTGGTGCTCGGCTTCGTCGGTGTCGGCAAATTCGACGATGTTGAGCCCCTGCAGATCCTTGCCGGGCACGTCCTCAATGAACGCCTTGACCGAGTGCCAGATGATGTCGGCGCGGGCCAGTCCCAGCACCCGGGAGTCCACCGTCTCCACCGACAGGGCGTGGGCCTGCACCATGAAGGGGGCATTCCTGAGGGCCGAGGGGAAGCTGTCGTACTTGACGTTGACCAGGGTGCGATAGCGCGGAATGGCCGTGATATTGAGTCTGGCCTCGGTGATGAAACCGAGGGACCCTTCAGAGCCGCACAACACCCGACTCACATCGAGGGTGTCGCTGTCGGGCTGATAGAGATGCTTGAGATCGTAACCGGTCAGGAAGCGATTGAGCTTGGGGAAGATCGCCTCTATGTCGGCGCGGCGCTCCTTACCGATGCGGTACAGGGTGCGGTAGATCTCCCCTTCCCGATTCTCGAGGGCCAGCTTGTCGGCCAGACGCGAGCCGGTGACAGGCTCCGTGGTCATGAGATCGCCGTTCTCCAGCACGGCTTTCAAGCCCAGCACGTGATCCGAGGTCTTGCCGTATACCAAGGAGCCCTGCCCCGAGGCATCGGTGTTGACCATGCCCCCTAAAGTGGCGCGGTTGGAGGTGGAGAGATCCGGCGAGAAGAAGTAGCCGTGGGGTTTCAAATAGGCGTTGAGCTGATCCTTGATCACCCCGGCCTGGGCCCGTACCCAGCCCTCCTCCAGATTAATTTCCAGGATCTGGTTCATATGGCGCGAGAGATCGACGATAATGCCGCCGCCCAGGGACTGGCCATTGGTGCCGGTGCCGCCGCCGCGAGGGAAAAAACTCAAGGCGGCATAGGCGCTCTCCTGAGCCAACCTGAGCATGACCGCAATGTCATCCGCGCTGCGCGGATAGAGAACCGCCTGAGGTACGACCTGATAGACGCTGTTATCCGTCGCCATCGCCAACCGGCTTGCATAAGACTTTTCGATATCACCACGAAATGCGCTGCGTCCTAGCAACTCAAGAAACTGCAGGGTTGTGGGTGACAAACTGTCCTGGTAATCGAGTCTCGGGATCATGAATCCTTGTTCCCATCCTTTGCTTGATGCCGGAACTCCGGCGACAACGACCGCCAGGCCCGCCTCTATCGGGCTGCCTTGGCCGATCCGCTCACTGAGCGGGCAGTATATCAGCTAGAAAACCGCTTGCGCTCTGCAATCTTCACCATTTGAAAGGAGGACTTTTATGGCTCACCACAGCCATGTTATCAGTACGTTTGTCAGCACCGAGAAACAGGCTCTGACCCTGTCACTGTTCGGCTGCATCAGCTTCGCCATCTTCGGGATCGGCTACGGCCTGTTCGTCGGTTCCAACGCCATCATGCTCGATGGCATCTTCACCCTGTTCAGCATGGGCATGACGGGTTTAGGGTTAATCACCGCCTACCTGGTGACCCGCCCCTCCGACGATCGCTTCCAGTACGGCTACGCCCACTTCGAACCCATCACCAATGTCATCAACGGCACCGTCATCCTGCTGCTCTGCCTCGGCGCCTTCTATAGCGGCATCACCTCCTTGCTGGAGGGCGGACGGGAGATCGATCTCGGCCACGCCCTCATCTACGCCGCCGTCTGCACCTTCTTCTGCGCCATCATCTATCGGATCGAGGCCGGCGTCGCCGAGCGGCTCGACTCCGAACTGGTGCGAGTCGACTCCAAGGAGTGGCTGGTCGACACCCTGCTCAGCGCCACCCTGCTCATCGGCTTCGTGGTCGCCATCGGCCTCGAGGCCATCGGTTACGGCCACTACAACCGCTACATAGACCCCGTGCTGGTCACCCTGCTCGCGCTGTGCGCCACCCTGATCCCCATCAAGGTGCTGAGCCGCAACCTGCGGGAGGTGCTCAAAGTGGCACCCAAGGGGGATGTGCCCCAGCGGGTCGAGCACGAAATAGAGGCCCTGCGTCAGCGCCATGGCATCGAGTGCTACAGCCATCTGGCCAAGAGCGGGCGCCGTTTCGATCTAGAACTCAACATCCTGGTCGCCCCGGATCAGGAGTGGCCCGTCGAGCGCCAGGACGCCCTGCGCCAGGAGCTCTGGTCCCGCCTCGGCGACACCCTGGGCGATGCCTGGCTCTCGGTCTGCTTCACCCGCGAGAAGCGCTGGCTCTGACCCGCGTTTCGCCAATCCATGCCACGCGGGGCCCGGCCCCGCGTGTCTATGTGGCGTATCGGTCCCGGCGATGCCATGGCGCGGCGCCACGCCCCCATCGCCCAAGCCTTCCACTGCCCAGCCGCCATCGTTCTCTCCACTTTTTGTGCTTTCCCCTCATGGCTCAATATGATCTGAATAGGGATATCTCCCGGCAGAAATACGTGCCCCGCGGATAAGGAATCAAGAAGCATTATCAGCACCAAAAATAAATAACAAAAAATTCGTTGCTAAAATTAAGTGTCGCGGTTATTTATTTCCGGCACGGATGAAAGGCTATCGCCGCTCGACAATGGAATTGTTACCCGTCGGAAAAATAAAATAATAAATAACGTATCATTTTACAGTTAAGGTAATGTCCATGAAGAAAATACTGATGACAGTCATAACCCTGACCATGGTGGGCACGGCCCATGCCGCGCTTCCTCAATTGAACTATCAGTGTCCGGGCCAGATCCAGATGCACAGCGATGAAGGCGGCTCCGTCTATATCAACGGCCAGGCAGCCAAGCTCAAGAAGTACAGCGATGACTTCTATGAGGCCAAGGGCGCGGGCGTGACCCTCTCCATCAGCAAGACTGGGAGCCAATACGATGTCTCCTACACCCGCAAGAAAGCCTCTGGCATCTGCCAACCTGTCTCGGGCACCGTGGCCAAGAGCACCCCTGCCAGCAAGGCCAGCCCTGCCGAGAAGGCCTGCCTGAAGGCGGTCTCTGACAAGACCAAGGTGGCCCAGAGCCAGCTCAAGGTGACCGATGTGATGGACTCCGAAGCCGGGGTCGGTGTCACCATTCAGGTGCCGGGCGCCGATGCTCCCTGGTCTTGCCTGAGTGACAAAAACGGCCGGGTTCAGGGCGCCGCCTATACCGGCAACTGATCCGCATGGGAGCCGCGCCCTGCGCGACTCGCCATAAACGATGTGTGATTCCAAACGAGGAGGCATGGCCTCCTTGCTTTATTTATCGGGTCTTATTTTGCGACTGACTATCGTCACATTAGTAAATTCGGCGTTAACGAAAGAATAAAGACTCTATATTTACTCGATGTTAACAGACGCCTGTTTAAGCCATTTGCCATGGCATTTAAATATTCCCTCCAGGAAGGATGAGACATATTTAGTTACAATTTTTAGTCTGGCCAGATAATCACCAATATGATCCGAGATCCTGCCTGTCGATAATGGTGACTCCCATGCATAGGTTTTATGGCTATGGCAAGATGCCGCCAGATCGTTGGCACAGTTTTCAGCTCCGGGTTACAACCTGAATATAAAGAGTACCGTTTGCCGCCGCCCTGCCCGGCACAGGCCCCTGCACCCCCCACGGACGGCACCGATGAGCGCGGCCGCGAGATGAGATGGCCAACCAGCACCGATCGCGACCTTAGATCCTCATCACCCCTCTTGCCAAATCAGCGACAGCCGTTATCATCAGGGCTCATTTTTCACCCGAGGTTTTATTGCCCATCATGGACAATCCCCGAAGTTGCCCTTCGATTTTTCCCATCAAAGCTTATCTTTACCTGCTCAATCAGCGCCTCTGAACCGCCTCTGTGTTTTGCATTGCCACGGCCCTTGCCGTGACTGACATCCACTGCGTCTGTTTTTATTGAGGTTTATGACATGGAATTCTTGCTGGACCCTTCTATCTGGGTCGGTCTCTTTACCCTGATCATCCTGGAGATAGTGCTCGGGATCGACAACCTGGTGTTCATCGCCATCCTGGTGAAAAAATTGCCCCCCGCCCAACGGGACAGGGCCCGCATCATAGGCCTGTCGCTGGCACTGCTGATGCGCCTGGGGCTGCTGAGCGTGATGTCCTGGCTGGTGACCCTGACCCAGCCCATCCTGCAATGGGGTGAACTCTCCTTCTCCGGTCGGGATCTCATCCTGATGGGGGGCGGCCTGTTCCTGCTGTTCAAGGCCACCACTGAGCTGCACGAGCGGCTCGAAGCCAAGCCCGAAGAGCATGGCCAGGTCGGCGTCTACGCCGGTTTCGGGGTGGTGATCGCCCAGATCCTGGTGCTGGATGCGGTCTTCTCCCTGGACTCCATCATCACCGCCGTCGGCATGGTGGATCACCTCGGCGTCATGATGGCCGCCGTGACCATCGCCATGGTGGTGATGGTGCTGGCCTCCAAGCCGCTGACCCGCTTCGTCAACGCCCATCCCACCGTGGTGGTGCTCTGCCTGAGCTTCCTGCTGATGATCGGCTTCAGCCTGGTGGCGGAAGGTTTTGGCTTCCACATTCCCAAGGGTTATCTCTACGCCGCCATTGGCTTCTCGGTGCTGATCGAGTTCTTCAACCAGCTGGCCCAGCGCAGTGCCCAACGCCATGAGTCCAGGCAGCCCCTGCGTGAACGCACCACCGCCGCCATCTTCAAACTGATGGGGGGCAGCAAGCACGGCGCCCACCCGCAAGAGGATGAAGCAGAGGAGCAGGACAGACCCCTGCCCCTCAGCTTCGGGGAGGAGGAGCGTTACATGGTGACCGGGGTGCTGTCCCTTGCCGAGCGATCCATCCGCACCATCATGACCCCCCGCGCCGAGATGGAGTGGATCGATGTCAATGACTCCATCGACGAGATCCGCGCCCTGCTGCAGCGGGCCCCTCACAGCCTGTTCCCGGTCTGCGATGGCGGGCTGGACGATCTCATCGGGGTGATCAAGGCGCGAGATCTGCTGTTCGCGCTCAACGAAGGGCAATCCTTGAGCGAGCTCGCGCGCCAGAACGATCCCGTCATAGTACCGCAGACCATCAACGTGATCCGGCTGCTGGCGGAGCTGCGTCAGGCCAGGGGCAGCCTCATTCTGGTGACCGACGAGTTCGGCATCATCCAGGGGCTGGTCACCACCCACGATCTGCTGGAAGCCATCGTCGGCGAACTGCCGGACGAGGACGAGACCCCCGACGTGGTACGCGAGGGGGAAGGCTGGCTCATCAACGGCAGCACCAACATCCATCAGGTGGAGCAGGCGCTGGGGATCGACGGTCTGGTGAGCGAGAGCGACGAGTACGTGACCCTCGCAGGCATGCTGCTCTCCCACTTCGGCAGCCTGCCCAGCATGGGTCAGCAGCTGCGGCTCGGCCAGTTCTGCTTCGAGGTGCTGGCGGTGAGCGAGCGGCGCATCGAGCGGGTGCGCGTCACCCCGCAGAGCCTCTGACTCTCTGACGAGAGCAGATGCAGCTGATAACGAAGAGAGGGAGGCATAGCGCCTCCCTCTCTTTTTTCATCTCCGCTCTGCCCCATCCAGATGAGCGTCATCAGTGCACCGCAATCCGGTGGCCTCTTTGCTTGCTCCAGCGCTATTGCTGCACGACTGGCAATTCTCTTCTGCGATTGCCCCTCTTTTTCACAATGACATCCGGACGTAGAGTGGCCCCAATCCCAAATGAGGAATTCAAGATGAGCCACGACAACCTGTTCTGCCCCCTGCGCCTCGGTCAATTGCACCTGAACAACCGTATCGTCATGCCCCCCATGACCCGCTCCCGCGCCAGTCAGCCGGGTGACGTGGCCAACGCCATGATGGCGACCTACTACGCCCAGCGCGCCGAGGCCGGCCTCATCGTCTCTGAGGGCACCCAGATCGATCCCCTGGGCAAGGGCTATGCCTGGACCCCGGGCATCCATAGCGCCGAACAGGTAGCAGGCTGGCAGCTGGTGACAGACGCGGTGCACGCCAAGGGCGGCACCCTCTTCGCCCAGCTCTGGCACGTGGGCCGGGTCACCCACCCGGACAACATCGGCGGCGCCCAGCCCATCTCGGCCTCCGCCATCCCGGCCGCCGGGGTCCGGGTGTTCGTCGATAACGGCAGCGACGCCCCCGGCTTCGTGGAAACCGCCACCCCGCGCGCCATGACTCAGGACGACATCGATGCGGTGGTCGGCCAGTTCCGCCAGGCGGCCCGCAATGCCATGGACGCCGGTTTTGACGGCATCGAGCTGCACGCCGCCAACGGCTACCTCATCAACCAGTTCCTGGACTCCGAGTCCAATGCCCGCACCGACAACTACGGCGGCTCTCTTGAGAACCGGCTGCGCTTCCTGAAAGAGGTGACACAAGCGGTCAGTGCCGAGATAGGGGCAGACCGCGTGGGCGTGCGTCTGGCCCCGCTCACCACCCTCAACGGCACAGTGGATGCGAATCCGGAGCAGACCTATCTGGCTGCCGCTCGCCTGCTGGGGGAGCTCAACGTCACCTATCTGCACATCGCCGAGGCGGATTGGGACGATGCCCCCCTGATGCCGGAGAACTTCAAGCAGGGGCTGCGGGCGGCCTTCCCCAACACCCTCATCTACGCGGGCAAATATGATGGCGAGCGGGCGCGTGCCGCCCTCAAGGCGGGCTGGGCCGACATGATTGGCTTCGGTCGCCCCTTCGTGGCGAACCCGGACCTGCCAAACCGGCTGCGCCACGGCTACCCCTGGGCCCCCCACGATCCGGCCACCCTGTTTGGCGGCGCCGAGCAGGGGCTCACCGATTACCCGACCTATCAAGCCGAGACAGAGTCCCAGCCAGCCTGATCCGGTCCCCCGTGCCAGTCACAAAAACAGCGCACCCGCCATCGCGGGTGCGCTGTTTTTTCAGAGGGCCTGATAGACGCAGGCACTGCCCGCCGCTCAGCAAGCGAAACCCCATCCCTCTCCTGCCGAAGGCCGTCACTGACGTCCGTTTCCTAGATAGAGACACCGTGACTGGCCCCGTGGGCATGAATGTCGTGGGTCAGCCGCGCCTTGTCCGCGAAGCCGAGCCAGCTCGCTTCCACCGCGTTGAGGCTGAGCCGGCAGAGCTGCGCCCGGCTGGCGCCGAGATCCCGGGCCAGCGCCTGGAAATTGGCCCCCAGGTAGCCGCCGAAATAAGCAGGATCATCTGAATTGATGGTGATACATAGCCCCCGCTCCAACAGGGTTAGCACATTGTGCTGCCTCATGTCCTCGAACACCTTGAGTCGGGTGTTGGAGAGCGGGCAGACGGTGAGCGGCAGCCGGGTGTCGGCGAGGTAGCGCAGCAGCGCAGGGTCATCGACGCAGCGCACCCCGTGGTCGATGCGCCTCACCTGCAGCTCGTTGATGGCCTGCCAGATGTAAGACGCCGGCCCCTCCTCCCCGGCATGGGCCACCACCGGCAACCCCAGCGCCCTGATCTCGGCAAAGACCCCGGCAAACTTGGTCGGCGGGTTGCCCAGCTCCCCCGAATCGAGCCCGACCCCGTGAATGCGCGCGAGATGGGGTTCGGCCTCGGCCAGGGTGGCGAAGGCCTCTTCCTCGCTCAAGTGGCGCAGGAAGCTCATGATCAGCCGCCAGCTGATGCCGAAGGTCTCTTCGCCTTCCTGCAGCGCCCGCTCTATGCCGCCGAGGACGGTGGCGAAGGGCACACCACGGGCGGTATGAGCCTGGGGATCGAAGAAGATCTCCACGTGTACCACCCGCTCGGCGGCGCAGCGCTTCAGATAGGCGAAGGTGAGATCGAAGAAATCCTGCTCGGTACGAAGCACGCTGGCACCCAGGTAGTAGAGATCGAGAAAGGATTGCAGGCAGTCGAACTCGTAGGCGGCCCGCACGCGCTCGACATCGGGCCAGGGCAGGGTCACGCCGTTGCGGGCGGCCAACGCAAACATCAGCTCGGGCTCCAGGGTGCCCTCAATATGCAGGTGCAACTCCAGCTTGGGCAAGCCGGCAATAAAGTTATCCATGGTGGCGGCCTCCTTGTCAGACTCCGGGCGCTCAGGCGGCTTGGACACCGGCTGCACGCCCCTCCATCACCATTGTGCACCCATCCCGTGCGCCGGGGGAGACTTGTCATCAAAGCGTCTTATAATGGCGGCACAAAAACCATAACCGATTGAAGACATTCGAGGTTGGCCATCGCCTCCCCCCTACAAGGAGTCCCTATGAAGAAAAACGTCATCTGCGATATCGACGGCGTCATACTGCACAACAACGATCTCATCCCCGGGGCCGACCGCTTCGTGCACCGCCTGCTGGAGCAGGGCAGCAAGCTGCTGTTTCTCACCAACTACCCGGCCCAGACCCAGAAAGATCTGCAGAACCGCTTCCGCTCCGCCGGCATCGAGGTGCCCGAGGAGTGCTTCTATACCTCCGCCATGGGCACCGCCGACTTCCTCAAGCGCCAGGATGGCAAGAAGGCCTATGTGATCGGCGAAGGAGCCCTGACCCACGAGCTCTACAAGGCCGGCTTCACCATCACCGACATCGACCCCGACTTCGTGGTAGTAGGCGAGACTCGCAACTACAACTGGACCATGATGCAGCTGGGCGCCAAGTTCGTGGATCAGGGGGCGCGCTTCATCGCCACCAACCCGGACACCCACGGCCCCATGATGTACCCCGCCTGCGGCGCCCTCTGCGCCCCCATCGAGCGGATGACCGGCAAGAAGCCCTTCTACGTGGGCAAACCGAGCGCCTGGATCATCCGCGCGGCGCTCAACCGGATGGAGGCACACTCCGATGACACCATCATAATCGGCGACAACCTGCGCACCGACATACTGGCGGGCTTCCAGGCCGGCCTGGAAACCGTGCTGGTGCTCTCCGGCGTGAGCAAGGTGGCGGACATCGACCGCATGCCATTCAGACCGAACCACATCTTCGACTCAGTGGTCGACATCGATATCGTCTGATCCCGCTTCCCGGGTCGCAGGACGGCCCCTCTTGGCAAGGCAGGGCAGATCGTTTAACTTAAACGCAACATCGTTAAGAAAAGTAAACGACCGCGGGATCAGGACGATCCCGTTGCCCCCTTAGCCCTTGCAAGGAAGCCCCATGAAGAGCCTGAACGACTGGATCCTGCTGGACGATCACTTCGTCACCCCCACCCCTCTCACCCCACCGACGGATCGCATCAAGTCCGGTAACCCAAGCCAGACCCTGTGGAACCACTACTCGGATCCGAGCCAGCAGTTTCACGTGGGTTTCTGGGCCTGCGAGCCGGGCCGCTGGGCCGTGCACTACACGGAGCACGAATATTGTCAGCTGCTGGAGGGCGAGGCGCTGATCCACGACGGCCAGGGCGGCAAGCTGCACCTCACCCCGGGCAGCCAGTTCATCATCCCGGCGGGCTTCGTCGGCGAGTGGGAGACGCTGGTGGCCTGCCGCAAACTCTATGTGATCTTCGAGCCCGCGGCGGCCTGACGCGCGCGTCAACCCAGCCCCTTCTCACCACCTTATTCTTATGCCGCCAGCTTGACGCTCGCGGCATGATTTTGTGCGGTTTTCCCGCTTGCAAAAGGGTTTTGCGCTAGGCATTGTGATTGGCGAGGAATGTAAATGGAATTTCGAGCCCAAACGTGGGGGGCTCCATAAAAATCAAGAGGATTACCGCCAATGTGTTCTATTTTCGGCATTCTGGACATCAAATCCGATGCAGCAACCCTGCGTAAATCGGCGCTGGAAATGTCCAAGCGACTGCGTCACCGCGGACCCGACTGGTCCGGCGTCTACAGCTCAGACAAGGCCATCCTGGTGCACGAACGCCTGGCCATCGTCGATCCGGGCAATGGCGCCCAGCCGCTCTACAACCCCGAGCGCACTCACGTATTGGCCGTCAACGGCGAGATCTACAACCACAAGGAACTCGAGAAGAACCTCAAGGTCGACTTCCAGTTCCAGACCCACTCCGACTGCGAGGTGCTGCTCGCCCTCTACAAGGAGAAGGGCCCGGCCTTCTTGGACGATCTCAACGGCATCTTCGCCTTCATCCTCTATGACGCCGAGCAGGATGCCTACCTGATTGGCCGCGACCACATGGGGATCATCCCCCTCTATACCGGCCGCGACGAGTACGGTAACTTCTATGTCGCCTCCGAGATGAAGGCCCTGGTGCCGGTGTGCAAGAGCGTCGAAACCTTCCCGCCCGGACATTACCTCTGGAGCAAGGATGGCGAGCTCAAGCAGTGGTACCAGCGCGACTGGATGGAATATCAGGCGGTCGAGCAGAACGTCAGCGACAAGGCGGAGCTCAAGGCCGCGCTGGAAGCGGCGGTCAAGCGCCAGCTGATGTGCGACGTGCCCTACGGCGTGCTGCTCTCCGGCGGCCTGGATTCCTCCGTCATCTCCGCCATCACCAAGCTCTACGCCGCCCGCCGGGTGGAAGACGATGGCAAGAGCGAGGCCTGGTGGCCGCAGCTGCACTCCTTCGCCGTCGGGCTGGATGGCTCGCCGGACTTGGCCGCCGCCCGCAAGGTGGCCGATCATCTCGGCACCATTCACCACCAGATCCACTTCACCGTGCAAGAGGGTCTGGATGCCCTGCGGGACGTCATCTATCACCTCGAGACCTATGACGTCACCACCATCCGCGCCTCCACGCCTATGTACCTGATGGCGCGCTACATCAAGGCGATGGGCATCAAGATGGTACTCTCGGGCGAGGGTTCGGACGAGCTGTTCGGCGGCTACCTCTATTTCCACAAGGCGCCGAACGCTAAAGAATTCCACGAAGAGAACGTGCGCAAGCTCGCCTCCCTGCACCTCTATGACTGCCTGCGCGCCAACAAGTCCATGGCCGCCTGGGGCGTGGAAGGCCGCGTGCCCTTCCTCGACAAGGAGTTCATGGACGTGGCGATGCGCCTGCAGCCCGCCGACAAGATGTGTGGCAACGGCAAGATCGAGAAGCACATTCTGCGGGAAGCCTTCGAGGAGCTGCTGCCCCACGAAGTGGCCTGGCGCCAGAAGGAGCAGTTCTCCGACGGCGTGGGTTACTCCTGGATTGACAGCCTCAAAGCCATGGTCGAAGTCGAGGTGACGGATCAGATGTTCGAGGCGGCGGCGTTCCGCTTCCCCATCAACACTCCGCTCACCAAGGAGGCCTACTACTATCGCGCCATCTTCGACGAGCACTTCCCGCTGGAAGCGGCCGCCCGCACAGTACCTTATGGCAAGTCGGTCGCCTGCTCCACTCCCACTGCTCTTGAGTGGGATGCCAAGTTCAAGGAGATGGCCGACCCGTCCGGTCGCGCCGTGATGGATGTGCACCAGCAGAGTTACTGATCACACCAGCGGACAGAGCCCGACCAAACAACAAAGCCCCTCTCGAGGGGCTTTGTTTTTCTAAGTTCGCAACTTAAACACATCAATGAAAAAAACCAACTCTCTCTGATCGTTTACCTATTAATGTGATGTGTAGTGGTCAACTAAATCCGGACACTTGGTTAGGCCGATCCTCGGCTTTTGCTGGCGCGATCCCGTCATTGTGTTGATGTGGACGGCGCCAGTTGTAGTAATCCATCAGGTAGTAACTGATATCCCGCTTCGCCTCCCGCAGGTTCATATATCCCGTTGTCGGGAGCCACTCTGTCTTCAGACTCCTGAACAACCGCTCCATCGGTGCGTTATCCCAGCAGTTGCCACGCCGACTCATGCTCTGGGTCATGCGATAGCGCCACAGCCGTTGCCGAAACGCACGGCTGCCATATTGGCTGCCCTGATCGGAGTGAAACAGTACGCCTGATGGGCAACCTCGTTGCTGATAGGCCATCTCGAGCGCTTTTATTGCCAGCTCTGCATCAGGTTTGTCAGACATCGCCCAACCCACGACCCGGCGGGTATGAAGGTCGAGCACCGCGGCCAGGTAATACCAACGACCAGCGGCCCAGACGTAGGTGATATCGCCACACCACACCTGATTGGGTTGCTGGACATCAAATTCACGGGCCAGCAGATTGGGAATATCCGGTCGCTCAGACCGGGCGACCTGATAGCGATGAGCGCCGGGTTGCTTGGATACCAGACCGGTCTCTTTCATCAGACTGCGCACTTTGAATCGGCCAATCTGATACCCCAGCGCTCGCATCATCGACATCAAGGCGCGGCTGCCCGCTGAATCACGGCTCTCTTTGAACAAGCGGCGCAACTCACTACGCTGTTGCAATCGCTCACGGTTAATCGTCCGCTTGCGAGCCAGATAGTCGTAAAAACAGGATGTTGGAACATCGAAAGCGCAGCAGACCAGAGTGATGGGGGCTTGCTCTCTTAATCGGTCTATCAGCGCGTACGAGTGAACTCGTCCGCCATCAAGAGAGCCGTAGCCTTTTTTAGAATGTCCTTTTCGCGCTCGAGGCGGTTGATGCGGGCTTCCAGCTCCTGGATTTTCTGCTGCTCCGGGGTCAGCGCTTTGCCGATTGGGGTGGTGCCGGTTCGTTCGGATTGAAGCTGCTGAACCCATCGGCGAAGTATGGTTTCACCGACATCCAGTGAACGGCTGGCTTCGGGGACAGAGTATCCCTGGTCGAGTACCAGGGATGCGGCTTCGAGTTTGAATTCAGCAGTAAATGAGCGACGTAATCTTGTCATTGAACACCTCTGATCTTGGTGGCGACTGTACCACCTAAAATGGTGTCCGGGATGATTAGACCACTACAGTATAGCAACGTTGTTGTCGAGTTGACCCTGGCGTTCCTATTTTTCCGGCCTCAACGCATGGTGACAAACTCTTCCGCGCTGGTGGGATGAATGGCGATGCAGTTGTCGAAGTCGGCCTTGGTGGCTCCCATCTTCATGGCCACACCAAAGCCTTGCAGTATCTCGTCCATCGCAAAGCCGATGCCGTGCAGGCCGACCACCTTCTCCTCGGGGCCGACGCAGACCAGCTTCATGCGGGTGGGCTGGCGGTGCTGGGTCAAGGCCGAATACATGGCGGTGAACTGGCTGCGATAGACCTTGACCTGGCTCTCGCCATACTCGGCGATGGCCTCCGGCTCGGTCAGCCCTATGGTGCCTATGGGCGGGTGGCTGAATACCACTGTCGGCACCAGATCGTAGTTGAGGTGCTCGTTTGGCTTGTTGTTGAACAGCCGCTCCGACAGGCGACGGCCGGCGGCGACGGCCACCGGGGTGAGCTGGATGCGGCCGGTGTTGTCACCCACCGCATAGAGGTTGTCGGCATTGGTGTTCTGGAACTTGTCGGTCGGGATATAGCCCTTGTCATCCAGCGCGATGCCGGCGGCAGAGAGGTTTAGATTGTCGGTGGCGGGGGCACGGCCTATGGCCCAGATCAGGCAATCCACGGTGAGGTGGCGGCCATCTTCCAGCTGCAGGGTCAGGCTGTCGTCGGCGTTCTTGATCACCGCTTTAGGGATGGCATGGGTATGCAGCTTGGGGCCTTCGGCAGCCATGATCTCCACCAGGGTCTCCTGGATCATGGGATCGAAGTTGCGCAGCGGACCCTGCTTGCGTACCACCAGATGGGTCTCCGAGCCCAGCGCCTGCATCACGCCGGCGATCTCGACGGCAATATAGCCGGCACCGACTACGGCGACCCGCTTCGGCTGCTCTTGCAGGGCGAAGAAGCCGTCTGAGTCGATGCCGAGCTCGGCGCCTGGGATATTGGGCACCTCGGGGTGGCCGCCGGTGGCGATCAGTATGTGATCGGCCGTGTAGTGCTCACCATCCACTTCGACTGTGTTGCCGTCGACGAAACGGGCGAACCCCCGGATGACGGTGATCTGGTTCTTGCCGAGCACGTTCTCGTAGGATTGATGAATGCGGCTGATATAGGCCTGGCGGGATTCCACCAGCTTGGCCCAGCTGAAGTGGTTGAGTGTGGTGTCGAAACCGTAGTCGGCGCCATATCTCAGGGCATCGGCGATCTGGCCGGCATACCACATGGCCTTCTTGGGGACGCAACCCACGTTGACGCAGGTGCCGCCCAGTGCCTTGGCTTCGATCAGGGCGACTTTCTTGCCATACATGGCCGCCCGGTTGGCCGAGGCGATGCCGCCGCTGCCGCCGCCGATGGCGATGTAGTCAAAATGCTGTGCCATGGTAGGTTCTCCGCTTGTGAAAAATGCTGTCACAGCATGATGGGGACAAAGGCGCCGGCCCACAAGGGCCGGCGCTCAGTTCTGCTGGATGGGCAGGCGGATATGGAACTGGGCGCCCAGGCCGGGTTCGCTGGCGCAGTGGATGCGGCCGCGCAGCAGCTGCACCACCAGGTTGTAGATGATGTGAGTGCCGAGCCCGCTGCCACCGTGGCCCCGCTTGGAGGTGACGAAGGGATCGAAGATACGCGGCAGTATCTCGGGGGGGATGCCGCGGCCATTGTCGCTGTAGTCGATGATGAGCTCATTGTCCTGCTGTTCCACCCGGATGCTGATCTTTTTGGGTCTGTCCCAGCCATCGAAACCGTGGTTGATGGAGTTGAGGAGCAGATTGGAATAGATCTGGGTGAAGCTGCCGGGGAAGGAGTAGAGGGTCAGCTTGGGATCGCATTGGATGTCGACCTCACACTGGGCCTTCTTGAGCTTGTGGCCGAGGGAGACCACCACTTGGTGCAGGTTGTCGGCCAGGCTGAAGTTGTAGCGTGCCTCGGACGACTGATCCACCGCCACCTGCTTGAAGCTGGCAATCAGCTCGGAGGCGCGTCTCAGGTTGCCCTGCAGCAACTGCATGGATTCATCAAGATTGACCGTGAATTCATTCAGATAGGAGCGGGAGAGCTGCTTGGCCTCGATGTGCTGCTTGAAATCGGCCACCTGCTCCTGCAGGTAGGAGGAGGCGGTCACGCTGATGCCGATGGGCGTATTGATCTCGTGGGCCACCCCGGCGACCAGCGATCCCAGCGAAGCCATCTTCTCCGACTCCACCAGGGTTTGCTGGGCCTGTTTCAGGTCGTCGTACGCCTTGCCCAGCTGCTCGTTGGCATCGCTCAGGCGGCGGGTGCGCTCGTCTACCTTGCCTTCCAGCTGCTCGTTGAACAGGGTGATCTCCCGCTCCACTTTCTTCAGGCGGGTGATGTCATAACCGAATCCAATCAGATACTTGAGGTTCGGGCCTTCGTAGAAGGGGGCGAAGGTCCACTGCAGGACGAGTTCGTTGCCCTGCTGGTCGTGCATGATGATCTCCCTGTCTTCGAGGGAGCCCTGTTCGGCGAGCAGGGTGCCCAGCTCGGTCCGCTGCTCCTGGCTGACGAACAGATCCAGCCAGTTGTGCTGCAACAACTCTTCATGGTGATAGCCGGTGAGCAGGATGGCGGCAGGGTTGATGCTGGCGATGTTGAGGTCCGGCTCCATGCAGCAGATAACCATATTGGCCGAGTTGATCAGGGTGGCGGAGAAGTCCCGCTCCTGCTGGAGCTGCTCGGCGGCCTGATGGCGGGCCGTGAATTCATCGTTCAGACGGGTGCGCATCTGGTTGAGGGTCGCGGCCAGCGCATCGAATTCGTCGGGGTGCTTGCGGGGCAGGGTGCGCCCCTCCAGCGTCAGCTCCACTGCGAGTCTATCCAGGTTCAGTTTCTGGGCGTAGTTGACGATGCGATTGATATGACGGATCACCAGGTAGTAGATGATGATCAGGATGCAGAAGGAGACGACCAGGGTCTTGATGGTCTGGCTGACCAGGATCAGCACGGATTTCTCGATCAGCCGCTGGTAGATCTGTTCGAGGGAGGCGGCGACAAACAGCTTGCCGACGATCTCGCCCTGATAGGTGAGGCTGAACTCCCGGGAGATGTCGTACTGCTCTTTTTCCACGCCCTGGGTCAGCAGTGGCACTTCCGAGTTGCCCAGCATCTCCTTGACCATCACGAACTGCATGTTGGGCAGGTTCATGATGCCTTCGATCTGAACCTTGACCTGTTCTTCATCCAGATTCCATAAACTGGCGGAGATGGGCTGCAGGAAGGAGGCCTCGATCTGATCGATGCTCGCCTCGATGACGGTCACATCCTTGTTGTAATCCCAGGCGAGCTGCAACACCGTGATGATCATGGCCAAGACGGTACTGCATATCAGAATGTAGGAGAGCAGACGGTAAGACAGTCCGTTAAGGCCGATGGCCTTGGAGAAGATTCCTGACATGGCATCCTTGCGGTCTGGATTGAGTGCGGTTTAGTGTAACTGCTTCATCTACCTATGTCGTGTGTCATAAAACGGATAAAAGTAAGGCCCCTTTCGGGGCCTTTTTGTTCTCTCCAGGGATTAATGATTCCCTTTCGCCTTGGCCGGAATGGATTCATCGAATTCCGGCAGCGGTTTATGCTCGGAGGCCAGGTAGGTGTAGATCACCGGCAGCACGAACAGGGTGAACAGGGTGCCGATGGCCAGACCCGCCACTATGACGATACCGATGCTGAAGCGCTGGGCAGCGCCTGCACCCGCGGCATAGAGCAGCGGAATGAGGCCCGCAATCATGGCCGCCGTGGTCATCAGGATCGGGCGCAGTCGCACCTTGGCGGCTTGCATCACCGCCTGCATCCGGTTCAGACCGTGCAGCAGCTGCTCCTCCTTCGCCACCTCACAGATCAGGATTCCGTGCTTGGTAATCAAACCAACGAGGGTGATGAGGCCCACCTGGGAGTAGATGTTCATGGTGGCCATTCCCCAGGCCAGCGCGATCAAGGCACCGCTGATGGCGAGCGGGACCGAGACCATGATGACCAGGGGGTCACGCACGGATTCAAACTGGATCGCCAGCACCAGGAAGATGATGGCAAGGGCCAGGGCGAAGGTAGCGTACAGGGCGTTGCCTTCGGTCACGAACTGGCGGGCTTCCCCCATGAAGTCGTAGCGATAGCCTTGCGGCAGCTTCTCTTCTGCGGTGGCCTTGAACCAGTTGATCGCATCACCCATGGCGACACCCGGAGCAGGAACTGCGCCTATGGTCGCCGAGTTCAGCTGGTTGAAGTGGGGCAGGGCACGGGGCTCGCCCACCACTTCGATGCTGATCAGGCTGCCGAGCGGGATCGACTTGCCATCGGCGGCGCGCACGTAATAGCCCTTCATAGATTCAGGGTTCATACGGAATTTACGCTCCACCTGCGGGATCACCTCGTAGGAGCGGCCATCCAGATCGATCCGGTTGACGTAGCCATCCGCCATCATGGTGCCCATGGTGACGCCTATGTCCTGCATGGTGATGCCGTAGGCACCCGCCTTGTCCTTGTCGATCTTGATCTTCATGGTGGCCGAGTCGTAGTTCAGATCGAGATCCGAATAGACGAACTGGCCGTTGGCCTGGGTGGCCGTCAGCATCTCACCGGCGATCAGGAACAGGCTCTCGAAGCTGTTCGGGGTGGTGATGACGAACTGGATGGGCAGGCCGCTCGAGGCACCCGGCAGCTCGGGGAACTGGAAGGTGGTGATGGCCATACCTGGGATGTCCTTCACCAGACCGGCAACCCTATCCAGCACCTCTTTCTGGCTCGCTTCACGCTCGCTCCAGGGCACCATGGAGGCGATGCCGAAGGCCTGGTTGGCGTTGAACACCCCGGAGAAGACCTGGGAATACGCGATCTCGGGCTGCTTATCCAGGATCTTGTTCACGTCCGCCATAGTGTTTTCGATGTAGTCCAGGTTGGCATTGGAGGGTGCCGTCCCCAGCACGGCCATAACGCCCTTATCCTCGGACGGGGCCAGCTCGCTCGGGATGAACTTGAACAACAGCGGCAGGCTGCCGAACACGATGACGGCGAACAGCACCACCACGATGCGGTGCTGCATCACGGCGTGCAGCATGCGGTCGTAGCGATTCGTCATCCGATCCAGCAGGTGGTGCACAGTGCTCTCGAACTTGTTCGGCTGCTCATTGGCCTTGAGCATCTTGGCGCACATCATGGGCGACAGGGTCAGGGCTATGATGCCGGAGACGAATACCGCTCCCGCCAGGGTCAGCGCGAACTCCTTGAACAGGGAGCCGGTGATGCCCCCCATCAGGGCGATAGGCGCATACACCGCGGCCAGGGTGACCGTCATGGCGATGACCGGCACGGCGATCTCGCGGGTGCCTATGATGGCCGCCCGGAACGGTTCTTCCCCTTCCTTGATGTGACGATCGACGTTCTCCAACACGACGATGGCGTCATCCACCACCAGACCGATCGCCAGCACCATGGCCAGCAGGGTCATCAGGTTGATGGAGAAACCGAACAGATCCATCATCATCACCACGCCGATGAGGCTCAGCGGTATGGTGATGATGGGGATGATGACAGCCCGGAAGGAGCCGAGGAACAGGGTGATCACCACCAGTACGATGGCGGCCGCTTCCAGTATGGTCTTGATAACCTCGTTGATGGATTCGTTGATGGCAATGGTGGAGTCATACAGCACGTTGGTCTGCAGGGTACTCGGCATGTTGCTCTTCAGGCTCGGCAGCAGCTCCATCACATCGTGGGCGATGGTGATGGGGTTGGCGGTCGGCGCCGCGTTGACCGCAAGCACCACCGCTTCCTTGCCGTTGGCGCTGGCACGGTAGATGTCGTGGCTCTTCTCCAGCGTCACCTTGGCGATGTCGGAGAGGCGGATCACCTTGCCATCCCGGGTCGCCACCACCAGCCGCTTGAGCTCACCGGTGTTGCTGACCTGGGTTTCGGCATTGCCGTTGAACAGGGTGAAGTAGCCGGTCGCCTGGCCGGTAGCAGACTGATAGTTGTTGCTGTTGAGCACCGTCATCACGTCGCTGGAGGTCAGGTCGAAGGCCGCCATCTTGGCCGGATCCAGCCACACCCGCAGGGCAAACTCGACCCCGCCGTAGATGTCGATCTTGGAGACCCCACCCACGGTGAACAGCTGGGGCTTGATGACCCGCTCCAGGTAGTCGGTGATCTGGCTGGAATTCAGCTCAGGGCTGGTGAAGCCCATGTAGAGCACCGCCGTGGTCGAACCGGTGGAGGAGGTGACCGAGGGGTCTTCCGCCTCCTTGGGCAACTGGGAGCGCACCGAGTTGACCTTGGCCAGGATATCGGCCAGGGCTGCGTTGGGGTCGGTGTTCAGCTTCATGTACGCGGTGACGGTGGAGCTGCCCAGCTGGCTGGAAGAGGTCATGAAGTCGATGTTGTCGGCTTGCGCGACCGCCTGCTCAAGGGGTTGGGTGATGAAGCCCTGGATCAGGTCAGCACTGGCACCGTAGTAGCTGGTGTTGACCGTGATCACCGTGTTGATGACTTCAGGGTATTCCCGCACCTGCATCTTGAAGATGGCCTGGAAGCCCAGCAGGGCTATCAGGAAGCTGAGCGAGATCGCCAGCACGGGCCTTTTTATGAATATGTCAGTAAATCGCATCACAGATCTCCGCGCTTACAGCATCGGGGTTTGTGCCGGAACGGCAAGGGCATCGTTTTCGACTACGCGCACCTTGGTATCGTTACTCAGGCGAACCTGACCCGACAGCACGATTTCATCGCCGGCCTTGAGGCCAGACAGCACATGGACGTCATTGCCACGACGCTCACCCGCCTTGACCACCACCTGCTTGGCACGTTTCACGCCGTCCGCCTCGTGGATGACATAGACGTTCTCGCCGTACAGGGTGAAGGAGATGGCGGATTGCGGGATCACGATCTGATCCTTCACCGTGGGCAGTATGATGCTGGCACGGGCAAACATGCCGGAGCGGAGCTGGCCCTCGTTGTTCGGGATGTCAGCCTGCACCTGGATCAGGCCGCTCTGATAGTTGACGGCCGGCTCGATGGCGGTGATATGCCCGTCAAACTGGGTATTGGGATAGGCATCCACGTTGATCTTGATGGTCTGGTGCAGGGCAATCTTGGAGATGTCGGTCTGGGGCACGGTGAAGCGCAGGCGCATCACGCTGGTGTCTTCCAGTCGCACTATCTCGGTACCCGGTTCCAGGTATTGACCGAGGAAGACGTTGCGCAGGCCGACCACACCACCGAAGGGAGCACGCACTTCGCGACGGGCTATGGTGGCCTTCAGGCTCTCGATATCCGCTTCCAAGGAGCGGTAGCTGGCTTCGGCGTCATCCAGTTGATCCCGGGAGATGGAGTTCTTCTGGTACAGGTTCTGATAGCGCTCAAACTTGGCCCGCGCCGCCGGCAGTCTGGCCTGGGACGATTGCAGGTTGGCTTTTTCCACGCTGGAGTCCAGGCTCAGCAGCAGCTGATCCGCCTTGACCTGGGTGCCGGATTCGAAGCTGATCTTGTCGATGGTGCCCGCCAGTTCACTGGAGAGAGTGACCCCTTGCTTGGGCTCGATGAAGCCGATGGCATCTATGGTCGGAACCCAGTCTTGCGCCTTGGTCACCATGGCGGTGACCGGGAACTCAGGCTCTGGTCGATTGGCCATGAACTCTGCGATCTTCTTCTGTTTGAACATATTGAAGCCGATGACACTGCCAAACAAGGCGAGTGCTATCAGCAGCATGATGGCCATCCACTTTTTCATGAACAGGCTCCTGTGGTGGAAATATTAGGGTTTAAAATGGCATTCCAGCTGGCCCGGATCACCGTCTCCAACTGTTCTTGCGTCAATACAAAATCGTGAACCCGGCGTTGTTGTGCCAGGTTGGTCACGCAATCCAGACTCAGCGCCTGCAGCACCAGGACGGGTAAATCGATAAACAGTCCTTGCTGGCGTCCCCGTTCGAAGAAGCGCTCAAGTGGCGCCCAGGTTGCCATTATGACCGGATCCCGCTCCAATTCAGCCCCCAATGGAGAACTTTCGTACTGCAATTTGCATTTGAGGGCATTGGGGTGGTGGGTGAAGATGGCATCGATGTTGAGCCACAGGCGTCGAAATTGCCGATATGACACCTCTTCTATCTGCACATCCTCCATGACCAGCGGATGACACTTCAGAATGGTGTGCAGATAAAGTTGGCGGATCAGATCATCCTTGTCGCTGAAGTAGCGGTAGATGGTGCCTGCCGCCACATTGGCTTGCTTGGCGACCGCGGCAACGGAGAGACCATAGAAGCCCTGCTCGCCGAGGATCTCGTGCGCCGCCTCGAAAATGCGCTCTTTTTTATCCATGACTCTGCTGATCACAATGAATGAACGTTCATTCATTCTAGGTAGAGAAGCAAGCAAGTCAAGGATGAGAATCGATACTCTGCCAGATGAGGGCACAGAAGTGGGCCGAGTGAGGACGATTCAGGCCGAAAGCATGGAGAAGAGATACAAAACTGTACAAAGCGATGCAAAAACAATCGGTTGATTCATTGTGATAAAAAAAGAGTGGACAAGGTGGGTGCCATCATCAATAATGCGCCCCGTTCGACAGCGTAGCGCCCGTAGCTCAGCTGGATAGAGCGCTGCCCTCCGGAGGCAGAGGTCACAGGTTCGAATCCTGTCGGGCGCACCATAAAACGTGCGCCAGTTAAGCGGGCGTGTTGTGGAACGAAAACAGCTGTGGTGGCTGTAGCTCAGTTGGTAGAGTCCCGGATTGTGATTCCGGTTGTCGTGGGTTCGAGCCCCATCAGCCACCCCATTTTACAGTTGTTTTGCGGCATGTTAGGTATGCGAAGGTGGCGGAATTGGTAGACGCGCTAGCTTCAGGTGTTAGTGCCCCCCGGGTGTGAGGGTTCGAGTCCCTCTCTTCGCACCATACTTGCTGTATGACGAAGGTGACCATTGGTTATCTTGATTCTTGAAAAAGAAGTACCCCATCGGTGATTAGCGCAGCCCGGTAGCGCATCTGGTTTGGGACCAGAGGGTCAAAGGTTCGAATCCTTTATCACCGACCACATTTGAAAACCTCGCTTCGGCGGGGTTTTTGCTTTTCTGCGATTTGCTCTCCCTCTCTGTCACGTCTTTTTACACTTCTGTTGGCGCCTGTTCGCCTCGAGTTCGTTATGCTGAGTGCCAGACTCCCAAGTAGTGGGCATCATCGAACACTTTCAGGCACAAGGTCACATGTACCATCATCCTATGCTCTTTCAAGCCTGCACTCTGGCGCTGGTGATCATGACCCTCGGCGGTTGTGCGTTGCAACCCAAGCCGGAGGCATTGCTGATGGGGGCGGCCCCCAAGTCGACAGCGCCCTCCTCGGCGGCCCTGGTGACCGATGGCGGCTTCTGCGTGGCCTTGAGCGAGAAGGGCGGTCTGCTGACTCAGCCCTGTGACCGGAGCCCCCGCCAGCAGTTCGAGTGGGATGCCGGTGCCTTGCAGCTGTCGGAGCATTGCCTGATCGCCAGGGGTAGCGACGATCTCGTCATGGCGGATTGTCAGGATAACAGCCATCAATGGCAATGGCAGGCGGATCGCCTGTTCAACCGGCAGGTCTCGCTCTGTCTGGATGTGGCCGGGCGTCGTCACCAGCCCGGCACGCCGTTGCGACTGGCGGAGTGTTACGGCGGCGCCAACCAGAGTTTCGAGTGGCTGCCCGCCACCAGCCTGCTGGATCGGCTAGCCCTGCCCAACCTCGCCTGGTGAAAAGGACGAGCGCGGCAGGGCCGGCGTTCTGGATGAAGAGATGCGATGAATGGATGTGAAAAGGGTGGTCATGCGACCACCCTTTTGCATTTCTGGCGAGGAGACGAACGGGATCAGCCGACGCTGGGGGCGAACAGCTGCTCCAGATAGACGGCGACACCATCCTCGTCCGAGCTCAGGGTCTGCTCATGTTCAGGCAGAGCCAGCTTGAGGCGATCGTGGGCGTTGCCCATGACCACGCCGCGACCCACCATGCTCAGCATCTCGAAGTCATTCATGCCATCGCCGAAGGCGACTGCCTGGGACATCTCCAGTCCATTCTGGGCCAGCACGGCGCGCACGGCGTTGCCCTTGTGCACGCCACCGTGCATCACCTCGAGACAGTCCGGCAGGGAGAAGGTGACGTTGAGCCGATCACCATATTGCTGGTTGAGCCGGGTCTCGATCTCGAGCAGTTTCTCGTGATCGCCGATGTAGAACACCTTGTTGATCTTGTCCATCGGGTGAGTGGCGAGGTCGGTCAGGCGGTAGGCGAAGCCGGACTCTTCGTGGAATTGCAGCATCTTGGGCATCTCTTCCTCCACCAGCCACTCGTCGCCGTAGTAGACGTTGAGGTGGATGGAGGGATCCCGTTCCAGGGTGATCAGCTCGGCCGCCACCGAAGCGGGCAGCGCCTGATTGAAGATCAGCCGATCCTGCTTGTCGTGCACCACGGCGCCGTTGGAGGTGATGAGATAGATATCGAGTCCGAGCGCATCGCGGATGCCGCGCACGTCCACATGATGGCGACCGGTGGCCACCACGAACTTGATCCCCTGATCGACCAGGCGGTGCAGGGTGTCACGGGTGCGGGGGGAGATCTGGTGCTGCTTGTTGAGCAGGGTGCCATCGAGATCGGATACAACTACCTTGAACATCATTACCTCGGCATGAATGGAATGCCGGGGCAGTGTACCCCAGCGTCTGACCTCACCCCATTTATTTAGGGATCCAAAAAATAGCCAGTATCGGCGCTAGAAACGAGCGAAGAACGCCAGGGTCGCGGTCAGTGCGGGAAGGCGCTGGGTATCCGCCTCGATAAACAGCTCGTGCCAGCCCCCCTCGATCCGCAGCGGCTTGCCCCCTTCACAACGTGCCCTGGTGCAGAACTCGTCCTGGGCCAGGTTGTCGACGATGCCGTCATCCCCCGCCTGTATCAGCAGCAGCGGCGTCTTGATCCTGTCTGCCTCGGCGATGGCGGCATCCCCGGCCTTGATGCCCTCGCGGATCCAGTGGGCGGTGACGCCGCCCAGCTTGATCTGCGGCTGCTGTTCATAGAGCTGGCGGAATGCCTGATAGCGGGGCTCGCTGTGACTCAGACCGTTGTCGGCGAAATCGTGGGAGACATAGCCCCCCTGTCCCGGCCCGTAGGGGGGCTCGCCCCACCAGCTGCCGACCGTATCCATGGTGACCGCCAGCCCCTTGGCCAGCCACTTGGGCAGGCCGCCGAGGTTGATGCCCAGCATGGGGGAGGAGAGCACGGCCGCCTTGATGTCATCCGGCCAGCGTTCCAGATAGCGTGCCGAGATGGCACCCCCCATGGAGTGGGCCAGCAGGAACAGCTTGGCGGGTTGGTCCGCGACTATGACCTCGTCGTGGAACTGCTTCAGATCCAGCACATAGTCGTCGAAGTCGGCGACATAGCCCCTCTCCGGATCCGCCAGCATGCGGCCGGACAGCCCCTGGCCGCGATGATCGATGAGATAGAGGCTGTAGCCCTGACGCCACAGATCCCAGGCCAGCTCTTGATACTTGAGGTAGCTCTCGACCCGGCCGTTGACGATGAGGATGGCTCTGTCCACCTTGGCCTGGCGCAGGGCGGCGTAGCGGATGCTCACCCCGCCCTTGCCCTTGAACTCCCCTTCTACCGCGTGGTCGCGCCAGAAGTCGGGCAGGGTCTGCTGATGAAGAGAGGGGACCTCGGCTTCCATGGTGAGCTGATAGGGATTGTCCACGGCGAGGGCTCCGGCAGAAAACAGGGTCAGGGCCAGCAAGGGCAGGCAGTTAACTTTCATCGGATGGATACTCCATGTCCATAGGGTCTTCCTGTTGTGCGGCCCAGCCTTTGCGGGTCAGCTGCATCCGTTGCCACCAGGCCTCGTCCGCCAGGATCTCGCCCGCCGGGCCGAGCTGGGGGTAGGGCATCTCTTTTTCTTTGCAGAGCTGGGCATAGATGGGATAGCCCCCCTCGAACAAGATGCTGTTCTGCTCGTCGAGATCTAGGGGGCAACCGCGCTGGTAGCAGCCCGCCAGCTCGCGCTGGCGCTGGGCCTCGTACAGGATGGCGGCGGCGGCCACCGAGACGTTGAGGGACTGCACCATGCCCACCATGGGGATGACGATATGATGATCGGCCAGCGCCAGCGCCTCTTCCCCTATGCCGTGCTTCTCCTGGCCCACCAGGATGGCGGTGGGCTTGGTGTAGTCGATGGCACGAAAGTCCACCGAACTCTCGGAGAGGTGGGTCGCCAGGATCTGCATGCCGCTGGCTTTCAGCTTGCTGACCGCGGTACCTATGTCCGGGTGCAGCTTCACATCTACCCAGTTCTGGCTGCCACGGGCGGTGCCCTTGCGGGGGTGGATGGAGGTCTTGGGCCAGACCGCGTGCACGCGATGGATGCCGATGGCGTCGGCGGTGCGCACTATGGCGGCCAGGTTGTGAGGCTTGTGGACCTCTTCCATGCAGACGGTCAGGTCGAGCTGGCGCATGGCCAGCATGTCGGAAATCCGTTTAAAGCGTTCAGGTGTCATATCAGTTTCTATGCAGTGGGGCTCCAGCTGGCCAGAATGGTCAGCATGCCGGATAGGCGGCTTACGCGCTCGGGAGCCACGGGTTGTCTCTGTAAAAGCAACAGGCGGCTTGCGCCGCCTGTGTTCAGTTCTTCTGTCGGCTCACTCTGAGCACGTTGGGCATCACCCGGATCTTGCGCATGATGTTGGCAAGGTGGATACGGCTCTTGGTGGTGATGAGCAGGGTGACCAGATAGACCCGGCCATCCTTCTCCTCGGTACTGATGGCGTGAATGTTGGCGCCGGTGGCCGCGATCACGTTGGCCAGCTCCGCCAGCGCTCCCTGATGGTTGATGATCTCGATGCTGATGCCGGTGCGGAATTCCTGCTCCTGCTCCTTGTCCACCTCCCACTGCACCGGCAGGTACTTGTCCGGTTCGCGGCTGTAGCCCCTGATGTTGCGGCAGGACTCCTGGTGGATCACCAGGCCCTTGCCCGGGCTGATGTGGGCGATGATGGCGTCCCCCGGGATCGGGCGGCAGCAGTTGGCGAAGGTGACCAGCATGCCGTCGGCCCCCTTGATCGGCATCTTCTTGCCGGTGGACTTGGGCTGCTCTTCCGGCGGCAGTTCATCCCCCAGCATGCGGCGCGCCACCATGACGCTCATGGCGTTGCCGAGGCCCACGTCGGCCAGCAGGCCCTGCAGATTCTCGTGCTTGGTGTCGGCCAGCACCTGCTTGATGCGCGGTTCGGGGATGTCTTCGATGTTCTTGGCACCGAGCGCATGGTTGAGCAGGCGGCGACCCAGCACCACCGACTCTTCGGTACGCAGGTTCTTGAGGAACTGGCGGATCTTGGAGCGCGCCTTGGTGGTCACCACGAAATTGAGCCAGGCCGCGTTCGGGCGGGCGCCGGGGGCCGTGATGATCTCCACCGTCTGACCCGAATGCAGCGGGCTGCTGAGCGGGTAGGGGTGACGGTCGACCCTTGAGCCGACACAGGCGTGACCGATGTCGGTGTGCACCGTGTAGGCGAAGTCCACCGGGGTGGCGCCGGCGGGCAGCTCCATGATGCGGCCCTCCGGGGTGAAGACGTAGATCTCGTCAGGGAAGAGGTCGGTCTTGACCCCTTCGATGAATTCGAACGAGCTGCCGGCGCTCTGTTGCAGCTCCAGCAGGCTCTGCATCCAGCGCTGAGCGCGGATCTGGGCCGTGGTGCCCGAGCTGTCGCCATCCTGCTTGTAGGCCCAGTGGGCGGCAACCCCCTTGTCGGCCATCTGATCCATGAATTCGGTGCGGATCTGCACCTCGACCGGCACCCCGTGCGGCCCCACCAGGGAGGTGTGCAGCGACTGGTAGCCGTTGCTCTTGGGGATGGCGATATAGTCCTTGAAGCGGCCGGGACGTGGCTTGTAGAGGCTGTGCATCTGGCCCAGCACCCGGTAACAGGTATCTATGTCCTTTACCCTCACGCGAAAGGCGTAGATATCCATCACTTCGTGGAATTGCAGTTCTTTCTTCTCCATTTTGTTGTAAATGGAGAATAAATTCTTCTCGCGCCCGCTCACCTGAGAGTCGATGCCGGCCTCCCGCAGCCGGCCCTCAATCTCGCTCTGGATGGAGTCGATGATCTCGCGGCGATTGCCACGGGCGCGGCGCACCGATTCCCGCAGCACCCGGGAGCGCATGGGGTAGAGCGCCTCGAAGCCAAGCTCTTCCAGCTCGTTCTTCATGGTGTGGATGCCGAGACGGTTGGCGATGGGGGCGAAGATTTCCAGCGTCTCGCGGGCGATGCGGCGACGCTTGTCCGGCCGAAGTGAGCCCAGCGTGCGCATGTTGTGGGTGCGGTCGGCGAGCTTGATCAGGATGACCCGGATGTCCTGGGTCATGGCCATCATCATCTTGCGGAAGTTTTCGGCCTGGGCTTCCTTGCGATCGCGAAACTTCAGCTTGTCGAGCTTGGAGACGCCCGATACCAGCTCGGCAACGGCGTTGCCAAACAGTTCGGCCAGATCGTCTTTGGTGACGGGGGTGTCTTCGATGACGTCGTGCAGCACGGCGGCCATCAGGGTTTCGTGGTCGAGGCGCATGTCGCCCAGGATCCGGGCCACGGCAACGGGGTGGGTGATATAGGGCTCGCCGCTGGAACGCATCTGTCCCTGGTGAGCATCACGGGCCACCACATAGGCTTGCCTGAGCTTCTCGACCTGCTCGGAAGGCAGGTAGGAATTGGCTATTTCTTTAAGATTTTCAAATAAATACAAGACAGTCCCCGCAGTGGCGAAACAGCAATTCGTGGAATTGAGGGTATGTCTCCGAGTTTGCGAGGTTTTCGAGCGGTTGTAAATGGGGAGAACAGTCGGCACCCGGGCGGGTGCCAACCGGAAAAATAACTTAACCGCGGCCTTCAGCGATGGCAGCAACGGCAGCCAGCTCGGCGGCTTCCTGCTCTTGCTGCTCGTAGCGGTCCTGGGTATCCATCACTTGATTGTTCACCAGACCCATCTCGATCTCGCGCAGGGCGATCACGGTCGGCTTGTCGTTCTCTGGGTCGACCAAGGGATCTTTGCCTTGTACCGCGATTTGACGGGCGCGGCGCGCGGCGACCAGCACCAGATCAAAACGGTTACCTACCTGTTTTACAGCATCTTCTACAGTAACGCGTGCCATGAGGACTCCAGTGTTTGGGCTTTCTGTGTTGAAAAAAGCGGTGTTTAAAAATGACGCAAAAGTTTACTTGTTTTTGGACTATTCTGCCAGCAACTGTTGCAGCAAGTTTTGTTGGGCCTGCTGTTGCTGATGCAATGCCAGCCGCTGGCACTCGATGATGGCCCTGAGCTGGAACAGCGCCTGCTCAAAGTCTTCGTTGATGATGACATAGTCATACTCGTCGTAGTGCACCATTTCGGCAATGGCTTTCTCCATTCGCCCTTTGATCACCTCGGCACTGTCCTGGCCGCGTCCGATCAGGCGTTGCTGCAGCTCGGCGCGGCTGGGGGGCAGGATGAAGATGGACTTGGTCGGCATCTGCTCGCGGATCTGGCGAGCACCCTGCCAGTCGATGTCGAGGAAGACGTCGATGCCTTGGGCCAGACAGGCCTCGATGGCGGCGCGGGAGGTGCCATAGTAGTTGCCGAAGACCTCGGCCCACTCCAGAAAGTCGCCGCGCGCGATCAGCGCCTTGAACTCTTCTACCTGCACGAAGTGGTAGTGCACCCCATTCTCTTCCCCTGGGCGCATGGCGCGGGTAGTGTGGGAGACCGACAGTTGCATCTTGCCAGCATCGTTATGCTTGGTCAGCAAGGCATTGATCAGGCTGGACTTACCCGCCCCGCTAGGGGAGGAGATGATGTAGAGAGTGCCTTGTTGCGCCATGTCTGTACCTTTAAGCGATGACAGTGTTTTGGTTGTAGCAGAGGCCGCCGTCTTGTGCCCGATAAGGGAGACAGTCGCTCGCAAAACACGGAAAAATCAGAATCAGAGGGATCTAAAGGCGGCGAATTTTAGCAGATGGTGGCGGATAAAAAAACGGCCGGAATCATATTCCAGCCGATCAAAGTATTCGTAGCTTGCTGCGGGAGCGTCACCCACAGGTCACTATTCTGCCTCTGGCGTGGGAGATGGGCCAGCAGGTTATCCCAGCCTCAGGATTCGGAATTTCCGAGTTTTTCACCGCCAGGCAGTCGATGCTGGGCGCAGATCCGATCGAAGGCGGCGATCACCCGCTCGCTCGTTATCTTGCTCATGGCGTCAGGATCCTTGAGGCGGGTGCGCCAGTCGAGCTGTGCCAGCGGCTTGCCGGTCTCCTGCTCGATGAGTTCCTGATAGACGCTGACCGCATAGTCGCGGCACAGATAGGGGCCGGTGCGCGCCGGATTGTGGTGGGCGTAGAGGCCGATGACCGGAGTTCCCACCAGGGTCGCCATGTGGGTGGGCCCCGTGTCCGGTGCCAGCACCAGGCTGGCCTCGGCGATCAGTGCCAGCAGTTGCTTGAGGTTGGTCTGGCCCACCAGATCCACCGGCCTGCTCTGGCTCAGCCGCTGGATGTCGGCGGCGAGATCCCGCTCCAGTTTGGCCGGACCGCCACAGAGATAGACCTGAAAACCCTTGCCGGCGGCGTGATCCGCCAGGGCGGCATAACCGGCGGCGGTCCAGTTCTTGAACGCCTTGCTGGCGGCGGCGCAGATGAGCAGGGTGGGCTTGCCGCCCACCTTCTGCCGGGCCCAGTCGCGCTGTTCCGTGCCTATGGGCAACTGCCAGTCCGGCGTCAGATCCCGGATGCCGAGCTCTTTGGCGAAGGCGAGAAAACCGTCGAGCACATGGGGGGAGGCGGGCGAGGGCACGCGATGGTTGGTGAATAACCACTGACCGTCGCTGGCGCGTTCTTTATCGAAGCCGAGTTTGACGCCGGCCTTGATGCCGAGAGTGGCGATGCTGGCCCGCAGGGCGGCCTGCAGGTGCAGCAGGGCGTCGAACCGGCGGCCCTTGAGGGTCTGCCACAGCGCGCGATAACCGCGCCAGCCCTTGCTCTTGTCGAAGGCAATGACCTCGACTCCGGGCAGGTCGGCAAAAAGTGTCGCTTCAATCTTGCCGGTGATCCAGGTGATGCGAGTCTCTGGCCACTCCCGCTGAATGACGCGCACCAGCGCCAGCGCATGGCAGCAATCCCCGATGGCGGAGAGCCGCAGGATGCAGATAGAAGAAGGTGGCGTTTGGAACAGCGGCATGATGTGGCGCAATGGTGGCAGAATGGATGGATGGCATTATGCAAACTCCCTTGTGGATTGTAAAATCGCACCCGCTGGCATGCCTGACCGGCACATTCTCCATGGATTGATGCATTGCGCCCAACTATCGACCGGAATCTTCAGATGTTGACACAGACCGTCCATAACCAGATCTGCTGGTATGCCGAAGGGGCCTTCCGCGACCCTTCCCCCGAATTGTTCGATCCGGCCTGGTGGCAGACCCATCGCCAGGTGGTGGGTTCCGCCATCGGTCGCGGGGTGACCTGGTTTGTGAAGGATGAGTCGCGCCACCTGGTGCTGCGCCACTACTACCGTGGTGGCATGGTGGGCAAGCTGGTGCGGGATCGTTTCTGGTTTGAAGGGGTGGAGACCAGCCGTGCCATGGTCGAGTTCAGCCTGCTGGCCAGGCTGAGCGAGCAGGGGCTGCCGGTGCCGCGCCCGTTTGCGGCGCGTATGGTCAAGCAGGGTCCCTTCTATCGCGCCGATATCCTGATCGAGCGCATCCGCGGCGCCAAGGATCTGGTGGCGCTGCTCAAGCAAGGCAGCATCGCCGGCGAGGTGTGGCACAGGGTCGGCCAGACGGTGCGCCAACTGCACGATGCCGGCGTCTATCACGCCGATCTCAATAGCCACAACCTGTTGCTCGACAAAGACGGCAAGGTCTGGGTGATCGATTTCGACAAGGGGGCCATCCGCTCCCCCGGTAGCTGGCAGCAGGCCAACCTTGAGCGGTTGCTGCGCTCCTTCACCAAGGAGTCCCAACTGCATACCAGTTTTCACTTCGTGCCGGAAAACTGGCAGGCGCTGATGGCGGGATATCAGGGCACCACGGGCGGAAAAGCAGGCTGAGCTTGTTGCTCGGCGCGAGCGCCAATGCTACTTATTTGGGCTGATATTTGGATCCGGTTTCGAGGCGTGTGATGGAAAGAGATGTAACTCCCTGGGTTGAGACCGTGACCCGGCTCGATATGTCCCTGATGGCGCAAGCCATGGAGATGCTGGAGGCCGGGATCTGGGTCTGGTCGGCGGAGCAGGGGCTGAGGCGCGATCCCTCCTGCCTGCAACTGCTGGGGCTTGAAGGCGATGAGCTGGATGATCTCGGCTGGCTGGCACGGGTGCACCCGGACGATACCGCCCGCCTGGAAGAGGCCATCAGGGCGTGCCAGAGTGGCCAGGGCAACGGGCTGCGCCTCGAGTATCGCATCTTGCACCATCAGGGCCACTACCTCCGGCTGGAGGAGCGGGTGCGCAGTGATGGGCAGGGTCAGCTGTTGGGGGTGGTACGCCACCTCGATCCGGCCGCACCCCAGCTGGACGAACGCCACAATACGGATCCCCTCACCGGGCTCGAGAGCCGCAGTTACTTCGAGTTGCTGCTGGATGAGCGGCTGGCACACGAGAGCGGCAGCTTCTGCCTGCTGCAGTTCACCGTGGATCACAGCAGCAAGATATTGCAGCTGTTCGGTGAGGTGGCCTGCGACGCCATGCTGGCGAAGCTGGCTCGCATAGTGCGCCGCGAGCTGCGCCGGGAAGATCCCTTCGCCCGCTGGGACGAGGATGGTTTCATCCTGATGCTGTCCCAGACCGATCGCCTGAGCGGCCTGGAGATCGCCGAGCGGCTGCGCCTCGAAATCGCCGATGCCAACCTGTTGCCCGAGCGGCCGGTGACCGTCAGCATCGGGTTGGTACAGAGCCAGAGCGCCGAGCAGATCGATCACTTGTTGGCCCGGCTGGCCTCTTGCCACGGCCAGGCCAAGCGGGAGCACAACACCGTCATCGGTTGATTTTTAGTCAGCACTCACTCACCCGATGACGTCGGTGGGCCAAAGAGAGTCAGCATTGACGGGCCTGGCGGTCGACCGATCGTCAGTCCGTGCTATGCGCCGGATGACGCTGGCAGACCCAGAGAGAGGCCAACATCAGCAGGCCGCCCAGTGCGATCCTGAGCAGGTCTGCATCCTTGCCCCAGAGCACCAGGTTGACCAGCAAGCCCGCCGGGATCAGGGCGTTGTTCATGATGGCCAGCACGCCGCTGCTGACCAGGGTCGCGCCCTTGTTCCACAGGAAGTAACCCAGTCCGGACGCCCCCACCCCCAGCCAGAGCAGAATGCCCCATTGCAGGTTGCTGGTCGGGTATTGGGGCTGGCCCAGCAGTAACCAGGCGGGCAGGGCGATGGCCAGGGCCCCCAGATAGAAGCAGCCGAACACCGCGAGCTGGGGCGGCTGCTCCTTCTCGCGTGCCAGCAACACCTTGTAGCCGACCTGTCCGATGGCGAAGCAGAGGTTGGCCCCCTGCACCACCAGGAATCCCATCACATAGCTTTCGGTCAGGCCATCGAAGCGGATGACGGCCGCCCCCAGCACGGCGAGCAGGGCCCCCCACAGGTAGGTCGGTTTGAATCTGGACTCCAGCAGATCGTGGAGCAGGGTGACGTAGATGGGGGTGAAGATGGTGAACACCAGCACCTCCGGCACCGTCAGCAGCAGGAAGGAGTGGTAATAGAACAGATACATGATGCCGAGCTGGGTGGCGCCGAGCGCCATCAGCTTGACGACCAGATCGGGTCTCAGCCAGCGGCGGCGCAGGAAGGGCAGGAACACCAGGCTGGCGAGAGCGATGCGGGTCAGCACGGAGAAGTAGGCATCCACCTGGCCGGCGAGGTAGACCCCGATCAGGCTGAAGGAGAAGGACCAGAGCAGGGTGACCCCTATCAAGTAGTTCATGTGATTGAATTGTCGTCAGTTGTCAATTTGGAGGGCGCTATGATGGCCGAGTTGGAAGGCGCGATCCAGCGTTTATGGGCACTGTTGCCACAGATCGGAGCATTTGCCTTCGAGGCGAGCAACGGGGTGGGTTCCGCGACCGACTGGAACGGGCGGGGTGAGGGAGAGGTGCGGGTGACCGATCACCAGGGGGGTTGGCTGTTTGCCGAGGCGGGCCGCTATACCACGCCCCACGGCCGTGAGCTCGCCATGCACAACAGTTTCTGGTGGCGGCGCAGCGAGCGGGGGATCTCGCTCTCCCATCTGCGCCATGAGGCCCCGGTCCTGCTGTTTGAGCTGCGGCCCGGGTCGGACGGGCGCTGGCTGACCGCCGAGCCCCATCTGTGCGGCCAGGACCACTACAGTGCCGAGCTGACACCATTGCCGGGCGGATTCAGGCTCGGCTGGCAGATCACCGGCCCGCGCAAGAATGAACGGCTCGAGTATCGTTACCTGCGAAGCGGGGAGGAGGCATAAAAAAACCGGCGCAGGGCGCCGGTAGCGGGGACAAATCGGAGGTTTTTTTTAAAACGGTCCCAAAAACAGGAGAGATACACTCTCGTCACACATTCAGAGATGGCATTCAGGCATGCAGGGCATAGTTCAGCATGGCCTGCAGCTTGCTGTCGAACAGCCACGGCAGGGTCAGCATCAGCAGGCCGAGCAGTCCGGCCAGCCGGTGGCGATACTGCCAGCCGGCGATCAGCACCAGACCGCCGCAGAGGGTGGTCAGGATGCCTGACATAGGCTGGCCTCCCGACGGGCACGGCGTTGCTGAGCCCACTGGTTGAGGGCGACCGAGCCCAGGATCAGGGCCAGTGCCGCGCCTGTGGTGGACTGGATCTGCTCGCCGAGGAACAGGGCGCCCAGCATGACGCCAAACAGCGGCACCAGGTAGTTGCTGAAGGAGGCGAAGGTCGGGCCCGCCTGCTGGATCAGCGCCATGTAGAGGAAGTAGACCAGGCCGGTACAGAACACGCCCAGCACGGCGACCGCCCCCATGGCCTGCTGGCTCGGCATCGTGAGGGCGCTCAGATCGGTGACGAAGGGCGCGGCCAGCAACAGCTGGATGGCCGACGAGATCAGGATGTTGCGAGCCACCACCACGGGGTGGTCCTTGGCGAAGCGCTTGATCATCAGCAGGCCGATGGCGAAGCAGCTGGCCCCGAACAGGATGGCGACGGCGCCGAGCAGGCCCGCATCCATGCCATTCGCCAGTTTCGGCCAGAACAGCACCAGCACACCGACAAAGCCGATGACCACGGAGACAAGGCCTCCCTTGGTGATTTTTTCACCGGAAACCAACAAGGGTGCCATCAAGATGGTGACAAAGGGGATACAACCCATCACCACGGCGGCGATGGCGCTATCCACGTACTGCTGACCCCAGGCCACCATGATGAAGGGGATGGTGGCATCGAGCAGGGCGATCAGCATATAGGTGCGCCACGGCGTGTGTTCGCTCTTGAGGCGCATGAACAGGCAGAGCAGACCCAGGGTCAGGCTACCGCACAGGGCGCGCACGGAGGCCACCATGATGGGAGGCATCTCGTTGACGGCCTGATGCATGAAAATGAACTGGGAACCCCACAACAGGCCGATCGCCAGTAACAACAGATAGCTGCGCATTTTAATCTCCGATGTAATTTGCCCGCGCATTCTATGCAATCTGCTACTATGCCAAAAATGAATTGTCGTCATTCCACTATGGCCAATATCGATGGAACTCCCCCTTTCCCGCCTGGATCTCAACCTGCTCACCGTGTTCGACATGCTGATGCAGGAGCGCAACGTCACCCGTGCCGCCGAGCGGTTGCACCTCTCCCAGTCCACCGTCAGCCACGCCCTCGGGCGACTGCGCAGTGCGCTGGACGATCCGCTGTTTGTCATGAGCCGGCGCGAGATGATGCCCACCGAGCGCGCCAAGGCGCTGGCGGGGCCGGTGCGCCAGGCGCTGGCCATGCTGGAGCAGGGCTTGCGCCAGGCGAAGGGGTTCGATCCCGCCAGTGCCCAGCGGGTGTTTCGCATCGCCACCCCGGGCTCGGTGGAGCACGGCCTGGTGCCGACGCTGGTGGAGCGCATGGTCCAGCAGGCGCCCCAGTGTCGGTTGGAGGTGTGTGAGCTGGCGGACAGCGACTACGAGCGGGAGCTGGAGAAGGGGGAGCTGGATCTGGTGATCGGTTTCGCCGATGCCAACAACCTGTCGCCCCGGCTGTGGCGCGAGGAGTGGTTCAGCAACCCGCTGGTGTGCCTGTCACCGCTGGGCAGCGCACTGCCGGATGTGCTGGGGCCGGCCGATCTGGTCAGCCGCCCCCATATTTACACCTCCAGCTGGGGCCACAGCCAGGCCATGGTGGATCTCTGGCTGGCCCGCTTCGAGGTGGCGCGTGAGTTGGGCGTCAGATTGCCGAGCTTTATGGCGGTGCCGCAGCTGATGGCGACCGGCCGTTATCTGGTGGTGGTGCCGGAGATGATCGGCCGCCACTTCAGTCGCTACTACCCGCTGCGGCTGCATCAGCTGGACCCGGAGATCCCCATCGTCTACCTGATGGCGGGTCACCCCCTCACCGCCCATGACGAGGCGATCGGCTGGTTCAAGGGGTTGCTGCACCGGCTCGCCCTCGAACGCTACGGCAAGGCCGCGCTGGGCACGGCGGCTCAGCGCAACCCGGCGAAGTAATCCAGCCCCATGGCACCCTTGACCTCGGCCAGCACCTCGTCGGTGAGGGTGCGAGCCTGCAGCGTTCCCTGATGCAGCAGCGCCAGCAGTTGGCCCTTGTCGGCGATGGCCGCCTGCCGCCGTTCCCGCATGGGGGCGAGCAGGGCCTGCAGGCAGTCGTTCAGCACCTGCTTGCAGCGCATGTCACCCAAGCCGCCGCGCTGGTAGTGGGCCTTCATCTCGGCCACCAGCGTCTTGTCCGGGTGGAAGGCATCCAGATAGGCAAACACCGTATTGGCCTCCACCTGACCGGGATCGCTCACCTTGAGGTGATTGGGGTCCGTGTACATGGCGAACACCGCCTGCTTGATCTCATCCCTCGACATGCCGAGCTCTATGGTGTTGCCGAGGGACTTGGACATCTTGGCCTTGCCGTCGATGCCGGGCAGGCGGCCGGTGTCGCTCAGTATGGGCTGGCACTCGGTCAGTACCTCCTTGCCCACCAGGGCATTGAAGCGGCGCACTAACTCGTTGGTCTGCTCCAGCATGGGCAGCTGATCCTCGCCGACCGGCACATGGGTGGCGCGAAAGGCGGTGATGTCGGCGGCCTGGCTGACCGGATAGACCAGGAAGCCCGCAGGCAGGCTGCGCTCGAACCCTTTTTGCTGGATCTCCGCCTTGACGGTGGGGTTGCGCTCCAGCCGGGCGACGCTGACCAGATTGAGGTAGTAGCAGGTCAGCTCGGCGAGGGCGGGCAGAGCGCTCTGCAGGCAGAAGGTGGTCTTGGCGGGATCCAGGCCGGCTGCCAGGTAATCGGCCATCACCTCCAGCACGTTGTCGGTCACCTTGGCCGGGTTGTGGCCGTTGTCGGTCAGCGCCTGCAGATCGGCGATCATCACGAACTGGCGGTAATGGGACTGGGCCTCTACCCGCTGGCGCAATGAGCCGACGTAGTGGCCTATGTGCAGTCTGCCGGTGGGTCTGTCGCCAGTCAGTATGATGGGGTTATGCATGTCATTCTCTCCGGTTGGGGGTGAGCCGGGAGGCGACAAAGGGATAAAAACAATGACCGCCTCTCGGCGGTCACGGTGTTTTCTGTTGAAAATTTCACATAGAAAAGTGGTGCCGCCTGTTTAGGAGCAGCACCACCAGTTGTTGTGATTGAAAGCTGTGATGTTCATGGATAAACAAGCTACGCCCGTTTGATCACTTCTGCAAGGGGACGACCAGCAGATCGCAGGGCACTGTGTTCATCAGCTGACGGGCGCTGGAGGTGAGCAGGCTCCAGAAACTCTGACGATGGCCGCACACCAGCAGGTCGATCTGGTAATCCTTGACCGCCTGATTGACCCGCTCGCTCAGATCGCCGCAGATCACCAGCTTCTTCTCGATGGGGTAGTCCACCGAGGCCAGGAAGGCTTCCAGCTTCTCCTTCGCTTCGGCGATCACCTGATCCTGCACGTTGTCGATGTCGATATCGATCATCTCGGTGTAGAGATCCTTGAGGTCCACGTCGACGTGGATCACCGACAACTTGGCGCCATTGGAGCGGGCCCGGTCGACCGCCTTCTCGATCACCTTGCGGTTGTCTTCCGACAGGTCGATCGCGGCCAGTACGTGTTTGTAATAGGTTCCATTCATGGGAGTTCTCCTCACTGATCCTGGGTTCACTATACCAATGTCTGATGAAACTAAAACGGTGTTGTCACCACGGCCTCAGGATTGGAATGGGTTTTCTGTACGGCTATGTTGCCGCCTTCGATGAAAAGTTGTGCATATATTGAGCAAGAATTTGAAGCCGATCACAGCCGGCGTATTGCCCCGCAACGGCGAGGGGAATAGGATGTGCCCGTGCTTCGCAATGAACACAAAACAACAAAAAGCATCTGAATACCGCTTTGGGGAGCCTCGTGCTCCCTCTTGTTTTTCTGCGCCCTTCCGTACCCGATCCCCCCTGACATCAAGGTAATCCGTTGCGTCATGGCTATGCTGTAGCCAGTTCAAGCGGAGATTTCTCATGATTATTCATCCTCAGATCCAGGGCTGCGTTGCCCGCAATTGTCATCCCATAGGTTGCCGGGCCGCCGTGGCTCAGCAGATCGCCGGCGTCAGGGCGGCGGGCCACTTCAACGGGCCCAGGCGGGTGCTGGTGCTGGGGGCCTCGTCCGGTTTCGGGCTGGCGTCCCGCATCGCCCTGACCTTCGGGGCGGGAGCCGACACCGTCGGTGTCTCGTTCGAGCGGGGGCCGTCCGACAAGGGGCTCGGTAGCGCGGGCTGGTACAACAACATCTGGTTTAGGCAGGCTGCGGAGCAGGAGGGGCGCATCGCCGTCAACCTGATCGGCGATGCCTTCTCGGACGCCATGCGCCAGCAGGCGGTGGAGAGCATCCGCCAGCAGTTGGGGCAGGTGGATCTGGTGGTCTATTCGCTGGCGAGCGGCATCCGGCTGCTGGCCGATGGCACCCAGGTGCGCTCCGTACTCAAGACTACGGGCCAGCCGTTCAGCGGCTGGGGGCTGGATCTGGAACACGACAGCCTGGTGCAGCAATCCCTGGCCCCCGCCACCCCGGAGGAGATCCAGGGCACCGTCACCGTGATGGGGGGCGAGGACTGGCAACTCTGGCTGCAGGCGCTGCAGCAGGCGGATTGTCTGGCGCCGGGCGTGCAGACGGTGGCTTACTCCTACATTGGCCCGGAATCCACCTATCCGATCTATCGAGATGGCACCATCGGCTATGCCAAGGAGCACCTGCACGCCACCGCCGAGACCATCAATCTGCAGCTGGCCGAGCTCGGCGGCCACGCCTGGGTGTCGGTGTGCAAAGCGCTGGTGACCAAGGCGAGCGCCTACATCCCTGTGCTGCCGGTCTACCTCGGCCTGCTGATGGGGGTGATGAAGGAGCGCGGGGTGCACGAGGGCTGCATCGAGCAGATGCGGCGGCTGTTTGCCGACAAGATGTACGGACCTCAAGGGGTGGTGGCCGACGGCAACCGCTTGATCAGGATGGATGACCACGAGCTGGACCCGGCCGTGCAGGCGGCGGTCTCGGCGCTCTGGTCCAAGGTGACGCCGGACAACTTCCAGGCCCTCGGGGATTTTGCCGGGCTGAAGCGGGACTTCATGCAGCTCAATGGCTTCGAGCTGGCGGAGGTCGACTACGGGGCACCGGTGAATGAGGCGTCACTGACCGAGCTGGTGCCCTGAGGGACGGGCGCTGATGCAGCCCCCTGTCAGGCGACGCTGCTGGTCAGTTCGGACAGCAGGTTGGGGGCCGCCGCCAGTATGGTCTGGTTGCGGCCCTGGCGTTTGGCCTGATACATCGCCATGTCGGCCCTGTGGATCAGCTGATTCAGGCTGTCATCCTCGGGACAACGCTCCGCCACCCCCGTGCTGATGGTCATGTGAGGGGAGCCAAGGCTCTCGATCCGGCTGCGCAGCTGTTCGGCCAGGTGCCAGCAGGTGGTGCCGTCCTGCGACATGGCCACCAGAAACTCCTCTCCTCCCCAGCGCCCGACCTGTTGCAGGTCGGGGGCCCAGCGTTTCAGCTCTTCGGCCAGTTTCTGGATGGCCAGATCGCCGGTCTGATGGCCGTGCCTGTCGTTGATCTGCTTGAAGTGATCGATGTCGATGATGAGCAGGGTCAGTGGCTCGTTCAGTTGCCACTGTTGTGTCAGTCGCTCCAGCAGGGCACGCCGGTTTGGCAACCCGGTCAGCTGATCGAAGGTGGCGAGCCGGTAGAGATGGCGTGAGTTGCGGTGCAGTCTGCGGGTGGTGAGTCCGAGCATGATCAGGGCGCCCGCCAGCAGCGCGACCAGCATCAGCTGGTAGTAACGGGCGCTCTGCTGATACAGCAGCTGCTGCCGTTTGCGATCGTTCTCCTGCTGCAGCGCCCTGTTGTTGGCCTCGCTGCGCGCCAGCTCCATCTCGGCCTGGAAGGCGTTGGCATGCTGGCTCAGGGTCTGATTGAAGTGCTGCTTGTAATGCTGCATGTACTCGGTCATGACCCTGTAGGCCTCGGGGTAGCGCCCCAGATCCGCCAGCAATCTGGCCTGCAACGCCTGGCCGTCGATGGTGATGGCGTCAGGTCGGGTCGTCAGCAACTGCAATGCCAGCTGCTTCTCCCCACGGCCCTGCAGCGTCCTGGCCCGGGTCTCGGTCAGGCGGGAGGCCGCCTGTGGATAGCCGAGCCGCTGATAGATGGCCTGGGCCTCGTCCAGGCTGTGCCAGGCCGCGCGCCACTCCCCCTGTGCATTGAGGGCCATGGCCTGATAGCCGAGCACGATGGCGCGATAGTCTGGCGACAGATCGGGGTTGGTCAGCAGGGCATCGAGCAGCTTCCTCGCCTTGGCGGGGCGGGCCATGTCGATGTAGAGCCGCGCCATGTTGGCCCTGATGATGGTCTGACTGTTGGGCTCACGCAGTTGCACCATCAGCCCCAGCGCATCCTGATAATAGGTTTCGGCCTCCCGGTGGAGGCTGAGATCGGCATAGAGGTTGCCAAGGGTCATCAGCACGCGGGCGCACTGCAGGTCGGAGAGCGCACTCTTTGGCTCTTGTTGCTTGAGGTGAAAAGCGGTCTTGAGCTCGGCTATGGCCTCTTTGAGCTGCTGGGTGCGGTAGAGGGCGAGCCCGTTCAGGGCGTGCCATTCGGACTGCTGGGCCGGGTGGCCGCCGAGGGTGGGTTGCAGCTGGGCCAGCAGGCTGAGGGCCAGCTGTGGCGCTTCGGTATCCAGGGTGAGTGCCACCTGCTGCAGCTGGAAGTCCAGCAGCCGCGCGTTTTCCTGGCGGGTGATGGCCAGGGCGCGCGCCCGGGCGTTGTCGAGTAGGGCTTGTGGATAGCGCCCCAGGGCGGCCTTGGCCAGGGATCTGGCGTGGAACAGCTCCATCTCCTGCTGCGGACTGGCATCGAGGCGCCGCAGATAGCCGACGGGATCGCGCGCCGCCTGCAATTCAGCCTCTTCCGACAACGGGGGGGAGGCCTGCAACTGGGTCGTCCAGAGCAGCGCCAGTACCATCACCAATCTCATTGCATCTTCTTCCTGACCATTGGCGCCATCATAGAGGCTGAGTCCGGTTACACCATCCTTCTTTGCTTCTCTATGCCCGTATGGGGGCCAGGATGAGAGGAAGTTGCGTCACAACAATGGCCTATGACGAAAGCGGACAGTTGATTCGTGCTGCAACAGTGGCGACAATCGTGACCAAATCACAGTGGAGAATCAGCATGTTGGCCAAAGCCATGATCGAGAAGTTGAACGAGCAGATTAATCTTGAATTCTATTCCTCCAATCTCTACCTGCAGATGAGCGCCTGGTGCGAGGACAAGGGCTTCGAAGGGGCTGCCACCTTCCTGCGCAAGCACGCCGCCGAGGAGCGCCAGCACATGGAGCGCCTGTTCACCTACGTGAGCGAGACCGGCGGCATGCCGCTGCTGGGGGCCATAGAGGCGCCTCCCCATGAGTTCAACTCTTTGGGCGATATCTTCCGTACCACCCTGGAGCATGAGTACCACATCACCAAGTGCATCAACGGCCTGGCCCACGTGGCTTTCACCACCCAGGACTACTCCACCTTCAACTTCCTGCAGTGGTACGTGGCCGAGCAGCATGAAGAAGAGAAGCTGTTCAAGAGCATCGTCGATCGCCTGTCCCTGGTGGGCGAGGATGGCAAGGGCCTCTACTTCATCGACAAGGAGCTGGCCGAGCTGGCCAAGGGGGCGCCGGCCAGCATCATGGACGGCAACGCCTGATAGTCGTGGACACTTAGTGTTCAGTCAGTACAATGACGGCCCTCTTGAGGGCCGTTTCTGTTTACGCCGGTACACTGAGCTATTGGTTTTTGCCCGTGATGACGGCTCTTATGAGCCGTTTTCGTTGATCGTTTGATGAGTAGGGTTGTGATGATGCAAGTGGATGTGGTGGTGATCGGGGCCGGTGCGGCCGGTTTGATGTGTGCGGCCCAGGCAGGCTACCGGGGTCGCTCCGTATTGCTGCTCGACAATGCCAAGAAGCCGGGCCGCAAGATCCTGATCAGCGGCGGCGGCCGCTGCAACTTCACCAACCATCAGGCCGGCCCCCACGCCTTCCTCTCGGGTAACCCGCACTTCTGCAAGTCGGCGCTGGCGCGCTACACCCAGCAGGATTTCATCGATCTGGTGGACAGGCACGGGGTGAATTACCACGAACGTACCCTGGGGCAGCTCTTCTGTCTCGAGAGCGCGAAAGAGATAGTCGATGTGCTGCTCACCGAGTGTGAGTGGGCCGGGGTGACCCAGCAGTACCAGACCGAGATCCTTTCCGTCAGCAAGACGGACGACGGCTTCCTGCTCGACACCATCAAGGGAGAGGTGCGCTGCCACTCCCTGGTGGTGGCCACCGGCGGCCTCTCCATGCCCAAGCTCGGTGCCACCCCCTATGGCTTCAAGCTGGCGGAGCAGTTTGGTCTCAATGTGCTGCCGACCCGCGCCGGACTGGTGCCCTTCACCCTGCATCAGGAGCAGAAGGAGGCGTTCACCGATCTGGCCGGGGTCAGCCTGCCGGTGGCGGTGACTGCCGAGGATGGCACCCGCTTCAAGGAGGCCATGCTGTTCACCCACCGCGGCCTCTCCGGCCCGGTCATACTGCAGATCTCCTCCTTCTGGCTGGCGGGGGAGAAGATCCACATCAACCTGCTGCCTGAGCTGGATATCCCGGCGGCCCTCAAGGCCTGGGCGCTGGCCCATCCGGCCCAGGAGCTGAAGACGGTACTGGGGCGCGAGCTGCCCAAGCGCTTCGTCGACAAGCTGGTGGAGCTGGGGCAACTCGTCAACAAGCCGATGCGCCAGTACAACGAGCGGGAGCTGGCGGCCATCGCTGCCCTGCTGGGGGATTGGCAGATCCTGCCGAACGGCACCGAGGGTTATCGCACCGCCGAGGTGACCCTGGGAGGGGTGGATACCAATGAGCTCTCCTCCAAGACCATGGAGGCGCGCACCGTGCCCGGTCTCTACTTCATCGGCGAGGTGGTGGACGTCACCGGCTGGCTCGGGGGCTACAACTTCCAGTGGGCCTGGTCCTCCGGCTGGGTAGCCGGGCAGTACTGCTGAGGCACACGCCAGGCAGTATCGAACGACCTGAGGTGCCGCCTCTGCACGCCTCAGGCCGTTCTCACACCGATGTCAGCTGCCTCTCTCCCTTCCACCTTATCCCCCTCGACTCCCATCCCGTGACGCAGATCTCCTCTCCACGCCAGTGGGCCGATCAGCCCTTCCTGAGCGTGGGCAACAACACCGTCAGCAACCCGATCAGCGGCAGGTAGGCGCAGACCTGATACACGGTTTCGATGCTGGTCGCGTCGGCCAGCTGACCCAGCAGGGCGGCGCCTATGCCCCCCATGCCGAAGGCGAAGCCGAAGAACAGGCCGGAGATGGTGCCGACCTTGCCGGGGACCAGCTCCTGGGCATAGACCAGGATGGCGGAGAAGGCCGAGGCCAGGATCAGGCCGATGATCACCGAGAGCACCGAGGTCCAGAACAGGTCGACATGGGGCAGCAGCAGGGTGAAGGGAGCGACGCCGAGGATGGAGATCCAGATCACCCGCTTGCGGCCGATGCGGTCACCGACCGGCCCGCCGAGCACGGTGCCCGCCGCGACGGCGAACAGGAAGGCAAACAGATAGAGCTGCGCGCTGTCCAGTGACAGGCTGAACTTGTCCATCAGGTAGAAGGTGTAATAGCTGCTCAGGCTGGTCATGTAGAAGAACTTGGAGAACATCAGCAGGCCGAGGATGGCCAGCGACCAGCCGATCTGGCGGCGGCTCAGGCCGTTGCCGGCATGGGCCTTCATCCGTTTATGGAAGTTGGCCCCGTGATGGCTCGACCAGCGCCCGACCAGGCTGAGCACCACGACGCCGACCAGCGCAAACAGCGAGAACCAGGCCGCGCTGCCCTGTCCCTGCGGCACTATGATGAGTGCCGCAAGCAGCGGACCTATGGCCGACCCCAGGTTGCCGCCGATCTGGAACAGGGATTGGGCCAGCCCGGGCTGACTGCCAGCCGCCATGCGGGCGACCCGCGAGGATTCCGGGTGGAAGACTGACGAGCCCATGCCGATCAGCATCGCCGACAGCAGCACGGCACCAAAGCTGCCCGCCTGTGACAGGGAGAGCAGGCCGAGCAGGGTGAAACCCATGCCGAGTGGCAGCGAATAAGGCATGGGCCTGCGGTCGGTGTAGAGGCCGATCAGCGGTTGCAACAGTGAGCCCGTGAACTGATAGGTGAGGGTGATCAGGCCTATCTGGGTGAACGACAGGTTGAGCCCGAGTTTGAGCAGCGGATAGATGGCCAGCAGCACCGACTGCATCATGTCGTTCAACAGGTGCGAGAAGCTGATCGCGGCGATCACCGGATAAGTGGTGGTATTCAGGGCGTCGGTCGCGGGGGGCGCGACGAGAGGGCTATCGGTGCTGAGGCTCTTTTCCATGAGATAGTGTGTCTGTTGTCCATGTATCGCTCTAACATGCCCGATCCTGGCCCGTCTGGACACAACAAAGTGGGCGGGAGGGGGTTTCCGATCGAGGCGGCGAGAGTGTGGGGACGAACGAAGCGCTGCTCAGATCTTGTGCTTGGCGAGAGGCGGATTAGTATAGAAAGCCTGCCGTCGTTAGTCGGCTCACCGCCATGGAGGGAACATGTTTGAAAGCCTGGGAGTCATCAACGTTTGGACCTGCCTGACCGGGCTGTTTTCCAAGTCCAGAGGGGCACGCCATGTTTGAGAGTTTGGGAGTCATCAACGTCTGGACCTATCTGGTCGGGCTGTTTTTCATCATCATAGCGCCGGGCCCCAACTCGATTTATGTGCTGCGCACCGGGGCGACCCGTGGCATAGGCCCGGGTTACAAGGCGGCCCTCGGGGTCTTCGTCGGCGACGCCATCCTGATCTTCTGCGCCTATCTGGGCATCGCCTCCCTCATTCGCACCACCCCCCTGCTGTTTACCCTGGTGCGCTACCTCGGCGCCCTCTATCTGCTCTATCTGGGGGTGAAGATCCTGCGCGCCAACTTCATCGCCAGGCGGGAAGGGGAGGCATCCGTGGTCGAGTCCGGCGAGCGCTACTTCTCCAAGGCGCTGACCCTGAGCCTCACCAACCCCAAGGCGATCCTGTTCTACGTCTCCTTCTTCGTGCAGTTCGTCGACTTCAACTATGCCCACACCTGGGTCTCCTATCTGGTGCTGGCGAGCATGCTGGAGGCCATGAGCTTCGTCTATCTGACCCTGCTGATCTTCGGCGGCACCCTGATGGCGCGCTTCTTTGCGCGCAAGCGGCGCCTGGCCCGGCTCGGCAACGGCCTGATCGGCCTCTTCTTCATGGGCTTTGCGGCCCGGCTTGCCACCCTCTCTTCCTGAATCCCTCCAGCAGGCTGGCCCTCTCCCGGCCAGCCTGCAACGCCGTTGCTCCCTTGGCGGGTCGTCTGAGGTAAACTGGGGCCCGCTCAGGGGCTGCCCATCCTGCTGTGTTCTTTTTTCCCCTCGATCTGGGTCGGCAGCCCATGACTCCATACACCTTATAGTGCGCCCCTCGTGGCCCTAGGCCGGAGGGCCCATGCTCGAAAATCAGATGATGTTGTTGGCGGTGTTTGAACGGGCGGCGCTGATGCTGATGACGCTGTTCCTGCTGACGCGCACCAGACCCTTCCAGCGATTGTTCCAGAAACGGGATCACACCCCGGCCGAGCTGACGCTGGTCGCCAGCATCTTCGGGCTGTTCGCGGTGTTCAGCACCTACACTGGCATCGCGGTGGAGGGGGCGCTCATCAACGTGCGGATCATCGCCATCATCTCCGGCGGCATCCTGTTCGGGCCCTGGGTCGGCATCCCGGCCGGGGTCATCTCGGGGCTGCACCGCTATCTCATCGACATGGATGGCCACACCTCCATTCCCTGCCTCATCGCCAGCATTATCGCCGGCCTGCTGGCGACCTGGATCCACCTCAACTGCCGCAAGTCGCGGCTCTGGCTGTACGGGATCCTGGCGGGCATGGCCTGTGAGGGGCTGACCATGCTGCTTATTTGGATCCTGACAGAACCTCATTCTGTCGGGGTCGAGATTGTTAGTCATATCGCCTACCCCATGATCGCCGGGGCGCTCTGTATCGGCCTCATCATCAAGCTGGTGCAGGATCTGGACGACGAGAAGGAGATGATTGCCGCCAAGCAGGCCAAGCTGGCGCTGGACATCGCGAACCAGACGTTGCCCTTCTTCCAGAACATCGACCGTCACTCCCTCGGCCAGGTGTGCGGGGTGATCCGGCGCGAGATCGACGCCGATGCGGTGGCCATCACCGACACCCGGGACGTGCTGGCCTATGTGGGGGTGGGCAAGGATTACTACGAGCTGGACGAGCACCACGCTATCAGCGACATGACCCAGCGGGCCGTGCTGCTGGACCAGATCATCATCAACAACGATCTGCGCCAGTACCACCTGTCGGACTTCCACTCGGTCATCATCATTCCGCTGCGGGAGAACGGCGCCGTCAGCGGCACCCTCAAGATCTATTACCGCCGCACCCACAGCATCACCAGCTCGTTGCGGGAGATGGCGGTGGGTCTCTCCCAGCTCATCTCCACCCAGATGGAGGTGTCGCGCATCGAGCAGTTGAAAGAGATGACCCGCAAGGCGGAGTTCACCGCCCTGCAGAGCAAGATCAACCCGCACTTCCTGTTCAATGCCCTCAACGCCATCTCGTCGCTGATCCGCATCCGTCCCCAGCAGGCGCGCCAGCTGATCGCCAATCTCGCGGACTACCTGCGCTACAACCTCAACAAGGGGGACGAGCTCATCGACATCCAGGAGGAGTTGCAGCAGGTGCGCGACTACGTGGCCATCGAGCAGGCCCGCTTCGGCGACAAGCTGGAGGTGGTGTTCGAGGTGGACGACGTGCACATCCAGGTGCCGAGCCTGCTGCTGCAACCCCTGGTGGAGAACGCCATACTGCACGGCATCCAGCCCCGCAGCGCGCCGGGCCGGGTCACCATAGAGGTGAAGCAGCTGGCGGGCGGCATCCGGGTGGCGGTGCGCGACACCGGTTACGGCATCAGCCAGGCGGTGATCGACGGGGTGGCCGCCGGCCGGGTGGAGAGCCGCAGCATCGGCCTGATGAACGTTCATCAACGGGTCAAGCTGCTGTACGGGGACGGGCTGCAGCTCAGGCGGCTCGAACCCGGCACCGAAGTCTGTTTCTATCTGCCGGATCCGGAGGCCATGCCGTGCTGAGCGCTATCAATATTGAGAAGGAAGATATGACTCGAGAGATGCAGCCATGTTGAAAGCCATCATTGTTGAAGACGAATATCTGGCCCGTGAGGAGCTCATCTATCTGGTGAACCAGCACAGCAGCATCGAGATAGTGGCGAGCTTCGAGGACGGTCTGGAGGCGTTCAAGTACCTGCAGGATCACGAGGTGGACGTGGTGTTTCTGGATATCCAGATCCCCTCCATCGACGGCCTGCTGCTGGCCAAGAACCTGCACAAGTCGAGCCATCCGCCCCACATCGTCTTCGTCACCGCCTACAAGGAGTTCGCGGTGGAGGCGTTCGAGCTGGAGGCGTTCGACTACATCCTCAAGCCCTACAACGAGCCGCGCCTCATCAGCCTGTTGCAAAAACTCGAGCATGCCGGCAAGTCACAGGCGGGGCAGGGGGCCGAGGTGAGCGTGCCGCAGAACCGCACAGTCAACCTGGTGAAGGGGGAGCGCATCATAGTCACCCCCTGCGAGCAGATCTATTACGCCGAGGCGGACGAGAAGCTGACCCATGTCTACACCCGCACCGATCGCTACGTGATGCCCATGACCATCAGCGAGTTCGTCAGCCGGCTGCCGGCGGAGGGCTTCTTTCGCTGCCACAGATCCTACTGCGTCAACATCAACAAGATCCGCGAAATCGTGCCCTGGTTCAACAGTACCTACCTCATCCGACTCCATGATCTGCCGTTCGAGGTGCCGGTCAGTCGCAGCAACATCAAGGCGTTCCGTCAGCTGATGCGGCTCTGATTGTCATTCATTCCCGCCGATCTGCATTTCATGCCTTAATCGGTCGGCACGAGCCGCGTCTTGCCTATAGTGGCCTCAATTTCCTTAAGGCCATCGCCCGAGACGCATCATGACCAAAGAGATGAACCGCACCCGGTACCTGACCCTGATCGGTACCATCATCACCCAGTTCGCACTGGGCTCCGTTTACACCTGGAGTCTGTTCAACGCCCAGCTCTCCGACAAGCTGGACGAGCCGGTCAGCCAGGTGGCTTTCGCCTTCGGCCTGCTCAGCCTGTCCCTGGCGGTCGCCTCCTCCCTGGCGGGCAAGCTGCAGGAGCGGTTCGGGGTGCGCAACGTCACCCTGGGTGCCGGGGTGCTGCTCGGCATCGGCTTCTTCCTCACCGCCCATGCCAGCAACCTGGCCATGCTCTACCTCTGCGCTGGCATCCTGGTGGGCTTCGCCGACGGCACCGGCTACCTGATGACGCTCTCCAACTGCGTGAAGTGGTTCCCGGAGCGCAAGGGGCTGATCTCCGCCTGCTCCATCGGCGCCTATGGTCTGGGTAGTCTGGGCTTCAAGTACATCAACCTGCTGCTGCTGTCGAACAACGGCCTGGAGGCGACCTTCCAGCTGTGGGGGCTGATCGCCATGTCCATGGTGCTGGTGGGCGGCATGTTGATGAAGGATGCGCCCAAACAGGCCGCCTCCCTGCAGCAGACCGAGAGCCGCGACTTCACCCTGGCCGAGGCGATGCGCAAGCCGCAATACTGGATGCTGGCGCTGATGTTCCTCACCGCCTGCATGAGCGGCCTCTATGTCATCGGGGTGGCCAAGGACATCGGCGAGAACATGGTCGGCCTGTCGACCGCGGTGGCGGCCAATGCGGTGGCGGTGATCGCCATGGCCAACCTGGGTGGCCGACTGGTGCTGGGTATTCTGTCTGACAAGATGTCTCGCATCCGGGTCATCACCATCGCCCAAGTCATCACCCTGTGCGGCATGGGGTTGCTGCTGTTCGTGCCCCTCAATGCGAACCTGTTCTTCGTGGCGGTGGCCTGCGTGGCCTTCAGCTTCGGCGGCACCATCACCGTCTACCCCTCCCTGGTGAGCGACTTCTTCGGCCTGAACAACCTGACCAAGAACTACGGCGTCATCTACCTGGGCTTCGGGCTGGGCAGCATCATAGGCTCCATAGTCGCGTCCCTGTTCGGCGGTTTCATGGCGACCTTCAACCTCATCCTGGTGCTGATGGTGGTGGCCCTGGTGCTCTCCCTCACCATCCGCCTGCCAGCCCCCAAGGCGCAATACGCAGACTGATAGCCGAACTTATTGATAAATCTGACAAACCGGAGCCTGCGAGCTCCGGTTTTTGTTTTTATGAGCAAAAGACGTATGGATGGCTAAATAGCTATACTCTTCTGCCACCCTTTCCTATAATCCTCCCGCTTTGGCGCATCATGCTTAATAGGGAATCCGGTGAGAATCCGGAGCTGGCGCGCAGCGGTAAGGGGGAACGAAGCGACATCAGGGCACTGCCGTCAGGTGGGAAGCCGTCGCCGTAGGCCATTAGCCCCCCAGCCCGAAGACCTGCCAAAGTTCGTATTTCTGGCCGAGAGAAACCGGCCATGAAAGATGCTTACGCGAACTTAAGGATCTGTAATGTCCAAGAAATTATTGGCGGCTGCCCTGTTGCCTGCGGCGGCCTTCGCCCAATCCTCCCTTCCTGCCAATGACACCATGGTGGTGACCGCCAACCGGGTGGATCAGTCCGTCGGCTCGGTGCTGGCCCCCGTGATAGTGATCGAGCGCGCCGAGATCGAGGCCCGCCAGGTGTCGAGCCTGCCGGACCTGCTGAAGACCCTGCCAGGGGTGCAGATCACCACCCTGGGCGGGCGAGGGCACATGAGCAGTCTGTTCATCCGTGGCACCAACTCCAACCACTCTCTGGTGCTGATGAACGGCCGTCCCATCGCCGCCATGGTGGCCGGTACGCCGGATCTCAGCCAGATCCCCCTCGGCAACATAGAGCGCATCGAATATATCCGGGGCCCCCGTGCCGCCGTGTACGGCTCGGATGCCATCGGTGGCGTCATCAACCTCATCAGCAAGACCTCGGCCAAGGGCGGCAGCGAGACCCACCTGAAAGGCGGGGTGGGAAGCCATGGCTACGGAGAGGGGCAGGTGCGTACCGTGCAGGCGCTCGGTGAGCATACCGACATGAACATGCTGGTGGGCTATGAGCGCACCGACGGCTTCGACGTGGTGGCGGGTGCCCAGCAACCGGATCGGGACGGTTTTGACAGCCTGAACGGCCAGTTCGGGCTGAACCATGCCTTCAACGAGGCCTGGAGCGCGGACTTCAACGCCCAGGGTTATGACAACCAGACCGAGATGGACGATCCCTATCTGGCGACGGATCAGAGCCGGGTGCAGGCCTTCCAGTACGATGGCGGCCTCAAGTACCAGAGCGGTGCCCTGACCAGCCGGCTGGAGGCCAGCTACGGCGAGAACAAGCTGAAGAACTGGCTGGAGAGCCAGGGCGAGTCCAGCGCCGAGCCGATTCATACCGGGCTGACGCGGTTCTCCTGGATCAACAGCTGGACGGGTGTAGAAGGGTTGATGCTGACTGGGGGTGCCGACTGGCAGCAAGAGCAGCTGAAATCCGACTCGAGCAGCTATGGCCAGTCGTTCAATGCGCCGGACCGCGACAACACCGGCCTGTTCGCGGTGGGCAGCTATCGCTGGCAAGCCCTGCTGTGGGAGCTGTCCGGTCGCACCGATGACAACAAGCAATACGGTCGCCACAACACCTGGTCCGCTGCTGCGGGATTGGACATCGACGACAACCACAATGTGCGCCTGAGCTACGGCACCGGCTTCAAGGCGCCGACCTTCCTCGACCTCTATTACCCAGGTTACGAGAACCCGGACCTGAAGCCGGAAGAGAGCAAGAACCTGGAACTGGACTTCTCCGGCCGTTACACCGGCTGGGATTGGTCACTGAACCTGTATCGCAACCAGATCCAGAACCTGATCGCCTGCCAGAGCGCCTTCTCCAGCTGCAAGCCGGACAACACGGATGCCGAGATCCGGGGCGTGGAAGTGGCACTTGGGCTGGAGACCGGTCCGCTGCGCCATGACTTGAGCTTCGATTACACCAAGACCGAGGACAAGAACGACGGGGATCAGCAACTGCTGCGCCGCGCCAAGCAGAAGGCCAGCTGGCTGACTCAGGCACAGCTGGGCCCGGTGGATCTGTCGACCGAGCTGCTCTACGTGGGCAAGCGGGATGACAAGGACTTCAGCAGCTTCCCCGCAGAACGGGTGGTGCTGAGCTCTTATACCCTGGTCAACCTGGGGGCCAGCTACGATGTGTTGCCTCAGCTGACCCTGGGCGGTCGCATCGACAACCTGTTCGATCGCGACTATGTGCCGGCCTATGGCTACGCCTCTCCGGGTACCGAGTTCAAGCTGACCGCCGATTACCGTCTCTGATCCCGACCTCTGCTTATATAGAGAGGAAAAAGCGAGGCCCCGCCATGTGCGGGGCCTTTTCTATGGGCCGTTGGCGGTAGTATGATCGCCGCTTCGCATCCAAGGGGGAGTTCAGGTGGCCAATATTCTAGTGTTCGACTCAGGCATGGGCGGTTTGACCGTTTATCGCGAGATCCGCCGCACCCTGCCGGCACACAACTATCTCTACTGCTTCGACAACGCCCACTTCCCCTATGGCGAGCTGAGCGAACCGGATCTGATCGCCGCCTGCTGCCGACTGGTCACGCACATGGTGGCCGAGCACGCCATCGATCTGGTGGTGATCGCCTGCAACACCGCCAGCACCATAGCCCTGCCATCCCTGCGCACGGCCCTGACCGTTCCCGTGGTGGGCGTCGTGCCGGCCATCAAGCCCGCCGCCGCCCTGACCCGCAACGGTTGCATCGGCCTGCTGGCCACGCCGGGCACCGTCAGCCGTGCCTATACCCATGAGCTCATCGCCCAGTTCGCGCCGGGCAAGCGGGTGCTGCTCAAGGGTGCGACCGAGCTGGTGATCGAGGCCGAGCAGAAGCTGGCGGGTCGACCGGTCAACATGGCGCTGCTGCGAGAGGTGCTGATGGACTGGCTGGAAGGAGAGGATGCCCCGGATACGCTGGTGCTGGGCTGCACCCACTTCCCGTTGCTGGGCGACGAGATCCGGCAGCTGATGCCGGAGTGCCAGCTGGTGGACTCGGGCAGTGCGGTGGCAAGAAGGGTGGATCATCTGTTGGCAAGCCTTCCCACCCAGCTCGCTGAGGGTGGTCAGGGCAGGGCATATTGCACTCGGCTCGATGCGCAGGCCCAAAAACTGACAGCCCCCTTGCAAGCATGGGGGCTGTCATCACTCGAAGAGGTGCTGTACTGAGGTATCAGGCGTCGACGTCGTCGCCTTCCCGCTCATCCCTGTCCCGCTTGTCGTTCGCTTCACGTACCTTGAGGGTGCGCTGTTGATACTCCTTGTCATTGAGCGCAGCAATTGCCTTGGCCGCATCGGCGGCGGGCATTTCCACAAACCCGAAGCCCCTGCGCTTGCCGGTGGCCTTGTCTTTCATCAGACGAACGGAAATAACCTGGCCTTGTTCGGCAAACAGCTCACGCACGGCGATCTCGTTGGCGCGATAGGGCAGGTTGCCTACATATAAGGTGCAAGTCTCTTGGTTCGCAGCCTGTGCGGCCACAGTGACGGGAGCCCGGTTAAGAAACAGCGGTACGACGAAACCGCCAATGGCCAGACCCACGGCAAAAATGACTTCGGCTTTCAGAGAAAACTGCAGGGCCTGGGCAACCAGATAACCGACCAACGCCAATACCAGCGAGAGAACGGCTGCCTGCATATAAACGGGAAACTTGGATAAATTCATCTTTAAAGACCTTTTGTAAATGAAAGCAAAAAAGGTGCAACACTCTATTCACCTCCATGGTAACCAGCTTTATGGCCGGGCGCTACCATGGACCATTATCCGCTTCAGTATGGCATTCCTTAAGCAAGGAAGAGCCAGCTAAATGCCAATAAAACAGCGCTGAAATCATCGGTTTGTGGATAACATTGTATATATACACTGGATAAGCTGTTTCTAATTGGATAATTTGAGATTTCCGTGACTTTCTTCAAAAAAT
>NZ_JRGL01000099.1 GCF_000764655.1 Aeromonas aquatica
CGTCTATATCGTGCGGGAAGACAGAACCGCCACCAACCGTGACCGCATGATGTACTTCATGGGCAACCGCTATCTGCCCATCGAAGCGAACATTGCCATGACCGGTGAGGTGGAAGTCAATGCCCCGGTGAACTATGTGCCGCAGGTGCCCACCCAGATCATGTCTGACGGCAACAAGGGGATCTGGATTACCTCCGCCAGCGGTGCCCTGAGCCATATCGCCATGGTGCGTATGAACCCGGATGCCAAGGCAAGCCTGATGAGTGACGTGACCCAGCGCGTGGTCGATCGCCGCGGCTCTGTGTCCGATGCCAGCTATCGTGCCGATGGCAGCACCGGTACCTGGCACCCGGAGATCACCGACAACGATGGCCTCTGGACCTCCATGTACGGTGGTGGCGAGCTGATGCGTTATGCCACCCTCAAGCGGGAAGGGGCTGACCAGGAAGAGATCGAAGCCGCCCGCAAGACAGCGCTGCGTGCACTCAAATTCGATCTGCTGCTGAGCAACATCTCGGGTCGCAAGGGCGAGGTGAAGACCAAGGTTCGTCCTATCGTGGGGGCGGACGGTGGCGACTACAAGTTGCAGACTCTGGTGTTGCGCAAGGATGGCGAATACGCCATCAACAACAAGCCGACCGGGCCGACAGGCAACGGCGGCAAGGTGGGTCTGGTCTATAACATGAAACCGATCGACGACACCCAGTTTGTCGACGATCCCTATGCCATCGGTGCACTGAACGATACCAATGCCGACTATGACACCAAGACCCGCACCATCGAAGGCTTCTTCGCCCGCACCTATGCCTTCCAGGGCGCCGATACCAACGGCTTCACCGAGGGCTACGTGCAAGGCGGTGCCAACAACTATTTCCCGGGCGGACACACAGTGGCGCGTGCGGGTGAGCTCGGCACCAAGGGGGATCTGACCGGCAAGAAAATTGCCAAGTTTGTCTACTGCGATGGCGTGCCAAGAGATTTGGGCGGTAACAAGGACTGCAATCCCGTTGGCGAGAAGATGGCCGGTCTCGAGATCAATGCCGAGCTGCCGATCCCGGATGTGCTGCAGTGTACCGGTGCCTTCGCCGCACAGAGCGATTGCGCGAATGCCATGGAAGACGATCTGGGCAACATCTTTACCGAGGAGCAGGTGCTCTACAAGGCGGACACCAGTAACGACGAGTCTATCGGCCACTTCTTCATCTACCGCATTGCCTACGACATCCTCGACGAGAGCAATCCGGAAGAGAAGGCCACCAAAGACCTGATCCGCACCACCATGCAGAAGTGGGCCGACCAACTGATCGCCAACGAGTACAACTTTGTTGATGCCAGTGGCCAGCCGACCAAGTGGGGCAAGACATCCCGTGATTACTTCAACAACGATTACGCATGGGAAGATGCGGCCCTGAACTCCGTGGTGCTGGTTGCCGGCATGAAGGTGGCCGCCTACGTCACCGGTGAGCAGCGTTACGAGTCCGAATATCAGGCGCTCGCCAGCAAACAGGGCTATGACTACGCCACCCTGGCCAAGGAGTACTGGAGCCGTTGGGCTGCCTTCGCGGGTGCCCAGTATGGTGCCGACACCTCCATCATCGGCTGTCTGGATTCGACCCCTGTCGTAGAGACCGGCGACAACACCAAGAACTCCCCCTCCATAGGCACCTTTGCCAGCGGCAACGACGGTGGTGGCATGTGTGGTGATGGCATCGAAGATCCGAACGATCCGGTGCAGGTTGAAGAGTGGGTGCGTGAGGTGGTCAACACCTCCGATGAGGAGATGGCGGCGCTGGCCTGGTACATCCTGTTCACCACGGAGCAACAGGGTACCGAGCTGCATCAGCAATACGTGGAGGCCTATGACGAGTGGTATCGCTCCATGGGCTACCAGGAGAACCCCTTCTTCGATTACGTCCGCCAGCTGGGCCAACCGCAGACCGAGTTGACCAACGCCTCGGGTAACAACCTGAAGAAGACGGCCGCCTGGCAACTGCACCGTCACCCGATCGACACCAGAAGATGGGGTGCCTATGACTTCGCCCGTCCCGACGTGTGGAAAGCCGGTATCGGTTCGGAAGCCGCGACCCGTGAGGATCGTTACCCCATCATCCGGACCAATGATTCCGCCATCGTCGATAGCCGGACCATGCGTGATCAGGTGCTGGCCGAGGGGTCACACACCACCCTGCCGCTGGATGAGCGCATGCTCACCAAGTTCAACAACAGTACCTTCAACCTGGGCTTCAAGCCGCTTCAGTATCATCAGTGGCTCGATAAGAACACCGCTTGCTTCGATAACGATGCCAGCACGGCCTGCGTCTATACAGGCACCAAGCCGAACCCGGCTTATGGCAGCCCGACCACGTTCGAAGGCTCGACCACCTACACCTTGCCGTACTGGATGGGGCGCTTCCACAGCTTCCTCGCCAAACCGGAATAACAGGGTGAATTGCCAGAGTGCATAAACGGAGGAGGCAGATGACTGCCTCCTCTTTCTCGTTTGACTGTCGAGAGGATCAAAGATGCAGGGATCAGACATTTTCATTGGCATCGATCTGGGGGGAACTCAGCTGCGAGTAGCCGCCATCACGGGGGAGGGCGTCATCCTGGAGCAGCTCAAGATGCTGACCGACAGTGCCCGTGGTTACAGGAGCATAGTGGCGGACATGCAGCGCGCCTGCCGGCACCTGACACAGGCGTATCGGGTCGCCGGAATAGGGGTCATAGCCCCGGGGCCGCTGGATGCGGTCAATGGGGTGATCCATGCGCAGCCCACCTTGCCGGACTGGGATGCGGTCCCGCTTCGGGCGATGCTGGAGGCCGAGCTCGGCCTGCCGGTGCGGTTGGAGAACGACGCCAATGGCGCCGCATTGGGGGAAGCCCTGCTCGGGGCGGGCAGAGGCCATACCAGCGTCTTCTACATCACGGTGAGTACCGGTGTCGGCGGTGGTTTCATCTACAAGCAGCAGCTGATCAGTGGGGCGCACAACTGTGCCGGCGAGATTGCCAACATGATCATCTCCGAAGAGGGCCCCCATGGGGGCGGCCTGAACCGGGGCGCGCTGGAGAGCCTGACCAGCGGCACGGCACTGGGACAACAGGCGATGGCGTGGGGATTGGCGGATGCGGCCGCGCTGCTGACCCAGGCCGAGCCAAGAGCCCGTTTCGTCGCCAACCTGAGCACCGGCGTTGCCAACATCATTCATACCCTCAACCCGGACATCATCGTCATGGGGGGCGGGGTGATGAACTCCCAGGCACTGTTCTGGGATGAGTTGCAACGGCAGACAGATGAGAAGCTTTACCCCTATCTCAGGGGCAAGACCCACTTCGCCCTGGCGGCGCTGGACGGCAATGCCGGCATTGTGGGGGCTGCCCTGTTGGCGCGCCAATGCCTAGAGGAAGGTGCGACACCATCCCTGCCGTGAGTGCGTGAGTGCGGGGAGGCGGTCCATCCTGAGCCACTGAGCGGCCTGGCTGGATGTGACTGAGGGTCTTGATTGTCAGGCCGTGATAAGAGACATGGATGCAGCATATGAAAGGAAACCTGATTGCTCTGAGCCTGATGCTCGCCACCGGCGCCGCGATGGCAACCACCACCATAGATGTGAACTTCATGGTGCCGCAGGCCATGGCCGACCGCCAGGGCCGCGAGGCGTTGTTTGCCGGCTTGCGCGCCAACCTCGGCAAGGTGGACGAGTTTTATCTGTCGAAATACACGGGGATCACCAAGAATGGCAAGCCGGAGGATATCCACTTCAACCTGCGCCAGATCCTCGTGCTCAGCGACAAAACTGCCGATGCTGAGTGCCTGGATGGCTTGGCGCATACCGCAATGGTGCTGTACCAGGATGGGCAAATTGCGGCCAAGGACAAGGTTGCGCCCAGTGAGCCCGGGTACGACACCGCCTGCATCTCCCCCGAAGATGCCGAGCTGATCCGGCTTGCGGGGCACAGCTCTGGTGCGGATTTCTGGGTCACGCTGCACGATGGCTTCCTCCACGGCTATGCCATCGGGCTGGCGAGAGGCCAGATGGATGCGGAGGTGAAGCTCAACAATGTGGCCACCACCGGCAGCTACTATGCCCCCGGCAGCCTGGCACACGAGTTCCTTCACTTCTTCGGTGGCGTCGACCTGTACAACAAAGCGGAAAATGCCCTCTGTCAGTCTGACGGCGCCTGGTCGGGGCGTTTGATGTGTACCAGTCCCCAAGTCCCGAACGCCAACCTGTTTGGCAGCACTCAGTACCTGGATGAGAAACTGTTCTTGCAACGCTTCTACGACAGGGCCGATTCGACCATGGAGGACTGGACCTATAACGGCATCAACCGCAGCCGCTCCGCATTCAAGGCATCGGGGGCGGCGGTGATGAGGGCGCCGGCCAATGGCAGCCGTGTTGCCAGCCTGCAGGTGAGTGGCAGCACCCTCTCTCGGGAGGTGCCCTTCCTCACGCTGAGCGTCACGGTGAAAGGGGCCGGCCAGTATGCGCAACCCGTCGCGGTGGAGCTCTATACCCAGGGCGTCACCGCCAGGGCCGGCGATCACTACTTCGATGATGTCACCCAGACCCTGACATTCGATCCGAACAACCCCGACTATGAGGTCACGGCCGATGGCGGCTGGGTGAAGACCTTGCGGCTCACCAGCAAAAATCTGGACTTCAGTGGAAACAAGACGCTGCTCCTGGGCCTGCGCGCTGGCAACGCCACCGCGGTCAGTGCCGCTCAAACCACCATCACTGTCGCCAGAACCGGTCCGGCACCTGCCCAGGCCGAGCCCGAGCCCGTCCAGAGCAGCGATGATGGCGCGAGTGTGCCTGTGATCAAGAGCAGTGACGAGGGCTTCGGTGCGGGCGCCAGCTCCCCGCTGATGCTGCTGGGGCTGGCTTGTCTCGCCTGGTGGCGCAGACAGTACCGCTAATGGATGCTATGGGGTTGGCACCATAGTCGAGCGGGGGGAGGGGATGCAAACGATGAGCATAACCGTCTGAATCAACGGTATTTCTAGATGAAAAATGCCGGTCATTGACCGGCATTTGTGTAACAAGAGCGGGGAGGCTTAGCCGAGGTTGGTCGCGACAGGGCTACGACGCTTCAGTTTGAACTGATAGCCGATGGCCAGCACCACCAGCCAGACCGGGATCAGCATCACCGAGATCTCCATGCCCGGGGTCAGGTACATGATGACCAGGATGGCGGCCATGAAGGCCAGGCAGAGATAATTGCCGAACGGGTACCAGAATGCCTTGAACTTGGGCTCTACCCCTTCGGTCTGCTTGGCCTTGCGGAACTTGAGGTGGGCGAGGCTGATCATGGCCCAGTTGATGACCAGGGCGGAGACCACCAGCGCCATCAGCAGACCAAAGGCCTTGCCCGGCATCAGGTAGTTGATCAGCACGCACAGCAGGGTCGCGGCGGCAGACACCGAGAGGGCGACCAGTGGCACGCCGCTCTTGTTGGTCTTGAGCAGGCTGCGCGGGCCGTTACCCTGCTTGGCCAGGCCAAACAGCATACGGCTGTTGCAGTAGACACAGCTGTTGTAGACGGAGAGCGCGGCGGTCAGCACCACTATGTTGAGCACCGTGGCCACCAGGTTGCTGTCCAGCGCGTGGAAGATCATCACGAACGGGCTGCCGCCTTCGACGACCTTGACCCAGGGGTAGAGGGACATCAGCACGGCCAGGGCGCCGATATAGAAGATCAGGATGCGGTAGATCACCTGGTTGGTGGCCTTGGGAATGCTCTTCTCGGGATCATCGGCTTCTGCCGCCGTGATACCGACCAGCTCCAGCCCGCCGAAGGAGAACATGATCACCGCCATCGCCATCACCAGTCCGCTGATGCCGTTGGGGAAGAAGCCGCCCTGAGCCCACAGGTTGGTCACGCTGGCTTCCGGACCGGCGCCGCCGGAGAACAGCAGATAGCCGCCAAAGCCAATCATGCCAACGATGGCCACCACCTTGATGATGGCGAACCAGAACTCCATCTCGCCAAACGCCTTGACGTTGGAGAGGTTGATGGCGTTGATCAGCACGAAGAAGAAGGCGGCCGACATCCAGGTCGGGATCTCGGGCCACCAGTACTGGACATAGATGCCAACCGCGGTGAGTTCGGCCATGCTGACCAGCACGTAGAGCACCCAGTAGTTCCAGCCGGAGGCGAAGCCGGCGAAGTCACCCCAGTACTTGTAGGCGAAGTGGCTGAAGGAGCCGGCGACCGGCTCTTCCACCACCATCTCGCCGAGCTGGCGCATGATGAGGAAGGCGATGAAGCCGCCGATGGCATAGCCGAGCAGCACCGAGGGGCCCGCCATCTTGATGGTCTGGGCAATGCCGAGAAACAGGCCGGTACCTATGGCACCGCCCAATGCGATGAGCTGGATATGGCGGTTTTTCAGGCCGCGTTTCAACTCTTCGCCGTTTTGTTGAAGATCCATTCTTCCTTCCTTACGTCGCTGAAGTCACTCGTCTGTCGTCTCGTCTGCCGCCCCACATCCTGTGAGCCGGTCGGCACTCCGTGCTGAAAACGTGACGAAATCCGTATTAATTTCGTTACGGTGTGCCACTTGTTGTTTTTTGTGGCAGCTACCAACCCGAGCAGAATAGTGATAATCGACCGCCAATGCACCTGATTTCCTCATGTTCGGGTGGTTTTTTCGGCTCTAATCAGGTTTTTCATGATCTGGGAAGGGGGTTGTGAAGCGATTGCTGGTTTTGTGTTCGATTGGTTTTGTGGTTATTGACTCTGCGATTTGGTTGTGGGTTTATGGCTATTTCTCCAATAAGGACTCATATGATCGAGCGTATTGTGGGTGCCCTGCTGACCGCCGCCCTCTGGCTGGCGCTCTGGCTCTCCCCCATGTTGTTGACCATGGCGGCGGCCTGCGGGCTGGTCTGGGGATGGCAGGGAGGCGACTATCTGGTGGCGCATGTCACCATGGTGCTGGCGGTGGCCGCCGGGGTGGGCTTGCTGCCCGCCTGCTGGTTGAGCGAGCGGATACGAAGACGCCATGGCCTGCTGAACTTTCATGCCATGCTGATGAACAACAGAGAGCTCAACAACCCGCCCATGCCTCCCCACTCCTGATATGAAACGGAGCCACAGGTTCACTGTTGGCTCCGTTTTTACTGCCCCTCATCCGTATTGCCAGCTTGCCAGCGGCCTATTCCTCGATAGGGCCGCCGCGTCTGCTCGCTCTATCAGCAGAGCTGGCGACGCAGCCCGGTAGCCTCCAGAATTTTTGCGCTGATCTCCTCCACCGAATGAGAGCTGGTATCGAGGAAGCGGATCGCCTCCTGGCGAAACAGCCGCTCCACGCTTGCCAGCTCCTGCTCGCACTGCACCAGCGAGGAGTAGCGACTGTTGGCGCGGCGCTGGTTGCGGATCTCGTGCAGCCGCTGGGGCGCTATGGTGAGGCCGAACAGCTTGTGGCGATTGGCCTTGAGGGGCGTTGGCAGCTCGAGCGTGCCCATGTCCTGCTCGATGAAGGGGTAGTTGGCGGCGCGGATGCCAAACTGCAGCGCCAGATAGAGGCTGGTCGGCGTCTTGCCGCAGCGGGAGACGCCGATCAGGATGATGTCCGCCTCGTCGTACTCTCTGGTGGTGATGCCGTCGTCGTTGGTGAGCGCGAAGTTGACTGCCTCGATGCGATCGTCATACAGCTTGCGGTTCTCCATGCCGTGGGTGCGATGCAGCCTGGGCTCGGCCTTGATCCCGAGCTCCTGCTCCAGCGGGCTCACGAAGGTGTTGAGAAAGTCGTGGCTGCTGGCCTGGGCCTTGAGCACCTCTTCCCGCACCAGGGCGTCGACTATGGTGTGAAACAGGATGGGGCGGATCCCGGTCTGGCGAAACTGTTCATCGATCCTGGCCCGTACCTGACGCGCCTTCTCCAGGGTTTCCACGAAGGGAATGGTGACTTGTTCGAACACCAGCGGGAACTGGCTCAACACGGCATGGCCGAACACCTCGGCGGTGATGGCAGTGCCATCGGATACATAGAATACGGTGTGCACGATGCGCTCCTGTGATGCGGGCTGGCGGGGTTGCGAGCAGGAAGTATCTCTCGAAACCATATCACTTTTGTCAACCGGTCTGCTGTTTCCAAGTTGTGAACTCGCTTGCAAACCTGAGTCGTTACCTTTTTGTATCGGCATTGTAGAATGTCTGTGTCAGACGACCATCCCCAAATCTTGCACGGGGATTTTTTTGACAATAAGTAGAAAACGTTTTCATGGTCGTTGGCAACAGCACACCAACAAAAACACATAATTTGGCACAGCAGGTGCGTAGGCACCCTGGCCCACCAATCTGGAGACATGCAAATGCAACAGTACGTACTCTGGTACGAACAGCTCGGAATGCAGGATGTAGAACGAGTCGGCGGCAAGAATGCATCCCTTGGCGAGATGATCAGCAACCTCTCCGGTGCCGGTGTATCCGTCCCTGGCGGGTTTGCGACCACTGCCTTTGCGTTTAACGAGTTTCTGGAGTTAAGCGGTCTCAACGGCAAGATCCACGACCTGCTCGACAGCTTGGACGTGGACGACATCGCCGCCCTCAACCGGGCCGGTCAGCAGATCCGTGACTGGGTGGTGGACGCGCCGTTCCAGCCCGCGCTGGAGCAGGCCGTGCGTGCGGCCTATGACAAGCTGAGCGCCGGGCTCGAAGCGTCCTTCGCGGTGCGCTCCTCCGCCACCGCCGAGGACATGCCGGATGCCTCCTTCGCCGGTCAGCAGGAGACCTTCCTCAACGTGCGCGGCATCGACTCCGTCATGACCGCCATCAAGCATGTGTTTGCCTCGCTGTTCAACGATCGCGCCATCTCCTACCGGGTGCATCAGGGCTATGACCACAAGGGCGTGGCGCTCTCGGCCGGGGTGCAGCGCATGGTGCGCTCGGACTTGGCCTCCTCCGGCGTCATGTTCACCCTGGATACCGAATCCGGCTTCAACGACGTGGTCTTCATCACTGGTAGCCAGGGCCTCGGCGAGATGGTGGTGCAGGGGGCCGTCAACCCGGACGAGTTCTATGTGCACAAGCCAACCCTCAAGGCCGGCCGCCCCGCCGTGGTGCGCAAGACGCTGGGCTCCAAGCTCATCAAGATGACCTACTCCGAGGACGCCGGTCACGGTCGTCAGGTGAAGATCGTCGACACCCAGGATGCCGAGCGCAACCGCTTCTGCATCAGCGACGACGAGGTGATGGCGCTGGCGAAACAGGCGCTCATCATCGAACAACATTACGGCCGCCCGATGGACATCGAGTGGGCCAAGGATGGTCAGGACGGCCAGCTCTACATAGTCCAGGCCCGTCCCGAGACGGTGCGCAGCCGTCAGGAGGCAAACACCCTGGAGCGCTTCGCGCTCAAGCAGTCCGGCGGCAAGGTGCTGATCGAGGGGCGTGCCATCGGCCACAAGATTGGCTCTGGCCCGGCGCGGGTCATCTCCTCCATCAGCCAGATGGACGAGGTACAGCCCGGCGACGTGCTGGTTACCGACATGACGGATCCGGATTGGGAGCCCATCATGAAGCGGGCCTCGGCCATCGTCACCAACCGCGGCGGCCGCACCTGCCACGCCGCCATCATAGCCCGTGAGCTCGGCATCCCGGCCGTGGTGGGTTGTGGCGACGCCACCGCTCGCATCGAGGCGGGTCAGCTCATCACCGTCTCCTGCGCGGAAGGGGACACCGGCTTCATCTACGACGGCGAACTCGACTTCGAGGTGGCGGTGACCGAGGTGGGCAACATGCCGCGCCTGCCCATCAAGATCATGATGAACGTCGGCAACCCGGATCGGGCCTTCGACTTCGCCCAGCTGCCAAACGCCGGCGTGGGCCTGGCGCGCCTGGAGTTCATCATCAACCGCATGATAGGCGTGCATCCCAAGGCCCTGCTGGAGTTCGATCAGCAGAGCCCCGAGCTGCAGGCCACCATCACCAAGATGATCGCCGGTTACGACAGCCCCCGTGAATACTACGTCGCCAAGCTGACCGAAGGCATCGCCACCCTGGCTGCAGCCTTCTGGCCGGAGCGGGTGATAGTGCGGATGTCGGACTTCAAGTCCAACGAATACGCCAACCTGGTGGGCGGTCGTGGCTACGAGCCCCACGAAGAGAACCCCATGATCGGCTTCCGCGGCGCCTCCCGCTACATCGCCGACAGCTTCCGTCCCTGCTTCGCGCTGGAGTGCGAGGCGATGAAGCGGGTGCGCGACGTCATGGGTCTGACCAACGTCGAGGTGATGATCCCCTTCGTGCGCACCGTGGGCGAGGCGGAGCAGGTGGTGGAGATCCTGGCCGAGAACGGCCTGCGCCGCGGCGAGCGGGGCCTGAAGGTCATCATGATGTGCGAACTGCCCTCCAACGCCCTGCTGGCGGATCAGTTCCTGCAACACTTCGATGGCTTCTCCATCGGCTCCAACGACATGACCCAGTTGACCCTGGGTCTGGATCGGGATTCGGGCCTCATCGCCCACCTGTTCGATGAGCGCAACGAGGCGGTCAAGGCGCTGTTGTCCATGGCCATCCAGGCCGCGCGCAAGGCGGGCAAGTATGTGGGGATCTGCGGTCAGGGCCCGTCCGATCACCCGGACTTCGCCGCCTGGCTGGTCGAGCAGGGTATAGATTCCGTGTCCCTCAACCCGGATACCGTGGTCGATACCTGGCTCTATCTGGCCGAGCAACACCAGGCCAACTGATCCGACAAGACAGTCGCGGACGATAATAAAAACGGCGCCAACAGGGCGCCGTTTTTATATCTGACAGCAGGTGTGTCATCTATTGTGTCCGATGCCTCTGTGCTGCTCGTTCAAAATAAGCGTGTCAGCGCGTGCTTTTACACTCCGTTACATCGGCGCGTCTTCCCGGCGCTTCATAATGAGCCCGTCATCGGATGGGGTCGGATATATTCCCCTATGCGAAATAGCGCCTCTTTGGGGCTAGCCATCAATGTACAACATCAATATTGCCAGGGTAGGCGGATGTCACAGAGCGTATCAAATCAGGTGATCAGAAGAATGTTGGCGGCCTGCCAACAGCAAGGGGGAGACTCGGAGGCCATATTGATGGCGGCCGGCCTGACCGCATTCGATATCAACCGGACGCAGGGCCGGATCCTGGCCCAGAGCCATTACCGCGCACTGAGTCTGATGCAGGGTTATTTGAGCGGATTTCATCAGGAGATCCTCTCCTATGACATAGACCGGCTCTATGCACAGTACCCGCCGCTCATCAGTCTCTGCCTGAACCGGCCATCTCCTCGGGCGGCCATCGAGGCCCTGCTGGCCTATCGCACCGTCATCGGTAACTGCGACGATTACCAGGTGAGGTTGGGGGCGCTGCATACCCAATATGAGTACATCAATCAAGGACCTGCCATCTTGGGGGCGAGCCAGGCCATCCCCAACTTTGTCATCCTCTACCGGATCCTGCGGGCCTATGAACCCGCTATTGCGGTGTCGCTGGGCTTTATCGGCAAGCCACCTGCACACCACGGTCAGCTGGATCACTTCTTCGGCAGCCGCTGCCGCTGGGAGCAGGAGGCGAATACCCTGACCCTCGCCAACACCCTGCTGGATAGGCGCAGTGATTGCTACAACGAGCCCCTTGGCCGCTTGCAAATCGGCCAGCTTGAGCACATTTGTGCCGAGATAGCCGAGCGGGTGCCCTTTACCCATCAGGTGGGGGAGCGGATCCGTCACAAAATTTGCGAGGGAGGGATGGAGTGCGATGAGAATGTGCTCGAGGATGTTTGCTCGACCATGAATATCAGCCGCTGGACTCTGAACCGGAAATTACAGGGGGAGGGGGGCAGTTTCTCCACCATTTTAAAACAGGTCAGAATGACGGAGGCCTGCAGATTATTGGAGCAAGGGGAGCAGACGCTGCAAAATATCAGCGATCTGGTGGGTTTCTCCTCCCAGAGTGCCTTCAATCGTTTCTTCAAGGCCAATGCCAATATGACCCCGCTGGTCTATCGCAACTCCCGCCAATAAAAAAGGACCGGGGCAATCCCGGTCCCTGATGATGGGGCCACAACATGGAAGTGGGCACTGGCGCCCACTCCCGCCGCGTTATTTGGTCACCGTGGTCACGGTGGCGGCATCCACCCCGCTTGGCAAGGCCAGCGCGCCGGCCGTGGTGTGGCTCACCACTATCTCCTTGCTCACCGTGAAGGTCACCGGCACCGTGGCCGACACGTCTGATGAGGGACTGATGTAGGCGCTGTAGTTGCCCGGCTCCACTATCCACTGGTTGCCGGCCTCATCGAAGCTGGCAAGGATGCTGGCCGGAATGGTGAAGCTCAGCTGCTCGCTGGCGCCAGGGGCGAGCTGCTTGGTCTTGGCGAACGCCTTGAGCTCGATGGCCGGCTTCTTCAGCTTGACCTCGGGGGCGCTGACATAGACCTGGGCCGCCTCCTTGCCCGCCACGCCACCGGTGTTGGTGATGGTCGCCGTCAACACCAGGTTGCCGGCCGCGCCGCTGGCCAGGGTGTTCTGGGCAACCGCCGGGCTGCCGTAGCCGAAGCTGGTGTAGGAGAGGCCAAAGCCGAAGGGGTAGGAGACCGCCTGCTCGAAGGTGCTGTAGTAGCGGTAGCCCACGTAGATCCCCTCGTTGTAGTAGAGATCGTCCGGCTCGCCGTCACCGTCGGTGTCCTCACCCGGGAAGCTGCCCGAGGAAGGCACGCTGGCGTAGCTCGCGGGGAAGCTCTGGGCCAGCTTGCCGCTCGGGTTGACCGTGCCGGAGAGCACGTCCGCCACCGCATGGCCTGTCTCCTGGCCTGCCATGTAGGCCAGCAGGATGGCATCCACCTTGTGGCTCCACTGGGCGGTATCTATCACCCCGTTGACGTTGAGCACCACCACCACCTTCTTGCCCTGGGCGTGGAAGGCGCTGCTCACCGCGTCGATGAGCGCGCTCTCGTCATCACCGAGCAGGTAGTCGCCCTTGCCACTGCTGCGGTCGGCACCCTCGCCGGCCTGGCGGCCCAGGCTGATTACCGCGACCTCCTGTTCGCTGGCGGCGGCGGTGATGAGGCTGGCCAGCGCGGGGCTGACGGCCGCCTCGGCGCAGGTGTAGTAGCCCTTGGCGCCAAATTGCCCCTCGTGATAGACCTTGTTGTTCTCATAAAAATCGCGGTAGTAAGCCTGCAGAGCTTCGCTCACCGGGAAACGGCTGGCCAGCCCCTGGGCTATGGTGGTGAGGCTGGCGGCGTTGACATCCCCGCTGCCGGTGCCGCCCTTGTAGGTGTTGGTCTGGTTGATGCCAAAGCTGGCCACCTTGCTGGTCGCGGCAAGGGGAAGGGCGCTGACTTCGTTGCGCAGCAACACCATGCTCTCGGCCCCGGCCTGGCGGGCCAGCGTGGCGTGAGCGGCCAGATCCGGGCTGTTGCCGACGGGCAGCTGTTGATAGGAAGGGCTCTTCATCACCTGGGTCAGGATATTGATGGCCGCCTCGGTCACCTTGGCCTCGCTGAGATCCCCCTTGTCGATGGATTGCTGCAGCTGCTCCTTGACGTTGCCAGGCTCGATCAGATCTTGCCCCGCCAGCACCTGCTTGTAGGCGTTGTTGGCCACGTCGCCGGCGAACCAGTCGGACATCACCAGGCCGTCAAACTGCCACTCGTCGCGCAGCACCTCGGTCACCGCATCCCTGCGCTCGTTCACATAGGTGCCGTTGACCTTGTTGTAGGAGGTCATGATCGCCCAGGGCTGGGCCTCGTCCACGGCGATCTGGAAGCCGCGCAGGTAGATCTCGCGGAAGGTTCTCGGCTCGCCGATGTCGTTGATCTGGTTGCGGTTGGTCTCGGAGTTGTTGCCAAAGAAGTGCTTGATGGTGGTGCCGACCCCGTTGCTCTCCACCCCGTTGACGATGGCGGCGCCCATCTTGCCGGTGAGCAACGGATCTTCCGAGTAGTATTCGAAATTGCGGCCATTGAGCGGGTTGCGCTGAATGTTCATGCCCGGCGCCAGCAGGATGTCGACGCCGTATTGGCGCATCTCATCCCCCATGGCTTCCCCCACGGACTCGACCAGCTCGACGTCCCAGCTGGAGGCCAGCAGCGAGCCGATGGGCCAGGCGGTGGCATGGTAGGTGGCGCTGTCGTCGTCGCGGTTGGCGCTGATCCTAAGGCCCGCCGGGCCGTCGGCCAGCTTGAGGGCCGGGATATCGATGCCGTCGGCGCTGCGGCTCACCCCATTGATGTAACCCGCCACCCCGGCAACGTCCTGCTTGACGTTGATGGCACCGTCGGCGCTGCCATAGCCGGGGCCGGAGAGCAGATCCAGCTTCTCGGCCAGGGTCAGCCTGGCCACCATGGTTTCGGCCTGAGCACGGTAATAGGCGTCATCCTTGACGATGGGGGCGTCGGAGTCGTTCTGGTTGCAGCCGACCAGGATCCCGGCCAGGGCCAGGCTGACGGAAAGTGAAACCGCTTTCATTTTTGTGGTGGTGATAGGCATGAAGACTTCCTCTAACTGTCTGAATAAAAAGTGGAAAATACGATATCTATGCCACATGGTGACGTGGCCGCTCTGGTGGCGGTTTGCCATGGGCAGAGAGAGCGGGCTCATCCTTGCGTGTGATGACGCGGGCCAGGAGCAGGTTAACAAGTTGGCGCAGGCCACCATTGCCCCGGGGGAGCGAGAAATGTGCCGTTGGGAGCAAGAAGATCAAGTTGTGACCCCGATCCCATTGGCCGGCATAGGTTGGGGAAATGGCGAGGCTGATGGCATGGTGCCCGGTGAGAGCGCGACATTATGGTAATGGCACCGTGATGGGTGGCCATGTAAAGCAGGCTCTTCATCCTATTATCTGATCGGATTGAGGGCAAAGAGAGCGGCAGAAATAGTCATCCAGGTTATTATTCAGGCGATATCTGGCGGACGCCAACCAACATATTATCCAGAGATGGTATGTCCAGCCCATCCTTAATAAGGTCGAACTGGCCTGATATATTGGCAATGTGGATCCCACACTGACATATACCGTGATAATAGAGCCACGTCCAACAGAGTGAGACCCGTCATATTGGCATTGTTCTCATCAAGCTTGTCATCTCGTCTCATATCACCCAGGCGGGAACTCACCAGACACAGATACTGAGTGTTAGCTCCATCATCTTTTTTAACAAAGATAAAATTTGTAGTTGCATAAATCGTCATAAATTCATTTTAAAGAGATTAAAGCCTGCTCGTATGAATCCTATTAATCAGTCATTTTGATGTATGTTACTGTTATATATGTAATTTACTATTTTTTTAATAAATTATTTTATTATCATCAATTCACGCACCACTTCTGTGAGAATACCGTTGTTCAGCCTGAATACGACGATTGGGTGAGTCATTGCGGAGCACAGAGAGGATGCAAGATCGTCGGTTACGGTGAACACGGAGGCTGGTTATGCATGAATTTGAAATGATAAAAGAGCGCAAAGAACGCGCGGCGGCAACTTATCTGGTAAACAAGGACAAAAGCATCGTCGTTGATTTAATGAATGGGACTTTTACCTTTCTGTATTTTGCCGGTACGCAGCAGAGTCAAATAATAAGAATGGGTTCGAGAGAAGCCAGCGTTCTCCGATATCTGGTCAGCAACAGTGGATATCTGGTATCCAAGGATGAAATATTGAACAGTGTCTGGCATGGCAGGATAGTGTGTGAAAATACGGTGTCGGTGGCATTGTCCAATATCAGAAAGCTCTTGCGCAGGGTGGATCAGGATTGCCGCTGTCTGGTGACGGTCGCCAGAGCCGGCTACATATTTTACCCCTACCGCTCTGGATTCACTGTCGAGGATAGCCATGACTGACCATATGGAGAGGGCACAGTTAGGAGCCATCAGGCACGCCCTGGAGCCCATCGTCGAGCTCGACGCCGGCCATATTCTGTCATTTGAAGTCTGCTCATTCTCCGAGAGCAGGGCTCTGCTCGATCAGTCGTACTTTGGCGATGTCGAGCAGTACCCCATGGTCTCGCTGCTGACGAGACAGCTGGCGTTTTTTCAGAAGCTGAACAAGCACGATCCCCAGCTCTACCGTGCGGCCTTTGTCAACGTGCCCCCCAGCCTGTTTGAGCACTGGTTGTCATGGCAAGACTTCGTCCCCTTCATCCTCCAATTCCGGCTGAGCATCGGCTGCGACACGGCCAGCCTGGTCGATGGCATGTCAGCGCCGGCTCTGGAGCGTCTCCTGCAGCTCAAGGAGCTGGGAGTGACGCTCTGGCTGAATAATGCCGATGACGCCTTGTACAAGGTGCCTGCCGATATCTTGCACGCCTTCAGCGGCATCAAGATAAACAAGCGCTTCTTCTGGCAATGCTTCAACAGGAATGACGCGGCCTTTATGGAGCATGCTTTCACGGTCTGGGGCAACAAGAGCGTCATCGTCGAGGGCGTCGAGAACAGGCACCACCTCTCCTTTGTCAGGGCCCGGGGACTGGTGCAAGGGCAGGGATTTCATTGGCGAGCGAAACTGTCGCGGCATGCCCACTGGCACTGAAGCCATGCAGGGACCCGCCCATCGAAGATAACTCAGCGTCCTTATATCGACCTCGTTCGGGCCAGAGTATGCGAAGCCCGTCCGATGGCCCGGGTTTCATCACCTATCGGCACAAGGCTGGCTGAGCTCGGGCTGATACAACCCAACAATGATGAATTGGCGCCGCAATGGCGCCGTTTTCCATGGAAATAACATTCGTCACCGCTGTCGATAACACCTGAATATCAAATCAAGCAATAAGAGGGTTATGGGAACCTATCAGATACCAGGCTTCTTATGGGCTATCTCCTCGTCATGAAATAAAGACTGACTTTGAAAGCGTTTTCTCGCGGTGATCCTTGGTTTCAATTAATGTAATGAACTCAGAGTTTAATGCCAAAAAAGATTGAAAGTTCATTTTTTTCATCTTGCTCATTCTTTCCCCTTCTCTCAGTCGCGTGCTCATATGTCATTGTTATATAACAACCTTATTGTTAATTGGTGGCGGAGTGATGTCATGGCCATTCACCGATCGCCTTATTTGTGAGCATAAAATGATTCAGTCTGGATACAGCAATAGAATTGATAATAGCCCCGTATAAGGGGAGATACCGGTGAGCCAGACAGGGTCATGGCATGGGTTGGAAAAGCGGTGGCCATGTTTGGTGTGGATATCAGAGATGATGTGGTGACTCATTCGAGTTGCTTTTTGTCGTCATTGTCTGGTGACTGTCACCCTATTCTATCCACGCCACTCAGGAGGGATAATAGCGGATGACGATCACCATAAGCCATGGCGCCAAAGGTTCTCATTATGTCAGGCACACAATTGAACCCATTGCCAATTTCCGTGCCGGGGATATTATGGCAGTTGCAGTTATTTCATTTTCAGAACATAAGGCAGTTTTCTCCAAAGCCGATTTCAACAGCATGACCACCCCCTACGCCGCATGGCTATTCATACAGCAACTGGCGTTTTTCCAAGATCTGCATAAAAACGACAGTAGCCTCTATCACACGGCGTTTCTCAGTGTCGATATGGAGTTGATGGAATGTTTTATATCCTGGGAAGACTTCATTTCGTTTATATCGGATTTCGGGCTGAGCATGGCCTTTGAGATGACGGATATAGCCGGCGGCATCTCTGATACGGCGTTGAGTAATATGGCGAGGCTCAGACAGTCAGGGGTCAAGTTATGGATAAACAATGCCGACGAATCATTGTTGTCCATGGACCATGTATCATCAGCATTGTTCGATGGCATCAGAGTCAATAAACAGTTCTTCTGGCGCAGCTTCACCCGGTGTGATGGCAGCGCTATGACCAGGCTCACGGCTGCGTGGGGACATGACAATGTGATCATCGAAGGGATCGAAAACAAGCATCATCTCTCCTTCGTCAAGTTGCATGGTTATGTTCAGGGGCAGGGTTTTTATTGGCGGGCCAAATTATCACGCAATCTCATCTCGAGTCAGTGATATCTGAATAACCTCCTTGGTCCAAAGGAATGAGGTGAGTACCTATTAGGTGTGTTCGGTCGTGGTTAATATGGATATGTAGAAAATAAAACGCCAACGCCCCTTATCTTATAAACAGGAAGCAACGGCGATGAATCACCATACATTGATGGCTGATATCAATATCGGTGTGATGTCGTTGTGCATCAATGAATTTCCCTGACCTGAGTGAGCCATGTCGCCAATATGGACAAGGCGGACAGATGCCTGCTTTTTAGCGAGCGGGTCGGGGACCATACCATGGGATGTATCGAGGGTTTCCTGCATGTCTCACACTGTCCGTCCAACGACCAAATATGCTTTTAGTACCAAATACTTCTGGTTACTGGCCATGCCCATGCTGCTGGGGATCGGGGGTGTGTTTGCACTCTCCATCTTTAACCATCGCGCCGGGGTGGAGCAGAAGTTGATCATTCTCAACCACGCCATTGCGATCGCCGAAGAGGAGAGCCTCGAGCAGGTAGAGCAGGTGCTGGCCACCGAGGTCAATGCCGACCAGCTGCGCCCCCTGACCTTCTCCGAAGAGACCAAAGCCTTCAGTCGCAACCTATGGAATGGCAAGGTGACACTCGGCAATCAGCTGAACCTGATCTTCTACGCCGATTCGAGCGGACAGAGCTTTTCCAACAACGAGGAGCAGGATCTGGCCTGGGACGCCACCAAGCTTGACGCGACCAGCCGTGCCTGGTTCAAGGGGGCGCTCAGAACGTCCGACTTCAGCTGGACCGGGGCCTATCAGGATGCGCTGACCGGGGCCTATACCCTGACCGTCTCCCATCGGCTAAGACCCTTTGGGGGGGTGAAGGATCGCGTCATCAGCCTCGATATCAACCTGCCCGCCTGGTCGCAGCGGCTCAGCACCATGCTCTACCGGGACAACGGCTTGAATCACCTGCTGTTTGACCGAAGCACGGGTCAGATCCTGGTCCATTCACAGGCCGAGTTCAATGGTCAGGTCATCGCCTATCCCTGGATAGCGCGGCTGGAGGGAGCATCCGGCACCTTCTTCTCGGATGAGGTCGGTCAGTATGTGGCTTATCAGGCTCTGCCGGGGCGCTCGAACATACTGGCCATCACGACGCAGCCGAGGCGAGACGCGGTGGCCGTGGTGGGGGGTGGTGCCGTCATGGTGCTGCTGCTGTTATCGAGCGCTCTGTTCACCGTGATGGCTATCCTCTTTCGCTTGCGCCTGTCGGCGCTGATCGGGGGGCTTATCCAGATGGTGCGCCTGCTGCGTTTGAGTTCGACGCAGGAGAGAGCAACGATGATTTTGCCCGATTTTCCGGAGATAGCGGAGCTGCACGAGGAGCTGAATCTGGTCTCTGATCGCTTGCAGGCGTCACACGATGCGGCCAACCGGGATGCGCTGACCGGCCTTTACAATCGACGCTTCCTGGATGAACGGCTCAGGCAACTGCACAGCGAGGGGAGGTCGTTCGTGCTGGCGTTGGTCGATCTCGACAATTTCAAGAGCATCAATGACGGCTATGGCCATGGCGTCGGTGATGTGGTGTTGCGCCGTTGTGCTTCGCTGGGGCAGGAGCGGCTTGCCAATGCGGCGTCCCTGTGCCGCTATGGTGGCGAGGAGCTGGTCGCCCTGTTCGAACATTGCACCCTGGCCGAGGCCGAGTGGCTGATGACACAGTGGCGCCAAGGGGTGGGTGAGATGAAATGGCGGGATGATGCGATGAAGGTAACCTTCAGCGGCGGCATCGGTGCGGCCGAGGGGCGCACTCCGGAAGAGCTGATGGAGCAGATCGATCAGGCTTTGTACCGCGCCAAGCAAGATGGCAAGGATCGCATTTATCGCGCCACAGGTCTTTGATGGGACAACCCTGCCCCCTTCTCTACGGTGGTGCTGGTGGGAGTTGACCGCGCCCGTTTGCCGGCCGGGCGCGAGGCGTGGCAGAGGGTGCCCAGATGCGGGCCATCTTCCATCGCCAGGATCCTGGCTTCTTCTCTCACCATATCCATCGGCGGCTGGCCGACCATGAAAAAGGGGCCAGCGGCCCCTTTGAGATGATCCCGCTGGATCGGATGCTAGCTCACTTGGGCTGCTGCTGGGCGCCCCCCAGCTCGATCTGCACCTCTATACCCTCCTGTTTCAGCTGGCTGGCGATGGCGTTCAGATCGGTGCCGGGCTTGGCCTCCAACAGGGCGATGCCGCCGCTGCTCTGCTTGAAGCGCAGACCGTGACGGCTCGCCAGCGCCTTCGCCTCGGCGTCCTCGGCCGCCACCAGCAGGGTGCCGCTGACAATCAGCTCGGGGCTGGCGACCCCCTGCAACAAGACGTCACCGCTGCGCAGGCTGGGTTGGGTTGCCTGGCCGTCCAGGCTGCGGGCGACGCGCTTCTTGCTGCCGTTATCCGGCGTGAGATAGGTCTGACCGTTCACCTCTATGGTGCGGTACTGCTTGCCATCGACAACCACCGACTCGTCGGCCGTGGCCTGAATAGAGACCGAGGCCAGCAGGCTTGCCAGGGCAAGGCTGAGTAAGCTGTGTTTCATGTTGTGACTCCTGTGCACGTTAGAGGGGGGCTGCGTCATGGCCGATCACCTTGAGGGACCAGTTGAGCAGTTGACCCGGCTGACTGTTGTTGCGCTCGGTCAGGGTGCTGCGCACATTGGTGCCGCGATTGAGCAAGGAGACCTGACGGGTGCCGCTTGCGACGTCGGTCACCGCCAGTTGCCACTCTCCCTCGGCGGATTCACCGTAGAACTTGTGGGAGAGCATGCGCATGTCGCGCAGCCCCTTGGTGCGCACGTATCCCAGCTGTTGCCTGTCGAGGGATTGCCCCACCAGGCTGTTGTTGGGGTTCAACAGCACGCTGCGAGTGCCGGAGGGGGAGACCAGCTCGATCAGCAAGTCAGGCAGACGCTGGTGATCCAGGGTGACCAGCACCTGTACCGCTTCCACGGTCAGCGGCTGACTGACCCGGGTGCTGGAGGTGGTCGGGCTGCTGCCCAGATCCGGGATGGCGCCCGCGACGCGATCCTGCACCGTCACCTTCTGCCACGGCAGTTGGACCAGCGGCGGCAAGGGATTGTGAGTGGCGGCGCTCGCCAGGGTCCTGTTCACATCGATGAGGCCAAAGCCATAGGTCGGGTTGAACCAGACTCCGGCGGCGTTGCGCTCCCAGCCTTCCAGCCCGATCACCTGGCGTTGTTGGCCGTTGGCTGCCCTGTAGCTCAGTTGCACCGGGGCCTGATTGGCATCGATGCGGGTGGCGTTGCGCGCCAACAGATCCCGCAGATCCCGCACCGACAGATCCGGATAGGCCGACATCAGCAGCGCCATGGCGCCGGCGGTGTTCGGGGTGGCCGAGGAGGTGCCGTTCATGGTGCCGTTGTAGTCACAGCTGGCATCCAGCGCCGGGTTGCCGTGCAGCCGGTTGGTGCTGGGATCGTCTACCCGGTTGTAGCCCATGTCGCAGCCGGGCAGGTCGGTGGTCACCATGGCCGGTGAGGCGGTGCCGTACTCGCCGCCCGGGGCTGTCAGAAACACGTTGCTGCCGACGCTCGAGTAGGAGGAGCGCACGCCATCCGCGTTGCTGGCACTGACCACCAGGTTCCAGAAGTTGCTGTTGGAGGGATCGATGTTGCTGTTTTCAAAAGGCAATCTGAGCTCGCCGCCGGTGCGGTTGAGCACATAGTTGCCGGCGGCGATGCGGCTGAAGCCGTTGCCCGCCGCCTTGATATAGGCCGCCCCTTGATCCTGTTGGGTCATCTGCTCGAACAGGCGATCGAGTTGTACCTGATCCAGCCCGTTGGCCCCTTGCGGGTCGACCAGGCTCATGCCGTAGCTCTGGTTGAAGACGCGGTTGTCACGGCTGGCCTGGCTGCTGCCGAGGGCATAGAGCCAGTCTTGCTGCAACTGCTGGCTATTGTCGTCGAGCAGGTTGAAGCCCTGCAACTGGGCGCGGGGCGCCACCCCCCGGGTGCCGATGGTGTTGTCGGCCGCGGCTATGATGCCGGAGACCGAAGTGCCGTGAGCACTGTCCGGATCGGTCGGGGTCGGGTCATTGCTGCCGGTCACCACGTTTTTGGAGCCGGGGCGAATGTTGTCCGCCAGGTCCGGGTGGGCGATGGCCAGACCATCGTCTACCACGGCCACGTTGATACCCTGGCCGAGTACCGAGGTGCGGTGGGCCCACCAGAGGTTGAGGTCATTGCCCGCCACGCCGCCACGGGCGCTGAAGGAATCCTGACCGCTGTTGAGCAGGTGCCACTGCTGATCCTGTAGAGGATTGATGCCGGGCAGGCAGCGCTCTGCGCTGGCGCGGCCGGTATCCAGATTGGCTTCTCTGCCGGTGAGGGGGGTACAACTCTCATTGGCCTGAACCGAAGTGACAGGCAGGGCCGAGAGCAGGGCCGTGATTGCCAAGGCTAGTGATGTTTTTCTCATTGATAAACTCCATCTTAAGGGCGCACCGTCCGAGGTGCGCTGGCATCTATACATGAGAAATTACGATTCAAAAGGCTCTCAATTCAGCATTGTGATGGGGTTCATATAAATCTCACCTTGACCCATATGGGGGTATAAACGGGATGGAGATCATGTTTTATTGAGAGCTATTCGCATCCATTGCTAGTGATCTTTTTGTCTATAGATCGCCCTGTTTTTAACCCGTGCCAGGGCTATCTGTTCTGCGTCTTCCCCTGTGCCGTCCATGGCTGCTGTCCGCCGCGATCCCTGTTAAGGTAGCGACAGACAGGTTAACAGGATGGACTCATGACCCTATTGCAGTGGCACTCGGCCAGGCTGGCCCTTCGCGGCGATCGCACCCTCTTCATTCCCGAACTGACCCTCTCCCCGGGGGAGTGCTGGGCCTTCGTCGGCAGCAACGGCAGCGGCAAGACGGCGCTGGCCGCGGCCCTGTGCGGCGAGCTCGCCCTGCACTCGGGGCAGGCCCGGGGGCAACTGGCGGCGGCGCGCCTGTCGTTCGAATCCCAGCAGCAACTCGGCGAGCGGGATTATCAGCGGCGCAACACCGACATGCTGGGGGAAGAGGAGGAGGCGGGCTATCAGGTATCCAGCCTGATGCTGGAGGAGGGGGAGGAGCCTGAGGCGCGGGCCCTGCTGGCCCGCTTTGGCATCGAAGGGCTCTGGGATAGACCCTACCGCTATCTCTCCAGTGGCGAGGGGCGCAAGCTGTTGCTGGCCCGCGCCCTGCTGGCAAGGCCGGAGCTGCTGGTGCTGGACGAGCCGTTCGATGGACTGGATCAGGGCTCGCGCCACGAGCTGATGGTGCTGCTGGCCCAGTTGGCCTCGGAGGGGCTGCGGCTGGTGGTGATCGTCAACCGCTTCGACGAGATCCCCCCCTTTGCCAGCCACCTCGGCCTGCTCGGGGAGCGCTGCCTGCTGCTGGCAGGAGAGCGCGCGGCCGTGCTGGGGAGCCGGGAAGTGGCCCAGCTGGCACGGGTCGAAGGAACCCTGGCGGAGCTGCCGCCGCCCCCGGCGGCCCCCACTCCCTTGCCTACGGGTCCCCGGGTGCAGATGCGCAAGCTGCGGGTTGCCTACGGGGAGCAGGTGGTCATCGACGGGCTCGACTGGACCATAGCGGAGGGGGAACATTGGCAACTGGTGGGCCCCAACGGCGCGGGCAAGTCGACCCTGCTCTCCCTCATCACCGGGGATCATCCGCAAGGCTACAGCAACGATCTGCATCTCTTCGGAGTGCGCCGGGGCAGCGGCGAGAGCATCTGGGAGATCAAGCGCCACATCGGGCTGGTCAGCCCGGCCCTGCATCTGGACTATCGCGTCAACTGCTCGGTGCAGACGGTGATCTTGTCGGGCTTCTACGACTCCATCGGCCTCTACAGCCGCCCCGGGGATCGCCAGCTGGCCCTCGCCAACCAGTGGCTGGCCCTGCTTGGGCTGGGGGAGCAGGGGGCCTTGCCGTTTCACAGCCTCTCCTTCGGCCAGCAGCGGCTGGTGCTCATCGCCCGCGCCCTGGTCAAGCATCCGCCGCTGCTGATCCTGGATGAGCCGCTGCAGGGGCTGGATCCCCTCAACCGCCATCTGGTACGGGAGATGGTGGTGCGCCTCATCGGCGAGGGCACCCAGCTGTTGTTCGTCTCCCATCACGCCGAGGATGCGCCCCCCGGCCTCAGCCACCGCCTGAGCTTCGTGCCGGATGGCGCCGGCGGCTATCGCTATCTGCAGGAGCGATTGGGGGAGGGCGAATCATTGTGATTGGCCCAGGCCTCGGTGCTATTTATTGGGACAGCGTTGGCCACCCCTCGGGAAGGAGTGGGGGATAGCCGAGTAGCAGCCACCAGAGCGCGTAAAAAAGCATGGAACCAAGCCAGAGCCAGCCCAGATAGAGACGAGTCGCCGCCATGCCGATCATGGTGACTACCAGTGCGACCTGGAAAGCGAACAGACCAAACATAAAGGGCGCCATGTTATCCATCATGGCGCTTATCTCACCAAGGAGAGGATCTGGCGAAACGCCGGATGGCGGCAGTCCCCCATCAGCTCGTAGAGGCACATCTCCACCGAAGTGAGGGCCGCGCCCCGTGCCGCCAGTTGGCCGATGGCGAGCGTCCGGTTGGCTGGATCGCGGGATGAGACCGCATCGGTCACCAGCGAGACGCTGGCCCCGCTATCGAGCAGTCCCAGCACGCTCTGGTAGACGCAGATATGGGCCTCGATGCCGCACACCAGCCAGTGCTTGACCCCGCTCTGGGCGAGGATCGCTGCCACTTGTGGCTCCCCCAGGGCGCCGAAGCTGAACTTGGCCAGCACTGGGCTGCTGGCTTGTAGCGGCTGCAGCTCGGACACGGTGGCGCCGAGCTTGTCCGGATTCTGCTCCAGCCAGATCACCGGCAAGCCCAGGGCTTGCGCCCCCTGCACCAGCCGCGCCGTGTTGGCGATCAGCTCCTCACTCCCCTCGACCAGGCGGGCCAGTTTGCCCTGGATATCGACGACCAAGAGGCCGATGGTGGAGGTAGTCAGCATGGTGGCTCCTTTGATGGGATCTGACAGGTAAAATGGGACTCTCTTCAACGGTTGCGTGTCAGGCTTTTTTTGACCTTCTTCAATGCCATCTGGCGTTTCAACGGTGACAGATAGTTGATAAAGAGATTGCCCTTGAGGTGATCGATTTCGTGCTGGAGCACTATAGCCAGGAAGCCATCTTGCTCCAGCAGCAGTGGTTGGCCATGGCGATCCTGCGCCTTGACAGTGACCTTGGTGAAGCGCTCAACGTCGGCGTAATAATCGGGTACCGACAAACAGCCCTCTTCTCCCATGGTCTTCTGTTCACCGGAGATAACCTCGGGATTGATCAATATCAGCGGATTATTACGCTCTTCCGAGATATCGATCACGACGACAGCCTCCTGTCGGCCCACTTGAGATGCCGCCAGTCCAATACCATTGCTGGTGGCATACAGGGTCTCGAGCATGTCACTGATAAGGTCTTGTACTGCTGCTATATCGGTAACAGGCGTGGCTGGCAGGTTTAAGCGAGGATCCGGGATCGTCAGGATAGTCAAAATGGACATTTCATCTCATCTTCAAATGGTTTTTACCCAGGGATACATCGATGTTTTACGTGCATGCCGATCACTGGGTATCTTGATGAATCTCAATCGGTACTCCTTTTATATCAGGGCTTTTTGCTATCGGCTCATAAACATGTCTTATTTTGTTGCTTGGCGAAGTCGAAAGGCTCTGTTATGGTGGCTGCAATTAGCCATTTGGATGGCTAGATGGTTGTGGTGGTTCTGCTCGTTGTGGCAAAGACCGCAACCCGGCCACCGTTTCGATGATCAGTACGACAAGGAGTCCCCATGCAGCGCCGTTCCTTCTTCAAGCTCTCCGCCCTTGCTCTGCTCGCCAGCAGCGTCTCTTTCACCGTCCTTGCCGCCGATCCCGCCAAGCAGGAGATCGTCATCGGCACCACGGTGGGGGATTTTGCCGACATGGTGACCGATTCCATCAAGCCGCAGCTGGAGGCCAAGGGTTACAAGGTGAAATTGGTGGAGTTCACCGACTACGTGACCCCCAACATCGCCCTGGCGGACGGTTCGCTCGATGTGAACTGCTTCCAGCACAAGCCTTATCTGGAGAGCTTCGCCAAAGACAGGGGCCTCTCCCTGGCCCCCATCACCCAGGTGCCGACCGGTCCCATGGGGCTCTATGCGGGCAAGCTGGGTGAGCTGAAGGCGCTCAAAGAAGGCAGCACTGTCGCCATCCCCAACGACCCTACCAACCAGGCGCGGGCCCTGCTGATGCTGCAAGATCTCGGCTGGCTCACCCTGAAAGAGGGGATCAACCCCCTCAAGGCGAGCGAGTTCGATGTGGTGAGCAATCCCCACGACATCAAGCTGGTGCTGCTGGAGGCGGCGCAACTGCCCCGCTCCCGTGAAGACGTGGACTTCTCCGTCATCAACGGCAACTTCGCCGCCTCGAGCGGCATCCCGTTCAGTGAGGGGCTCTTCCTCGAGCGCAGCTACGACTTCATCAACTGGGTGGTGGTGAAGAGCGATGACGCGGCCAAGCCGTTCGCCAAGGATCTGATAGCCGCCTATAACTCCCCCGAGTTCAAGGCCTACGCCGCCAAGCGTTTCCAGGGTTACAAGTACCCCCAGGGCTGGCAGAGCAAGGGCTGATAGCCCGCACGACGGATAGAATAACGGGCACCCCAGGGTGCCCGTTGTCATTGATGCGTTGCGTATCTTGCCGACGAGTCAGTAACGGTGCAGCCACCGGCGGGCGGCCAGAAGCAGATGGGTCAGGCTGCCTGTTAAACAGAGTGTGCCTTGTGTCCTTACCGCATAGGTACTGGGTCAGTAACGGTGCAGCCACCAGCGGGCGGCCAGCAGGGCGGTCAGGCTGCCGAGCAGGGCGCTCGTCAGCACATCCAGCGGCCAGTGCATGCCGATCAGGGTGCGTGACAGGGCGATGCCGACGGCCCAGAGCGGCAGCAACCAGACCCCGCGCGGGGCGCGGGCCAGCCAGATCAGGCCGAAGAACTGGGCGAGGCTCATGGCGGCGATGCTATGGCCGGAGGGGAAGGCGTAGTTCACCTCCCCCTGCCAGTGGTTGCCGAGCCACTGGGGCAGCGCCAGCAACTGGCTCGCCGCGTGGACCTGCTCGCTGCGCAGCTCGGCGCTGGCGGCGTAGAACTGGCGGATGGCGGGGATGAGGTTCTGACCCTCCAGCCAGAGCAGATAGGGGCGGGGTTCCTCGGTCAGCTGCTTGATGAGGCTCTTGATCACCCAATCCCCCGCCAGCACGGCAAACAGCGCCGCCCCCAGGGCCAGCAGGGCGGATCTCTCCAGCGTCAGCTTGTGTCGGGTCAGCAGCAGCAGGGCGGCGAGGGTGACGGCGAGGCCGGGCAGGTCCACCATGCGGGTGAGGGCATAGGGCCACCAGAGCCAGGGCGATTGCAGGGCATGGCTCATGAAGGGCTGCCAGGGCAGGCAGGCCAGCAGCACCAGCGGCAGGATCAGGGCGGCGCTGAAAGCCAGCACCTGACGGCGCGGCAGCGAAGAGGGTGGCGTTGTCATGACGAGGCTCTTAACGGGGCGGCCAGCGGCCGCTAAAAAAGAGGCGCCATTGTGCCAGCCAGGATCCCCGGGTCAAGTCGCGGGGCAGGGACAACAACATGCGGTTACAAATCCCCGTTCGCGGCGGATCCCGCCGGTGCGGTGCACGCGGGCCGCCTCTCCGAGGTGAAACGCCATGGACCAGGTGGCAGCGGGGGGCACCGAGCACGGGCCATGGCCCTGGCGAGTCGAGAATAAGCATCTGAAACTCGAGGCGCTTTGCGCTAGAATGGCGCCCCTGTGGCCGGTTGTGACCCTCAAGCTCATAAGAGAAACTGATGAAAATCGTCGTTGATGAAAATATGCCCCATGCCCGGGAGCTGTTTGCCGAGTTCGGCGAGGTGGTCTCCCTGCCCGGACGGCAGATCTCGGCGGCGGATCTGCAGGACGCCGATGTGCTGCTGGTGCGCTCGGTGACCCGGGTCGATGCCGCGCTCCTCGCGAGCAGCCCACGGCTCGGTTTCGTCGGCACCGCCACCATAGGCACGGATCACATCGACAAGTCGCTGTTGGCCACGCGGGGCATCCCCTTCTTCAGCGCCCCCGGTTGCAACAAAGTTTCGGTCGGTGACTATGTGCTGTCCGCCCTGCTGGTGCTGGCGGAGCGCCATGAGCTGGTCTTGAGCGAGATGAGCCTCGCCGTCATCGGTGCGGGCAACACCGGCGAGTGCGTGGCGGGCAAGGCCGAGGCGCTCGGCATGCGAGTGCTGCGCTGCGATCCTCCCCGTGCCAGGGCTGAAGGGGCCGCGGGCTTTGTGGATTACCAGACGGCGCTCGAGGCCGATTTCGTCAGCTTCCACGTGCCGCTGACCCGCACCGGTTTGGACGCGACCTTCCATTTATTGGGGGAGAGCGAGATTGCGGCAAGGCCAGCGGGGCAGTTCCTCATCAACGCCTCCCGGGGCGAGGTGTGGGACAACCAGGCCCTGCTCGCCCGCCAGCAGAGCGATGCACCGTTGCGACTGGTGATGGACGTCTGGGAAGGAGAACCAGAGCCCCTGCGTGCCCTGGTGCCCCATACCGAGATAGCGACCCCGCACATCGCGGGTTACAGCCTGGAAGGCAAGGCGCGCGGCACCTGGATGCTGTATCAGGCGCTCTGCCAGCAGCTTGGGCGCACGCCGCGCCAGGATCTGCAAGCCCTGCTGCCTGCCCCCGAGGTGCGTGAGCTGACGCCGGGTCAGGCCAGCGATCAGGCGCTCATCAAGCAGCTCGTCCACCTTATTTATGACGTGCGCCGGGACGACGCCCGTTTTCGCAACCGGATTGAGCAGCCAGGCAGCTTCGATGAGCAGCGCAAACATTACCCGGAGCGACGGGAGCTATCCTCCTTGCAGGTGTGTGGCCCCTTCGCCGGCGAGACGCTGGCCCGGCTCGGTTTCATGGTCCGGCCAGGCTAGCCCGGATCCCATATCGGCCAGGGCGATGTCGCCCGGCCCGAGTCGGCCCAGGTCGACTCCCCAGCCCTCATATCAGGCAGGTCTGCCTGCCAGCGGTGGCGCCAGCCGTCACCGTCATCATCACAGGAGAGAACATCAGTGAGTCAGCAATTCAACGTAGCGGTATTGGGCGCGAGCGGCGCCGTGGGTCAGGCCATGATCGAGATCCTGGAGGAGCGTGCCTTCCCGGTCGCCACCCTCTATCCGCTGGCCTCCAGCCGCAGCGCCGGTGATACGGTGCGCTTTGGTGGCAAGAACCGCGAGATCCTGGACGTGGAGGAGTTTGACTGGAGCCAGGTGCAGATCGCGCTCTTCTCCGCCGGGGCCGAGATCTCTGCGAAGTGGGCACCGATCGCCGCCGAGCAGGGCTGCATCGTCATCGACAACACCTCCTGCTTCCGTTACGACGAAGACATCCCCCTGGTGATCCCGGAAGTGAACCCGGACGCGCTGGCGGATTTCCGCAACCGCAACATCATCGCCAACCCGAACTGCTCCACCATCCAGATGCTGGTGGCGCTCAAGCCCCTGCACGACGAGGTGGGCATCGCCCGCATCAACGTGGCGACCTATCAGTCCGTCTCGGGCTCCGGCAAGGAAGGGGTGAGCGAGCTGGCTGGCCAGACCGCACACCTGCTCAATGGCCGTCCGGTGGAGCCGACCCTCTACCCGCAGCAGATCGCCTTCAACCTGATCCCGCAGATCGACGCCTTCACCGACAACGGTTACACCCGGGAAGAGATGAAGATGGTGTGGGAAACCCAGAAGATCCTGGGGGATGCCAACATCGCCGTGAACCCGACCTGCGTGCGGGTGCCGGTGTTCTACGGTCACGCCGAGGCGGTGCACGTCGAGCTGCATCAGCCGCTGGACGCGGATCAGGTCAAGGAGCTGCTGCGCAACGCCCCGGGCGTCACCCTGTTCGATGACGACGCCGACTACCCGACTCCGGTGCGCGACGCCACCGGCAAGGACGAGGTGCTGGTCGGCCGGGTGCGCCAGGATATTTCTCACCCGAGCGGTATCAATATGTGGATCGTGGCCGATAACGTTCGTAAGGGCGCGGCAACCAACAGCGTGCAGATCGCCGAGCTGCTGGTGCGTGACTACCTCTAAGCCAGGGGGTTGCCCGGTGGCGGGGAAGGAGCCCCGCCTCGGATCCGCGTTTCCAGATGTGACCAGACACGCAGTCTCCGGTGTTGGGAATGTTGCGTGAGATCAGTCGATTAAGTTTTTTTCTACACTCTGTCCGGTACGCAGGCCCGCATTGGGCGTGCGCCGGGCACGAGTTGAACGCTAAATATGTCGGATCGCTGGCTTGAGACTGGCGCCTGATTTATATTGAGCCGATTGTTTTGGGGTAACTATCCAGATTTTTCAATGTGATAGGGCCATCATACGAAGGAACGAACATGGGACATTCCCGCATAACGCTGGCAACGCTACTCGCATTGGGTCTTCTGGGCACGGTTCAGGCCGACGAGGCGGGGCGCGAGCCTTTCTTTGTCGAGCTCAAGGGGCCGGATGGCTCACCGCCACCCGCTGTGCAACCACAGCCTCAGGCCCAGCCCGTGGCTCCCGTCGCCTTGCCCAAGGCGCAGCCCATAGTGCGTCAGGTCGCCCCCGCCCAGGCGGGCAGTTATGGCCCCGTCCGTCCTACCGACACCCTCTGGAGCCTGGCGAGCAAGCACAGACCCTCTAATAGGGTTAGCGTCTACCAGACCATGGTGGCGATCTACGACAAGAATCCCCGCAGCTTTGCCGATGGCAACATCAACCACATCCTGGTGGGATCCCATATTCTGCTGCCAAGCGCCGCCGAGGCCAGCCGCATCACCGATGCCCAGGCTCGCCAGCGCTTCAACAGCGACAACGCCAGCTGGAAGGGGCTGAGCCCCAAATACCTGGCCAACAAACATGCCCAGCCCGCCAAGCCGGTCGAGACTCAGGTCGCCGCCGCGCCCACCAAGGCCTCTGCCGCCACGGCGCCCAAGGCTGCGCCTATCCCCGTGGCCACGGCCAAGGTCGGCACGCCGCCCGCGGCGAGCGAAGTGACGGCGCAGGTCAAGGTTGCCGAGCCAGCCCCGAGCGCGGCGGTGGCAACCAGCGCGGCCGTGGCCAGCGTGCCAGCCCCTCTGCCTGCGGATGTCGCGGCCCCGGTCGGCAAGCCCTCCACCGAGATGGCGCTGGCGCTGGAAGATGCCAATGCCCAGCTCGGTCAGGTCACCGAGATGAACCACAGGCTCAAGCTGCGGTTGCAATCCCTGACCGAAGAGGTGGAGACCCTCAAGGCCCAGTTGCTGGATCAGACTGCACTCGAGAAAGAGGTGGCCGAGCTCAAGGCCAAGCCGGTACCGCCGGTGGTGGCCCCGGTACACAAGCAGAACTGGCTGATGGAGCTGCTTGCCTCACCGCTCAACCTCGCCATGATCATCCTGTTGCCCGTGCTGCTGGTGCTGGCGCTGGTGACACTCTGGTTGCGGGCCCGTGCCCGCCGTGAGCTGGAAGAGCAGGAGAAGAGCCTGTCCGAATCCACCGCTATGGTGATGGGGGAGGAGAGCAGCGAGTTCGATCAGCTGATGACGGTCGGCATCGCCGACGATGAACCCATGCACCCCAAGCCGGATCTCAATGTGCCGGATGACCCCGCGGCATTCACAGAATCCCACGATGTCATCTTCAGCGACGATGGGGATCTGGCGCTGTCCGCCTTCGACATCGAGCCGGCGGTGGCCACGGCCAACCGGGATCCGGATCTGGTGCCCGAGCTCGACCTGGCCCACGAGGGCGCCTTCGATACCTCCAAGCCCAGGCATGATCCGGCCGATGACCTGATGAGCGAGGAGGAGCTGCAAGCCGCCCTGTTTGCCGAGCTGGATGCGGAGTTGGATACCGATCTGGCCCAGGATCAGCTGTCGACGGCCACCGCTCGCCGCCGTGACGAGGAGCTCGCCAATTTCGATCTGAGCGATTTTGGCTCAGCCTTCGACGAGCCCGCCGACAAGGCGCCGACGGCGAAGAGTGAAGCGGCCGATTACGGCAAGAGCGATGTGGACGACATGCTGGCCGAGCTCGGACTCGAACCGACGCAGGCCAAGGGCGCTGCCCAACCGTCGGCCTGGGATCCCAACGAGCTGGCCCTCGCCGATTTCGAGGATGCCTTCACCGAGGTGGACTCTCATCCGGGCAAGGTGAAGCCCCGCGAGCAGGTTCAGGCGAACGACTACGTGGAGATCGACAAGCTCCTGGCCGAGGCCAACGCCAGCAATTCGGAGCAGGAGCCTTATCAGGGCTTCTCCCTGGACGTAGGGCTGGATGGTTTTCCCGAGGTGTTGCCCCAGTCCACAGGTTTCGATGTGGATGCGGACGATGGCGGGGTGGGAGCCAAGCTGGATCTGGCCCGCGCCTACCTCGAGATCGACGACAAGGAGAGCGCCCGCGAGCTGCTGCAAGAGGCCGCGGCCCAGGGCAGCGAGCACCAGCGCACCGAAGCCGAGAGGCTGCTCAAACGCCTGGGTTAAGGCGCTTGTGACGATGAAGAGGGCAGCCCGTGGGCTGCCCTCTTTGTTATGGGGCCTGTGCCGGGTCGCCAGGATCCGGCAGGTTTGGGACTTTTTGACTCAAGCGCGTATAATCCGCCCCGTTTCTTTCACCGTTTCCCATAAGACAAGTGTCATCCATGCGAATTGCCCTAGGTATTGAATATGACGGCAGCCGGTATTTCGGCTGGCAGCGTCAGCGAGAAGTGATCAGCGTACAGGCCGAGCTGGAGACTGCCCTCAGCCGCATCGCCAACCACCCTGTGTCCATCCAGTGCGCCGGTCGCACCGATGCCGGGGTACACGCCACCGGCCAGGTGATCCATTTCGATACCCACGCCAACCGCGCCGAGGGGGCCTGGACCCTGGGGCTCAACTCCAACCTGCCGCCGGACATCGCCGTGCGCTGGGTGAAGGAGGTGGACGAGAGCTTCCACGCCCGCTTCAGCGCCACCGCCCGTCGCTACCGCTACGTCATCTACAACCACAACTATCGCCCGGCCATCCTCGGCAGCGGCGTCAGCCACTACCACGAGACCATAGACGCGACGCTGATGCACCAGGCGGGCCAGAGTCTGCTCGGGGAGCACGACTTCAGCACCTTCAGGGCCATCGCCTGCCAGTCCAACACCCCCTGGCGCAACGTGACCCACCTGTGCGTCAGCCGCTCCGGCCCCTACATCGTGCTCGACATCAAGGCCAACGCCTTCTTGCACCACATGGTGCGCAACATCACCGGCTCCCTGTTGCTGGTGGGGCAGGGCCTCAAACCGGTGGAGTGGATTGCCGAGGTGCTGGCGGCAAAGGATCGCAATCTGGCCGGGCCGACCGCCAAGGCGGGGGGCCTCTATCTGGTGGACGTGGATTACCCGGCGGAGTTCGCCCTGCCGCAGTTGCCACTCGGCCCGCTCTGGCTGCCGGACTCGGCACCGGGTACGACCAGTTTTTAGTAACTGGCCCCGAAAATTTGTGGTTTAATGATCCGTCATTTATTGCCATCGCGCCGTAAGTCATTGAACTACCAAGGCCCGATGCGTTTTGTCAGGCACAAAAGCATTAAGGAATTCCATGAGCTGGCTTGAGAAGATCCTTCCCAAGAGCAAGATCACTACACCGCGTCGTCACAACATTCCGGAAGGGGTGTGGACCAAGTGTACCGCTTGCGAACAGGTGCTCTACCGGGCAGAACTGGAGCGCAATCTCGAAGTGTGCCCCAAGTGTGATCATCATATGCGGATCCGCGCCCGCGCCCGCCTCGAGAGCTTCCTCGACGAGCAAGGCCGCAGCGAAGTCGCGGCCGAGCTGGAGCCGCAGGACATCTTGAAATTCAAGGATTCCAAGCGCTACAAGGATCGTTTGTCTGCCGCTCAGAAAGAGACGGGAGAAAAAGATGCGCTGGTGGTGATGAAGGGGACCCTCAAGGGGGTGCCGGTCGTCGCCTGTTCATTCGAGTTCTCCTTCATCGGTGGCTCCATGTCCTCCGTGGTCGGTGCCCGCTTCGTGCGCGCCGTCGAGGAGTGCATCAAGGAAGGTCGCGGCCTGGTCTGCTTCTCCACCTCCGGTGGGGCGCGGATGCAAGAAGCGCTGTTCTCCCTGATGCAGATGGCCAAGACCAGTGCGGCGCTGGACCGGCTCACCAAGGCGGGTCTGCCCTTCATCTCTGTACTGACCGACCCCACCATGGGTGGCGTCTCCGCGAGCCTGGCCATGCTGGGTGACATCAACGTGGGCGAGCCCAAGGCGCTGATCGGCTTCGCCGGCCCGCGGGTCATCGAGCAGACGGTGCGCGAGAAGCTGCCGGAAGGCTTCCAGCGTTCCGAGTTCCTGCTGGAGAAAGGCGCCATCGATCTCATCATCGACCGCCGCGAGATGCGCAACCGCCTGGCCAGCCTGTTGGCCAAGCTGATGAACACCCAAGTCATCGAAGAGTAAGATGAGTTCACAGATGCAATCTTCCCAAAGCCGGTCGCTGGTCGACTGGCTTTCTTATTTGGAGCAGATCCACCCGGTCAACATCGACATGGGGTTGGACAGGGTCGGCGCCGTCGCCCGCCGCATGGGCCTCACCGAGCTGCCCTTCAAGGTGATCACGGTGGCGGGCACCAATGGCAAGGGCTCCTCCTGCGCCATGGCGGCCAGCATACTGATGGTCGCCGGGTACCGGGTGGGGGTCTACTCCTCGCCGCACCTGCTGCGCTTCACCGAGCGGGTGCGGATCGATGGTGAGGAGCTCTCAGAGCAAGATCACTGCGACGCCTTCGCCGCGGTGGAAGCGGCCCGCGCCGAGATAGCGCTCACCTTCTTCGAGTTTGCGACCCTGGCGGGCTTGTGGCTGTTCGGGCGCGCCGCGCCGGACGTGCTGCTGCTGGAGGTGGGGTTGGGCGGTCGGCTCGATGCCACCAACGTGGTGGAATCCGATGTCGCCATGATCACCTCCATCGCGCTGGATCACTGTGACTGGCTCGGGGATACCCGCGAGGCGGTGGCGGTGGAGAAGGCCGGTGTCTATCGTGCGGGTAAACCCGCCATCAGCGGCGAGCCAAACCCACCTGAGACCATCGCGAGCGAAGCCCTGCGTCTGGGGGCTTGCTTGCGCCAGGTCGGGGTGGACTTTTTTGCCGATGAGCGCGACGAGGGCTGGGATTACCACGGCCTGCACCACTGGCAGGGCTTGCCCAAGCCCGCGCTGCCGCTGATGAACGCGGTGACCGTGCTGGCGGCGCTGGAGTCCCTGGGACTGCCGCTGCCGGAGACTGCCATCCGGCAGGGGCTGGCGGAGGCTCGGCTGGCCGGGCGGATGCAGCGGCTGCAAAGCGCGCCTCTGGTGATCGTCGATGTGGCCCACAATCCGCATTCTGCGGCCTATCTGGCGAGCCAGTTGCGCCTGATCCCTTGCAAGGGGAAACGGCGTGCCGTGGTCGGCATGCTCAAAGACAAGGACATGGCGGGTTCCCTTGCTGAGCTGGGCGATCTTATCCACGATTGGCATCTCGCGAGCCTGCAGGGTCCGCGCGCCGCCACTTCCTCTCAGCTGGCTGCCGCACTCCTGGTTGCAACGCCGGGCGAGCAGGGGCCGGCCGTGCTGTTTGAGTCGGTGACTGAGGCTTATCGGGCTGCGCTGGCCGTTTCGAGTCCTGATGATATGGTCATTGTCTTCGGCTCGTTTTACACTGTCGCCGACGTGCTGGCGGTGAATGCCTGAGTTTGGTGTCCGCAAAATAGCAGTAGGTTCTAAGTAACATGGGTGGAAATTAACTTGGCTTCGAAGTTTCAAAACAGATTGGTGGGGACCGTTATTCTGGTCGCCCTGGTTGTCATTTTTCTGCCGGATCTGATGGACGGCAACAAGCTGGAGCAAAAGGACGAGGCCTTTGCCAACATCCCGTTGCGTCCCGAGCTTGAGCCGGCCAAGCCCGCGTTGCAGGTCTCGGCCGCCAGCACCCTGCCGGCGGACCACGTCGCCAGCCAGCAACAGGCGGCGGCGGCCGAGCAGTGGCAGGTCGAGGAGATCGGCGGTGCCGTGACCCTGGCCGCCAATCAGCCGTCAGCCGCCCAGGCACAGCAGCCCGTGACCCAGCCGGTTGCCCAGCCTCAGCCCAAGCCCGAGGTGGTTGCCAAGAAACCGGTGGAGCAGCCCAAGCCAAAACCGGTTCCCCCCAAACCGGTCGAGGTGAAGAAACCGGTGGAAACCAAGCCGCAGGTGGGTCAGATCAAGTCCATGGACGATCTCATCGCGAGCAAGATGACGACCCCGGCTACTCCGGCACCTGCCGCGGCGGCCCCTGCTCAGGGCAGCTGGATCTTGCAGCTCGGCGCCTTCAAGAACGCAGACAGTGTCAATGCCCTGGTGAGCAAACTGCGGGCGGCGGGCTACTCGGCTCAGACCTCACCCCGAACACCGGTGCAAGGCCAGATAACCCGGGTCTTCGTCGGGCCGGATGTGTCCAAGGCCAAGCTGCAGGGCATGCAGAGCAAAATAAGCCAGATGACCGGGCTTGGTGGCTCTGTGGTGGCATACAACCCCTGATGCGGGTTTGACGAACGCCGAACAAAAAAATACCGCGCCTCATTTCACAGATGGGCGCGGTATTTTTTTGGTACCCGTTCAGGGTCTCTCGGCGAGAGACCTGGCTGGTTTTTAGATGCATTTCACCGGTTTGGGCAGGCCGGCTATCTTGGTGGCCTGCTTGGCGGGTCCTTCCGGGAACAGTTTGTAGAGATAGCGGCTGTTGCCCTTCTCGGGGCCGTACTGCTTCTCCATTGCCTTGACCAGGGCGCGGATGGCGGGGGAGGTGTTGAACTCCAGATAAAACGCCCGCACGAAGCGCACCACTTCCCAGTGCGGCTCCTCCAGCACTATGCCTTCCCGCTCGGCCAGCACCAGTGCCAGCGCCTCGCTCCAGTCTTCGATGTGACGCAGATAACCCTTGGCATCGGTCTCGATGGTGTGGCCATTGAATGCCAGCTGATGATGTTCAGACTGCGGCTCAGACATAGGGGGCTCCTCGCAAATAAGGCTATCGGGATTGGGCGGGCATGGTAGCGTCTTGATCTCTCGTGAGCAACCGGCTCTCGTTGGCGAGTTCCAGCAGCTCGTCCGCCAGCTGGCTGATGAGGTTGAGCTGCTGGGTCAGCATCAGCTGCTCCTCGCTGCTGTCCGGGGCGATGAGCGGGCACTGGCCCTCGAGCTGCGCCGGCATTTCCCCCGCCATGTGGCCGGCGGCGCTCTCCAGGGTATGGCTGATGTGGCGGCTGATCTCGTCGAGCTCGGGGATAGGCTCGAGCTTGTCGCGATGGGCCCCCAGCGCCGAGATGTAGGAGAGCAGGGCGTGGTTGCGCCAGGTGAGGGTAAAACAGAGTTCGAGGAAGCGGCGGCGCTTGCTCGGCTCCACCAGCATGCTCTGCCAGGCCATGGCCAGCTCGCTGTCGGCCAGATGGGCACACTTGCGGGCGACCCGGTAGTCGAGGGACTCGTCACGCTGGCGATGCAGGCTGGCGAGCACCGCAGAGAGATAACGGGCGTTGGCCGACAGCGAATTGGCGATGAGGCTGGGCAGCCGCTTGTATTGCCAGTCCGGCCACAGCCAGGCCACCAGGGCGTAGGAGAGCAGGCAGCCGAGGAAGGTGTCGAGCAGGCGCGGGCCCAGGATGGCGAAGCCGATGCCGTCCAGCAGGTTGAACGCCATCAGCACATAGAGGGTGATGAAGCAGACGGCGGCGCTGTAGTTGCTGCGCACCTGGGTGAAGAACAGGAAGGCGGCGAGTCCCATGATCCCCAGCTGCAGATGCAACTCGGGGAACAGCCAGAGCACGGGCACGCCGATCAGGATGCCGGCGAAGGTGCCGAGCATCCGTTGCACCAGCCGGCGCCGGGTGGCGCTGTAGCTGGGCTGACAGACGAACAAGACGGTCAGCAGGATCCAGTAGCCCTTGTCCAGATGGAACGCCTGCAGTATGCCATAGCCGACCACCAGCCCCAGGGTGAGGCGCAGGGCGTGGCGAAACACCATGGAGTTCGGGGTCAGGTGCTGCTTGAACAGGGTCAGCAGCGGCAGGGGCGCAGGTCTCGCCAGGATGGGCAGGCTTTGGGGGGGCAGGGCCGGGTTTTGCAACTCCTCGGCGCTTGCCAGCAGCTGGTTGATGTTGGCGAGGTTGCGGCGCAGGAACTTCATCGGCGTCAGCAGCGTCTTGGGATAGTGCTGCTTGAGATGGGTGAACTCCAACTGATCGCCGAGGGCCTCCAGGGTCCAGTGGATGCGCTTGTGATGGACGTAGGGCTTGTGCACCAGGATGGCGTAGCCCAGCTGCTGACACGCCTCGGAGAGTTGCAGAAACACCTCCTGGAAGCCGTCGAGGACGATGCCTTGCTTGAGCTCGGCCTCCAGCTTGCTGTAGGGGTAGTGGCTGGAGGTGGCGCGCTCCTGAATTTCCAGCGCCAGCAAATAGAGGCGCAGCAGGCTGGCGAGCTCGGGCGCCGCCTGATGGCGGGTGCTGAGGCGGGCGTTGAGCGCCGTCTTGGTCAGATTGAGGGCGTTTACCAGGTTGATGTTGAGCTGGGCCAGGTTGTGGCGAATAGCCTGGGAGCCGTGTTCGTCGGCCGGGAAGAAACGGGATTTTTCCAGCAGGTAGCGGCCGAGGGCGAAGTAGCTCTGTGCGAGCTGCTCGTGCAGCGTCTTGTAGGGCAAGAGCCAGAGCCAGAGCAGCGACACCAGCCCGTACCAGAGGGCGCCGGCGCCGAGGGCCAGCGGCTGGTAGAAGAGATCCGGCGCCTTGGCGGCCCCCAGCATCGTATAGATGGCGATGAGCAGAGCGCCGAAGCTGATGGTGGCGTAACGCTGGCCGAGCGCCCCCACCATCACGAAGATGAAGGTCGAGCCCGCAAGCCCAAGTGCGAACAACCAGGGGGTGGGGAAGAGGTACTGCACGCAGAGGGAGGCAAACAGGAAGCACACCAGCGTCATGGCGAGGTTCTTGACCCGGCCCCAGAGGCTGTCGTCTGTCTCGGCAATGGCGCCCGCGACTACCCCGAGGGAGAGCAACACGGTCAGCGAGATGTCGCCGCTTACCAGGGCGAAGGCGAGCAGCCCCACTATGGCCAGCAACACCTTGAGGGCAAAGTAGATATGGCTGTCGCTAAGGAGACGGCGCAGCAGGCCCGCGAGATCAATGGGCATGGGAGACACCGTCCTTGAGTGCAGGGCCATAAGTAGAGTGAGTAATCAGTGAACGGTGCAGCAGACTGACAAAAACCATGGGCATGGGAGAGATGCAACCCTTGAGCGAATCGAAAGCGAGAGGATAGTCCGTCGGCCACGAAAGAGCCCTGATCCAAATCAGGGCCGCGTTGTTCATGCAGGCTTTCGCACCGACTCGCCTCCACCCTAGCAGGGGTGGCGGCCAATAAAAACCCCGCCGAAGCGGGGTTTTCTGTACGGGTTGTGCTTAGTTGCGGTTGCCACCGAGCAGGCTGAGCAGGCTCAGGAAGATGTTGTATATGGAGACATACAGGGTCACGGTGGCGGAGATGTAGTTGGTCTCGCCGCCGCGGATGATCTGCTGGGTGGTCAGCAGGATGGCGCCGGAGGAGAACAGCATGAACATGGCGGACAGGGCCAGGCTCAGGGCGCTCATCTGCAGGAAGATGTTGGCGACCATGGCCACCAGCAGTACCCAGAAACCGACGAACAGCATGCCGCCGATGAAGGAGAGGTCACGCTTGGTGGTCAGGGCATAGGCCGACAGCCCGAAGAAGGTCAGCGCGGTACCGCCCAGGGCGGTCATCACGATCTCGCCACCACCATTGTTCATGTACATGTTGATGATGGGGCCCAGGCTGTAGCCAAGCAGACCGGTCAGGGCGAAGGTGAACACCAGCCCCATGCCGTTGTCGCGGTTCTTCTGGGTCAGGAACATCAACCCGTATACGCCGATCAGGAACACGGCCCAGTGCAGGGGCGGCATGTTCATCACGGTGGCAACCCCGGCCACCACGGCAGAGAAGCCAAGAGTGAGGGAAAGCAGCATGTAGGTATTGCGCAGCACCTTGTTGGTGTCACGCGCGGCACTCTGGGTGCCAGTGTAGATAGAACGGGTATCCATCTTGATGTCCTCTTGATTTCCGGGTTGAGGCGGCACATTCCGCTTCGTTAACGCATTGTATGCACTGAATGTAAGGATGACGAGTGCTGATTTCAAGCGGCTCTCCAACCAGTTGTAGCCCATTGTTCCAGAACAAATATGTATTGCATATGAACAAGGGCTTGACGTAGTATGCACGCCGTTCGGAGGGGTGGCAGAGCGGCTGAATGCACCGGTCTTGAAAACCGGCGATGGGCGACCATCCGTGGGTTCAAATCCCACCTCCTCCGCCATCTTGAGAAAAAGCCCAAGCGATTCATCGCTTGGGCTTTTTTGTATCTGCCGTGTCTGGCACGCTGTTGGTATAACAGCTCTTCATCTTATCCAAGACGCTGGTTATAAGCGGCCATGATCCCATGATCCCATGATCCCATGATCCCATGATCCCATGATCCCATGATCCCATGATCCCATGATCCCATGATCCCATGATCCCATGATCCCATGATCCCATGAGACGGCCTCCTGCCTACATCAGCACCCAGTATCCCTGATCGGCACCTCCTTCTGAGGCGTGTTCCAATCGGGCCTTCTCTTTCATCATCA